>CAZETX010000001.1:0-69193 GCA_964514925.1 uncultured Marinosulfonomonas sp.
TCAAAAATGATCTGGGTAAACCGACACTGTCGGATGGTGATATCGGTGGCGCGTCGCTGAACTTCTGATCACTGCGTAGCTCAGACAAACCCGCGGCTGTACTTGGCCTTGCCATAGAACAGCTGCCAGAAGGGTTTCGTCAAGTTATCTGGCCTGGCTAAAACCGGGCCGAAAAAGAACGTTAGTTTGATCGTGTTCGGAGAGAAACAGGTGTGCATGCCGGGTTGATTTAAAACGCCCCATGACACGTTCTCGCCTTCAAATTGGTTTGTGTGAAACCTCGGCTTGATTGTTCAAGCCCTTGTGGCTGCGATGTTCCAGGCCAGGAACCAGGACGCGTTTGGCAGCGCCGTTGGAACGCAACTTACCCATTGCCCGTCAGTGCATTGCGAATGCAATGTCACAAGAGGGGGTGATCATCATCTTTGGCCCTCCGAATTTCTTCATTAGTTTACGCAAGAAACGTTTGGTGGCTTGCGTATACCGGCAGCTTTGCACAAGTATTTCCAATAAAGTGCCAATCTGATCCAACGCGCCACAGCCAATGACTATTGCCGCGGATGCTGATCACGATTTCATCCAAATGCCATTTTCACCAACTGTTTGGCGGTATCGTCGGATCAATTTGGCATACTGGTGGTCGAATTTTATCACCCAAAAGCGAACGGTTCCATGGCTGACGATGCCCGGCCAGACAATACCATGCCTGTTGATCGAATCGATAAGCCGTTAATTCTTGGCCTCCCCTGGCGTCAGATTGCAAAATGCTGGAACAGGAATTTCCGGTAATCCAACAAGAGGCGAGAAGCCGCGCACAATATTTTGTTCGTGAGAGATCATCGAAAAATGTGGCAAAATCGGCAATTGGCCTTACCCGAGATCATTTTGAACTGATTTTAGCGCCAAAACGGATTTCGCTATTACACGGTAAAAGTTCGTTAATCTGGCGTCCACTTCCCGAAGGGAAATTCTGTGCTTGACGTATTAGCCCTGGGGCGTCTTCACTGAAGGTCTATAGATTAAAGTTTTTAAACAATTGCAATTTGGATATTTGGAAGGAACATAACTATGTTTTCATTGTTCAGTTCACACTCTGTTAAACATTTGCTTGAACGCGAGTTTTTCCCATTCTTAGTTGCTCTGATCATCGCCCAGGTTTACTTTAAGTGGGGTAGTTTCGCACTTGAGTTGGTCGGGTTCATTGTCACATGGTTGGTGCTAGGGTTCGGCATAAACGCTGTTTTACGCGCATTCAAAAAGTAACCAATGTGTCTGCTGCCGGGGGGGTAACGTAGCGTTTTACGCTTACCCTAATAGTATAATTGCCCTGAACCCGCCCGGCGAGGGAGTTGTATATGGTACGGCGTCCGACATCACGCACGAGAACTGGACGGTTAAATACCGACCTGACCGGCAGAGATTTCCGTTCGATAACACTTGGGTCGCGATTGCGGGACCTGTCCGATATGCGGGACTTGTCCGATGCGGATCGCAAGCGGTTAGAACGCATGCTCGATCTGGCCGAAGATCTGCGCGATGTTGACCCCGATGATCTGGTGATCATCCGAAATCCGATAGATGTACGCGACCGGATACGTGATTTCAGCGGTACGGTTGTTAAACCCAAAGAACTGTCAGACCTGGTAAGTGATGCTCTTAAACGCCCAGGTCCTGTGAGTGATAATCGGTTGGATTTCGTCACTGGCATCGTGATGGACGCATTGCGCGAAAAAACCCCCAAGGCGTTGCCCAGGACCCCCATCCCGACGGGAAAAAAGGGGGCGGACCTGCCGGTAACAACCTCGGCGCTGACCCAATTGCTGCGGCTTGCGGCGGTGCAGTTATCCGACAATCAGGCCAGCATAATCTGGGACGACGGTGTCAACCAGCTGGTGGTTCATCCGGCAAAAATGAAAGCCTTCGTAACTGAGGGCCGCGTGCAGGTTGAAATCCGGGTTGAAGCCGACGGATTGCGCACCACCATGCGCGTTCCGTTTTCAGTTGGCAGTGTAAAGCGTGTCAGTGGATTGGTAGTGGCTACTGCTGATCGCCCCGCTGGCAACGCGTTGGTTGCGCGCATTTGGGGCGATCCGCTGATCGCGCTGGCGCATAGCGCGTTAATGCGCACATCCGAGAGTTTAGCCGGGGCTTCGGGGCGTGATGTGCAGAATATGCGGCTGATGCCAAGGGCATTGGTGGCGCGACGTGGCAGTTTCACCGTCGAAACCCAAGCACGGTTTGTATTTAAAGGGGACCTCCAATGAGTGCGTTTTCCCCCGATGATTTTGGCGACACAACTGCGCTTTTGCGCGCATTGGGTCTGATCAAAGAGGACGGCAACTTTAATGGTAGTTGGGTCGAAAACCCCAAAGAATATCTAAGCAAGATGATCGCCGACGACGGCCAGCGCGCGGCCTTGTTGGAATTTGTGGCCGCGGTGCGCAATGGTCAAACCGAGCGCGACAGCGAAAACCGTCTGTGGATTGAATTGTTTTCCGAGACAATCGAAGGTGGCTCTAGCGTTTCGTTTTTCATTGTGGTGGATGACGCACCGGCGGATGAAGTGCATCTGTTTGTCGGCGTGCGATTTGCAACCGGCGCGCCGCTCACGCAAAGTCGTTCATCGCTGATGTTTCCGCTGTTTCGTGCGCCAAAAATTGGAACACTGCACCCACCCAGCCTTTTTGGGCAAAGCGGTGGTTATGTGGTTCTGTCCAGCGAAATTACCATTGCAAATGCCCCAGCCGCGCCCGGCCAACCCGGCCTACAGGGCGTGGGTTTACGGATTTCAATTCCAACGGCTGGCTCGGACGGTGATCCGCAAGTGGGCTTGATGTTAAGTGGCCTGCAACTACCCGGTGAGTTGAGCCCGCGTGATTTGAACCTGTCGCTGAGCGACCCTGATGCATTGCGCGACGCCGGATTTGAGCTGATCATCGGCTTGATACAGGCGCAGGTCGGGACCGATGCCGAGGTGCAAATTCGCGCTTTCGCCCGTTTGTTTGGTCTGGCGAACGACCCGGAGATTCCGAACTTTCCAATCGAGGAAATATTTACGCGCGGTGTTGATGCACTTGGTGATTGGTTGGGCGACGCGTTGGGGACGTCTTCAAAACGCACGGCGTGGATGCAGGCGCTTGCCGATCTGCTTGGTCAACAAGCAATTTTGGACAACGACGATATCGTATTGACCGTTGGTTCGACCGATCTGCGGCTGGGTATGCGCGCTATCACTGGCGTTTCAGGAAATCCGGTCGTCACCATTTCCGCCGCATTCGGGTTGGTAAACGGCCCCGTCGAAGCCGCGATTCGCGCCGAGGTTATGCGCATTGACCTGGGCACCGGAACGGCTGTTGCCGTGCCGTCACTGCGCGCCGAGGTTCGGGTTGATCTGTCGGGACTGGTTATGCCGGATGTTTCCGTTGAAACGCTGGTCGTTGGCTTTGGTTTGAACGAGGCGCGTCAGCCGGTTCTTGTGATCGAAGTGTTGAACGCTGTGTTGTTTTCAACAACCCATCCGCGCCTTGATCTGACCAATCCGGATGCGTTGGCTGCCACGGCTGCTGGGCTGGTAACCGATGCCCTTAGTGACCTTTTGGGCGATCTTGGCCCCGCCGGAGACCTGATTGCGGTGGCACTTGGATGGGCGGAACCGACCGGAGCAGCACCCGGATATCCAAGCATCGACTTGTTGGAATTTCTCGGTGATCCCATCGGACAACTGCGGACGCACTGGTTGAACGTTTTAAATAACCACGCAGGCGATGTGACCAAAGTACTGGCTGAGCTTCGCATTCTGATCAGCGGTGACACAACGCCAGATGTGGTTACTGGTGACGGTACTGACGCATCCCCCTGGAGCCTACCGTTACTTGCCGGCTTGCAAGTTTTGGTGTGGCGCGATGCGAGCGGAAAGCTGCTGATCGGATTGGGATTTGTAAAACAGGTCGATACGCTTGGCCAGCGATGCACGGTGGTTGAAACCCGCGTGCGGGCGGCGTTTGTCGCGATCGATCTGGACACAGGCGGGGTTGGTTTCCTGCCTGAAATTTCGGTGCGGGCCTTCGGCCGTGCGCGCGGTGGCGGGCCGCTGTTCATGGATCACGGTGGGCTTCGCATTGAGATGGATCATCTTGGACTGGAAGCGCTTTGGTTCGCAGAAACCGGTCTGCATATCGGCCATTCCGCGCCGAACCTTAAGGTGTTCATTGATCAAATAAATGAACCCATCGATATCCCCGATTTCTCAGGCAGTTTCGATGATATCCTCGAGCGTTTTGAAAAAGAAGACTGGGATACAATTGAAAGGCTGGTTTCTTTCCTAGCACGTCAGGTGGATGTCGATGTATTGAATGATCTGGTTGACGCGCTTGGCTGGCGGCGGCGTGTGCCTGTTCTGGGCGGGCCACAACGGCACCGGTTACGACTTGCGGGTCTGATTGACGATGCAGAGTCCGAGCTTCGGAACTGGCTGGCCAGATTGTTGGCCGACGGATATCATAACGTTGCCGAACAAGTGCAGCCGCTGGCGCGGTTCCTGTCGGGCCGTTCTGACGTCAGAGTACACGTTGAGGGCGAAGGTACAATTCGTAATCCTTGGCACATTTCGCTAAACGCTGGCGCAGGGATTCCGGCGATTGCAATTTGGCGGCAACCAGAAGCCCCACTGCCAATTCCGGACGCGCTGGATTCGCAGCCGCTTCGGCAATGGAGCCCCGACGAAGAAGGCCTGGATGCTGGCAAGCTGGCCAACGCGATATTCAGCGAATTTCCCGATATTGCCGGATCGTTTAACGCTGGTTTGGATCGTGACGGTCTTGTCGACGGATTAAGCGATCTGATTGATTACTGGTCGGGTAGTGACGGTTTGGTACGCCCACCTGAAATGGCGATTCCGGTGCCGGGCGCGACCATACATTTGATCGAAAACCAGAGCGCGTCAGTAATGGCCGACGGGTTTGATCTTGAACAAATTCTAGGCGCGGCTCCGGCGACGCAGGTTAACATCCGAGTGTTGCCCGCGAGCGCAACTATAGACGCAGCACTTGACCCGCTTCGTGTGTTGGATATGCGCGAAGCCGGACGCGATCCGCTTGCCTTTACCCCGCTGCCAAACCAGGTGGGTACCTGGCATATTTTACTTGCACCGCGCAGTGATGCAGCACTTGCATCTGGCGATCCCGATGGCATTCGCGGACAGGTCGCGAGGTTAACCCATGGCCTGTCGTTGATCCGCGCCCGCGCCGAAACCACCGTAATTGCCGACGCAAGCGCGGGACATGCAAGCTGGCTTGCGTTGCAGGAAATGGGCAGCGGGCTGGATAGTCTGGTGACGCTCGGCTTGCCTGTGACGCCAACCCAGGTGCCCGAAACATTGTCACCCGTAGCCGCAGAAATGCTGCGCCGCGTGGCGGAATTCTTGCCTGAGGTTGACCCGGGCGAGCCCGACGACGCTGATCTTGCGCGGATACGGGACCTACTGGAATCCAATCTGTCACGCGCTTTTGACGCAGTGACTGAGGTCGCTTTACCCGCTGGTTGGACTGGTGATCTGCGCGCCGATCTGGATTTGCATTTGGTTTACGGCGTATTCGATGAAAACGCTATTCAGCGCGCGCTGACTGCCGCAGTGGCTGCGGGTCTTAGTCTGCATGCGCAGGTACGCGATGTGGCCCGGGAATTGCAGTCGATTGAATCTGCCTCGCTCGGAGTCTGGTTGCCATTGTCGACGGCACCAAGTGTTAGCGGATTACAATCGCGCGGGCATATATTGGCCGAAATTATCGGTGTAGATATAGACGCAACAATTGCCAATCCGGCAATCGAGCCACGTGCTGCACACGCATTCGCCGCCGCGTTGGAGCTGTTTCACAGTGATGGCTGGTTGATTGGTGGGCCAAGTTCCGCCGCGACCCCACTTGACTTGGAACTCCGCACACTTGAAATCGATGTCCAGCTAACGCTTGGCACCAGCCCCGATCCGGTGCGTAATTCATGTCGGGTGATCTTGCACGGGGTGCGCATTCACGACCGCCGCTATCCGCGGCTGGTGCTGTCACCCGATTTGTTGCCTGACGATCTGGGCATCGAAGGGCTGGCGCCGCCTACGCAGGCTGAAATCCAACAGCTGCTGAATGGGGTTTTGTCAGAGCTGGCGGAGTCCACAGATGACGCACTAAGCTGGATCGCCGATACGTTCCGCGCCGCGGGAATTCTTAGCGAAGACGATAATTTTGACGCGATCTCTTTATCTAACTGGCTGGATAACCCAGCGGCGCGCTTGCGCGATATGCTTGTAAGCCCGGCGACGCAAAGTCAGGTAATGGCGCTAATTGAAACAATGGTTGGTGCACAATCCGGCCTGACATTTGACGCGGCAAGTGGCCAGTTGGGTATTGATTTATCGGCGACAACCGGTCTGCCGTTATTCGATGAGTGGTCGATTTCTGCACAGGTTGGCCCGTCGGGTGTATCAGCGGCGTCCCTGCGATTGGGCGCTATATCCGGCACGCATATTTCCGTTGATTTTATCAATTTCAGTGCGCAACTAAACTTGGGTGACGGGGATGCACAATTCTTGGGCGGGTTGCCGACAACTGTGTCGCTTTGGCCCGCGCCCAATTTCTTACGGCTTGGCGAAGCCATTTTGCCAGCGCTTATCGCCACCAGCTTGTCACGGATTTTGGATGGTCTGCGGGAATTCGATTCCGATGTACGCCCGGTCATAGACGGTGCACTGACGGCGCTTGGATTGTTGCAACCCGGTGGGGATACAGGGCGCGTTTTTATCCCGCCGCTGATGTTTATCGACCCTGCGGCATGGCTGCGCCAGCAAGGCACATTGGGCACACTGGACGGCGGCACAATTCGCGCGGATCGGGTGATCGCGTTAATGGATGCGCTGAAACCGCTGGTGGGGCTGGCCGGGGACAGTGGTGTCTGGGAAATCGCGCCAGGATTGGCGCTGCGCGCCCGCAGTGACAGCGGGTTTGTGCTGGAATTCATGCTTGATCCAGCAGAGTTTATGCCTGCTGCAGATGTAGATTTCGGCGGCTCTGTCGGATTGCGTATCGGCACTGATGGGCGGGTCTTGCCAGCCATTGGGCTATTCGTTGGCATAAGCGGCGGCACGGCTGGCAACCAGGCGGTTCACCTCACGGTCGCGGGCAGCGATGTTGTATTATTCCTGCGCAATGATGCTGGCGTTGATTTTGAAATTTTCCCGAATACCGGTAGCCTGACGCAGATCCTCGCTGCGGGTATTTCTGCGGCGCTTCCGATGGCATTGAATGCGATTGTTGATACGGATTCAGATGCCGGACATCTGCTCGCGGATATTGGCGACGCGTTGTTATTGCGACCGGGTGGCGATTTTAGTGGTCCCGAGTTAACCGCGTGGGCCAGCGATCCGGTGGCGCAGCTTGAGACCCGCTGGCTTGCATTACTTGGTGCTGGATTAGGTCGTCTGGACAACCTGTTGCCCAACGGAATTTCGCTGGTATCCACGCCGTCTTCCTTGAAATTAGAGGTCACCAATGCCGGTACGGTTGGCTCTGTTGTATTCATTGAATTCAACAACAGTCCGATTTGGGTGGAACTGGCATGTACGATCACCGACGTGCCTTTCATAAACGAAATCGATGTGACCCTGCGGTTCGATGATACTGGTATTGCCGCACTTAGTACCCAGATCGGACCGGCAGAGATTCCGTTAACTGACGACATCAATTTACGGCCGATATTTGCGCTTGAAATCGGAAATTCAGTCACAGACCCGTTTGTGTCGATCGGGCTGGCTACAAATACTGATCCTTTTCAGAAACTCACGCTGGAGTATCAGTTCAACACCCAATATTTTGATCTTGGGTTTGGTGACAACAGTCCGACGGCCATTGCGTCAGGAATTATGGTTTTCGCCGTGGACTTGCTTGGCTCGTTCCTTTTGACCCTGCCGGAAATCAATACGGTCCTGGACGAACAAGTGGGCGGGTCATCCATACGCGGGCTGTTGTCAGGCGTCGTGCTGACCCCAACCGGCACGGGTTTGGACGGAGAGCTGTTCCGCGTTGCATTGCTTGACGGTGAATCCACCGCCGATTTATTGGACAATAAACTGGCGCGCGTCCTACAACTGTTACAGAATATTGTCGCATCCGGCCCGTCAATTACGATTGATGGTGCAATTACGATCGGTCTGGATGAGATCGACGGGCGTATCGGTTTCAACGCAGCTCTGACGGATCGAATGGCGATTGTTGACGGCGATATAGCCATCTGGATCGAAAATGACAGCCGCTGGATTCTTGGCGAGCAATCGGACGGGTTGTTCATCGGGCTGTTGAAATTTGATGCAGGGGATTGGGATTTCGACCCAAGCCTTTCGGTAAACGGTCTTGGTATTCGCATTGGCCGCAGCAACGCACCACTGCTGGAATCGCCGCTATCGCTTGGCTCAATCGCGCTCCATATTTATGCGAACTTCTCGAATACAGAAAAACTGGGCGGCGTGCAGGTACAGCTTTCGGACATTGGCGTTGCCGTTGGAGCCGGAGGCGAATCCGGAAGCAATGCGGTCGCTGGCAGCATTTTGGCCGAAACAAATGAAGGGGATGCAACGCTCGCGCCTGCGTTCAGTCCGGCAATTTCGGTTCAGACCAAACCCGGTGGCGGCGTCGCATTCGGGTTCTCGGCAGGTGACGGCGAGGGCCCGTGGTGGTTACCCATTCGCAGTCAATTTGGTCCGCTTTATATCGATCAGGTCGGGCTGGGCACACAAGTGAACGAGGACGGCGAATTACAATCGCTGTCTCTGCTGTTTGATGGCAACATTTCAATCGCCGGATTGCAGGCCGCGGTCGACGATCTTGAGTTACGGTATACGCCCGGTGATGCCGGTATTTTCGCCGCATCGTCATGGGCCGTTGATCTGGCCGGGCTGGCGGTTTCTGCCGATATGTCTGGCGTTACGCTTGCCGGAGGAATGCGCAAGTTCGGGTCCGGTGACAATCTGGAATATGTTGGCATGTTGTCGGCGCGCTTTGCCACCTATGGCCTGTCGATTTACGGTGGTTACGCATCGGTTCAAACCCCCGAGCCGTATTCGGCCTTCTTTGCCTTTGGTGCGGTTCTGGGTCCGTTCGGCGGGCCACCGGCCTTTTTCCTAACCGGCATTGGTGGCGGGTTCGGCATCAACCGCGATATTGTACCCCCAACTGATATGAGCAGGTTCGATGAATTTGTGATGATCAGCGCCCTTGATCCGTCGTTCGACCCACCGGGCGATTTGATGGCTTACATGGCCGAGGTGCGCAACACATTCCCCGCCAAAAAAGGCAAGTTCTGGTTCGCAGCGGGCATCAGTTTCACGTCGTTTGCGCTGGTGGACGGGGTCGCGGTTGTGGCCGTCGAATTCGGTCAGGGATTTGAGCTGTCGATCTTTGGTTTGGCACGGATGGCCTTGCCACGGCCCGAAGTCGCGTTGGTATCGATCGAACTGGGTCTTATGGCTCGTTTCTCGACGGAAGAAGGCGTAATCTGGGTACAGGCGCAATTGACAGACAATTCGTGGCTGCTGCACCAAACTGCGCGTCTGACTGGCGGCTTTGCCTATGTCAGTTGGTTCAAAGGCGATAAGGCCGGGCAGTTTGTTCTGACACTTGGGGGCTACCATCCGAACTTCCGTCGCGACGGGTACCCTGTGGTGCCGCGCCTTGGTTTCAACTGGAGCGTCTCAAGCCACATAGTGGTCAAGGCCGAGGTCTATTTTGCCCTGACATCAGAAGCCATTATGGCCGGTGGTCTGTTTGAAGCAAGCGCCACATTTGGCCCCGCATTTGCCTATCTCAGCTTTGGCGGCAACGCGATTGTCTACTTTGATCCGTTCCGTTATGAGGCCGACGCCCATGCGCGCGTTTCCGCAGGAATTCGAATTAAGACCTTCCTTGGCACCATCAAACTGTCCTTTACTTTGGGTGCCGAAATCAAAGTGGCAGGGCCAGAATTTCACGGCACTGCCCGGATCGAAGTCGGCCCGATTGATATAAGTGTCAGCTTTGGTGATGCCACAGCGCCCAATCGCCTGTACCTTAGCTGGCCAGATTTCGCAGCGAAATATCTGGAGCTTGCACCTGGAAACCAAGCGCAGGCGCTGAGTTCAATTGCCGGGCGCGGCGCGCTGCCACCTTCGGGCACGGACAGTGAAGAGGCGGGAACCGCTGACGGAAGCGCGGCCCATCCGTTTGATGTGATGAGCGAGTTTGATTTAGCAGTGACCAGTACAATTCCACTTACGGGAATTTTTCGCGAAGGCGCAATCGTTGTAATTTCACTTGAGCCAACACTTGGGCTTGCGCCTATGGGTGAGGATCTTCCTGGAAGCGTCATGAGGTTAGAACTAAGGCGCAATGACAAACCCAATATCAAACGATTGAACGAGTTCGCTAAAATCAAAGTAATGGCGCGCGAAACCGGCAACTTCCCAGTTGGTGTTTGGGGTGTGGCGCAGTCGGATGACGACAAAAAGGTGCCAAAGGGTGACGTGATTCCAGCCACTGAAGGTGCGGATTTGCAATTCCGTCCATCGTTTAGTCCAGTTGTACCGGATTTGGGTACGGGCGGCGTTGCCGCAAACCAGATTGAACCGGGAGATCGCAAGCCTTTGCCGCTGCGTTCAGCGGGATCAATCCGGCGGCGTCTGGTACGCGAAGCAAAGGTTCAGCGCCGCATTTTGAAACTACTCGATCCCAAGTTGATGCCGATTTATGCAACCGGCTGGCAACGCGAAGACAGAAGTGCAACCGCGCGCCGTGCATGGGTGCGCGAACGCGCAGTGCCAATGCGTATCGGTCTATTGTCTGAACGGATCGTTGGATCGACAAGACCCGGACGCAAAAAGGTTGTGAAACCTGGCCTCGACATTCGCATTCGTGATCCAAAATTCGACAAGGTACGTCTGCGCGGCATCATGTATCAGCCGACACGTGCCGCCCCCGAAGACGTGTATGAACTTGGAACACGCGTCACCGATGCAACGCGCGCGGCAAAGGGGCTTAGGCGCATTGCCCCGCCGTTGATCAACGCAGCAACGCACAAATCTGCAGTGCTTTTGCGGGCGCAGGTGCAATCGTCAATGGTTGGAAAAACGCTGGTGGCAAACGGTTCAATCCCCGAAACAATGGCCTCATTCGCGCCGATTTCAACTACGGCAGGGCGCGTCAACGCAACTGAACTGTCGCGCATGAGCAGTGTCGAAACGATGCTTATGGCGCCTGCGTCAAATACCCGTCGTCGGGGTCGTGGGCCTGACAACAGCGAGACCAAAGGCGCGCTTAACGTTGGTGAGATTGCGGTCTTTGATTTGCCGGGCGCAAAAAATGCAGCGCAATTTGTGTCCTCGGGCGATCTAAGTATTTCGGGGAATACACGTCTTGCGGTCATAGGGCTGAACGGGCGTGTTACGATGAACACTGTCGGGGCTAAAAACGTCAAATTACCCGCGCGATCAAGCGGATTTGTTTTGATGGCCGGCGAGGGGTCGCAGGTTCACGAAATTTCAGGTTGGTTAGAGACCACACAAGTGGCCTATCTGGGTAGGGGATTGGCGCGGGTTCGCGGTGGGTTCGTGCGCGCAGAAGGCGCAAGCCGTGCGCGCGGAGGTCGCAACAAGGGGGGTGTTGGCTGGATGCCCGCGCGCGACTTGACCGATCAATCCGCAGTGGTGACAACACAATTCGATAGCGGTGCACATTGCGTCGCAATCGTGTTTGAAGGCACCGCCACCGACAAAGATCTTAGCGAATTTTCTGTCAGTTTTGACGGGGTAACACCAACGATCGGCAGACCTTTGTTGGTGCCGTTCGATGGGAAAACGCTGATCATTTACCGTCTGCGTTCGCGCGATCACGAAATTGCCTTCAGTGTCACATTAGCGGGTCAGGTTGACGACCGGCTAGACGGGGTAATCGCCGCGCGCATGACCTCCGAGACGTTGGTGTCGCGGTTGGTAAACGGCGCGGTACGGTTAGATCTGGAATCCCTGTCAGCCGGAAAGAACGCCAGATCTGGGTCGGGAAAAGGCGGCGTTTCCGCCCATTGGAAACCCCCGGCAAGAAAGCGCAAGGATTAGAGATATGGTCGCACGTGGAAAATTCTTTTTGTACGACAGCATCGTTCCGGCGCTTGAAGCAGGTAGCTATACGCTAAACGCCAATATTGAGCTTACTTCCGGCGATAGCACAAGTTTGCCGGTCAACGAACTGAACACGCATTTCAATGTCACGGCACCACGCTTTAAACTGCCGCCGGATCAGGTTTTGATGACGTTTCCGCCCGCGAATTCCGAGGGTGCCTATGAGGATCGTCTGCCGCAAATTGTATTGAAAAAGAAAACCCTGCCGTGGGACCGTCGCGCCGCACCTGCGCAAACCAAGGTGCGCAATCAAGTTGTTCAAGAAAATACTCCCTGGCTGGCTTTAGTTGTCATCGCCGAGGGTGAGGGGCAGATCCTTCACGACCAGCCGTGGGAAGAATGTACCACTGAGGGTATCGAACTTGAGGGCCTGATCGATACGCCGCGCGCCAGTTATCTTTCGGTGCCTCAATCCACCGTCGATAGAATTTTTCCCACCGTCGAAGATTTAGCCCTGCTGACCCATGTGCGCGAGGTAAATCCCGACGACACTGAGGCGGCGATGGGCGATGATGACGGATTTCTGGCAGTCGTGATTGCAAATCGCACGCCGCAATTTGACACCGCCAATTGCCGACCCCGGACCTTCACGGCGTGTTTGATAAATCTCGAAAAACAGCTGGGGGTTTTGCCTGCGCGGACGCCGCCGCGCGATTTCTTTGATTTAGACGACCTGTATTTAACGGATGAAATGGTTGCGGTTGCCGCTTCGGTTCGGTCTGGCACGCCTGTTCCGCTTTCGGTAGGCACAGACCCGCGTGAGCTGGACATCAACAATTCAACGGTCATACTTGATGCGGTGCGCCGCGGCGAGGTTGTGTTTCACGATGGCCTATTGGTTGATCGCGTCGGTGCGTCGCCTGACGGTGTGAACGTCTTGGGGCGGCTTGATGAGAGTGATTTCCTAAGCGCCGATTTTTCCGGATTGGCACGTGAAGCTAGCGCAAGCGACGACGCGCCGATATTGCGGGTAAAAGGCACGTTCGCGGCGTTTGATTTCCCGTTGTTTGAAATACTTGCAGAAGAATTTTACCGCTTTCCTGTTCTGACTTCGTGGCGCTTTACCTGTTCGGGTGCGGGCAGTTTTGAAAAATTGATGTCATCGCTCGATGTGGGCTTGTTGGGCACGGTTGCCGAGGGTGGATACAAACGCCCGTTGCCCGCGTGTTCGCCTACCGTTGAGGGCGAAGATCCCGGATCACCGATCACCCAGCTACCGCTGGAGGTCGCGGACACCGGGCATGTGGGACTGCCGCACCTAACACGAACCGGCGAAACCACGGATGCGTGGTATCGGGGCCCGTTCTCGCCGCACCAACTTTTGCGCAACCCCTTGGCCGATGACGAACCGTTTCCGGTGTTGGCCCATGTCAGTGACCATTTGCGTTCGATGACACCGGATGGGCGCGAAGATGTTTCGCTTGCGGTGGCGTTTGAAACCGGCCGCCTGTTGGCAATGTCGCAACCGTCCTTCGTGGCGGCGTTACAGCGATGGCGGGCAGAACGATTTGGCGCCGCACGGGCACGGATCAGCCAGCGGTCGGCATTCTTTGATCGCAGGCATTTTTTGGATGGGTTAATGGCGGGTCCTGATCTGGACCGTTTTCTTGAGGTAATTGAGTTTGGTGAGTTACCGCTGTTTCTGGAAAGCGGCTTGGTTGGCATGCTTGAGCAGCGCAAAGAACAGCTGATTTCAGCCCCGCGCGAGTTGGTTAATCCGGGCGCACAGGTTGATGCGCTTCGGGGTGATTTCAACGCGTTCCTGGCCGATGGGCTAGGGATAGCACGCGGCGTAATTGACCGGGTTGCGGCACAACCGGCGGCCATGGGCACGCTTGGTGTTTTGCAAGCGGCAGAACCCGGCCAAGTAAGCAATCAAGAGATTAATTTGAACAACCGTACCGTGGGAATTATTGATACGGCGCTAAACGACGGCATACGCGATCTCGCGGATATTGCCGTGGGTGGCAAAGATATCAAACTGGAAACGCTGCGAGAGCTCGAAACATTCGAGAATTTGGACAGCTTTGTAAAAGATCGCTTTGAGAGGGACTGAATATGCCGGTTTCACAAAATGTAACGTTAGAATTAATGGCCAATATCGCCGTTGCTGGTCCCGATGTGGCAAGCGGCCAGACAATTGCGCCCGAGCATATTTTGCAATTGCTGGCACGGCTGCGCATGCTGGAAGGTGTACCGTTCAACACGCTGGTACCAGACACCGAACTATTGCCGAATGAATCGATCCGGTTCTTTTATCTTGACCGTGCATGGACCGATGCGCTGGTTCAGGGCGCTCTAAGCGTTGCCACCGCAAACACCGTTGAACGCGCACAATTAGAGAACCTCTATCCCAAAATTGAGGTCGAAATCGACAAGGCTGAACGCCGTGTCAGATCGCCCGGAAGTGAACCTGTTCTGGAAGGGACCGCGGGCATCGTGACCGGTTTTTTACTGCGGTCATCTGCGGTGGCGGGCTGGCCGGGTCTGCACGTGCGCGCCTATAGAAAAGAGCCGGGTGGTGAAGACAAGGATGTGCAGCCGGAATCGCATCCGGATCGAATAAAAATGCTGCGGTTGGAACGATTATCCCCGTCGGTATTGCTGGCGCTGTTCGACGGTATACCCGAAGTCCTGCATATCGAAGAACCGCGGCAAGGAATACAATTTGGCTACAAACCGAGAGATATCGGGGCCGGAAGATATACCGCGGCAGTGCCCGCGCGCAACGTTCATACCGCTGAATACGTTGATGCAGCAGGCGGTACGCCAAGTCTACCGAATGACGCAGAACAAATTCCGGTGCGGTTTCGCGCTGGGTCAACCGGCGTTCTGGATCTGAGCAATACCGCGCGTGCATTTGCCGATGCGGAACATACCGACATGAGCACAGCCGCCTCAGATCCAGTGGACGGCGCAGAGTTTGCGCTGCAGATGATCCGGTTTCCATACCGGCAGGTATTTGCCCAGGACACCACAACAACGGCAGCTCAGAATGACGCATTCAAGCCGAGTTTAGCAAATGTCGCTGAACGTTACACCAAGCTGCTGCAAGCCCGGATCAGGGAGGATTGATCAATGGCCGTGACGATTAAACCCGAAATCATGAATGCACTATTGGGCCAATCAAACTGGGAGCTCGCAGCCAAGGTTACCGAGCGGGTCATTGCACCGGAAATACTATTTCCAAAACCAGCGCCCCTGCCGCGTCCGTCGCTTTTGGTGCCGGTGGATTTACAGGCTTTGTATGTTCCGGCCTCACATTCCGAGCGGTATGTACGCCTGCCCATGGAACTGGGCGACAAGCCCGCTGACAAAAATATGACACCCCCGTTCTCGCAACCAAGCGCACGTGCCATGGGGATACATTTACATTGGGCGATGCCTGACGGTTTGTTGCGTGGAAAACTAGTCAATGACCCGGACGAACCAGTGCAGATGCGTGCCTTACCTGATCGATGGTTGGTGGTACGCATGACGGGGCGGCGCAACAGGACAACGGTTGATCTTAAATCGTGGCTTATCGAATCTGAATCTGGTCAGGTATTTGATCTGGAAGACTATCCCGGAGATCCGATCTCGGCGCTAGAAAAGGGCATCAAACCGGACGAATTAACCGGCATCGTAGGTGGGTCGCCAAACTGGACGGCATCCTATGATGCGGCTCTGAACCGGTTCGCATTTCATGACCCTTTAGATGACCTGAACATATCTGCAGTACTTACCAAAACCGCAACATATGTGGTAATTGGCTGGTGGTCGGAACGCGCCTATGACCCGCTTTCGTCGGTATTCACCCCCTATTCTGTACATCGCCGGATAACCGGGTTTGGGTGGTCTGCATCAGAGGCTCCAAGGGCATCAGACTGGACATCACCCCTGAAGCGATACGACTATGCCGATATTGCGGCGCAAGCACGCGATACGGATGTCGATGTGCGTTCGTCGCTGAAACTTAGTACATCACACGCCGGATTAGAGTCGGGTTTCAAAGGCTACAATTTTGATACCGTGACGGTGCCAATGTTGTTGTATCGGTATGAGACGACCCTGCATGGCACGGTGTATGGTGTTCCGCTTGTCGGGCGGGTACGAAAAGATGAAGCGCCGCGCGCATCCAGTATTGGTTTGTCGATGGCGCCGACACTGGAAAGACTTATGGCGGCACAGGTCGCCAAAGGGTCGGGTGTCTCCGGAACCGCCGGCAAAGAATTTCTCGAAAGCCTTATGACCGCCGTTGCAAACGGATCGTTGATGAATGTCGGGTCGCGCGACGGCGTTGTAGCACTTGACGAGGCAGAACACGGCGATGGATTTGAAGCCTTTCAAGGCCCCGAAACCTATGAAGATATTATCATAGAACGCAAGCAGTCCGCGTTGAAAGCGGGTCGTCCGTTGCGTACCCGGGCTGCCCAAGACGTCTCGGGTCCAGCGCCGCGTGCGGATGTCATTTGGAATGGTCGCAACCGAGGCAATTATACCGCCACACGCAATGAAGTTCGCAGTGCCGCGTTAGAAGCTGTATACGGTAAGGTCGGTACCACTGGCAGTAGTTCCAGGCTGGATGCACCGATCACAAAGCGGGTTCAGCGACCCGGTCCGCGCTATCATCGCCAGACGTCCCCCGTAATCGGTTTGCGTGATTACGGCAGATCCAACCGCTTTTTGGGGGACGGGCGATTTGATGAAGATCGCAACCTAATTTGCCGCTGGACCGATGAGCTTGGAACTGAGTTGGGTTCAACCTATCGCGCGGGCAACTATGTTCCCAAATTAAGCAATGCGGCGCTTCCGGATGTAACCAACCAAATTTTGCGAAACACATTTCTACCAGATCCGTACCTGCTGCCATGGACGTTATCTGCGATCCAAAAACAGGTGCCATCTGATATTGTCGGGGCAACCCAGAACCGGCTACGGGCCGAAGTCGCTCTACGGTTTTCACAGGATGGGATTTATAACGGAATCACACCAATCGCGCGCGGCGACACCAATACTTCGTATTCCGCACAGGTCGCCATTAGCGAAGAACTTGGCCGCTTTTCATTGCTGGAAGGTCGCGATGTCAGTCCTGTCGGCGTGAGCAGTTGGGCGCAGCCCTGGTGTCCGGTTTGGTTAGAATGGGAAATCGAATTAGAGCCCGGAACCGATTTTGAGGGTTGGGTTCTTGAACGGATTGAGTTTGGTGGCAACGCGGTCCCCAATGGCAAGAAAGTTGCGTTGCAAGGGCGCTCGGCGATCACGTCGGGTTTGGCGCGCACCTATAAGGAAGTGATCAAAACCTATCTGACTGCCGAAACACAACGCGAAGGCACTGGTGAGATCAGCACGCCGCACGAAAATGCTCTGACAAACCTGGCGACATTCCTGGAAAAGCACGATTTGGGTTCGGTAACTTTGGACCGGATCAGCGATCTTTGGCTTGGCCTGGAAAACGGCCCCGACGGACAGGTTATTCCAGCCCCGAACACGGTGGCCGGTGCTTTGAAAAATGCGGGTTTACCCAACTTGATTGCGACAGGAACGCTGCGGATCAAGCGCGCTCGGATCGTTGATTCATTTGGACGTTTCCGCGATCTTTCGACGTCAAGAGTTACCGTGCCAGTCGCCCTTGCAACAAAGTCTCTGGACGGAAGCCGCGCGCTTGCTATGCCACCGCGTGTTTCAATACCGTCGCGGCTTATGTGGCGGTTTGTTGACCCTGCGGATACGGCACCTAACCCGCGCGAAGCCCATCTGGATCAGGCGCAAACCGAAAACACGATCAATCCGGTGTCGGGATATATCTTACCCGATTTCATCGATGAATCGCTCGAATTCTTTGATCAGGACGGTATGCCGTTAGGCGAAGTTTTGCACGATCCCGTGACAGGCGGTGTCGTGTGGGAAGGCGGCGTCGGACGCGCGGGGCCAGTGTCATCATCGCCAACAGCGGATTTACCGGCCTCGGCCCGTTTGTGTGGAAATGTCGCGCAGGGCATGATCAGCGCAGATATTTTGCAGCGCAACATCCCGGAAACGACGGGCAGCGAAAGCACGCTAAGCGCATTTTTACGCGCGGTCGACACCACAATGTGGGGCATCGATAGCAGCCTGGCCAGTGCGGGTGCGACAATTGCCGGGCTCGTCGGGCGCCCCATTGCGGTGGTGCGCACGCAGCTTTGGCTGGATATCCCACAAGAGCTGTCAAACACCGGTGCATTTGGTGAGGAAGCCAACGATGTTCGCGATCATCTGATCCGTGAGGCGGTGTTCGATGCCGTTAAATCGCGCGCCTTTAAGGTACGGCTTGGCGAATTGGCCAAAGGTCACGACGGGTTATACGGCTTTTTTGTTGGCGATGATTACGAGCATTTCAATCTAATCGAAAAAGAGGTCCGTAGCGCCGCTCGGGTCAGTCAGGCTGGCTTAGGATACCGCGCGCTTCTTGGTGAAATTCCAGCGCAGGTCGGCACGAATTTTCTACCAACGCCAAGCCCGTTAAACATCGATTATATCGGGGCAGGCGAAGCTCTTTCGGTGCATGCGGGCCAACGCGTAAACCTGACTTTACTGATGCACCCGTCGGCCAGAATTCACGCGACGACGGGCTTCCTGCCGCGCAAGTCGCTGGAACTTGTGCGTGACTGGGTCGCCGCCGGGCTAGGGCGGGTCGCCCCTTCGGCAAGGATTGGTCCGGTTTTGATTGACCCTGACAAAGTGCGCTTGCCCAAAATCGCCGCCTTTGGCGCTAATCAAACCTGGACGCGTCGCAACACGCCACTGACCTGGCGCGACGATCCGATACTGGCGGCAACCCAAGCCGCGATCCTGCCAGCAGGGCGGGTCACAGTTGAAGAGGGCTATATTCGGATCACGCCAGACGACATTTCTGACGACGGATCGAACAACGGAGGAAACCTCTGATGGCACGCTATGAGTGGCCCCGTGAATTTCGAAAGTCACCCGACCGATTGCTAGAACGGGTAGAGCGCACCTTGCGTGAGATTGGGTCGGCGTTGATGTCGAACCGTGGCGGTGATCTTGAAGACCTAGACGATGTTATCACAGCTAATTTTGAGGACGAGCGGTCGTGGATCCCGATGGGCCCGTCAATTCTGACCAACGGCCAAGCGCGCAGAAACCCGATCGTTGCGGGCCGTGTGCGCGACATCAAAGTCAGCCCAGACGGTACCCGTGTTTATGTCGCAACCGCCAATGGCGGGGTGTGGTATTCTTCAGATACGGGGGCCAGTTGGACGCCCATCGGGGGTGCCAGTCTTGCGCCTGCAGCGGACCGTTCTGATCTGTCGCTCACCATTGGTGCAATGATTGTTATTTTCGGGGATACCGCAGGTGTGGACGCCCCCGAAAAAGACATCGTCTATATCGGCACAGGAGAGCCGTCAGCCGCAGCCAATATCCGTGCGGGCAGCCAAATGGGCGGTCTGGGCATTTTGCGCTTGAACGGCACATTGCCGCAAGCGTTAGCAAACCCTCGTCTTAACCCTTGGAAACGAGAAGGAAAAAATTTAGCAAACGCTGGCATTTTTCGACTTGCCTATGATCCCGCTGCGGCAAACAAACCCACCCTAGCTGGGGCTGGAACATTTTTGGCAGCGACAATCTGGGGGCTTTGGAAAAGAGAAGGTGACTTTGACGAGGATTCTGATTGGGACTTCGTAAATTTTGATCCTGCCGTGCTGGCCGCCAATCCTGGCGCTTCTTGCACCGATGTTATCTGGAATGACAAAGGTATTTGGGTAACGCTTGTTGGTGCGGGGAACAATGATGGTGTCTATCGTTCTACGAACGGTGTCGGCGGGCCTTTCGCCAAGATAACTTTACCGGGCCTACTTGCTGGTAGTCGATTGAGCTTGGGCCAAGCCGCACATGCCACGGATCGCATGTATGTATTGGGAAAAATTCCAAGCCCGGTGGTTGCTCCAACCTACCTGGGTCACGCTCATATGTGGCAAATAGACGTTAGCGCAGACGCGAGCAATGCACGCGATGTAGGCAGGTTTCCGATTGGGCTTTTTGTTTCCAAGGTAGAGCGCGATGCCGGAAATACTGTTATCAAAGAGCAAGATCAATCCGCCTATGATCAGGCGATATGTGTACGCTTAGTTGGTGGCAACGACGTCGTAACAGTTGGTGGTTCTCTGGAAGACGCTGGCTCCTGGGAAGCGTCATTGTTTGATTTAACCATCACCACTTTGGTGGGAAATTTGGTCACAGATTTCAGCAGTGGAAATCAACGGCGCGCGACCCGTGACAGTACCTATATCGGTGCAAGAATTCACCCTGATGTGCATGCCATTACCACGAATGGAACGGCCATATGGGTTGGCTGTGACGGTGGCGTTTTTCGACGCGATGGCGCGCCGGGTGTTTCGCTGAATGCAGGACTGGCAGCGTCCGAGCCGGGATTTTTGACGTCTCATCCGACCCTTGATGGCGTGGTTCTTGCGGGGACCCAGGACAATGGTGCTATCCAGAGAATTGGCGATACGGTCTGGCGATTGCAACGTAAGGGCGACGGCGGCGGGTGCCTGTTTCACCCCACCAAACCCCACCAAAAAGTGATGCAATACGTTCGGGCTGATTGGCAATTTGAACCGAGCAGTTTTAAACCCAAAGGTCCGGCAGAACGACGCCGTGCGCGGTACAGCGCAGATATAACGACCGAAGGTGGAAATTCGGCGTTTTACGCGCAGGGTGCGACGGCTAAAACTGGAAATCTGAATGACGCGCGTATATTTTTAGGTACCGATCGCATTTGGTTCTCAAGCAACTGGAACCGCCCACGTAGGCGAATGAATTGGGTCACAATCCCTTCGATGACTGACCCGTACCCGCGCGCAGGTGCGCCGCCAGCGAACTACGGTTCGCAGGACAGGTTGCAAGAGGGTGGCAATCCTGACTCGGTTCGTGCAATCGAAGTTTTACACGAAGGTGATTTCGCGGATAATTTTGTAGGCACGGTATTGTTGGTGCTATGTTCCAGAACGCTCAGGCTGTTCCGGTTCGCCCGCCCTGCACCCGCCAGCCCGCCCGTTTGGACCCCTATCAACCAATCGGTTGTCAGCGATCCCTCTACTGCGGTTCGCCCGAAAAGCATGTTTGTCGATGAACATGTGCCAAATCCGTTCCTGCCCTATTTGCCCACGCGCGGCGGTTGCATCTGGACGGACATAGCCGCCCACACAAATACGCCGGGAGCAGAAACATTTTACGTCTCAACGACAGGGCGTGGCAGTCAGATACCCAACGGTCCTGTTGGCGACGCGTCGCTTGATACGTTGTGGTGGTATGACGGCAACGGAAAATGGTACCCGACGGGCCTGCGCAGTACGCCGCTAAATACCGGCAACGGTACGGGCGGATCAAGCGCCGGAGCCCATGCGGTCATCGTTGACCCCGAAGCGCCTGACAATGTCTATGTAGGCAACAGAATTGGTGTGTGGCACGGTGTGATTGATCAAAGCGGCACCCATCCTGGCTGGACGTGGCGCCCCGCGATGGAAGGGTTACCGCAGACTTTGGTGCAAGATCTGAGCATCAGTAAAACCGATGCAGGCACATTTTTACGCGCAGCTCTTGTGTCGCGCGGTGTGTGGGAGCGAGATATTTCCGCAAACCCCGCATCCGTTGGGCGTAGCTATATTCGGTCAGTTCCCCATGATACCGGGCGTGTCGAGCTACCAGCGACGCCAAAAAATCCGTTGAACAATCGCGATCTAACATTGTTTGAAAGCCCTGATATTGCTGTGCTGAGAACCGGGACGCATCCTTGGGGCACAGGAATGCCCAACGAGGAACAAATGCTAACGGCGCCAGCGTTGCGGCGTTATTCAAAGATCACCTACGACGCCTATTTCATGGCGCATCACCGTCATACTGTTCCCGTCGCGCCCGCGGATATGAACATTGATGTCTTTCGCCAAGAAGATGCGCCTGCCGGTGGGTTGGAAGATTTTGCGATCACCGCCGCATGGCGTACTGCAATTTTGGAAACGGTGCGTGGAAACGCGCCCGCTATGCCTGCCGGGCTAACCCATTTGCAGCGCATCCATCCCATGGCTCCTGTAGAGGCACGCACACCAAGATCGGCACATCTATCGCTGGATTTGAACTTTTCAGGCCAGCGCGATCGGGTGATGTTGATCGCTGTTGTGACGTCACCAAATAACCTTCTTCCGGCGACAGATTTAGTTCCTGGTAACTTGCGAGACATCGTCCGTAAATCTGCGAGAATTGCGGTTCGGAAAATTCGGCGTCGCTAACGGGCAGCTAGCGGCAGGTGTCAGTGGACGGCGCGCTGGCAACGGTGCAGATTATTTTGCTTTCCACTAGGTAATAATTAACCAGACAAATGCTCTCTGCCCATTTGAAAGAACATAGTATTTACAGAGGCGTCTCGCGCAAATTGTACCTGAGCCCAGCACAATCTCACCACACCAGAGCTGAAAATTACCCCAACTGGCGGGTACATTCGGACAATAATTCAGCAAAGATATTGTCGGTAAAGAATTCCTTGTCGTCCTAATATTCCCCAGGCCAAATATCGGATGAAATCTGAATGTTGTCTGAACCCGAAGATTTAACTTCCCAAATAGCTCCCTCATCAGCAAACAGGAAAGCAACCGGTGGATTGCTGTTTCCCACTACCTGAAGATTTTCCAATCTTTTGTTCTGCAAAAGTAGCTTCAGAAGGAACAGTGGGACCAAAATTGAGATAGCGACAATTGATACTACTAAAAAATAGAGCATTTATTCTGAATTTTCTGGAATTCACAACAATCTCCGCCACTAAGCGGCCATTCTGCCTCCCTAAGTCTGCGCTCCTTTAAAAGACCAGTATACGGTGCTCCGGTATTTTCTGACACATACATCGTTGTTCTAAAACGATAACACTCTGGGCGATCTCGTCGGATCGATTTGGCATACTGGTGGCCGAAATTTATCACCCAAAAGCGAACAGTTCCATGGCTGACGGTGATCCCGCGTTCAGCCAGAATATCCTCAACATCACGCAAACTCAGGCTGAAACGCAAGTGCAACCAAACGGCATGTTCAATGATTTCGGGTGGAAAGCGGTGGCCTTTAAAGCCAGAAGAATTATTGCGTTTTGCCATGTCAGATGTTTAAAATAGCAACACCAGTCCGTCCAACTGACGATGCCTTGCAGGGCCCACCGTGCTTTCGTGCCGCCCCTTGTTGGAACTGCCGCAACAAACCGGGCCGCTAATATGTCTTTTCAAATGTCCCATTTGGCGACAGCGTAAATATCTCAACCCCCCCGGCAACCACACCCACCGAATGTTCAAACTGCGCCGTCAGTGATTTATCCCGGGTTACGGCCGTCCAGTCATCCGCCAGAACCTTGGTCTCCGGGCGTCCCAGATTGACCATGGGTTCAATGGTGAAAAACATGCCTTCTTCAAGCACTGCACCGGTCCCGGCGCGCCCGTAATGCAGCACGTTGGGCGGCGCGTGAAACACCCGGCCCAGCCCATGGCCGCAAAAATCCCGCACCACAGACATCCGGTTGCTTTCAACATATTGCTGTATGGCAAAGCCGATATCACCAAAAGTATTGCCCGGCTTCACCGCCTCAATCCCCAACATCAGCGCGTCATGGGTCACCTGTATCAGGCGTTCCGATTTGCGCGACAGCTTACCGGCCACATACATCCGGCTGGTATCGCCATACCAGCCATCGACGATCACCGTGACGTCGATGTTCAGAATGTCACCATCTTTCAGCACCTTAGCGCCGGGTATCCCGTGGCAGACAACATGGTTCACCGAAATGCAGCTGGCATGCTGATAGCCCTTATAGCCAATGGTCGCAGATTTTGCGCCCGCCGTTTCAATCTTATTTGTGATGATCTCATCCAGCCGCGCGGTGGTCACACCGGGCACCACAAATTCAGCGATCTCATCCAGAATTTCAGCCGCCAGTTTCCCGGCCGCCCGCATCCCGGCAAAATCGCCGGTCTCATAAATCCGAATACCGTCTTTGGTCAAATGGCCCCGGTTCGCGTTTTCCAAAGGATGCCTCCTGCTGCTTATTCGCTTATTTTCCATATAGGTCAGCCCAAAGGCAAGGGCCAGAGGTGCTAGATCAAAACCTGCAAAGGCCGCCCCAAAATCACGCCGCTGGTATTGATCTGCGTATCGTAACACAAAACCTCAACCCCGGCAGCGGTGGCCAATGCAAACGCATCGGCATATTTCCGGTCCACATCGCCTGCCAGCCGGAAACGGCTGCAATCGGTGCGCTGCACCAGATAGAACATCACCGCCCGGTGCCCGGCATTTACCATATCCGCCAGCTCCACCAGATGGCGCGCCCCCCGCGCCGTGGCCGCATCCGGAAACTCTGCCCAGCCAGCCTGCCGGCTCAGATGCACATTCTTGATCTCAACATAGGCATCCGGCAGCCCGGTTTCGCTTAGCAGAAAATCAACCCGAGAGGCTTTGCCGTAGGGCACTTCGGCCCGCACGCCGCCATATTGGGCAAGCTCGGCTATTGCGCCCGCGCGCAACGCCTCGCCCATCACCCGATTGGGCACCATGGCGTCAATCCCAACCCAGTGACCGCCGCCAAGCTCTGACAATCGCCAGCCATAATCCAGCTTTTTCTTCGGGTCATCATTTGGCTCCAGCCACACCCGTATCCCGGCCTGATCCAGCCCGGTCATCGCCCCGGTATTGGGGCAATGGGCCACCACTTCGCGCCCGTCCTCCAGCAGCACATCCGCCAGGAACCGTTTGTAACGCCGGATCAGCGTGCCGGGGATAAGGCGGGTTTGAAACTGCATATCAGCCGATCTATACCGGGTATCAGACCACCACAAGGATTCACGCCCATGCCCAACCCCACTGCCGCCATTCTGGTGATTGGCGATGAAATCCTGTCCGGCCGCACCCAGGATACCAATACCCAACATCTGGCACGCAAACTGACGGCCATCGGCATTGACCTGAAACAGGTGCGCGTTGTCTCCGATGATCAGGCCACAATCGTCAGCGCCCTGAATGACCTGCGCAAATCTTATGCCAATGTGTTCACCTCGGGCGGCATCGGCCCCACCCATGATGACATCACCGCCGACAGCGTGGCCGCCGCATTTAAGGTCAACATCAGTATCCGCGACGATGCCCGCGCCATACTGCAAGCGCGCTATGCCAAAACCGGCAGCCACACCAACCCGGCGCGCCTGCGCATGGCCCGCATCCCCGACGGGGCGGTGCTGATTGACAATCCGGTGTCCGGCGCCCCAGGTTTTACCCTTGAAAACGTCCATGTCATGGCCGGTGTTCCGGCAGTTTTCCGCGCCATGGTCGCCAGTGTTTTGCCGCTATTAACCGGGGGCATCCCACTGATCAGCCAATCCCTGCGCATCAACCGCGGCGAAAGCCACATCGCCGGGCCGTTGGGCGATCTTGCCAAGGAATTCCCCGACCTGTCCATTGGTTCATACCCCTATCAGCACGAAGGCGTGTTTGGCGCTGACATCATCATCCGGGGCACTGACAACGCACGAATAAACGCCGCGATGGCTAAACTGAAATCGCAGTTTCCCGGCGACACCCCGTGACCCAACCAACGCCCAAAGATATCTTTGCAGCATTGCAGGCCACATGGCCCCCGGCCGCGTGTCAAACACTGGGCAACTGGACCATCCGGCAGGGCAATGGCGGTGGCCGGCGGGTTTCTGCGGCAACCGGGCAGGGCGATATCAAAATCGCCGAGGCCGCCATGTCCGCCCTGAACCAGCCACACCTGTTCATGATCCGCGACCATGACGCCACCACCCAAGACGCTGAACTTGAAGCCCGTGGCTACCGCGCCGAGGCCCCGACCACCGCCTATTGCTGCCCGATCCAAACCCTGACCAGCGACGCGGTGCCGCTGCGATCTGCCTTTTCGATCTGGCCACCTTTGGCGATAATGGATGAAATTTGGGCAACCGGCGGCATTGGCCCCGACCGTCTGGCCGTCATGGCCCGCGTCCGGGGGGCGAAAACCGCGGTTCTGGGCCGCACCGACAACCATGCCTGCGGCACCGGCTTCATCGCCATTCACAACGATATCGCGATGATTCATGCCATTGAGGTCGCGCCAAACCAGCGTCGCAAGGGCACCGCGATCAACATCATGCGGGCCGCTGCGCGTTGGGCACAAGATCAGGGGGCGCGCCACTTTGGCCTGCTGGTAACAGATGCAAATGCCCCGGCAAATGCCCTATATAGAAAGCTGGGACTTACGGTCGTGGGCCACTACCACTATCGCATCAGGCAAAAACAATAGACGACAAGGGCAAGACGTGAACAAAAAACCCGAACAGGCCACAGCGCTTGACCTGCCAATGGTTAGCCCGTTGCCAGACGACACACAGGCCTATTTTGATCTCTGTCAGGACAAGCTGGGCATGGTGCCAAATGTCCTGCAGGCCTACGCCTTTGACATCGACAAGCTGAACGCCTTTACGGCGATGTATAACGACATCATGCTGGCCGGCAGCGGGCTTAGCAAACTGGAACGCGAAATGATCGCCGTTGTGGTGTCGTCAATCAATCGCTGCTGGTATTGTCAGGTCGCCCACGGTGCCGCCGTTCGCGCCCTGTCCGGTGATCCGGCACTGGGGGAAGCCATGGTGATGAACTTTCGCGCCGCCAATCTGGATACCCGCCAGCTGGCCATGCTGGAATTTGCCGAGCACCTAACCAAAGCCAGCGCCGAGACCACAGAAAGTGACCGTCAGGCCCTGCGTGACGCTGGTTTCAGTGACCGCGACATCTTTGACATCGCCAGCGTCACCGGGTTTTTCAACATGACCAACCGGGTGGCTTCGGCCATCGACATGCGCCCCAACCCAGACTACCACGCCCAGGCCAGATGATCACAAAACCCCTGATACTCGCCGCCCTTGCCGGGCTGATGCCATCCCTTGCGATCGCCGCCACGCTTGAGCTGCCAACAGGTGCTGTGGAAACCCTGCAATCCACCCAACCCTTCAACAGCACGTCGGTCCCAATTGACGTTTTTTCCGATGGTATCGTGCCGGTGGTCAGCGCCAAAGGTACCATCACCCAACAGGCCTGGAAGATCAGCGGCAACAGCCTGTCAACTTTGCAGACCATGGAATTTCTGCGTGGGCAGGTGTTGGACAAGGGCTATGAAATACTGCTTGATTGTGAGACTGATCAATGCGGTGGCTATGATTTTCGTTTTGAAATCAATGTCTTGCCGGAACCCGAAATGCATGTTGATCTTGGTGATTTCCGGTTTCTTACCGGCCAGCGAACCAACGAAAAGGGCCTGAAGGAATATATCAGCCTGATCATCAGCCGCGGTGGTGACAACGGGTTTATCCAGATGACCCGTGTTGGCAACACTGATGATCAACCTGCGGCTATCATCGCATCTTCCAAATCAACCCAGCCCGGTCTGGTGCGCACATCCCTGCCCGAAGGTGAGCTTGAAACCCTGCTGACCACCATCGGGCGCGCGCCGCTGGAAGACCTTAGCTTTGTCACCGGCTCTGCACGTTTGGGGGATGAAAGTTTTGCCTCGCTTGCGGAACTAGCCAGCTACCTCAGGGAACACCCGGAATTTACCGTCGCCCTGGTCGGTCATACAGATTCAGCAGGCTCGCTGGTCAATAACATGGCCCTGTCAAAGAAACGCGCAGCCTCGGTGATGCAGCGCCTGATTTCCGCCTATGGCATTCCCAGGCAACAACTTGAGGCATCCGGCGTTGGCTATCTGGTCCCGCGCGCATCAAATCTGACAGAGGCCGGGCGCACCCAAAACAGACGGGTCGAAGTGATACTCACCTCGACCCGCTAAATTGTCAAAACTCGTTACTGTACTACTTAAGTTACCACTTATCAGGTCCCTTTTCGGCAAACGCGTGCACCAGAAAATCGATAAACGCGCGGACCTTTGGTTGGGTGAAACGTCCCGGCGGATAAACCGCATAGATACCCTGGGTTTCCACTGGCAGATCAGGAATTGCCACTTCCACCAGACCCTCGGCCAATGCATCGGCATAAAGGAAGGATGGCAGATAGGCGATGCCAAGGCCGGAAATTGCGGCATTCAGCAGGGATTGACCATCATTCACCGTCAACCAGCCAGCGGTGCGTACCTGACGCTTTTCACCGGATGGTGCTTTCAGCTTCCAGACGGCGCTGTTGGCCTGATTGGAATAATGCAGCAGCTTATGTTCATTCAGATCATCGATCTTGCCCGGACGGCCATGTTTGGCAAAATATTCCGGTGACGCGATCATCCGTTTGGTGGTCTCGGTCAGTTTGCGGGCACGCAGCGTGCTGTCCTCAAGCTCTCCGATCCGGATGGCCATGTCGAAACCTTCTGAAATCAGCTCAACATAGCGATTGTTCAGGACCATATTGACCGTGATGTCGTCGAATTCCTGTAAGAACTCTCCAAGCACCGGCGACAGGTGGTTCACACCAAAATCCGTCGCAACTGATATTCGCAGCAGTCCCGATGGTGCAGATTGCATCGAGGTTACCAGCGCATCAGCTTCACCGGCGTCGTTTAATACGCGCCGTGCCCGATCATAGTAAGCCAGTCCAATTTCTGTCGGGCTGACCCGACGTGTGGTTCTGTTCAGCAGCCGTGCACCTAATCTCGCCTCCAACGAGCTTACATGCTTTGAGACAGCGGATTTTGAAATCCCCATCTTCCTGGCCGCGTCCGTGAAACCGCCCTGATCCACTACAGTGGCGAAGGCTTCCATTTCAGTTAGTCGGTCCATCTTGTGTTACCCTAGTCATGGCCCCCAGCCACGAAACAGGTATCCGTTCCAATTCGGGCAGGAATGCGGTAGGTCGCCGACAATAACGGGGAAAACGCCGCAATGTGCATGATTACCGGTAAAATTCGCGCGGTATTTGTCACAGTATTTAGGAAATCTGTTTGTTTTCAAAGGCTTAAAAACTGTTACAATTTTGCCGCTAATCGTGCGCCTTCATCAATAGCGCGCTTTGCGTCCAGCTCACCTGCATAATTTGCGCCGCCAATCACGTTGATCGACTGGTGTTTGCCCTCTAAATCATCCGCCAAAGATCGTTCGCTGACCTGACCGGCACACAGAATGATCCGACTGGCGGCTATATGTTCAGGATTTTCGCGCGCCTCACCAATACTGATATGTATACCCGCGGCATCGATGCGTTCATAATTCACCCCACCGCGCATCTTCACGTCCTTCATCGCCAGCGTGGCGCGATGGATCCAGCCCGTGGTCTTGCCCAGCCGCCGCCCCAGCTTTTCTGATTTGCGCTGTAACATCGTAATCGCGCGCGCCGGTGCTTCGGGTTGCGGGCCGGAAGCGGCCAGACCACCCCGATCCGTTTCCGGATCAGAAATGCCCCATTCCTTTTTCCAGTCGGCTATATCAAGTGTCGGGCTTTGCCCCTGCTCGGCCAGAAATTCCGCCACATCAAAGCCAATGCCACCGGCCCCGACAATAACCGCGCTTTCGCCCACCTCAGCGCCCCCGCGCAACACATCTATATAGGACAGCACGTTTGGCGCGTCCTGCCCGGGTATCTGCGGATCACGCGGAACAACACCGGTGGCTATCACCACCTCATCAAAATCCACCACGTCACTGGCCGACACATCCACCCCAAGGCGCAGGCTGATATCCGAGCGTTCCACCATAACCTTGTACCAGTCCACCAACCCGATGAATTCTTCCTTGCCGGGGATCACCTTGGCCATGTTCAGCTGGCCACCAACCCCGTCCGCCCGGTCAAACAATGTCACCCGGTGCCCGCGCTGTGCCGCCACCAGTGCCACCGACAACCCGGCTGGCCCGGCCCCGACCACGGCCACGGTTTTTACCACCGCCGCCTTTTCATAGCGCAACTCGGTTTCATTACAGGCCCGCGGATTGACCAGACAGGTCGACATCTTGCCGCTGAACGTGTGATCCAGACAGGCCTGATTGCAGGCGATACAGGGTGCGATTTCATCCGCCCGCCCGCTTGCCGCCTTGGCCACAAAATCCGCATCCGCCAGAAACGGGCGCGCCATCGACACCATATCAGCGCATCCCTGCGCCAACACCGCCTCGGCCACATCCGGCATATTGATCCGGTTTGACGTGATCACCGGGATGCCCACCTGACCCATCAGCTTTTTGGTCACCCAGCTAAATGCGGCGCGCGGCACCGATGTTGCTATCGTCGGTATGCGCGCCTCATGCCAGCCGATACCGGTGTTGATAATTGTCGCGCCAGCCGCTTCAACTGCTTTGGCCAGTTGCAGCACCTCTTCCCAGCTGGACCCACCCGGAACCAGATCAATCATGCTCAGCCGGTAAATCAGGATGAAATCTTCCCCGACAGCGCCCCGCACCCGGCGCACCACCTCCAGCGGCAACCGCATGCGGTTTTCATAAACACCACCCCAGTGATCGTCACGCTTATTGGTATGGGTCACCAGAAACTGGTTCAGGAAATACCCCTCAGACCCCATAATCTCAACACCATCATAGCCCGCATCGCGCGCCCGCACCGCCGCCGTGACAATATCAGCGATCTGCTTTTCAATCCCGTCTTCATCCAGCTCAATCGGCACGAACGGCGATATCGGTGACTTGATTGCAGACGGGGCCACACATTTTGGCCCATAGGCATAGCGCCCGGCATGCAATATCTGCATGGCAATCTTACCACCGGCACCCTGCACCCGGCCCGTGACAATCCGGTGATTGGCAATATCATCGGCGCTAAACAGCCCGGCAGCCCCGGGGAACACACCACCTTCTTCATTGGGGGCCATGCCACCGGTCACGATCAGCCCAACATCACCCCGCGCCCGCTCGGCGTAAAATTCGGCCACCCGGTTCCAATCTTTGGTTTCCTCGAGCCCGGTATGCATTGAGCCCATCAACACACGGTTCTTCAGCGTGGTGAACCCCAGATCAAGCGGCGCTAAAAGCCGCGAAAATTCAGCCATATTCATTCCTAACCGGTCATGGGTTACATGGTTTCCAGACAATGCCGGCGAAACGCCTTTTTCAACATGTCCAGCTCGGCGCGCAATAATTCGGTTTCGGCCCGGATATCATCTTCCAGCGGCTCACCGGTCACAATCGTAAAGCTGTTCAGCGTTTTACCACTGGCCTTATCGCTGATCAAAAACACCTGAACCCCGTCTGACAGTAATGCAGCAGGCACCGGAATTTGCAGCGCCCAGCCCTTGGCATCGTCTTCCCGTTCGGTCAGCTTAAAGTCCAGCGGCTGGCCCTGATGGCTCACCTCTAGCTCCGGCGCAGTCCCGCCAGCGCCGGTTACCACGCCTTCCCAGACACCGGCAAACAGCCGGGTTTTCGTGACCGAAATTTCAGACATTGACCAACACCACCGTCACATCTCCGCCCGGGGACGCCGCGAAAACGTAATGTCACGCAACATTATCTGGTTCATTTGCGGCCCCTCAAATATCAGATCAATCCATGCCCGTTCTAGTCGCTTTTCATTCAGGTTAGTATAGGCCAGATCAAATTCCACCACCGCACAGCCATCTTCAACCGTCAGTTCGCGGATAATCTGTTCACTATTGGGCCCATGTTTAAAATTGAACCGGGCGAACATTTCCAGCGGTTTTTCCATATCCACAAATGTTGTCATCCGCACCAGATGGCGGCGGCTTAACCCATCGCGCGCCGATTTCGGCAGCTCAATGACCAGCGACATGAAATTCCCGTCAAACTGAAACACATCAATGCGCAACCCAAACGGCGCCAGATCGCGCTCGGAGGTATTGCGCACCTGTCGCAATGTCAGTTCCGAGGTTTTGCAATCGTGAAACAGCCGAATCTCATCGCCGATCTCGGTCTTACTGGGAACGGCCGTCATACCAGCCGGGCTGATCGGGCCGCGCCACAGTTCCGGGCGGTAAGCCCAGTCAGAATGCAGTGGCTTCTGAATGGCGTTGCTGCCGACCAGGGGTAGGGTCAAGCGCCCATCGGCAATATGCAGAACTTTATCCAGACTGCGCCGCAACTCTCGCAATTGCGCCCGGGTTTTGCGCAGTGCAAACAGATCTTCCCTGCCGGCCCGCATTTGCACCCGTCGCAAGCGCCGCAAAACGCGCCGGTGAAATATGTAATTGCCGATCCTGCTCATATACCGGGGCCACACTCGCCTTTGCTCGTCAGATGGAATTGCCCCAGACTATAGCTGAATGGGTTACCGTCCGGCAAACATCACACCGGATCAGTTACCGGGTCAACCAAAGCTGGGTTATCCGCCCGGACCCGGTCCATAAAATCTGACAATGTGGCACGCCCAACAGCATCCGACATCGGTTTGTCCCGAAAGCCGTTGACGCTTAGCGTCACGATCCGCCCCCGCACGTCCATCAGTGCCCGCCAATAAACCTGCGCCAACCCGCTGACGCTATTGGGGCTGGTATCGCGTACTTTCAGAATATACGCCCCGTCGCGGGCATCGCCGGACAGAATTGTTACAACCCCCACCTGACCATTTCGCGCCAGTGCCAGCTTACCGGCATCAGAGGTGAAAAATCTTTCCAGCTGGCCTGTGGATGTGCCAACTTTTGCGCCCGTCGTACCAGAGACCGACGCGGTCAACACCCCCGGAACCGCCGGGGCCGTAACCCGCGCACTATTGGCAAGTGAGGCACAATTGCCCAGCAGCACAAACGCCCCCGCCTCAGAATCCTGACTGGCAGAGCGTTCAATGCAATACCCCCGTGGCCCGGCAATTGTCACAGTATTGCCCACCACCTGCACCGACTTGGTCACCGGTGCGCCAAATGACACCCCGATATCGCCACACGCCGCCACAAACAGCAGCGCCGGCACTATTAAGGACAACCGCACCCGCAAAATATCAAAGATCCATATAGATGTGACGTTCCGCCCTGGCACCGGGATGGGTGACCGCGCCCTTATTGGTCGGCCCCACCAGCTGCGCGTATTTCCACAGCGCCCCGCTGGCATATAGGGTTTCCTTTGCGCCGGCCCAATCGGCTTTACGCGCCGTCATCTCATCATCGCTCAGCGCCACTGACAATTCACCCTTGATTGCATCAATGGTGATCATGTCGCCATCCTTCAGCAACGCAATCGGCCCGCCATGGGCAGCCTCTGGCCCGACATGGCCGACGCAAAATCCCCGCGTCGCACCACTGAACCGCCCATCGGTGATCAGCGCCACCTTTTTACCCATGCCCTGACCCGACAGCGCCGCCGTGGTCGCCAGCATTTCGCGCATCCCCGGCCCCCCCGCAGGGCCTTCATTGCGAATGACCAGAACTTCGCCCGGCTTATAGGTGCGCGCCTTGACCGCCTCAAAGGCGTCTTCCTCACATTCAAAAATCCGCGCCGGGCCGGTGAAAACAATTTCATCCTCAGACATGCCCGCGATCTTCACAATCGCACTTTCCGGCGCCAGATTGCCCTTTAGCCCGACAACACCACCGGTTTGCGAAATCGGCGTCGCCACCGGGTAAATCACCCGCCCGTCAGCCTCCAGACTGACGCGGTCGATTTCCTCGCCAATGCTGTAGCCCGTTACTGTCATGCAATCTTCATGGATCAGACCAGCCTTGCGTAATTCCTTCATCACCACCGGCACACCACCTGCTTCAAACAGGTCCTTGGCCACATAGGCCCCACCCGGTTTCAGATCGACAAAATACGGCGTGTCGCGGAAAATCTCACAAACATCATCCAGATCAAAATCAATCCCGGCTTCATGGGCCATCGCCGGCAGATGCAACCCGGCATTGGTGGACCCACCGGTGCAGGCGACAATACGCGCCGCATTTTCCAGCGACTGACGGGTCACGATATCACGCGCCCGGATGTTCTTTTCCAGCAACCGCATCACCGCTTCACCCGAAGCCTCACCATACTGATCGCGGCTTTCATAGGGCGCAGGCGCACCCGATGAATTTGGCAAAGCCAGCCCGATTGCCTCGGACACACAGGCCATTGTGTTCGCCGTAAACTGACCACCACAGGCCCCGGCAGACGGGCAGGCCACCTTTTCCAGCTCAATCAAATCTGCCTCAGACATGGTGCCCGCCTGATGCTTGCCCACGCCTTCAAATACATCCTGAACCGTTACATCCTTACCGTGCAAACGCCCCGGCAGGATCGAACCACCATACACAAACACCGACGGTACGTTCAGCCGGATCATCGCCATCATCATCCCCGGCAGTGATTTATCGCACCCCGCCAGACCCACCAGTGCGTCATAACAATGCCCCCGCATGGTCAGCTCAACCGTGTCGGCAATCGCCTCACGGCTGGCCAATGAAGACCGCATCCCCTCATGCCCCATGGCGATGCCATCTGTGACGGTGATGGTGGTAAATTCCCGCGGCGTCCCGGACCCGGCCTTGACCCCCAGCTTCACCGCCTGCGCCTGACGGTTCAGCGAAATATTACAGGGTGCGGCCTCATTCCAACAGGTGGCCACCCCGACCAATGGCTGCGCGATCTCATCCTCGGTCAGCCCCATGGCATAATAATAAGACCGGTGCGGTGCCCGCTCTGGGCCCTCGGTAACATGGCGGCTTGGCAGGTTGGATTTGTCGAACTTATTGCGCAGCATCTGGGTCTCTCCGAAATTTGGTTAAGCCTGAATAATCGGCCCACAGATGATTCACAAGTAACGCTTTGGCAGATTGCACTGATCCCCAACCCACCGTATTCAGAACAAAACCAACAGACAGGTCAGCGCCGATGTTTACCCCAGAATTTGACGCCTACGTCGCCCCGGCCCGTAATCGCGCGCAACTTTGGCGGCTCTGCCTTGGTATCGTGCTGATCGTTGTGATCTACCTGCTGTTTCTGGCGGTGATATTTGCGACGCTCTACCTCTTCCTCGGCAATCAAGCGGCGGATATCGCCCAACAGACCGCCAACGCTTCAACCCCCACCGGCATGTTCATGCTGCTCGCCAGCTTTGCCGGCGCGGCCATTGGTCCGCTGATCGTGGTGCGCCTGCTGCACAAACGCAGCCCCGCCACCCTGTTCGGCCCCCGCTCAGTCGTTTTACACGATTTCGCCTTTGCCGCCGCTGGTGTCATCGCCCTGAACGCCGTTTTCCTTGTTATCCTGTCGATCTGGGTCACCCCCATCGCCAACCTGAACCTTGGGTTGTGGCTGGCCCTGCTGCCCCTGACCCTGATCGGCCTCTTGATCCAGACCGGGGCCGAGGAACTGGTGTTCCGCGGCTATTTGCAACAACAACTGGCGGCGCGGTTTCGCTCACCCCTGATCTGGATGCTGCTGCCCAGCCTGATCTTCGGCTCGCTGCACTATGATCCTGCAACAGCGGGTGACAACACCTGGCTGGTGGTCGCCGCCACCGCGCTGTTTGCCCTTGCCGCCGCTGACCTGACCCGCGTCACCGGCAGCCTTGGCGCCGCCTGGGGGTTTCACTTTGCCAATAACCTTTGGGCGATTGTCCTTCTGGCGGTGGATGACGGCATCACCGGCCTTGCGCTTTATGTCACGCCCTACAGCGCTGACGATACTGACCTGCTGCCCCGCCTGATCGCTCTTGATCTGCTTGCACTGGGGCTGATCTGGTTTACCTTGCGCCGATTGCTGCGTCGCTGATTGCAATTGCGCACCGTCCGTCCTATTTCATTTCAGGTACACAAAACAGGCCAAGGCGCACCATGAACTGGATATCAAACTACGTCCGCCCCACCATCAATTCGCTGTTTTCCCGGCGCGAAGTGCCGGACAATCTGTGGACCAAGTGCAAAGAATGCGGCACCATGCTGTTCCACCGGGAACTGTCGGAAAACCTGAACGTCTGCACCAGCTGCGATCACCACATGGCATTTCCGCCCCGTGAACGCTTCAAAACCCTGTTTGACGGCGGCATCTTTACTGAAATTGACGTGCCAAAAGTCACCGTTGATCCGCTGCATTTCAAAGATCAGAAAAAATACCCGGACCGCCTGAAAGCCGCCCAGAAAACCACCGGTGAACCTGAAAGCATCCTGATTGCCGAGGGTGAAATGGGCCGCACCCCCATCGTTGCCGCGGCCCAGGATTTTGCCTTTATGGGCGGTTCCATGGGCATGTATGTCGGCAACGCCATTATCGCAGCCGCCCAGCGCGCCGTACAACTCAAACGCCCGCTGATCATCTTTTCCGCTGCCGGTGGCGCGCGCATGCAGGAAGGCATCCTGTCGCTCATGCAAATGCCCCGCACCACGGTCGCCGTGGAAATGCTGAAAGAAGCAGGCCTGCCCTACATCGTTGTGCTCACCCACCCGACAACCGGGGGCGCCACCGCCAGCTACGCCATGCTGGGGGATGTGCATATCGCTGAACCCAACGCGCTGATCTGTTTCGCAGGCCCCCGCGTTATACAACAAACCATCGGTGAAAACCTGCCCGAGGGCTTCCAGCGCGCCGAATACCTGCTGGACCACGGCATGCTTGATCGCGTGACCCACCGCAAGAACCTGCGCGACGAACTGATCACCATCACCCGCATGTTGCTGGGCATGACACCGGGCGTAAAGGGTGATCTGCCCGCCCCGGAAAAATCCAAAAAAGCGGAAGAACCAAAACCCAAAGCAGGCGCGAAAAAGTGACGCCGACCTCCTCTGACGTCATCCTTGCGCGGATGATGTCACTGCACCCCAAGATCATCGACCTGACACTGGATCGCATGTGGCAGCTGCTGGGCGCTTTGGGCAATCCTGAACGCGCCCTGCCACCGGTCATCCACATCGCCGGCACCAATGGCAAAGGCTCAACCCAGGCGATGATCCGCGCCGGACTAGAAGGCGCGGGCAAATCCGTCCACGCCTACACCTCACCGCATCTGGCGCGTTTCCATGAACGTATCCGCCTTGCCGGAACCCTGATTTCAGAACCCGACCTGACAACAATTCTGGATGAAGTTGCCCACGCCAATGGTGATACCAACATCACCTATTTTGAAATCACAACCATCGCCGCCCTGCTGGCATTTTCCCGCACGCCTGCGGATTATACCTTGCTTGAGGTCGGACTGGGCGGCCGCTTTGACGCCACCAACGTCATTGAAAAACCCGCCCTTACCATCATCACCCCGGTCTCCATCGACCACACCCAGTATCTGGGTGAAACACTGGCCGAAATCGCCGGCGAAAAGGCCGGTATCCTGAAACGAAACGTGCCCTGCATCGTCGGCCCACAAACCGACGCAGCCCTGGATGTGATTGAGGCCAAAGCAGCCCGCCTGAACGCCCCGCTTCTGGTCCACGGCCAGCACTGGCATGTATCACAGGAACATGGCCGAATGGTCTATCAGGATGAAACAGGCCTGCTCGACCTGCCCTTGCCAAAACTGATCGGCGCCCATCAGATAGACAATGCCGGGGCCGCCCTTGCTGCCCTGCGCCACCTTGGCTTTGACGCCGCCGCCTGCGAAGCCGCCGTTACGCAGGCCAACTGGCCCGCCCGCCTGCAACGCCTGCGCACCGGCCCGCTTGTGGACGCCGCTGAAACGGCTGAACTTTGGCTGGACGGCGGCCATAACCCGGCCGCAGGCCAAGCCCTGACCGAGGCGCTGACCCGCCTGCCAAACCGCCCGACGCAACTGATCTGCGGCATGCTGAACACCAAGGACACAGCAGGCTACCTGCGCCCCCTGCGCGCAATTGCCGACACGCTCCACGCGGTTTCTATCCCCGATGAGGTCGCCACCCTAAGTGCTGAAGAAACCCGCGACGTCGCCCAATCCGCAGGCTTCACCGCCCACACCGCCGACACCCCGCTGGCTGCGATCAAATCCATCACCGCACAAACCCCCAACGCCCGCATCCTGATCTGCGGCTCGCTCTACCTTGCCGGCCATATCCTGCGCGAAAATTCGTAAACAACGCTATTTGGTAAATTCAATCAGCTCGATTGGCGCGCCGTTATGTTCAATCATCGCCACACGCACCCCATCGGATGGGGCGCTTAACGGGCTTAGAAGAATAAAGTCCTGCCTTGCCAACGCCTGATCCAGATCGTCAACTTCAAAGGCAACATGCGCAACCTGTTGGATCAGCGGATGAATATCGCTGTCAGCATCAAATCGCATCCATTCAATACCAAACGGGCTGGAATCAAACCCTGAAACGTAAAACTTCAGATGGGGAATATACTTTTCATTCGGCATCTTTACTGTCGTTGGAATACCAGTGTGATGATACCGCCATCCCCAGGTTTTAATGGCCAGCGGCGGATGCCAATCTTCCCGAAATTCCGGTTTATTTTCTGTCATCTCAATTACATTCCCCTCAGTACCGCCCTTTCTTCTTTTCCTGAATATCCTCAGGGGGCGCGCAGCGGGGGCAGAATGCCCCCAAAAATTTTCCTACCGCCCCCAGCCGTCGCTCTGCATTTCCCGCAATCGCGATGCGGTGCGTTCAAACTCAAACGATCCCGACCCTTCCAGATACAACCGTTCCGGCACATCCGCCGCACTCATCACCAGACGGGTTCCGGCCTCATACAGCGTGTCAATCAGGATCACAAAGCGCTTGGCCTCATTGTAATTGCTGCGCCCCAGCCGCGGCACATCCTCCAGTATCAACACCCGCACCGCATCCGCCAGCGCCAGATAATCCGCCGCCCCCAAAGCCGCGCCACACAGGTCCCAAAACATTGCGCGCGCCACCCCATTGTGAAACCGCCGCAACACCGTTTCCCGGCCCTTCACCTTCAGCACCAGCTCCTCGCTGACCCCGCCTGACAGCTCACGCCAAATCCCGTCAATCGCCGCGCGCGCAACCCTGTCCACCGGCGAAAAATACATCGCCTGACCCGCCAGCAACCCCTGCCGGTAATCGGTTTCAGCCGCCAGTTCCCGCACCTCCAGCCGATCCTTCAACAGGCCAATGAACGGCAGGAACAAATCTCGGTTCAGCCCGTCCGGATACAGATCATCCGGCGCCCGGTTTGATGTGGTCACCAGCATCACCCCATCCGCCAGCAACGCTTCAAATAACCGCCCCACAATCATCGCATCGGTAATGTCACTGATCTGCATCTCATCCAGCGCCAGCAACCGCACCTCGGCCGAAATGGCATTCGCCACCGGCACCAAAGCATCCTCTGCCCCGGTCTTGCGCGCCCGGTGCAGCGCTTCATGCACTTCCTGCATGAACCCATGGAAATGTACCCGTCGTTTTGGCGCCTGCACCTGCGCCACGAACAAATCCATCAGCATTGATTTGCCGCGCCCAACGCCGCCCCACAGATACAATCCCCCCGACCCGGGGGCATCCTTGGCAAACAGCCCCCGCAAGCCACCGGGCTTTTTCGCACCGTCCAGCTCTGCGCGCAGCCCATCCAGTATCGGCAACACCGCCAGCTGCGCCGGATCAGACACCAGCGCGCCGCTTTCCACTGCCTGCCCATAGGCCTGTTGAACTGTCAAAACCATTGCCCCAGATAATCCCAAGCGCCCCCGGATGAAAAGCACTCTGTTTCATAGCAGTTGCTGATACCCCAACCCGCAAAAACTGATTTGACCAGTCGCGGCCACTGCGCGACAGTCCGCCGGGCAAACAGAAAGCCAATCATGCCAACCACCCGAACCCCGCTTTTCACCCCGGTCCTGATCGTTGGCTGCATTGTCGTGCTGACCGGCTTTGCCATTCGCGCCTCATTCGGCGTGTTCCAAATCCCCATCGCCACTGAATTTGGCTGGGCACGGGCCGAATTTTCCATGGCCATCGCCATCCAGAACCTCGCCTGGGGCATCGGCCAGCCAATATTTGGCGCCATTGCTGAAAAAATCGGTGACCGTAAGGCCATCCTCATCGGTGCCATCACCTACGCCATCGGCCTGTCCCTCAGCGCCTACGCCACCACGCCGGGCCAACACCAATTGCTGGAGATCCTCGTTGGTTTCGGTGTCGCCGGCACCGGCTTTGGCGTTATATTGGCGGTGGTGGGCCGGGCCAGCTCTGACAAAAACCGCGCCATGTCACTGGCCATTGCCACCGCTGCCGGATCAGCCGGGCAGGTGTTTGGCCCGCCAGCGGCACAACTTCTGCTGACAATCATGCCATGGCAATCGGTGTTTCTGGTATTTGCCGGGGTCATCCTGTCCACCATCCTGACATTGCCCCTGATGCGTATCCCGCCGACAGCCAGCAAAGCCGAGCTGGAAGAAAGCATGGGCGCCATCCTGTTAAAAGCATTCAAAGACCCAACCTATTCGATGATCTTCATTGGCTTTTTCTCCTGCGGTTATCAGCTGGCCTTCATGACGGCGCACTTCCCCGCCCTTGTCAGCGAAATGACCAGCGCCATTGATCCGGCCGGTCGGCTGGCCTCACTTGGCATCACCACCACCACCGCACTTGGCGCGTTGTCAATTTCACTGATCGGCATCACCAATATCGCCGGCACCCTGTTCGCCGGATATCTGGGCAGCCGCTATTCCAAGAAATACCTGCTATCGGGTATCTATGCCGGGCGCACCATTATCGCGATATTATTCATTATCAATCCAATCACCCCCACCAGCGTCATCCTGTTCTCGCTGGCCATGGGCTCACTCTGGCTGGCGACGGTGCCGCTGACCTCCGGCCTGATCGCCCATATCTACGGCTTGCGATATATGGGCACCCTTTATGGCATCATTTTCTTTTCCCATCAGCTTGGCTCATTCATGGGGGTCTGGCTGGGCGGGCGGCTCTATGATGCCTACGGAACCTACACCACTGTCTGGTGGGTCGGCATCGGCGTAGGGGTGGTGTCCGCGCTCATCCATTTACCAGTAAGAGAGGCCCCGTTGCCCGCCGCCAGCCGGGGCTGAAAATTCACCACATATTAACCAAATCCCGTGTTACAAAGTTTAAACACCGCCCCAAAATCTTGTTACAAAGTTTAAACAGTTTGCCGTTTCTGGTCCCGTATCACCGGAAACCAGTCTTCGCGCAGTTTCTGCCCGGCCAGCATATTATGCCCCGGAAATGGCGGTGAAGTCCGCCCCGGTCTTTCAACAAATCGCGCGTCATCCCCAATCCAGCGCAACGACAGCGCGCGCCGTCTGGTGTCTGACAAATTACCCCGCGCGCCATGCACCGTGCGATAGTCAAACAACACCGCATCACCCGGCGCCATTTCCCATTCTAACACCTTGTAATCATTTGGGTTTGCATCCGGGTCCGGCACCGGTATCCAGGTCTGATCCCCATCATAAAAGTCACTGTCATCCGCCCAGCTGACCGGGCGCACCATGCCGGGCCATTTGTGTGATCCGGCGATCAGGCGCAGGCTGGCCTCACGCACCGGATCAAGCGGTATCCACATGCTAACGGTTTGTTTCCCTTCAACAAAATAATACGGACTGTCCTGATGCCAGGGCGTTTCCTTGGGCGTTCCCGGTTCCTTGACCAACACATGCTCATGGAAAATCTGCGCGGTATCCGAACTCATTGATTTTGCAGCGATTTCCGCGGCCGGACTGTCCCGGATCACCTGTTCAAATTCCGGTATCCGCTGCCAGTTGCAATAATCATCAAAAAACCGACCTTTTTCAGCCGCGTTCTCACTGCCATACGGTCCGGGCATGGCCATGTTCCGTTCAATCCCGGCGGCCATGATGCCCACCCAATCGGCGAAAACACCGCGCAGAACAATCGCGCCATCCCGTTGAAAATCAACAATATTTTCCGATGTTATCACGGTTTCGCCTCCGCCTCACTTAGCAATCCCTCGGCCACCAACCGATCCGCAAACCCCTGTGGCGCGTCAAAATGATGGGTCTGCCAACCCCGCGCATCGGCTGCCTGAATATTGTCCAACCGGTCATCGGCAAACAACAAATCAGCAGGCGAAACCCCGCTATCCTCTTCAAGTTGTTGATAAATTTCAGCACTTGGTTTGGTAATACCCATGTAACCAGAGACATAGAACCGGTCAAATTCATCCAGAAAACCATAGATTGTTTTGGCATATTCAAAACTTCCAATGCCAAAATTACTTAGCGCGAATACTGGAATATCCTTTGATCTCAAGGCCCTAAGCAGTTTCACAGAATGGTCAAACGCCGGTTGTGCCATCTCGATCCAGCGGTCATGCCACAACCTGATCTCATCCCGCCATTTCGGGTATTCCTCGGCCGTTTCATAGATTGTCTTGGTAAAATTTTCGCCCAAATCAACCCGTTCATTCATGCCATGCAGATCAACCTCTGCAAACATCTGTTTGCGTTTCTCAGGCCCGATAACCCCATCATAAAACTGCTCTGGCTGCCAGCCAATCAACACATTTCCTATATCAAAAACAACAGCTTGTATCTTTTTCATCGGTATCTCTCTATCTATTTTGCGTCGCTAATTCCCGGTTCGCCGCCTGAATTTCCCGCTCTAATCCATCCAGAAAACGCGACCTGTCTGCCTTGGAAAATGCCCGTCCCCCGCCCTGCCGAAACGGGTCCGCCGCGCGTAAATCCGTCATCAGATCACGGGTCGCCAATACGTTGCCGATATTGGCCGATGTCAGCGCCTCACCGCTATGCTTCAAAACCCGCGCCCCGGCTTGCACGCATTTTGCCGCCAGAGGAATATCCCCGGTCACCACAACATCGCCAACACCCGCCCGATCCGCAATCCACATATCGGCAATATCCGGTCCGTCGGCGACAAAAATCATCTCAACATAGGGGTTTTGCGACGGCCGCAATCCGCCATTGGAAACGAAAAAAACCGTTAATTTATGGCGGGTTGCAACTTTTTCTGCCTCGGATTTTACCGGGCAGGCATCTGCATCAACATAGATCACGTATAAAGCGCTTCAGCGTGAAAATTGATGTGATCTTCCATAAAGGTTGAAACGAAAAAGTAGCTGTGATCATAGCCCGGCTGCATGCGAAACACCGCCTGTTGACGCCGCGCCGCAATCGCATTTGCCAGCGTTTCACCCATTAACAGATCCGCAAACTGATCCTCCGTTCCGATATCGACTAAAATCGGCCCGTCAAAGCCATTTTTCTCCATTAAAACAGCGGCATCATGGCTATCCCAAACCGTCTCATCTTCCCCCAGATAGGCCGAAAACTGTTTACGCCCCCAGTCCGATTTCGTCGGGTTACAAATTGGCGAGAACGCCGAAACGGACCGGTAAACACCGGGCCGCGACATCGCGATTGTCAGCGCGCCATGCCCCCCCATGGAATGCCCGGTGATCGCCTGACGATCCGCATCCAGTGCAAATTCGTTAAACAGCAATTCGGGTAAGTCGTTGGTAACATAGTCAAACATCTGAAAATGCGTCGCCCATGGGGCCTTCGTCGCATTCACATAAAACCCGGCCCCTTGCCCAAGGTCATACTCCTGGTCATCCGCCACACCGTCGCCGCGCGGCGAGGTGTCGGGAAATACCAGCGCAATGCCCTGTTCCGCCGCCCAGGCCTGCGCACCGGCTTTGGCCATGGCGTTCTCATGGGTGCAGGTCAGCCCTGACAGGTACCAAAGCACCGGCACCGGCCCGTCCCGCGCCTCTGCCGGTTGGAACAGACCAAAGGTCATCTTGGTATTGGTGGCACCTGAGGCATGACAATAGACACCCTGAACCCCGTCAAAACACTTATTCTCTGATACAGTTTCCATAATTACCCATAAATATTAAGGTGTTAGTACAATACCAGTTTGCATCACATTCCGGCGAATTCCAATGTCCACGCAATCACAAATGACACGGTAAGAACAGAAATAATTGTCGAAACCAATATCGCAGCCGAAACCCGCTGCGGTGCCACCTGATAGTGCTGGGCAAGAATATAGATATTCCCCGCCACCGGCAGCGACGCCGCCGCAATCATCACCGCTGCGGCAAACGGTTCCACCGGAAATACAAATATCGCCGCCACCGCAACCGCCGCCGGGTGCAGCACCAGCTTGCAACTGGTCAACCACAGGGCAACTGACAAACGCTCGGCCGATTTGGCCGCCAAAGATGCCCCGATCGCAAACAACGCCCCCGGCGTCGCCGCCCCGCCCAGCAGGTCCAGAAACTCAGCCGCCGGGCCCGGGATCGGCAGCATCAACCCAGACCAGATCATCCCCAGACTTACGGAAACAATCATGGGGTTTTTCAACAGGCCCATGGCGATGGTTCTTAAGGTTCCAGCCCGAATTGTGCCTTCTTTTGCGATGGTTATAAGGATCACCATCAGGTTTCCGAACAGGACAAGATCAACAATCAGCACCATCAGAACCGGCCCCACAGACGCCGGACCCATCAGCAAGACAAGCATGGGTATGCCCAGAAACCCGGTATTTCCAACAACAGCACATTGGGCTTCAATCGCCGTTTGGGCCATCCCGACAGAACGCCGGAGCGCTACCAATGTTGCCAGCAGATAAACGACCAATCCAGCACTGGCGTAAGCGGCAATAAAGTTCCAGTTCAGTAACTGGGATAAGGGCAGGTTCGCGGTGAACCTAAAAATCATCGCCGACAGGGCAAAATAAAATACAAATCTTGTCAGATGTGCCGTTGCCTGTTCAGAGAAAAACCGGGTCCGGCCAGCGCCGTATCCCAGGGCAATCAGTCCGAAAAAGGGTAAGGTTTTCTGAAATATTTCCCACATGAAACCGGGTCTATCAGCTGGCTCTGGTCCCTGCTAGCCACCGCCAATTAAGGCGCCCGCTGCAAACACCAGTGCACCCCCCAAAACAACCTGAAAGGTCGCCCGCAGAAACGGCGTATCCATAAATTTGTTCTGGATCCAAACGATCGCCCATAGCTCAACAAAAACAACAATTAGTGCCAATGTTGTTGCTGTCCAGAAGTCTGCAATCAGGTACGGCATAGCATGGCCAAGCCCGCCCACCGTTGTCATTATACCAGATGCGAACCCGCGCTTGACGGGTGAACCACGACCAGACAATTCGCCATCATCTGACGCCGCCTCGGTAAAGCCCATGGAAATACCGGCACCAATTGACGCGGCCAAGCCAACCAAAAATGTGGTGTGGGTATCCTGCGTGGCAAATGCGACTGCAAATATTGGCGCCAGTGTTGATACCGAACCGTCCATCAAGCCAGCAAGCCCTGGCTGCACCCATTCCAGAATGAATTTCCGATGCGCTGCACGGTCTTCCGAACCACGGCTTTCGTCGCTTAAATGTTTCTGCTCAAGCTGATCAGCCATTGCGGAATGCCCAGCCTCTGCAGCCGCCAAATCCCCCAGCAGTTTTCGCGTATCAGCATCCGTTGTTCGTTCTGCTGCTTTGCGATAAAACTGCTCGGCATCGCGCTCCATCGCTTCAGCTTCATTGCGGATACGCTCGAGCCCCAGGTTTTCAATCAACCACACAGGTTTACGCGCATAGTACCCTGAAACATGTTCGCGTCGGATCAGCGGTATGACATCACCAAACCGGGTTTTATGCAGGTCTATCAGGCGCCTGCGATGTTCGTCTTCCTCCTCGGCCATACCATCAAATACCAGTGCTGAGTCTGGGTATTCAGTACGCAGCCTCTCGGCGTATTGGCGATAAATTCGCGCATCGTCTTCTTCCGAGGAAATGGCCAGCGCCAATACCTCCTGTTCTGAAATATCAGAGAACCGTTTGCGACTTGTGATACCGGGGATCATGTCAACCTCACTATTAGAATGGTTCTAATGTAGCTGATAATTTTTCTTCCACAAGAAGATGTGATTAAAGCAATCAGGCGATTTAGTGGAAAGCCATTTCAACAAGATTGGTTATGTCCAAATCGCTCCGGACAGCAACCCCAAGGCTCTGGTGTCGCGAAAATTGCAACGCGTGCCGCGTAACTGTCTGCGATTGATAGAATTATCACGGCCTTACCGGAGGTTCGCGACTGAACCAGATATCTTACCTGCTAAGGTCGTCCATCGATGATATCACCATTCCTAACAAACCATATTTTTTAGCTTCATCGGTTGTCAGCCAAAAATCCCGCATCGTGTCTTTGCGAATACGCTCTGCTGACTGACCAGTGGCGGCAGCAAAAAGATCATCAAATCGCTCTCGCATGCGTTTAATCTGCTCTGCCTGAATTTGCATGTCCGAAGCCGTACCACCAATTCCGCCGCTAGGCTGGTGCAACAAAAATCGAGTGTTTGGCAAGCAATAACGGTTTTTCTTTTCGGCGCCGATAAATATCAATGCACCGGCGCTTGCTACCCAGCCAGACCCGATGGTGCGGACCGTTGGCTTGATAAACTTGATCATATCATGGACCATATCACCGCTTTCCACGTGGCCGCCCGGCGACGAAATGAACAGGTTGATTGGATCATTATTGTCTTCGGCCAAAGCCAAAAGATGCGTCACAGTTTTCTGTGCTAACTTGTCGTCAATCGCGCCTGCAATAATCACATTGCGGCTTTTGAAAAACAGTTCACCAATTGGGCCGGATTGCGGTTTGTCGTCGTTCTTGCCTGTATCGCTCATGTCGTTCCTCTGTTCCTAAAATTCTACCACCGCCCGGATGGATTTCCCTTCGTGCATCAGCTCAAAACCCTTGTTGATGTCCTCAAGGCTCAGCTTATGGGTGATCATCGGGTCGATCTCAATCTTACCATCCATATACCAGTCAACGATCTTTGGGACATCCGTGCGCCCTGATGCACCGCCAAAGGCAGTACCACGCCATACGCGCCCGGTGACCAGTTGGAAAGGCCGCGTGGCAATTTCCTGCCCGGCACCGGCGACGCCAATGATGATGCTTTCGCCCCAACCCTTATGGGCCGCTTCCAGTGCAGTGCGCATGACGTTTACGTTGCCCGTGGCATCAAACGTGTAATCGGCACCGCCCCCGGTCAGTTCCACCAGATGCGCCACAATATCGCCGTCAATTTTCGACGGGTTTACGAAATGGGTCATGCCAAAGTGGCGGCCCATTTCTTGCTTGCTGTCATTCAGATCAACGCCGACAATCTGATCCGCCCCGGCCAGACGCAGCCCCTGAATGACATTTAGACCAATGCCGCCAAGTCCGAACACAATCGAGGTGCTGCCGATTTCCACCTTGGCGGTATTGATCACCGCACCGATGCCGGTGGTGACGCCACAACCGATGTAGCAAATCTTGTCAAACGGCGCGTCCTTGCGCACCTTAGCCAGTGCGATTTCCGGCACCACCGTGTGGTTGGCAAAGGTCGAACAGCCCATATAGTGGTGGATCGGCGTGCCATCCAACATGGAAAACCGGGTGCTGCCATCGGGCAGAAGACCAGCCCCCTGCGTCGTGCGGATCGCCTGACACAGGTTGGTTTTCGGGTTCAGACAATAATCGCATTCGCGGCATTCCGGTGTGTAAAGCGGGATCACATGATCCCCCACTTCCAGACTGGTGACACCTTCGCCGATTTCCATGACGATACCGGCGCCTTCGTGGCCCAGAATGGCCGGAAATATTCCTTCGGGGTCATCGCCGGACCGGGTGAATTCATCCGTGTGGCACAGACCCGTCGCTTTGATTTCCACCAAAACTTCGCCAGCTCTTGGACCTTCCAGGTTTACTTCCATAACTTCAAGCGGCTCCCCTGCGGCCAGCGCTACAGCTGCTTTGGTTTTCATATTAGCCCCTCCGAAAACGGCAGGGTAACCCCACCAGTGTCTTGCCAAATCGCCGGAATACTTGCACTTGAAACACGCCTTTGCAATCAGTGAAATTCGCAGCTGTTTCTACCGGGCACCTTAGTCCCGGAATCTGTTTTGAACATTTGGAATTTTATGATTTGCTGATGGATGTGGCCAAACTGATCTTGGGGCCCCAAATTATAATGCTGGCCTATATATTTTTGGTCTGGCGGTGGTGACGAGAACACAGGCAGCCCCGGGGGTTTCCACAGAACCATTCCGGGGGTCTGCTGCGGGCTGTTAGTCTTATTGTGGTCCGCACATTGGTATTACAGGAGATTGAGCAATACCTGGCGCCAAAAGACTAAAAACCCCCGGGATTGAACCCGGGGGCTTCAAGTAACCCTGAACCGTGGACTGAATGGGGGCAATAAACCACGATATCAGAGCAAGCAAAAATTGCTACAATTGAAATCTTGCACCAAATACAGGCACCAACATGGGCTGCTTGGGGTAGAGCCGGGGTGATATTAAGTCAAAATCTAGGCAGGCTTGATTTCAGCGGGCAAACAGGCCAATCTTTTTGAATGAATGTGCAATACCCCACGCCAATTTCAAATTCACAGCTTCCACCTGCAAAAATTGTGTTTGTACGCTCTGAACTCAGTTTAATCATGAACCTTTATGGCCGAATGGTTTCGGCGGGTGAATGGCGTGATTATGGCATGTCGTTCCTGAAAGAAACGGCGGTATTTTCGGTTTATCGTCACGCCGCAGAAATTCCAGTTTATCGCATAGAAAAACAACCTGAATTCCGAAATAAACAAGGACAATACTCTGTTAAAGGCGCTGATGGTAGGTTTCTGAAACGGGGCCACGATCTGAAAACGGTGTTGCGCATTCTGGAACGAAATCTAATACGGCTTGTTGATTAGCAAGCGTAATTTTTCACACCGGCAGTAGCGCCGGTATAGCATCAAAAATAGCACGGGCGCCCTGGCCTACCCCACCTTTTGTCCTTCCCGGGGCAGCAACTGGCTGCCATCCGTATATATCAAAATGTAGATACCTTTGTTTTTCTGAAACGAACCTGCGCAGAAACAGTGCGGCCGTTATTGACCCTGCCATTCCGCCTTTTGGGGCGTTATCCAGATCGGCGACCCCGGGCTCAATTGCGGTTTCATATGGGTCCCAAAAGGGCAGTTGCCAAACTGGATCCTGTACCCGTCTTCCCGCTTGCAAAATTGCATCGGCGTCTTCGGTATTTGTCGAATAGAAAGGCGCAATGTCTGTTCCGACGGCTACTCTGGCCGCCCCTGTCAATGTAGCCATCGAAATGATAAGATCGGGGTTGGCCTCACCTGCGTAGGTCAGCGCATCTGCAAGCACCAGCCTGCCCTCGGCATCGGTGTTGTTTATTTCAACGGTTAATCCTTTACGGGATGTCAGAATGTCCTGGGGTCTGAATGCATTCGCACTAATGGAGTTTTCGACAGCAGGTATGAGAACGCGCAGCTGAACGGGGATTTTTTGTGACATAATCATTTGCGCCAATCCCAACACGGTGGCAGCACCCCCCATGTCCTTTTTCATTAAGCCCATAGACGCTCCGGGTTTGATATTCAGACCACCTGTATCAAAGCAAACGCCCTTACCAACCAAGGTCAATTTTGGTCCGTTTGAGCCCCAGCAGATATCAACCAATCTGGGTTCACGTTCAGATGCGCGACCAACAGCGTGTATCATTGGAAAGTTTTTACTGAGCAAATTTTTCCCAGCAATAACCTGAATTTTAGCCCCGTAAGCTTTGGCTAAACTGCTGGCTGCTTGTTCCAGCTCTGCGGGTCCCATATCTGATGATGGCATATTGATAAGGTCGCGCGTCAACGCCTCAGCTGCGGCAATATTTTCCAGTTTATTTCCATCCACTCCCCCAGGGACAACCAGTTTTGCTTTTGGCAACGAAACATGGGCATATTTGTCAAATCGGTACCCTGCCAATAACCAGCCAAGAGCGGCCTCTTCCAAGTCTGCGTGATCGCTGTCTCCGGTTATCTGATATGTTCCTTCGGGCAGTTTCGCCCTTGCTGCAGCGATCACAAACCGGTTTCGGTTTTTTTTCTTAATCCCCCCAATCCCCAGCGCAACCATTGCAACACCACCACAATCATTGGGAAAAATTGCCATAGATTTTTCGGTACCATTGAATTTTGAATTCATTGCCCAGTTTTGGTTTGCCTGGCTTAATTCTGAAAACCAACTTTGAAACCTTGTCGTTGAAACAAGATATAAGGGAATGTTTTTTGGCGAAGGTTTTGAAAATTTCAGGGGCATTTGATTCCTTGGTTGATTGGTTTTTTCCAACCTACTGCTGAAACCGGCCTCTGCAAGAGACTACATTGAGAGGTCTTGTAAATCCCAAACCTGCGTCAACGACATTTCGCCGATACGTTCAAGCCGCGCGACGGTAGACCGGATCGCAATTGTGTCATTTGAGCCAGCAACACTGGCAACATTCTTTGCAACGGTGCTTAGCGAAGGCATACCAACATGGGCGGAAAACTCGGCTATTTTTTGGGCGGCGACAAGAACCTCGTTGAATTTGCCACGTTCCAAGGCTTTATGAACGTTCGCCAGCTGTACCGCCAATTCTTCCATTGTTCGCGAAATAACCTCATCTGCCCCTCTGGGGCCAAGGCGTGAAATTATTTCGCCCAATCGGTTTTCGTCTAAACATACCTTTTCGGCCAGTCTCAGTTTTAGTATCATAATCTTCACCCATACCCACACCTCAGCAGGGAAGAATAAACAACGATACCAATCTACAAAAGGTTTACTGTATTTGCAGAAATAGCTCGAAATTCCCTAAAAACCTCCCTACACCAAACGGAAATTAGAATTGGGCCCCATGATTCAAGCAAAACCTCTACCGTCTTACCTTGTTCAACGATACCACGGTTGGAAGGCAACGACCCATGCTGAAAACAAAGCCTGGTACCGTCGACTTGCAAAAGACGGACAACATCCAAGGGCGATGGTAATCTCTTGTTGCGACAGCAGGGTGCATGTCACATCAATTTTTGGCGCAGATCAGGGTGAGTTTTTTATTCACCGAAATATCGCGAATCTGGTTCCCGAGTTTTCCCCCAACAGTGATCACCACGGTACATCTGCAGCTGTTGAGTACGCCGTGACAATATTGAAGGTCGCCCATATTATTGTATTGGGGCACTCTAACTGCGGGGGCGTTAACAGCTACCATGATATGTGTACCGGTCATGCACCGGACTTAGCGCAAAAATCCAGTTTTATTGGCCAGTGGATGGACCTGTTGAAACCTGGATTTGAACGCGTATCAGATATCGAAAACCTTGATGAGCAACGCTCAGCACTTGAACGACAGGCGGTTCTTGTTTCTCTCGAAAACCTGATGACTTTTCCATTCATTCGTGACGCGGTCTCGGATGATATGCTAACGCTACATGGGTTATGGACAGATATTGGCGATGGGGATCTTGAAGAGTACAACCCAGAGCAACAAAAGTTTATTGCCCTTTAGATCACTTACTTAAAACTCGGTTGACCAGTACTTCCGCGATTTGAACCGCGTTTAATGCCGCGCCTTTCCGTAAATTATCAGAGACGCACCAAAGGTTCAGACCGTTTTCAACTGTGCTGTCCTGACGTATCCGACTGACAAACGTTGCAAAATCGCCGACACATTCTACAGGTGTCACATAGCCGCCATCTTCCCGCTTATCGACAACAAGTACGCCGGGGGCGGTGCGCAGTATTTCACGGGCTTCGTCTTCGTCCAAAAACTCTTCAAATTCGATATTTATTGCTTCAGAATGACCAACGAACACGGGAACACGAACACAAGTTGCAGTAACTTTTATTGCCGTATCAACGATCTTTTTTGTTTCCGCGACCATCTTCCATTCTTCTTTAGTAGTGCCGTCTTCCATGAATACATCGCATTGAGGAATGACATTAAACGCTATTTGTTTCGGAAAAATCGATGGCGCCACTTCTTGTCCGGGCACATACATGCCTTTTGTCTGATTCCAAAGTTCATCAATTGCAGATTTACCGGTTCCCGAAACTGCCTGGTAGGTAGATACAACAATCCTTTTAATCTTGGCGCGGTCATGCAGGGGCTTAATCGCCACAACCATTTGGGCGGTTGAGCAGTTTGGGTTTGCGATGATATTTTTCTTTGCATAGCCAAAAATAGCGTCCGCGTTGACCTCAGGTACAATCAACGGAACATTTGGATCATAGCGGTAAAGTGACGAATTATCGATGACGATACACCCGGATTTTGCAGCGCCAGGCGCATACTTTTTTGTCGCATCGGTACCAATTGAAAAAAACGCGATATCCCAGCCAGAGAAATCAAACGTATCCAAGTCTTTTGTTTTTAAGGTTTTGTCGCCAAATGAAATCTCGGAACCAAGGGATTTACGAGAAGCAAGAGCAACGATTTCGTCTACAGGAAATTCTCGTTCTGCCAGGATATTTAGCATTTCTCGGCCCACATTTCCTGTGGCGCCTACAACAACGATTCGATAGCCCATTCCGGCCTCCTTGGCTCAGGTAACGCGGGCGGTGAGTAGAGCAATATAGAGCTTAAGAAAAGGACCAAATTTGGCCGCCTGTCCTTGGGTACTACAAATGAATTGAGAACCGCGTGTCCGAATCCAGTAAATCTTCCACCCATTTTTTTTCTGCCGCAAAGTCGTGCGGTACCTGGGTTGCATTTCGACTGCCGGTAAGGGAATTGCTTTTAAAGAAATCAAACCCGTAGAGTTCGACACTTTGAGCCCTTGACTGTCGGATCAGATCAATAACCATCAATCCCGTTGTGGGAGGTGCGGCTAGAATTTTTGTCAGGTCTGCAATTAATGTGCGGGCCTGAAGATAAAAGCCATTCGTTTCAATCATCCAACTACGCAAGCGTTTTCGTTTAGGAGACATCCATAAAAGACGGTTGGGACCAATTCGTTCAAATTCAGATCTGGACAGTGAGGTCGCCAGTGCCAACCAGTCGGTTTTTGAGCCGTGTGATACCTCGCTTGGCATCGGTGCACGATTAATTCTGATTACGATATCGGCCGCGTCAATATTTGGACCATACTGCGATTGCGATAGCGAACGTGCGTTCCCAACAATTGCAATTGAACATCTATTGACCGTTGAAACTAAGTCAGCAGCACTGATTGGATCTTCCTTTAGGTTGTACTCCGGGAACCAACGCTTGGTGATAAAAAAATGAAGCCGCCAAAATAGAGGCATAGTGACGAAATTCCTTTCGGGGTGTGCCGAATAAAGCGGACCTTGCTCAAATTCAATATCTTCGGGCTATCTTTCAGTTTAAGACTAGCCTGTTAATCTTGTAAGAGGAATAGTATGGCCACGACTGACCTAATTGTAACGAATTTCAACCCCAACTTTACCGGGGTATCGGCCACTGCAGCCGCGGTGGTGAAATTGCATCAGGATGTGATGGACATGCGGCTTGCCGGTGTGAACCTACCGGGCTGCCATCCGGCTATTTCAAAAAAGTGTGCTCTTAAGTTTGCAAAGCGTGGGCCGGCCTCAATGCCATTTCAAATTTGGCACGTCCGCCGGAATACAGAAATGACGACCGCACTATACGTCAGAGATATTCTGCGGTTACCGATAAAAATTGTGTTCACTTCTGCTGCGCAAAGGCGGCATTCCTGGTGGCCCAGAGTGCTGATATCGCGCATGGATGCGGTTATTGCCACAACAGAAAGCGCTGCAAGCTACGCAAATAATGTATGGGCAACTGTGCCCCATGGTGTTGATACTGAAAAGTTTCATCCTGCATCTGATCGGTATGCCGCATGGCGCAAGTTTGGTTTCCCGGGAACAAAAGGGATAGCTTGTATTGGTCGAATTCGCCCCGAAAAAGGGACTGATAGATTTGTAGATGTCGCAATCAAAATACTGTCAGATTACCCTGAGGCGACCGCACTCATAATTGGGCGGGCAAAGCGTGAACATCAGGCGTTTTTACTCCAGCTAAAAGAAAAAATTGCGGCTGCGGGTATGCAGGCCAGAATTCTATTTCTTGGCGAGATTTCACCGGAAAAATTGCCGGAACTATTGCGCGCCCTCACAGCATTAATCGCGCTGCCGCGATATGAAGGATATGGAATGACACCATTGGAAGCGATGGCATCGGGTGTACCGGTTTTAGCCTCAGATACTGGCTACTTTCGTGAATTTCTGGACAATGGCCGTGTTGGAAATGTCTTTGACACAATTAACACAGATACTATTTCAAACGCAGCGCTAAGTTTAATATCCGACAACGAACGCCATGGGCAAATAGCCACTCTTTCAGTGAAGAGGGCGAAGAAATTATATGATGTGCAGGCTGAAGCAAACGCGATTGCCGCCGTCTACGAGCGCCTTTGGGAAGACCGGGTCGGTTGAAAAACCGATCGCTCAACGACCTACTGAAACATAATTTTCAAATCCAGCATCTAAAACTTCTTTAGCGGAATAAATATTTCGCAGATCCGCCATGTTAGGTTTTGCCATTACCTTTGCCAATCGCTCTAAATCTAGCGCCCTAAACTCATTCCATTCCGTTAATATGACGATTGCATCCGCATTTTCGCAAGCGGTGTAGGCGCTTTCCATCCATTCCACACCGGGAAGCAAAGCCTTGCCTTCATGGGCGCCTTGCGGGTCAACCACACGAACGCTTGCACCATTGCCGATCATCGCCGGAATGATCGTTAATGATGGCGCATCACGCATATCATCTGTGTCCGGTTTGAACGTTGCACCCAAAACAGCGATTGTTTTGCCATTAAAGCTGCCGCCACAGAGGTCTTCAATTTTTAAGACCATCCGGCGCTTGGTTTCTTCGTTTACTTTGATCACGGTCTCGGTGATTTGCATCGGAACCGAATGTTCCTGACCAATCCGCGCTAATGCACTGGTATCCTTAGGAAAGCAGGAACCGCCAAAACCGGGCCCTGCATGTAAGAATTTATTTCCGATTCTGCCGTCTAATCCCATACCCTTTGCAACTAATTTAATATCCGCTCCAACCCGCTCACATAAACTGGCCATCTCGTTGATGAACGTAATTTTGGTCGCTAGAAATGCATTCGATGCGTATTTTGTAAGTTCCGCACTTTCCAGATCCATCATCACAATAGGATATTCACGAAGGAACAAAGGCCGATATACATCGCGAATAACTTTTTGTGCTTTTTCGGAATTCGCGCCAACGACCACACGATCGGGCCGCATGAAGTCATCAATTGCCGCGCCTTCACGCAGAAACTCTGGATTAGAGGCAATGTCGAAATCGGCATCAGGGTTCAGTTGCCTAATTATTCTTTCGACTTCCCTATTTGTTCCAACGGGTACAGTCGATTTTGTGACAACAACTGTGTATCCACTTATAGCTTTGGCCACTTCTTCTGCTACAGCATAAACATATGTCAGATCGGCATGGCCATCGCCTCTTCGTGTTGGTGTTCCGACGGCGATAAACACAGCATCCGCATTCGCGACGTTGGTTTTAAGATCATCGCTGAAGTGAAGCCGTCCGGCTTTTACATTCCGCAGCATCAAATCTTCTAGGCCGGGTTCAAAAATAGGCACTTCACCATTTTTTAGCTTAGAAATTTTGTCAGGGTTGTTGTCCACACACACAACGTTGTGTCCAAAATCCGAAAAACAGACACCCGAAACCAAGCCAACATAACCAGTCCCAATCATCGCAATTTTCATTGGCCTACCTCGTTACGAAACTTTAGAGAACTGTTGTTATAATATTGGGCTAATCTGTCAATGAAAACCGCGTATTAGTGGCTCCACTTTGTAATTCAGCAACATCTGATGCCCAGAGCTATGCACCATTGGTTTTGCCTGCACTAATTCTAATTTAAATTGTGGAAGTAATGGGGGTAAATTGACGTCGTTTATCGCCATTGTTTTGGAAAAATGGTGGGTACAGCTTCTTAGTCGTAAACAAAAATAGGTATTCACAAAAGCCACTACTTAGAGGAATGCACCAGTTCTTGTGTTTAACCTTGGCTTTTTTTTGACCTGATGCTGCCCACCCTCACCAAAAAATTTTAAAGCTGTGTTACCCACGGTTAAATATAACGTCATCCTGGGCTTGGGTTTACGGCACCAGACAGCCATGGGAACCATGCTATAATTCAAATTCCGCAGCCCACTTAATTCCCTACTTGGTTCCAGAATTACCAAGCAACGCTTCTACAGCTTTATGGGTTCCTCAAGTACCTTCCCCGGCTCATTGAAAATTAAATTGAAGGTCGGGCATCGCTTAGAAAATTTTGAGGCCCTATGCCCCACCGAACGGTGCACAGGGGAAACATTGATACATCCCATAGTATCACCACCCGCATTCGAAGTGAATGTTTTGTTTCTTAACCCCTGAAGTTCGAAACGAATTAGTGGGGTTGAAAAGACTTAGCCTTGTCGATGCCATTCGGCACCTGTTTAGGACCAGCCATGACGATTTTCGCGCTTAACATTAGTTTAGCTCATATGACCAAACGGCCCCTCCCGACGCCGGTTATTGAGTCATTCTCCATTAACGATGACACCGACACGCTGACGATTGTCCGGACTGGTGGCGGCTCCAATCTTGTTTGGGCAACACACTTAACCACAGAAACCTTGGCAGCCGATGGCTTCGGGGGTTGGACCGGCACACTTCTGGAGCAAGGAGCGGTAAGTGTTCCACAAACTGCGGTAATCAACTACAAGACGACGATTACAGCAGCAACGGGACCAACCGGCACTGCCAGAGCCGTGAGTGTTTATGTCTACAACTTGGCAGATTCTCCTTCGAACGTACAGACTGACATATTCACTGTTGATATCACCGCCCCGATATTAAGCAGCGTGTCTGCTTCGGTTGTCGGTACGACCGCAACATTAAGCTGGTCTTCGGATGAAGGTAACGGAACTGCCTATTGGGTTTGCACAACTTCACCCACCACACCAAATTCAGTTCAGATCATCGCGGGTGAGGATCAAACCGATACGGTTGGGGTTTCCAGCGGTGTGCAGATAGTCTCAAACACAGGGATTCAGGTGGAACAGGTCGTCACAGGATTGGTGCTTGGAACGACATATTTCTTCCATTTAGTCCAGCAAGATGCTAGCGGGAATACTAGTTTAGGATATTCGACAACAGGTGTAACTGTGACAAGCTCCGGAGTCTCCGCATCAATCAATGTCGTCAACAGGTCTGTCACTGGTGTAGCGCCTGAGGCGTTTGTCTTTGACTTGGCCCTTTCAGGATTTGACGCAACTGGCCCGGGTAACGGTGAGGTTTATGATCCACAGCTGCACGATATATACTATTATTGGGATTTCGGTGACAGTTATGAATTTTTAGCACCAGAAAAACTGATTCCGCAATTCCGCAATTCCGGAATTGCCTATGGACCGAAGGTGTCACATGTGTATCGCTCGGGGGGTATGTACAACGTTTCCTGTTTAATAGTTGAACCGTCTAGCGGCAAGACTGCAACCGTCCAACTTAGTGTAACAGTCGGTGACCCGGACGTGCTCTATGCTGGTACAAATACCATTTACGTCGATAACACTTTTGATGGATTTAATGTGCCGCCCGAGGCCCCGCCTGGGGCAGAAGTTGCAAATGATCTTGAATATGCATGGAATGCAGTGTTTTCGTCAGCCCCAAATTCGCCACGCCGTCTAATGCTCGCGCGTGGCCAGACCCACACACCGGCTGATTTGCTTCCGATGGGTGTAATTGTCCAGTCGCCATCCGTGCTGGTTTGCGCCGGGCCAGGTGCAGGTGCAAAGCCGGTTATAGATACCGTAAATTTCGGCCTGACATGGGGGCATACAGCAGGTACACCCGTGGATGTTGATTTCAAAGTCCAGAATATTGTGTGGACTGGACCCTGGGACACCACAACCCAGTCCGGCGCGATTCAAAGTCTGATGCTTATCTATGAAAACCGCCCGAAGCAGCTTTTGTTTGATGGGTGCGAGATGCGTGGGTTTGATATAGCTGTTTATCCGATTAACCCACAGGTACTTTCACCCGATCCACAAATAATCATAAATGACACCGTAATAACCAACTATCGAAGCGCCTGCTTATTCGGCGACGCGAATTGGGTGATTACAGGAAGTCGACTTGCTCAACATGTGGATGCCCTCAATGGATATGCAGGTGTTTCAAACAATCTGATTAGCTGTGTGCGTTTTCCTGCCGCACCGAGTGTAATCTGTACTCAGAACGATTTCTTCTCACGAACGGGCTGGTTTGAGAACACACCTGGTATTTACACTTCACAAGCCTGTTTCCGAGGCAACACGGCTGCATTCGAGGGGGCATTCTACAATGTGAATTGCAATGTCATGGAGGGTGGCGTCGGCACTTTTTCGATCGACCTGGACGACACTCCCACAAGCTACGCAATCAACGCAATTATCGAAAAAAACATTATCATCGGCTATCACGACAGCTATCGGTCGATGGAATTTGCTTTTGGCGGCACAACCGTCAGAAACAATATTAGCATTTTCCCGAATGTACCGCGCTTTGGGCTTCCCCTATTCGAATTCGTAGCCTTCCAAAGGTTTGGCTCCGACACGACCAACCGGGATGCACCTGTTCAGGTTTATAATAACACTTTTGTCTGCCTGGTCTCCACCGCAAACGTGTCTGGTGGACCTATCCCTGCCAGCGTGAACTCAGGGGGGTACACGGATTATTTTGAAGGCAATAACATTAGCCATCAGCCCAATCGAGGACTGATTGTTACAAACCTGGATACAACCGTTCTTTGGTCGCCCCGTTATACGCATTACAAAGATGACGACACGCCGCGCGACAATACCAAAGCCACACCCGGGGATACAGTAGCGCTGTATAGACCGATGCTCGGATCTGATGCTCTGGGGGATGCTTTGGCTGACCCGACTACTTATGATGATTTTTTTGGCAACCCGCGTCCGCAATACCCATCGCGTGGAGCCCTAGAGGTTTCTTCGTAAATAACCCATACTACTACTTTACTCAAACCGCCAATCCCTTCATAGAAGGTTGGTAGTTTTTGATATTGATCCAGCATGGCATTTAACCAGAACACCAAGCGCATTGCCTATCTGACCAGCCTCTACCCGGCGATGTCACATACGTTTATCTTGCGAGAAATCGAGGCGCTGAGGCGTCTCGGATTTGATGTTTTGCCCTGTGCAATCCGGCGCCCTGACATAGGTAAGTTGCCCGGTGCACCTGAACAAAAGGCCGCAGCAGAAACATATTATGTCCTGGCAGCGGCACGCAAACTCTGGCCGCTTTTCGCGGCGCAGGGACAGTTATTTTCCAGGCCTGGCCGATACTTTCGCACTTTGATGCTTGCCTGGCAGACGAGCGCCCCTGGCATGCGCGCGCGCCTTTATCAGTTGATCTATTTTGCCGAAGCTACCGTCCTTGCCAGGTATTTGCGTAAAAAGAACGTCACCCACCTTCACAACCATTTTGCCGATGTCAGCGCAAATGTTGCCATGCTGACAGCCGAGCTTGCCGATATTCCATTCAGCTACACCCTGCACGGTCCGGCTGAGCTGTTTGAACCGCAGCGCTGGCATTTACGGGAAAAAACAGCGCGTGCTGCCTTTGTTGCCTGCATCAGTCATTTTGCCCGGTCACAGGTCATGTATTTTGCGGATCCCGAACACTGGCACAAGCTAAAAATCATCCATTGCGGGGTAGAACCCGAGCTCTATGACCGGCCTAAAAATTCGCTCGGCAATGAGACAACCCGGCTTCTTTTTGTTGGGCGACTGACGGCAATTAAGGGCCTTAGGGTGTTGCTTGAAGCATTTGCCGAAGCGCAAAAGCAGCACGGGGGATTGCAACTGACGCTTGTAGGCGATGGGGATGACAGGGCCCATCTGGAACGTCTTGCCGCCCCCCTGGGGGACGCGGTGCAATTTACAGGATACCAAACGCAGGAACAGGTTGCCGCACAGCTAAACGCCGCAGATATCTTTGTGCTGCCCAGTTTCGCCGAAGGTGTACCCGTGGTGCTGATGGAAGCCATGGCAAGCACAACACCGGTAATCTCTAGCCTGTTGGCTGGTATTCCTGAATTGGTCGAAGATGGCGTTAGCGGGTATCTGGTGCGTCCGGGAGACGCGCAAATGTTGGCCGCACGTATTAAAGACTTGGCTGGAAACCCGGAACGGCGTTTCACGATGGGTCTTGCCGGGCGCGAAAAAATTCGCGCCGAATTTAACGTTGCACCAGAGGCCGCCCGCATAGCCAGCCTGTTTCTGGAAGGACCGGGCAAACCCATCCGCCCGGTACCGTTTGTCCCCAAGGAACCAGTCTGATGTGCGGAATTACCGGTTTTCTCTGGCCGCCGGGCCAACCTCAGGGGGCAGATGCCAAAACCCGCGTTCAGGCGATGATGTCCGCAATCGAACATCGCGGTCCCGATAGCCAAGGTAAATGGATTGACGAAGAGGCCGGGGTGGCCCTTGGCCATCTGCGGTTGGCAATTGTTGATTTGAGTGATGCCGGCCACCAGCCCATGGCCTCGGTCAGCGGTCGCTATCAGCTGACGTATAATGGCGAGATATATAACTATGAGGAATTACGCACCGAGCTTGAAAACACAGGCCATGCACCGCCATGGCAGGGCAGTTCCGATACCGAAGTTCTGATTGCCGGGTTTGAGGCCTGGGGCTTTGAGGAAACCCTGAAACGCACCCAGGGAATGTTTGCCATTGCCCTTTGGGACCGAAAGGAAAAAACCCTGCAGCTGGCCCGGGACCGGCTGGGGGAAAAGCCGCTTTATTATGGTTGGCAGGGCACCGGGCGCGATGCGTTGTTTCTGTTCGGTTCCGAACTGAAAGCTTTCCATGCCCACCCGGCCTTTAAGGCCGAAATAAATCGAAATGCCATCGTTGCCATGCTGCGTCACGGGCATGTGCCTGAAGATCTGGCAATCTATGGCGGGGTTATGAAACTGCGCCCCGGTGAGATAGCCGAGGTGTCACTTGGCTGCCCCGGCCCGGCCCGGCGGCTCTATTGGGACGGTGGGGAAATCGCCGCGGCCCCACGCGGCCCCGCCCCCAAACCACAGGAAGCCGTTGATCAGCTGGAAACCCTGTTACTGGATGCTGTCGGTCAACAGATGATGTCGGATGTGCCGCTTGGCGCGTTCCTGTCAGGCGGTATTGACAGTTCCACCATCGTCGCGCTGATGCAGCACCTGTCGGACCGGCCGGTGCACACGTTTTCCATCGGCTTTCATGAAGCCCGCTATAACGAGGCAACATTTGCCGCTGAAGTGGCTGCGCATCTTGGTACCCACCACACCGAACTCTATGTTGGCGACAATGACCTGCGCGATGTAATCCCCCGACTTCCTCAGATGTATGATGAGCCCTTTGCCGACAGCTCACAAATTCCGACATTTCTGGTGGCCGAACTGGCGCGCCAACATGTGACTGTTGCGCTATCAGGGGATGGCGGAGATGAGTTGTTCTGCGGTTATGACCGCTATCGTCAGGGGGCCAGCCTTATGCAGGCAATCCGCCCATTGCCGCAGCCGTTGCGCCGCCTTGGCGCCGGTGCTGTTCGCGCCCTGCCCGGCCAGTTTCTGAACCGGATAATAGAACCTTTTCGGGCTACGCCCCAAGGAAAAGAACCCAATGGCCAGCGCCTGCACCGGTTGGCCAATTATGCGCGCAGCCGGGATGTGGATGAAATGCATCGCAAAATGGTGTCGGTCTGGCGCTTTCCCGAAGCGGCTGTTCTGGGGGGCTCTTGCCCGCCCAGTATTCTGGCCGATCACCTGCCGCCGCGCGGAGAACTTGGGGATACTGAGCGGATGATGCAGCTGGATATGCTTACCTACATGCCCGATGATATCCTGACCAAGGTTGACCGGGCCACTATGGCAGTGGCGCTGGAAAGCCGGGCACCGTTACTGGATCACCGGGTTGCTGAATTTGCCTGGGGGCTACCGCTGGATCTAAAAATTCGTGACGGAAAGTCAAAATGGGTGCTGCGCCAGGTTCTGTACCGGCATGTACCGAAAAACCTGATTGAGCGCCCGAAAATGGGGTTTGAAGTCCCAATTGGCCTATGGCTGCGTGGCGGGTTGCGTGACTGGGCCGAGGCATTAATTGCGCCTGAACGTGTGGCCCGCGAAGGTTATCTTGACCCGGTATTGATTACCCGGCTCTGGTCCCAGCACCAGTCAGGTCAGTTCAACTGGGGTCCACAATTGTGGAATGTGCTGATGTTCCAGGCCTGGTTGGAGCGTTATTCAGAGGCGGGCTGAGCCTGCCACTGCCCAGCTCGCTTGGCCTCAATCGCTGCCACTGCTCCAGCTTTACCTTTGAACAGGGCCTGCCACTGATAGGCCCGGATAAAGCGGCGCAACTCAGTGTCGCCATGGCGATCAACACGGCGCAACATCGCCCCGAAATAGCCCTGTAACATCGCCAACCCGCCCAGAATATAGGGCGTCTGGCGCATCTTATTGATCGCCGAGGCGATCAGGAAAAGTGGATGCGTCCCCATGTAGTATTGTCCAAACCCGTGCCGGCGACGCCCGGTATAGATGCTTTGCTGGCTCGACCCCATGGGCCGCAGGTGTTCAAAGCGCAATTCCGGATCATCCCAGCTAACCGGGGTCCAGCCCATCTGACGGGCCTTGTGGCAATCAATGCCATCCCACATCACCTCACGGACGAAACCACCGATCTGTCTGAAGCAGGGGACGGTGTAAAACTTGGTCATTCCAAGGGACATCTCATCACCAATCCGCTCACTGACCAACTCACCTGACGCGGCACGGAAATAGGCCTTGCCCGAACAGGTACCGATACGCGGGTTTTTTTCCATCCGCTCCATCAGCCCGGCAAAATAGCCGTGGGGCAGATCAAGATCAAGATCAAGCTTGCACAGATAGGTGAAGTCATCCAGTGAAACGGTGTCTAATCCTGAATAAAACGCTTCTATCACGCCCGGCCCCACAGCCCGGTGGCCGCGATCTGGTTTTTGTACGACGCGGATCCAATCATGTTTGGCTACGTATTCTTCCAGAATCTCGGGCGTCTCATCGGTCGAACCGTCATCGACGATCACCCAAAGCGTCGGTACTATGGTCTGGGCCACAACACTATCGAGAGTACGGCGCATATAGGCCGCTTCGTTCCGGCAGGGAGAGATCAAGACATAGGTTTGGGGGTTGGTCACACTATCTTCCTTAATTATCTACGGCGCGTTATTTGGCGCTAAATAGTGCCCTCTCGCCAAGCCTACCGCAAGGTATCTTGCTAAAGTATGGTAACTCGCTGAAGAACTGTAACAGTTGCCGTAAACAACAAATATTGTTTCCATTGCTTCGCATATCCGCACCGTTATTTTTCAAAAGAGGTTCTGAAGCGTTGAAACAATCCCAGTTTCGCACATCACTGCAGCCCGGTGACGTCCATTCCATCTGAACCGTTTCAAGTCCCTAAGTCTTGTCAGAAATTGAGTTTCGGACAATATCCGCGATGTGCAACAGCTGATCTGATAAAGGATTGGTGTTACGCCAGACCAAGCCAATTGTTCTGGACGGGCGAGGGTCACGCAAGGGGGTGACGCACACCGATGCCAGCCGGGTTTCGATGGGCACCGACATTTCCGGGATCAGGGTCACACCAATGCCCGCACCTACCATCTGCACCAATGTGGTAAGTGAGCTGCCTTCCATCAGGTCCCGGGGCGATGTCGCAGACATCTTGCAAAACGACAGCGCCTGATCGCGAAAACAATGGCCCTCTTCCAGCAAAAGCAGGCGCATTTCACGCAGCTTATCTGAATTGGGCACCGGTTTGTCGGCGTCTTCCAACGGGCGCACCAGATAAAATTCTTCACTGAACAGAACCTCTTCATGCAGCGAGGGTTCTGAGATCGGCAAGGCAACTATTGCCACATCCAGGTTGCCCGCCATTAGATCTGCGATCAGTTTCTGGGTGACGGTTTCGCGCGGCCGCAGCTCTAACCCTGGATAGGCCCGGCTAAGCTCACTGATAAAACGCGGCAGGAAATAGGGGGCCACGGTTGGTATGACACCAAAGCGCAAACGGCCCAGCAACGGGCTGTGTGAGGCGCGCGCAAGGTCCCCCAGCTCATCCACCGAGCGCAGTATCTGCACGGCCCTGTCTGCAAATTCCTGCCCCAGACCGGTCAGCCGGATCTGTTTTGCGCCCCGTTCAATCAGCGGTGCGCCCAGTATCCCCTCAAGATCTTTCATCTGAACCGACAGCGCCGGTTGTGAGATTTTGCAATCCTCGGCCGCCCGGCCAAAATGGCAATGCCGCGCCAGTGCCGCGAAGTATTTCAGGTGTTTCATGGTGATATTGATCATAATCAAATCCTATCACCATCATTAGAAAACGCAATTTTAACTTATCGGTAGAATCGCGTATAACAATCCGGAAATGGGGTTGCTGGCGGCAAGATTCGCCTTCACTAAACCAATGTACCAATATTTATTCGGCGACCGCGCGGGCAGTTAAACCAAAAGTTGCAATGGCCAGGGCCAGAACAGGAGATCACGATGGACGGAAATGAAATGAACGCCGCAGGCAAATGCCCGGTGATGCATGGCGGAAATACCGCCTCTGGCAATTCGGTGATGGCATGGTGGCCAAATGCGCTGAACCTGGACATCCTGCACCAGCAGGACACCAAGACCAACCCGCTTGGCGCGGATTACAGCTATCGTGAAGCACTGAAGGACCTTGATTTTGACGCCCTCAAAAAGGACATGCAGGCGCTTCTGACAGATAGTCAGGACTGGTGGCCGGCCGACTGGGGCAACTATGTCGGCCTGATGGTGCGGCTGGCCTGGCATTCCGCCGGAACCTATCGTCTGGCGGATGGCCGTGGCGGTGGTGGCACCGGTAACATGCGGTTTGCGCCGCTGAATTCATGGCCCGACAATGTCAGCCTTGATAAAGCCCGCCGTCTGCTTTGGCCGATCAAAAAGAAATACGGCAATAAGATCAGTTGGGCCGACCTGATCATTCTGGCCGGCACCATTGGCTATGAAAATGTTGGCCTGAAGACGTTCGGGTTTGCCTTTGGCCGCGAAGATATCTGGCACCCTGAAACCGACACCTATTGGGGCGCGGAAAAAGAATGGCTTGCCGACAGTGACGCACGTTACGGTGACCTGGAAAACCCGGCAACCATGGAAAACCCGTTGGCGGCCGTGCAGATGGGCCTGATCTATGTGAACCCGGAAGGGGTGAACGGTAAACCTGACCCGCTGAAAACCGCACAACATGTGCGCGAAACATTTGCCCGCATGGCCATGGATGACGAAGAAACCGCCGCCCTGACGGCAGGTGGCCACACCGTTGGCAAAGCCCACGGCAATGGTGACGCCAGCCTTGTCGGCCCGGAACCCGAAGCCGCCGATGTTGAACAGCAAGGCTTTGGCTGGAGCAACCCGAACGGCAAGGGCGTGGGCCGTGACACCGTCAGCAGTGGCATCGAAGGTGCCTGGACCACCCATCCGACAAAATGGGATATGGGCTTTTTTGATCTGCTGTTTGGCTATGAATGGGAACAAAAGAAAAGCCCGGCCGGCGCCTGGCAGTGGGAACCAATTGACATCAGGGAAGAAGACAAACCCGTTGATGTTGAAGACCCGTCAATCCGTTACAACCCAATGATGACAGACGCGGATATGGCGATGAAGGTCGACCCGGTTTACCGCAAAATCTGCGAAAAATTCATCGCTGATCCGGATTACTTTGCCGATACGTTTGCCCGCGCATGGTTCAAGCTGACCCACCGCGATATGGGCCCCAAGGCGCGCTATATCGGCCCGGATGCCCCCCAAGAAGATCTGATCTGGCAAGATCCGATAACACCGGGAGACACCGGCTATGATGTGGCGGCTGTTAAGGCTGCCATCACCGCAAGTGGTCTGAGCTTAAGCGACATGGTGTCAACCGCATGGGACAGTGCCCGCACCTATCGTGGATCGGACATGCGTGGCGGAGCCAATGGTGCACGCATCCGTCTGGCGCCACAAAAAGACTGGCAGGGCAATGAACCGGCCCGTCTGGCCAGGGTGTTGGACGTTCTGCAAGGCATAGCTGCCGACACCGGCGCAAGTGTAGCCGACGTGATCGTGCTGGCCGGGAATTGCGGCATTGAACAGGCCGCCAAAGCGGCTGGGTTTGCGGTAAGCGTACCCTTTGCACCGGGGCGCGGTGACGCCAGTGACGAAACCACCGATGCGGCATCCTTTGACGTACTGGAACCGCTGGCCGATGGTTACCGCAACTGGCAGAAACAGGACTATGTTGTCAGCCCGGAAGAACTGATGCTGGATCGCACCCAGCTGATGGGCCTGACCGCCAGCGAAATGACGGTGCTGGTGGGCGGCATGCGGGCCATGGGCACCAACCATGGTGACACACGCCACGGGGTGTTCACCGATCGTGTTGGCGCCTTGACGCCGGATTTCTTTGTCAACCTGACGGATATGGGTAATTCCTGGCATCCGGTTAAGGACGGCATTTATGAGATCCGTGATCGCCGCTCGGGCAACGTGAAATGGACAGCAACGCGCATGGATCTGGTGTTTGGTTCTAACGCCATCCTGCGCTCCTACGCCGAAGTTTATGCTCAGGATGATAATGCCGAAAAGTTCGTAAACGACTTTGTAACTGTCTGGGCCAAGGTCATGAACGCCGATCGTTTTGATCTGGTGTAATCAAAGTAAATAGCGGCGGGCGACATCGCCCGCCGCTAAGCAAATACAAATCGCCAAGCCGAACGGCGTATACAGATGCACGATCTCACCTTTGGGATCGAATTATCGTTGAATAGTTTGGTTGATCTTGTTGGGGCTGAAGGCTTCAATACCCCCAAGCAAGGCCCGGCGGTTCGTAATGATTTTAAGCCCCGCATCGGATAAAAACGTTGCCTGTGCGCTAAGTGATACACTTTGATCCGGTTGTTCAGATGCTACCGGTCAGGCCGCGCCGGTTAAGGTGGCTGTAGTGCATTTTGCAATCTCTGGACAAACCTTTGCCACCCACCTGTAAACGATGGCAGCAACCGTGCGGCACCACGTTCTGCCAGTAAATTTTGTTTACTTTGGAACTCAGGGCTGTATTCAAAACAGCATGCGTTTAGTCAGCATCGTAAGGAAGCATAACCATGGCGAATATTTTTGGCGGTAAAACCATCTTCGGGGCCAATATCGGAATTATGATGTTGGAGACACAGTTTCCGCGGATTTTTGGTGATATAGCAAATGCAGCGACATGGCCGTTTCCGGTGCAGTACCGGATTGTCAAAGGTGCGACGCCGGATAAGGTGGTGCGGGGTGATCCAACGTTGTTGGTGGATGATTTCATTGCAGCAGCGCGGGATTTAGTGGCGCATGGGTGTGATGGTCTGACCACTAATTGCGGGTTTCTGGCGATGATCCAGGATCAGGTGGCCGAGGCTGTTCAGGTGCCAGTGGCTACATCGTCGCTGATGCAGATCGCTATGGTCCAGAGGATGCTGCCAAGTTCAAAGCGGGTGGGGGTTATTACCATCTCAAAAGCCAACCTGAGTAAGGAACATTTGCGCCGGGCAGGGGCACCACTGGACACGCCAATTGTTGGGACTGATCAGGGCCGCGCCTTCACCCACGGCATTCTGGATGACCAGCCCAGCATTGATTTTGACGCCTGTCGGCTTGACCTGCTAGATGCCGCGACAGAACTGGTGACAAGCCACGACAACATCGGCGCCATTGTTCTGGAGTGCACCAACATGACGCCCTATGCGAACGATATTCGCAAACTGACCGGGCTGCCGGTGTTTTCGATTTACAGTTTCGTGCGTTGGTTTCATCAGGGCCTGGTGCCAGACCGGTTCTGTCTGGAACTGGATGACCCGACCTTGAATTTATCTGGAAAATAAGGGCCTTAACCCTAATAAGACGGCACGTATAACTCGGAATAGGCAACACGAACCGCCTCGGTTGTTTCGTCACGCCGTCGCTCAATGTGGCGACGCAGGGCTGCCACGGCGGCGTCGGTATCGCGCCGGGCCACGGCCTCAATTATAATCCGATGTGCTGACAATTTTGCACCCTCATCAAACACAGTCTGATTTTCAGCGTAGAGGATTTTCAGGTTTATCAGTCGCACATATCGAATTCTGCCATTGATGTTTTGCAGCAGGCGAACCAGTTCAGCGTTGTTGCAAAGCCCGGCCAAACGCAGGTGAAATCCTTCGTCCATTTCCAGCAGAAGCGACAGGTCACTGGTCGAATTATAGGTGGGCTCGGTTTTGTCAATATAGTGGACCACCGCCTGAATTTCTGCGTCGGATGCCCGCTCTACTGCCCTGATCACCACCTCTGATTCAATGGCAGAACGGGCCTCATACAGTTCCATTACCCGCGCTGGATTCAGCGCCCGGCAGTAAAAGCCGCTACCGTTTTTAAATGTCAGCAACCCTTCGGCCACCAGCCGGTTCAGGGCTTCGCGCAGTGGGGTTCGGCTGGCGCCAAATTTGGCCGACAGCGCACTTTCATTCAGACGTTCCTCTGGCTTGAATTCAAAACTGACGGCCATTTCGCGCAGTTGTTCATAGGCTTTGTCGACGCTGCTTTGTTTTTTTGCCATCGCTGATTATCCGGTATCGGGCTTCCCTCGGAAAACCATAGGAATTCCATCGGGCCAATTTCTGTAGCGCTCAAACTAGCCAATAAAGTTAAATCTTGCAACAAAATTACCTTCACTTTTTTCGAATCTATTGTATACAGTAAAAAAGACGATTTTAGATCGCCACGGTGTAGCGTGGCCCTGTGGGGAAAAATTGACCAACAAAATGAACGGCGCAGAGGCGATGGTAAAATCGCTGGAAGCTCAGGGCGTCCAGCACATATTTGGGCTGTGCGGTGACACCACACTGCCGTTTTATGACGCTATGTTAAGGCTGGACCACAGCATCACCCACATCCTGACCCGCGATGAACGCTGCGCCACCTACATGGCGGACGCCTATTCACGGGTTACCGGGCGGGTTGGTGTTGCCGAGGGGCCGTCGGGGGGCGGGGCGACCTATATCTTGCCCGGCCTGATCGAAGCCAGCGAAAGCAGTTATGCCGTTCTGGGGATCACCACCGATATTTCGGTCGCTTCCTACGGAAAGTATCCGCTGACCCAGGTAGATCAGGAAGCGCTGATGCGCCCACTGACCAAATGGAACACGGTTATCAAACAGGCGGCCCATATACCGCGCATGGTGCGGACTGCGTTTCGGGCGATGACCACCGGGCGGCCCGGAGCGGCGCATT
>CAZETX010000001.1:69293-130248 GCA_964514925.1 uncultured Marinosulfonomonas sp.
ATGGTGCGGACTGCGTTTCGGGCGATGACCACCGGGCGGCCCGGAGCGGCGCATTTGGGGCTGCCCTATGACATTCAGTATGATGAAGTTGATCCCAGCGATATCTGGGCTGATCCGGCGCATTCCAACTATCCGGCCTACCGCGTTGGCCCGGAACCCGGTGCCGCAGAGGCCGCGATTGAGGTGATCCTGTCGGCCAAGAACCCGTTGATAATCTGCGGTGGCGGCGTTGTTATTGCGGGCGCGATGGACGAGTTGAACCGGTTGGCAACCCGGCTGGATATTCCGGTGGCGACGTCAATTTCAGGGCAGGGATCCCTGGCGGACACCAATCCACAATGTCTGGGTGTTGTTGGGTCAAACGGCGGCACCGACGAAACATGGGAGATGATGGAAGGCGCCGATCTGGTGATCTTCATGGGGTTTCGCGCCGGATCAACCACCACGTCGCGCTGGGAGGCGCCGAAACCCGGTATCCGGGTGGTACATTTTGACAGTGACCCAATGGTGATCGGGGCGATTTATCCGACCGAAGTTGGGGTGGTTGGTGATCTGCGCCTGTCGCTGGCCGAGGCCAACGCGGTACTGGACGGGCGAGACCAAGGTTCTGATACTTTCGGCGGCGCGGCGGCAATCGCCGATATCAAAAAGCGAAAATTTGAGATTTTCGAGGGATTCGCAGCGAGTACGGAAACGCCAATACGCCCTGAACGGGTGATTTCGGCGATGATGAAAGTGTTGCCCGAGGATGCCACGATCCTGTCCGACCCCGGCACCAGTTGCCCGTATTTCAATGCCTATTACCAACAGCCACTTGCAGGGCGCTATTATATAACCAACCGAGCCCACGGCGCGCTGGGTTATTCGCTGTCGGCTGCTTTGGGGGCATGGTTCGGGCGCCCAACATCAAAAGTTGTGGCGATGATGGGGGATGGTTCATTTGGGTTTACCTGCGGTGAACTGGAAACCGTTGTGCGATGCCGCGCACCGATAACGTACATCGTGTTTTCCAATTCCAGTTTTGGATGGATCAAGGCCAGCCAGTTCGCCGACAAGGACAAGCGGTATTACAATGTTGATTTCAACCGGACAGATCATGCGGCCATCGCTGCAGCCTATGGCGTCAAGAGCTGGCGGGTTGAAAACCCGGAGGATCTGGAGCGAGTTCTGAAAGAAGCCGTTGACTATGACGGACCAACATTGATTGATGTGGTTTCGCAGGCACTGGAAGAATCCAATGCGCCTGTGCGTCGGTGGATGGGATAATCAATTGAACGCAAAGCCAGAAAATACTGTGGTTGTGATCGGAGCCGGCATCGTCGGGCTGTCCACCGCGATCTGGCTGCGGCGCGCTGGAAAAGACGTGATTGTCGTAGATAAGGGCGAACCCGGAATGGGCACGTCTTACGGCAATGGCGGGATATTGGCGGCCTGTGGTGTGTGCCCGATCACCGCGCCGGGCATGATCGCCAAAGCCCCCAAAATGCTGATGGATGCGAATTTTCCGCTATTTTTGCGCTGGTCGTATCTGCCAAAACTGGCCCCGTGGCTGTTAAAGTATCTTTCCCATGCGAACGAAAAAGACACGCGGCGGATATCCAAAGGTCTGGTACCGATTGTTGCAGACAGTGTTGAGCAACATAAATCGCTGGTTCAGGGCACGTCGGCTGAAAATTGGATCACCGATAGTGATTATTGTTTTGCCTATCAGGACCGAGCGGCGTTTGAGGCGGATGCCTTCACACTGGGACTGCGGCGCGAGGCCGGGTTTACACCCGAGCTGATTGAAGGCGATGCCGTGCAGGATTACGAGCCGCACCTGGCTAAAAGTGTTGGTTTGCTGGCGGTGATGAAAGATCACGGATATGTCCGATCGCCCGGGCGCTATGTGCAGGCACTGGCCGCTGTGCTGGTGTCAGAAGGTGGTGAGGTCCGGCGCGCTGAGGTTACCGACCTGGAACTGACTGGTGGTAAAGTTTCAGCCGTGGTGACTGATCAGGGCAGCATCGCTTGCGAAAGCGCGGTGCTGGCGACCGGGGTCTGGTCTAAACCGCTAGCGAAAAAACTGGGTTTGAATGTGCCGCTGGAAAGTGAACGCGGCTATCATATTGTGTTCAAAAACCCATCCATCGAGCTGCGGTCGGCCTATATGATTGCATCCGGTAAATTTGTGGCGACACCGATGGAGGACGGGCTGCGATGCGCAGGCGTTGTGGAATTTGGCGGGTTGGATGCCGGACCATCCAAGGCACCGTTGAAACTGCTGCACAAACAAGTTTTATTGAATTTCCCAAAGCTTCAGTTTTCTGAAGCCGAGGAATGGCTGGGCCACCGTCCGGCCCCATCCGATAGCCTGCCCCTGATCGGGGAGATTACAGGCACCGGAGTCTATGCCGGTTTTGGCCATCACCATATTGGCTTGACTGGTGGTCCAAAAACGGGCCGACTGATCTCGGATTTAATCACGCAAGGGGGAACGAACATGGACCTGTCTGCGTATGATCCGGGGAGATTTAACAAAAACTGAGCAAATCCTTTAGGGAGGAAGAAAATGACGAAAATGATTACAAAAGTGGCGGCTACACTTTCAGTGGCGGCGGGACTTATGATGAGTACCACCGGAGCGATAGCGCAGGCCCAAACCTGGGATCTGCCAATGGCCTATTCCGCGACCAACTTCCATTCGGCTGTTGGTGCAGAATTTGCGGCCTGCGTGACCGCGGGTACAGGTGGTGATCTGACACTTCAAACACATCCAGGCGGTTCACTTTTCGCCGGTGGTGAAATCAAGCGTGCGGTGCAAACTGGTCAGGTAAATATCGGTGAGCGTTTGCTTTCCGGCCACCAGAACGAAAACGCCTTATTTGGGTTTGATTCAATTCCATTCCTGGCGACATCGTTTGAAGATTCTGAAAAGCTGTGGGGGGCCGCGAAAGGGCCATTGACCGAAGTGCTGAATGCGCAGAACCTGCATCTGCTGTATTCGGTGCCGTGGCCTTCGCAGGGGCTGTATTTCAAAAAAGAAGTAAATTCGGTTGCTGACATGGCGGGCATCAAGTTCCGGTCATATAACAGTGCCACAGCGCGGTTGGCTGAACTGGCCGGTATGTTGCCCGTACAGATTGAAGCCGCTGAAATCAGTCAGGCATTTGCGACCGGTGTTGCAGAATCCATGATCTCGTCTGGTTCAACGGGCTATGACCGCAAGGTCTGGGAAAGCCTGACCCACTTCTACGATGTGCAGGCCTGGTTGCCCCGCAACTATATGCTGGTAAATCTGGACGCCTGGAATGGGCTGGATGAATCCACACAAAACGTCATGAATGGTTGTTCTATAGTAGCGGAATATGCCGGTGACTGGCGCTCGATCGAGTATACCGGATTTACGCTTAGCCAGTTGGCTGCAAACGGCATGACCGTGGGTCCGGCAGGTGATCAGTTACAGGCTGAATTGAAAGCCTTTGGCGATATCATGACCGCTGAATGGCTGGAAGCAACCGGTGACGCCGGTCAGGCCATCATCGACGCCTATAACGCAAACTAGACCAAATTACAAAATGGCCCCCGGCGTTTTGCGCCGGGGGCGCAACCATACAAACGGGAGGGGACCATGCAGGCTGTAGCCAAAATTTTGCGCCCATCACTGGATCGGCTTTATTTGGCATCCGGGATAGCGGCATCGTTGTTTTTGATACTGATATTGCTACTGATTATGTCACAGATGGTGGCCCGTTGGACTGGTTCGGTACTGACTGGCGCCCCCGATTTTACGGGTTACGCAATGGCCGCATCATCTTTTCTGGCGTTGCCCTACGCGTTAAACCGCGGCAACCATATCCGCGTGAGCCTGCTGTTGAATGTATTGGGTCGTTTTCGAAAATACGGCGAGATCTGGTGCTTTGCGGTTGGCAGCTATCTGGCAATTTTCTTTGCCTATTACGCAATCAAATCCACCCGAGAATCCTATCGTTTCAACGATATCAGCCAGGGTCAGGACGCCTGGCCGATCTGGATACCGCAGACATTCATGTGCATTGGCACCGTGATATTTGCCATCGCTTTTATTGACCATCTTGTTGCGCTATTCCTCACCGGCAATCACCGGATTGACGAAGAAGCACTTGATGCGAATGTGGAGTAGACATCATGGATGATTTCCTTCTTGTTACGATCTTTATGGGCGCCCTGTTCTTCCTGCTGGGCACCGGGGTCTGGGTCGGGTTAGCGCTGTTTGGCGTGGCCTATCTGGGTCTGGAAATGTTCACCACACGCCCTGCAGGGGACGCCATGCTGACCCGCATCTGGACCTCAAGTTCCAGTTGGACATTGACGGCGCTGCCGCTGTTCATCTGGATGGGTGAAATACTGTTTCGAAGTCGATTATCCTCTGACATGTTCCGTGGGCTGGCGCCGTGGATGGCCAAGTTGCCGGGCGGGTTGGTGCATATCAACATCGTTGGCTGCACAATATTTGCGGCTGTTTCCGGTTCTTCTGCGGCCACACTGACCACGGTTGGTAAAATGTCGATCCCGGAACTGCGCAGTCGCGGTTACCCGGAATACATGATCATCGGCACACTAACTGGCGCGGCCACGTTGGGTTTGATGATCCCGCCATCACTGACCTTGATTGTTTATGGCGTGACGGTGGAGCAATCGATAACCAAACTGTTCATGGCCGGAATTCTGCCGGGGATTTTGCTGGCTTCGCTTTTCATGGCCTATGTGGCCGGCTGGTCGATTGTCAAAAGGGACGAAGTGCCCAAGATCGCCGATGAAATGACATTCAGGGAAAAGATTGCAGAGTCACGGTTCCTGATCCCGATCATCATTCTGATCCTGGTAGTCATCGGGTCAATGTACGGCGGCTGGGCAACGGCGACCGAAGCAGCGGCCATAGGTGTTGTTGGGTCGTTGCTTTTGGCGGCCTTGCAACGTTCGCTAACGTGGGAAGCCTTTGTGGCCAGTCTTTTGGGAGCCACCCGGACATCGGCCATGATCGCGCTGATCCTGATGGGGGCAACGGCACTGACACTTGCCATGGGCTTTACCGGGTTGCCGCGAGCTTTGGCAGAATATATTGGCGGGCTCGGCCTATCCAAGTTTTCACTGCTGATGGCGCTGATGGTATTTTACATCATCCTCGGGATGTTTCTGGATGGAATTTCATCGGTGGTTCTGACAATGGCGATTGTGGAACCAATGGTGAGCCAGGCCGGGATTGACCTGATCTGGTTTGGCATCTTCATCGTTGTGGTGGTTGAAATGGCGCAGATTACGCCGCCCATTGGGTTTAACCTGTTTGTTATGCAGGGCATTACCAAACACTCGATGGGGTATATCGCTAAAACGGCCTTACCTTTGTTTGCTATCATGGTTGGCATGGTATTCATCATGATCGCATTTCCTGAATTGGCGACGTGGTTACCTAGCACGGTGAAAAACGCAGCGGCGGCCCGATAAAAAACAGGCCGGGCGCGCGTTATTGCTGCGCCTGGTCAGAAGATCAATTTTTAAAACACAAATCTGAACAAAGATGCTGTGTCAGGAAAATCAGCACTTGCGGTTGTGATCTTGCGATACAAAGCTTTGGCCTTCCATGAAGCACAGAGGGCAAACGCCCCTGCAAATACCATTTGATGACAACGTTTTGGCATGAACAGAATTACGACCATTTCGAATTTGTGTTTTGAAAGCATGAAACTATGGGATTTACCGACCGCTCAGTTTTGATGAACCGGGTTGAACAAAGGGCAAAATTATCTCGTCCAGCCCCAAATTGCTGCCGCTTCCCAATATGACGACCGTATTGCCAATGTCATGGTCACACGAAATGTCAGCCTGGTGGGTTGGGCAAGCCAGCAGCCCTTGCCCACGATTTGAAAACCCAATAGACCCGGCGCGAAAACGCTGCACGGGAACCCCCTTATGACATCGCCCAAAAAAGTCGTCCTTGCCTATTCCGGGGGTCTGGACACCTCGATCATTCTGAAATGGCTTGAGATCGAATATGGCTGTGAGGTTGTCACCTTTACCGCCGATCTGGGTCAGGGCGAAGAGCTGGAACCAGCCCGCGCCAAGGCAGAGCTGTTGGGCGTGAAACCAGAGAATATCCACATTGAGGATGTGCGCGAGGAATTCGTGCGCGACTTCGTATTCCCGATGTTCCGGGCCAATGCGCTATATGAAGGGCTGTACCTGCTGGGCACATCCATTGCACGGCCGCTGATTTCAAAACGTCTGGTTGAAATTGCCGAGGCGACGGGCGCCGATGCGGTGGCCCATGGCGCGACTGGTAAGGGCAATGATCAGGTACGGTTTGAACTGGCGGCCTATGCGCTGAACCCGGATATCAAGGTGATCGCGCCGTGGAGGGTATGGGATCTGTCCAGCCGGACACGTCTGCTGGAATTTGCCGAAGCGCATCAGATACCGATCGCCAAAGACAAACGCGGCGAAGCGCCGTTTTCAGTGGATGCCAACCTGTTGCATACCTCAAGCGAGGGCAAGGTTCTGGAAGACCCCGCCAAGGAAGCGCCGGATTACGTTTACCAGCGCACTGTTCACCCAGAGGATGCGCCCGACGCACCGGAATATGTTGAGATTGGTTTTGAGCGCGGTGATGCGGTGTCAATCAATGACCAGGCGCTAAGCCCGGCCACCATTCTGACGCGGCTGAATGAGCTGGGCGGTGCCCATGGCATTGGCCGCCTTGATCTGGTTGAGGGGCGCTTTGTTGGCATGAAATCCCGTGGGATTTATGAAACCCCCGGCGGCACCCTGTTGCTTGAGGCCCATCGCGGCATCGAAAGCATCACGCTGGACCGCGGCGCGGCGCATCTGAAAGATGAGATCATGCCAAAATACGCCGAGCTGATCTATAACGGGTTCTGGTATTCGCCCGAACGTGAAATGTTGCAGGCGCTGATCGACAAATCACAGGAACATGTGACCGGCACCGTTCGTTTGAAGCTGTATAAAGGACTGGCGCGCACGGTTGGCCGCTGGTCGGATCATTCGCTGTATTCTGAAGAACACGTGACATTTGAAGATGATGCCGGTGCCTATGACCAGAAAGACGCCGCCGGATTTATTCAGCTGAACGCATTGCGCCTGAAGCTGCTGGCAATGCGGGATCGCCGACTGAAGTAACCTCAGATTAGCCGGTTTTCATGCAGCGATTGGTAAAACGGCAGGGCAGTTTTCGCCAAAACCTTGTAGGGACCGGCCAGCTCAGGCAACGCGCCTTCGCCCCCCGCAAACCCGATGGAACGATGCACTGCCCCATACCAGTGGGAGGCCCAGACACCGTCATTTACATGTCCACCAGCCGGCCAGTTCAGCATTGTTGGCCGCCACTCCAAGCCTAACGTGTTGCAAAGTTTTTCCAACATAGCGGGCGGATCAGCGCGGATGTCAGCGCTGTCGATCACGATCGGATCGCCGCCCATATCCTGTACTTGTTCAAATAGTTCTGCCTGCTGGCGAAACCCGATATCCTCAAGCGTTGGTGCTTCGCGTTTGGCGGCATAGCTGGCAATGACCCGCGCGGGGTGACGAATCAGAAAGACGTTTTTGAAGCCCGACATCCAGCTTCGCTCAATACCGGGCAGCATATGGTGGGCCATATGTTTTTGATAAAAATGCGGGCCTTCCCCTGGAATAGGGCCTGTTATCTGCGCTATGATCTGATCAGCGTCACTGCCCTGTGACGTCAGAATTTCAGCCCGCATCGGATGGTCCAACCCTGTTTTCGCCAGGTAAGCACCATAGAACGGCTCATCCACCACCGCGCAATCACCCCGCGCCGCAAAGGCGTACATCATCGCCGTTGAAAGATTTCGCGGCCCGGACCACATCGCTATTCGCATCAGCCCGCTTCCTGTTCAATCATGTCTTTGTACAGCCCGCGCAGGCGCGCCGTCACCGGGCCCATTTTAGCGTCGCCAATCTGGCGCCCATCAATTTCGCTTACCGGGGTTTGCGCCCCAAAAGTGCCGGTTAGAAACGCTTCGTCTGCTCCGTAGGTGTCGACCAGCGAAAAATTGCGTTCAAATATTGCAATGTCATTGGCGTGGCATAGGTCGATCACTTTTTGCCGGGTGATGCCATTCATGCAGTAATCCCCGGTGCTGGTCCAGACCGCGCCTTTTCGCACGATGAAAAAGTTGCAGGCATTGGTGGTGCTCACAAAGCCATTGATGTCCAGCATCAGCGCCTCATCCGCGCCGGCCTTTTCGGCGGCGATGCAGGCAAGGATGCAGTTCAGTTTGGAATGACTGTTTAGTTTTGGGTCCTGGGTCATTGGCAATCCGCGCATATGGGGCACTGTGGCCAGCCGGATCGGTCGCGGTAGTGACGGGCGGGAATGTTCGACGATAATCACAATGGTTGGGCCAAGACGGCTAAGCGACGGGTGTTGGAACGGGCGGCTTTTGACGCCGCGGGTGACCATCAGACGCGCATGGGCGTCAGTTTCCATACCGTTGGCCCGCCGGGTATCTTCCAGCGCATTAAAAATTTCAGCCCGGGACATGCCGACTGTCAGGTCAATCGCTTTGGCAGCTTCCAATAAACGATCAAGGTGTTCATTCACAAACGCCCACCTGCCATTATACAGGCGCAGCCCTTCCCATACCCCGTCCCCCAGCATAAAACCGCTGTCATAGACACTGATAACGGCCTGATCCCTGGGCACGAGACGGCCATTCACATATATCTGGATCTTTTCGTTACGCGCATCGTCTTCGGCCTGATGTGTGGTGACGCTTTTATTCATCTTGATCCCCTTTCGATGATTTGTGTCAATCTGAGCCCGAAATGTAAACTGTGCTCAACCATGCGTGAGGTTGTGCATTTTTTGTTGCGTTTTATTTGACCACAGCCATGTTGCGGACAAAGGAGATTGCAGATGAAAAGTATTGTTCTTGCCATCACAATAATATTGGGAACATTTGCCCAAACGCAACTGGCCCATGCCGCCAAGCTGGAAACAGCGGTTCTGGCAGGCGGGTGTTTCTGGTGTATCGAGGCAGATTTTGAATCCGTGCCCGGTGTCAGAAGCGTAGTCAGCGGCTTTACCGGCGGCACGACGCCAAATCCGACCTACAAAAAGGTCACCAAGGGCGGCACCGGCCATTATGAAGCGGTTCAGATCCGCTATGACCCGGATAAAATCACCTATGAACAGATATTGTTCATGTTTTTCCGCTCAATTGACCCGACAGATGCGGGGGGGCAGTTCTGTGACCGTGGCAATTCATATCGCACGGCCGTTTTTACCAGCAACCCGGAAGAACAGGCACTGGCCACGGCTGCTGTCGCACAGGCCCGCGCTGATCTGGGGCAGAATATTGTGACCAAACTGCTGCCCGGCGCCCGGTTTTATAAAGCCGAGGCGTATCACCAGAACTATTACAAAGGCAGCAAGATCATCGTCACCCGTCGGGGACCAAAATCCAAGGCAAAGGCCTATAAGTTTTACCGCAGTGCCTGCGGGCGCGATGACCGGGTCAGATCGCTTTGGGGCAATGCCGCACCGTTTGTTAACTGATCGGCTGTTTGTCCAAAAATATAGTTACTTCCTCCGCCGTTGGAATTGCCTGAGCAGTTCCGCGGCGGGTGACTTTCAGGGCAGCGGCGGCGGCGGCAAACTTCATCGCCTGTATGATATCCTGACCCTGATCCAGACCGGCCGCGAAATACCCGGCAAACGTATCCCCGGCCCCGGTTGTATCCACCGCATCGACTTTAGGCGATGCTAGGGACGTTTCAGACCCGGCTTTGAGATCATAAAAAACCGCGCCGTCAGCGCCTTTGGTTTTAAGAATCGCCGGAACGGCAATATCATGGATATCAGTGTCTAGTGCTGATGAAAGCTGGGATGCCTCCACTTCATTCACGATCAGAATGCTGATCAGAGGCAGGATCGCGCGTACCGTTTCCACAGAAAAAGGAGCGGCCGAATAGATCACCCTTGCGCCTTTGTCATGGGCAATTTTTGCAGCCAGCCCCTGGGCGTTGGTTTCATTTTGCAACAGCAAAGTATCCGCCGAGTTGATGGCCGAAAGTTTGCGCGCGATACTGGCATCGTCCTGCTGTCTGTTCGCGCCGGGCCACAGGATGATGTTGTTTTCGCCCCCTCGGTCCACGGCAATGATTGCATGGCCGGTGGGGTGCTCTGAAACTGATATTCCGCTGATATTTACCCCAAACCCCTGCAGTAAATCTGTGGCCCATACCCCGTCGCTGCCGACCGCGCCGACATGGACAACCCGCGATCCAGCCCGCGCGGCAGCAACAGATTGGTTGGCCCCTTTGCCGCCCAGACCACGGCTGTGGTCCCTGGCTGTCAGGGTCTCACCGGGCAATGCCAGGTGATCCACCTGATAAAACAGATCAGCATTGATCGACCCAAGATTGTAAATCGTCATATCAGCCCCCGTTTCAGGCCGTCTGGCCAAGTTTGCAGCCCGCGATTACCGCCATATTCAAAATGTCATTGACTGTGGAGCCGGTGGAGCAAATCTGGATCGGCTTATTGATCCCGGTCAGGATCGGGCCAATCACCGTCGCCCCGGCCATTTCCTGCATCAGTTTTACCGAAATTGACGCGGAATGGCGCGCCGGGACCACCAGAACATTGGCCGGGCCTGTCAAACGACAAAACGGATATTGCGCCATGGCGTCGGGGTTAAGCGCCACATCGACCGTCATTTCCCCGTCATATTCAAAATCAACGCCGCGCTGATCCAACACATCGGGGGCCAGCAGCATTTTGGTTGCCCGCTCACTGACCGGATAGCCAAAAGTAGAAAAGCTAAGGAACGCCACACGGGGCTCAATGCCCATGCCCCGCGCCACACCGGCGGCGCGTTCAGCGATATCTGCCAGATCTTCCTCATCCGGCCATTCATGGACCAGCGTGTCGGCAATAAAGATTATCCGACCCTTGTGGATCACAGCCGTAACACCAACCGCGCCGTCTTCTGCCTTGGCATCAAACACCTTGTTGATCAGGTCCAGCACATGGGCCGATTTCCGGGTGGCACCGGTGACCAGAGCATCGCCGTGGCCATGGGCCAGCATCAGGGCTGAAAACACATGCCGGTCACGGGCGGCAAGCCGATGCACATCAGAATCGTCAAACCCCTGCCGCTGCAGGCGCTGGTACAGAAATTCTTTGTAGGTATCCAGATGTTCGGTATTGGCCGCGTTCACTATTTCTAGTTCTTCCAGCGCATCCGCCAGCCCTTCGGTTTTTAACTTGTCCTTGATGTCAGCTTCCCGTCCGACAACGATTGCCTGACCAAAGCCGCTGCGCTGATAGGCAATGGCCGCCTTCAATACCCGCACATCATCGCCTTCGGCAAATATTGTACGGGTTTGGGCCGCGCGTGCCCGCGTGTTCAGACCCTGCAAAATTGACGCCGTCGGATCCATCAATGCCTGCAGACTTAGCCGGTAGCCATCCATATCAATGATCGGGCGCCGCGCCACCCCGGTATCCATGCCAGCCAGCGCAACGGCGGGTGGGATGCGGTGGATCAGGCGCGGATCAAACGGCGTCGGGATGATATAATCGCGCCCAAATGTCAGTTTGCGCCCATAGGCCATCACCACTTCATCCGGCACCGGTTCGCGCGCCAGTTCGGCCAGCGCATTGGCGCAGGCGATCTTCATTTCATCATTGATGGCGCGGGCGTGGATATCCAGCGCACCGCGAAACAGATAGGGAAAGCCCAGAACGTTGTTCACCTGATTGGGGTAATCCGAGCGCCCGGTGGCAACGATGGCGTCATCGCGCACCTCATGGGCATCTTCCGGGGTGATTTCGGGGTCGGGGTTAGCCATGGCGAAGATCACCGGGTTGGCCGCCATGGATTTCACCATCGCCTGGGTCACCGCACCCTTGGCGGACACGCCCAGAAACACATCCGCGCCGTCCATTGCCTCTGCCAATGTGCGCGCCTTGGTATTGGCGGCATGGGCAGATTTCCATTGGTTCATGCCTTCTTTGCGGCCCTGATAGATCACGCCTTTGGTGTCGCACATCAGGCAGTTATCATGTGTCGCACCCATGGTTTTGATCAGCTCAAGACAGGCAACACCCGCCGCCCCGGCACCGTTCACTACGATGCGGCAGTCCTGGATTTTCTTGCCCGATATGTGTAGCGCATTGATCAACCCGGCGGCACAGATCACCGCGGTGCCATGTTGGTCATCATGGAACACCGGGATATCCATCTGTTCTTTTAGCTGCTGTTCAATGATGAAACATTCCGGGGCTTTGATGTCTTCCAGATTGATGCCGCCAAAGCTGGGGCCCATCAGTTTCACCGCGCTGATGATCGCTTCCGGGTCCTCTGTGTCCAGCTCAATATCGATTGAATTCACGTCGGCAAAGCGCTTGAACAGCACCGCCTTACCTTCCATCACCGGCTTGGAAGCCAGCGCTCCAAGGTTGCCAAGGCCCAACACCGCAGTGCCATTGCTGATCACCGCCACCAGATTACCCTTATTGGTATAATCATAGGCGGTTTCCGGTTTCTCTGCGATTTCAAGGCAGGGCACGGCAACCCCCGGGCTATAGGCCAGCGACAGGTCACGCTGGGTGGCCATGGGCACTGACGGGGTGACGTCAAATTTACCGGGGCGCGGCTCCATATGAAAGGCAAGCGCTTCTTCGCGGGTGTGTTTTATTCTCGGCATTGGCATTGGTCCTGTTATCCTGACCTACCACCCATAGCCGTGACGCGCGCCATGCTCAACAAATTCAGTGAATTTGTCGCTTTTCCCGGCATCGGCCTGTTTGTATGGTGGGGCTGACAAACATCTGGGGGATGTCTTGAACGTCACGAACGCCGCCGTAACGCCGATGATGGTGCAGTTCCTTGAGATCAAGGAAGAGTACCCGGATGCGATTTTGTTTTATCGCATGGGCGATTTTTATGAGATGTTTTTTGCAGACGCGGTTGCGGCGGCTGCAGCGCTGGATATTGCCCTGACCAAACGCGGCAAGCATCTGGGCGATGACATCCCAATGTGCGGTGTTCCGGTACATTCCGCCGAAGGCTACCTGCTGACGCTGATCCGCAAGGGTTTTCGCGTGGCCGTGTGCGAACAAATGGAAAACCCGGCAGAGGCGAAAAAGCGCGGCTCAAAGTCGGTGGTAAAGCGGGCAGTTGTGCGGCTGGTGACGCCCGGCACACTGACCGAAGACACGTTGCTTGAGGCGCGGCGCAACAACTTTTTAGCCGCCTTTGCCGAGGTGCGTGATCAGGCGGCACTGGCTTGGGTAGATATTTCCACCGGTGAATTTCGTGTCGCCCCCTGCCCGGTTCTGCGTCTGGCACCTGAACTGGCGCGGCTGGCCCCCAGTGAAGTTGTTGTCGCCGACGGTATATCAGACAAATTGGCAGCATTAGTGACTGATACAGGGGGCGCCCTGACCCCGATTGCGCGGGCCAGTTTTGACAGCACCGCTGCCAAAAAGCGGCTGAACAACCTGTTCAATGTGGCGTCACTGGACGCGTTTGGGCAGTTCAATCGCGCGGAAATTGCAGCGATGGGCGCCATTGTTGACTATCTGGACATCACCCAGAAAGGCAAGCTGCCGCTGTTGCGCCCGCCGGTTCAGGAACGCCAAAACGGGGTGATGCAGATTGATGCCGCCACCCGGCGCAATCTGGAACTGACGCGCAACCTGTCAGGCGGGCGCGACGCGACATTGCTGTCGGTGATTGACCGGACATTGACCGCAGGGGGCGGGCGCCTGCTGGAACGCCGCCTGTCCAGCCCATCCCGTGATCTGGCGGCAATTCAGGCCCGGCTGGATGGTCTGACATTTATGTCTGACACCCCGCGCCTGCGCGATGAAATCCGCGAAGATCTGCGAAAGACCCCGGATATGGACCGCGCACTGTCGCGGCTGGGGCTGGAACGGGGTGGTCCGCGTGATGTCGGGGCGATCCGCGCCGGGCTGCAACAGGCCCACGGTATTGCCGGATTGCTGGCGGATCATACTGCCCCCGAGATTATTGCAAAGGCGGCGACCGATCTGATTGGCCATGGAGAAATCATTGCCCTGCTGCAGGTCGCCTTTGTCGCTGATCCGCCGCTGTTAACACGCGATGGCGGGTTCATTGCGCCCGGGTATAACGCCGATCTGGATGAAGCCCGGACCCTGCGCGATGAGGGGCGCAGCGTTATCGCTGGCCTGCAGGCAGATTATGCCAAAAAGACCGGAATTTCAACGCTGAAAATCAAGCATAACAATGTGCTGGGGTATTTCATCGAGGTAACGGCAACACATGCAAGGGCGATGCTGTCACCGCCCCTGTCTGAAAGCTTTATCCACCGGCAAACAACGGCCAACGCGGTGCGGTTTACCACGGTTGAGTTATCAGAGATGGAAACCAAAATTCTGAATGCCGGGAACCGGGCGCTTGAGATCGAAAAGCGGCTCTATTCCGGGGTTATTGATGAAATTCTTGCCGTTGGCAGCCAAATAAACTCCACCGCCAATGCACTGGCCGAGGTCGATTTGGCCGCCGCGTTATCAGAGCTGAGCGCCACCAATGACTGGTGCCGCCCGGTGGTGGATGGCAGCCGCGCGTTCCTGATTGAAAACGGCCGCCACCCGGTGGTTGAGGCAGCACTTGCCACACAAAGCGGCGCGCCTTTTATTGCCAATTCCTGTGATCTGGCGGATGGATCAGAGGGTGCCGATATCTGGCTGCTGACCGGCCCGAACATGGCCGGTAAATCGACGTTCCTGCGCCAGAACGCCCTGATTGCCCTGTTGGCGCAGATGGGCAGCTATGTGCCTGCATCATCAGCGCGCATCGGGCTGGTTTCACAGCTGTTTTCCCGTGTTGGCGCGGCGGATGATCTGGCCCGCGGGCGGTCCACTTTCATGGTGGAAATGGTGGAAACCGCCGCGATCCTTAATCAGGCCGATGACCGCGCGCTGGTGATTTTGGATGAAATTGGCCGGGGCACCGCCACCTATGACGGGTTGTCGATTGCCTGGGCCACGCTTGAGCACCTGCATGATGCCAACCGGTGCCGGGCGCTGTTTGCCACCCATTACCACGAAATGACATCACTGGCCGATAGGCTGGCGGGTGTGGAAAACGCCACCGTGACCGTCAAGGAATGGGAAGGCGAGGTTATTTTCCTGCATGAAGTGCGGCGCGGTGCGGCCGACCGGTCATATGGCGTGCAGGTCGCCAAACTGGCCGGGCTGCCGAATGTGGTGGTTGAGCGTGCCCGCGTGGTTCTGGATGCGCTGGAAAAAGGCGAACGTGAAGGCGGCAATGCGAAAAAGTCGCTGGTGGATGATCTGCCGTTGTTTTCCGCCACCCCCAGCCCAATTGTGCAAAAACCCGGCACCTCTGCGGTTGAAGAAAAGCTGGCCGGGGTTTTGCCGGATGAGCTAACGCCAAAGGCGGCGTTAAATCTGATTTATGAGCTTAAGAAGCTTTTGAAGCCGCGGTCGAACTGACACCAACCTGCGCCGGGCGCAGCAACCGGTCATGCAGCAGAAAACCCTCGGTCATCACCTGAATGATATCGCCCGCTTTGGTATCCGGCAGTGCTGCTTCAAACATTGCCTGATGGTTTTGTGGATCAAAACGGTCGCCAATTTGCGGTGAAACCTGTTCAATACCGTGCTGTTTGAAAACGTTCAGAACTTCGCGCATGGTCAGCTCTACGCCTTCAATCAGCGCTTTAGAGACTTCTTTTTGTTCGTCCGTCACGGTTTCCAGAGCGCGTTTCAGGTTGTCATAGACCGGCAGAATATCCCGGGCGAGTTTTGATCCGCCATATTGTTCAGCCTCACGCCGGTCACGTTCACCGCGTTTACGGGTGTTTTCAACATCCGCCAAAGCCCGCATGAAACGGTCACGCATATCGTCGCGTTCTGCGCGCACGGCTTCCAGTTCATCGGCCTCTTCGGCTTCGGTAAAAATATCAGAGCCTTCCGCAAAACCTTCGCCCAGTGAAACCTCGGCAGCGGCGTCGGGATCGTCCAGAAAATCTTCTACGGTGTCGTTTTTTGCTTTGGCCATCTTTTTATCCTTTAGTCCCGGTCCGACAGTAATCTGCCCACCAGCTGCGCTGTATAATCAACAATGGGCACAATTCGCCCGTAGTTCAGGCGTGTCGGGCCAATGACCCCGACCGCGCCGATAATTTTCCGATCAGAGTTCATATAGGGAGACACGACCAAAGAGCTACCCGAAAGTGAGAAAAGTTTGTTCTCAGAACCGATAAAAATGCGTACACCTTCGCCTTCTTCGGTCAAATCAAGGAATTCGGCAATATCGCGCTTGCGCTCAAGGTCATCAAACAGGCTGCGCATCCGGTCCAGATCACCGGCTTCGCCCTCTGCTTCCACCAGATTAGCGCGCCCCCTTACGATCAGACGCTCAAAGGATTCGCTTTCGTCATCCCAAAGTGCCAGCCCATTTTCCACCAGATCACGGGCCAGTGCATTCAGTTCCTGACGGCGGGTATTGATCTGTTGCTTGATGGCATATTGCAATTCAGCAATGGTTTTACCCTCGGCCAGCGCATTCAGAAAATTCGCCGCCTCTCGCATGGAGGACGGGGTTTGCCCCGGGGAAGGGTGGAATACCCGGTTTTCAACGTGGCCATCCGCCTTGACCAGCACCACAAGTGCCCGGTCCGGGGCAAGGCTGACAAATTCAATATGCTTGATCGGCGCGTCATGTTTCGGGGCCAGCACCAGACTGGCACCCTGCGTCAGCCCGGACAGAACCGAGCCGATCCGGTCAAACATTGCGCCGGTATCACGTTCATTATTACCCAGCGATGCATCTATTTTCTGCTGATCGCCACTGTCCAGCTGCCGAGTCTCCAGCAACCCGTCGACAAACATGCGCAACCCCTGTTGCGTCGGGATACGCCCCGCCGAAATATGCGGCGAATCCAGCAGGCCCAGGTGTTCCAGATCCTGCATCACGTTGCGGATGGTGGCCGCGCTTACTTTTTCGCTAAGGCTGCGGGTCAGGGTGCGCGAACCAACCGGATCGCCGGTTTCCAGATAACTTTCGACGATACAGCGAAACACCTCGCGACTGCGCGCGTTCATTTCATCAAACAATATCGATCCGTTTGTCATTTTTTGACCAATCCAAAACCGTTTGCCATTTAGCGGGATTGCGGGGGCCGCGTCAATCGGGGTTGCACCGTTCATGTTTGCAAAGGTATGTGGGCACACCCGGAATTTGAAAAGGATGTCCCATGCGCCCCTCTGGCAGAGAGCTGAACGAACTACGCCCCGTATCAATAGAGGTCGGCGTGACCAAACATGCGGAAGGTTCCTGCATGATAAAAATCGGTGACACCCATGTTCTGTGCACTGCATCGCTGGAAGCACGGGTACCACCGTTTCTGAAGAACACCGGCCTTGGCTGGGTAACGGCGGAATATGGCATGCTGCCCCGCTCCACCGGTTCGCGCATGCGCCGGGAGGCAACCGCCGGCAAACAGGGTGGAAGAACCGTTGAAATTCAACGCCTTATTGGCCGCTCGCTACGCGCTGGTATTGACCGGGTCGCGCTGGGGGAACGCCAGATCACGGTGGATTGTGATGTGATACAGGCCGATGGCGGCACCCGTTGTGCGGCCATTACCGGCGGCTGGGTAGCCCTTCGTCTGGCGGTAAACAAGCTGATCAAGGCCGGTGATGTGACCAGTGATCCGCTAACCGACAACGTTGCTGCCGTTAGCTGCGGCATCTATGCCGGGCAACCGGTGCTTGATCTGGATTACCCGGAAGACAGCGAAGCCGGGGTTGATGGCAACTTTGTTTTGACCGGCGCAGGTCAGATGATTGAGGTGCAGATGTCTGCCGAAGGTTCAACATATTCCCGTGACCAGATGGGTGAATTGCTGGATCTGGCTGAAAAAGGCATTGCCGAGCTGGTAGCAGCGCAAAACGCCGCCACCGTCTGATATGCGAAAATTTGACGGCAGCACATTGGTTATTGCGTCCCACAATAAGGGAAAACTGCGTGAAATTGCCAAACTGGTCCTGCCCTTTGGGGTACTGCCATTATCTGCCGGCAAATTCGGGCTGAAAGAGCCGGACGAAACCGAAGATAATTTTGCTGGCAATGCCCGGATCAAGGCGCATTTTGCCGCCAAAGAAACCGGCCTGCCGGCATTGTCTGATGACAGCGGCATCACCGTTGATGGATTGAACGGCGCGCCCGGGGTTTACACCGCCGATTGGGCCGAAACCCCAGAGGGGCGCGATTTTCCCATGGCGATGTCCAAGGTATGGAGCCTGCTGGAACTACAGGGCGCCCCTGAACCTCGAACTGCGCAATTTCGCTGCACCCTGTGTCTGGCCTGGCCCGACGGGCATGATGAGGTTTTTGAAGGTGTGGCTGCGGGCCGTCTGGTCTGGCCGATGCGGGGTAAGCTGGGGTTTGGCTTTGATCCGATATTCATACCCGACGGCAAAGATCAGACCTTTGGTGAAATGGACCCGGCCGAAAAGCACGCCATAAGCCACCGGGCGGATGCATTCGCCAAGCTGGTTGCGGGTTGTTTTGCCTGAGGATTGGCAGGCCGGGGGTTTTGGCCTTTATATCCACTGGCCGTTTTGCAAATCCCTTTGCCCCTATTGCGATTTCAATTCCCATGTTTCGGCAAATATCGTCCAAAAACGCTGGATTAGAGCCTATTTGTCCGAAATCCGCCGCATCGGCGCCCAGACCCCAAACCGGGTTCTGAACACGGTTTATTTTGGTGGCGGCACCCCCAGCCTGATGTCAGCTGAGCTGGTTCAGTCAATTCTGGACCAGGTCCGCCTGACTTGGGCAACATCCAACAGTTTTGAGGTGACGCTTGAAGCCAACCCAACCTCAGCAGAGGCCGATCGTTTTGGGGGATACGCTGCGGCTGGGGTTAATCGGCTGTCCATGGGGTTTCAGGCAATGAATGACGCTGATCTTAGGTTGCTGGGGCGGCTGCATAGCGTAAAAGAAGGGTTTCGGGCGTTTGAAATGGCGCGTGAAGCCTTTGATCGCGTCAGTTTTGACCTGATTTATGCGCGCCAAAACCAATCGCTGACCGACTGGCAGCGGGAATTGCGTCAGGCGCTGAAACTGTCGGCCGACCACCTGTCGTTGTATCAACTGACAATAGAAAACGGCACCGCTTTTGGCGATCGTTTTGCCCGTGGATTGTTGCCGGGGCTACCCACCGATGACATCGCCGCCGATATGTATTTTGCAACGCAGGAAATATGCGAAACGGCCGGTCTGCCCGCCTATGAGGTGTCAAACCACGCCCGTGAAGGCGCTGAGTCGCGCCACAATCTGATCTATTGGCGTGGCGGGGATTACGCCGGTATAGGCCCCGGTGCCCATGGCCGCCTGACACTGGAAAAGGGTCGGTATGCAGTGGATACGTTGCTGGCCCCGACCAAATGGCTGACACAGGTTGAAACCACCGGATCCGGCGACAAATCACGCCAGTTGCTTTCATCTAAAGATCAGGCAGCCGAATATCTGATGATGGGGTTGCGGGTATATGATGGCATTGATCTGACGCGCTATCAGGGCCTGTTGGGCCAACCGGTTAACCCGGAAAAACTAAGTGATTTAGCGGATTTAGGTATGGTTTTACTAACCGGTGACCGCCTGAAAGCTACCCCTGCGGGTCGCCCGGTTCTGAATTCAGTTATCCGGGAATTATTGCCGGATTAGTCGTTGCGAGACAACACGCGGCACAGCTCATCCAACTGCTCCATATCTTTGTAGCGGATTGTTACCAAGCCAGATCCATCACCATTTTTATGGTCGATCGACACTTTCATTTTCAGGTTCGCCGTCAGGTCTTTTTCAAGGGCTATGGTGTCGGCGTCTTTGGTGCCCGACTGTTTGACTTGCCGGTTGCCGCCAGTTTTTGGCTTTTTTGCCAGTCGTTCGGTTTCACGCACCGACAGGCCCTGCTGTATCACCTGCCGCGCCAACTCCGACGGATTGTCTGTAGTGATCAGCGCCCGCGCGTGGCCCGCCGAAATCCTGCCGCCGCGCAAAAGTTCAAGCACATCATCGGGCAATTGCAAAAGCCGCAACAGATTGGCGATGTGGCTGCGGCTTTTGGATAGCGCAGTGGCCATTTTTTCCTGGGTATGCCCGAACCGGTCCATCAGCTGACGATAACCTGCCGCCTCTTCCACCGGGTTTAAGTCGGCGCGCTGAACATTTTCGATAATTGCGATTTCCAGCACTTCCTCATCTGAATAATCCCGCACCAGAACCGGCAATTCATGCAGTTTTGCAATCTGGGCCGCGCGCCAACGGCGCTCACCCGCGACAATCTCATAACTATTTGTATTTACAGTGGTTTTTCTAACAATTAGGGGCTGTAAGATGCCTTTTTCCCGTATCGAATCGGCCAGTTCTGTCAGGTCTTCGCGCGAAAATATGCGCCGCGGCTGGTCCGGGTTTGGGTAAATATTTTCAATTGGGATAGTATTTTCAACAGCCGTTGCTGCGCCGGTCGTTTCGGGGGTTACATCCGCCATTAGCGCCGACAATCCACGCCCAAGCCCGCGTTTCCCTTGCTTTGTATTCGCCATATTGCACCCTACCCTGTGTTGCGCCCCTGAAGGGCGACCATTTCTTCGGCCAGCGCCCGATACGCCTGGCTGCCTTTTGATTTACTGTCATATTCCAGAACCGGCAGCGCATAGGAAGGCGCTTCACTGATCCTTACATTACGGGGGATCAGGGTTTTGAACACCACCTCCCCCAGGTTTTTACGGGCGTCCGCTTCAACCAGCCGCGACAGGTTGTTGCGCGCGTCATACATGGTCAAAACCACGCCTTCGATCCGCAGATCTGGGTTTGCAGTTTGCCGGATTTCCCGCACAGTCAACAACAGTTGCGACAGGCCTTCCAGTGCAAAAAATTCACTTTGCAGGGGCACAAGAATTGAATGCGCCGCCACCATTGCGTTGACAGTTAACAAGCTTAGGGAGGGCGGACAATCAATCAGAACATAGTCCAGCTCAAAGGCGTCAATCGCCTTGTCCCGCAGGGCATCATGCAGCAGAAAACTGCGCTTTTCATTGGCCACCATTTCGATGTCTGCAGAGCTAAGATCGGTGGTTGCCGGGGCGATCCACAAACCGTCAACTGAGGATTTTTGCACAACATCTTGTAGTGGTGCTTCATCCAACAACAAGTCATAGGTCGTCAGCGTCCGATCTTCTTTCGCGACCCCTAAGCCGGTGGATGCGTTGCCCTGGGGGTCAAGATCCACCAGCAACACATGAAACCCCAGCTCTGCCAATGCTGCGCCAAGATTGATTGTGGTGGTGGTTTTACCCACGCCCCCCTTTTGGTTGACGACCGCGATAATTTTTGGGCCGGGGGGCCGGGAAGGGTCAGACACGCCTGATGTCTCCAAGACTAAGGATAACGGCCGCGCCGTCGGTTATGCTGTGGTATTCATCGCTCTGATACTGCCAGATATCAAGTGATTCATCCTGCTCCCGGCGAAAAGACGCGCCCTGCATGAACAGCGCCTGCCCGTCAGGTTTCAAGTGCCGCTCTGCATACCCCAACAATACAGGAAGCGGCGCCAATGCGCGGGCAGATAAAATATCCGCCCCAAGTGGCTCGATTTCTTCGGCTCGCCTGGGAATAGTACTGGCGTTTAATGACAGGCTGCGAATTACTGTTTGAAGAAAAACAGATTTACGCAAATCACTTTCTGCAAATGTGAATTTCAAGTCGGGCGCCTTTTCAAGTGCCAGCACGGCGCAGACCATTCCGGGAAAGCCGCCGCCACTGCCTATATCGACCCAGAGACCAGCATCGGCCCTTCTGTGGTTGAAAACCTGGGCAGAATCAAGAAAGTGGCGCGTCCACAGATTGGGCAACGTCGACTTTGATACAAGATTGATTGTCGGGGACCATTTTTGTAGCAATGCCGCATATTCATCCAATTTTACCAATGTTTCACGTGAAACACTAATGTGCTTACAAAACTCTTGCCGCCCAATCTGGTCACCCATCACGCAGTCCGCTTTCGACCCAGCTGTTTGATTTTTGCCAGTATTAGTGTAAGCGCAGCGGGGGTAATTCCTTCTACCCTGGCGGCCTGTGCCAGTGTTGCAGGGCGGGATTTTGCAAGCTTGGCAACCAGCTCATTTGAAAGACCGCCAAGCCTGTCATACTGAAAATCCACCGGGATTTTGTGTGCTTCGTCCCGTAATAGCGCATCCACATCACGTCTTTGCCTTTCAATATAGGTGACATACAGCGCTTCCCGCGCTATCTGCTCGCTGATCTCTGGCTCCGTTTTTGCAAGGTCGGGATTTAAACGAACCATTTGTTCAAAACCAACGTCGGGGAAAGATAGCAGCTGCATTCCAGTCCGCTTGTTTCCGTCTTCACTAACTTTTATTCCAACGGATCTTGCTGTTTTTGGGCTATATTTAGCGCCTACAAGACCAGACCTTACAACATCTAGCCTCGTCATCTTTTCATTAAAAACAGTCTGGCGCGTCGTGGAGACACATCCCAACTCAACCCCCAACGGTGTCATCCGTTGATCTGCATTATCTGCTCGTAAGGAAAGGCGAAACTCAGCACGCGAGGTAAACATCCGGTAAGGCTCGGTAACACCGCGGGTGATAAGATCATCAATCATTACGCCAATATAGGAATCTGATCGACTAAACTGGACAATAGCCCGGTCTTTTGATTTCAGCGCCGCATTCAACCCGGCGACCAAACCCTGTGCCCCGGCTTCTTCATACCCGGTTGTGCCGTTGATTTGCCCGGCAAGGTAAAGCCCCGGTACATCTTTCAACTCAAGGGTTTGCATCAGCGCCCTGGGGTCTACATAGTCATATTCTATTGCATATCCGGGTTGGGTGATTTCAGCATTTTCAAGGCCTTGCATAGATTTCACATAGGCGTACTGCACATCCAGCGGCAGTGATGTTGATATCCCGTTTGGATAAATTGTGTGATCTTCCAACCCTTCTGGCTCAAGGAAAACCTGATGCGATGTCTTGTCGGCAAATCGCACAACTTTATCTTCAATCGAGGGGCAATAACGTGGTCCCACACCATCAATAGCCCCAGCATACATCGCGGATTTTGACAGGTTTTCTGTGATAATATCGTGGGTTCGCTGGTTGGTATGGGTAATACCACAACTGACCTGGCGCGCACTTGGGCTGTGCGACATGAACGAAAACATGGTTGGCTTTTCGTCTCCGGGCTGCATTTCAAGGCCATCCCAGTTGATTGTACGGCCATCCAAACGGGGTGGAGTACCGGTTTTAAGTCTGCCAAGGGACAGCCCAAAACTGTCAATCCGGTCGGCAAGCTGAACCGAGGCATCGTCGCCGATCCGCCCCCCGGGGTGCGATTCCGTACCAATATGAATTACACCACGCAAAAACGTCCCGACCGTCAAAATGACCGAATTGGCCGAAATCTCTGATCCGTCAGACAGAACCACCCCGGTTACCGTTGCGCCCGATTGCAATAGATCGGCCACCTCGGCTTCAATAACGGTGATGTGTTCCGATTTTTCGACCTCTTGCTGAATTGCGGACCGGTAAAGTTTTCGATCGGTCTGGGCCCGTGGACCTTGCACAGCGGGGCCTTTTCGCCGGTTTAGCAGGCGAAACTGTATGCCGGCAGCATCCGCCGCCCGCCCCATAACCCCGTCCAGCGCATCAATTTCACGAACCAGATGCCCCTTGCCCAAGCCACCGATCGCCGGATTGCAAGACATGACGCCGATGCCGGATTTCTTAAGCGTTACCAGTGCCGTAGGCACACCCAGCCGGGCCGCAGCATGTGCAGCCTCAACTCCGGCATGTCCGCCGCCGACAACAATGACATCAAAATGTTTCACGTGAAACATCCCTACTTTCCGATACAAAAACTGGAAAAAATCTCATCCAGAATGTGCTCTACATCTACCAGTCCAACCAGTGAGTCCAGAGCCCGGATCGCGCCTCGCAGTTCTTCGGCTGCTATTTCTGCACGATCCGGGCCCACGGCAATCTCTTGTTTGGCACGCCCCAGTGCCAGTATCGCCCGGCTTATCGCCAGCCGGTGTCTTTCACGGGTTGCTGTACCGGCCGAGGCAGAACGCGATTCAAGGATATCGGCGATCTGATCCACCAACTCAGGCACGCCTTTTCCGGTTTTCCCGGAAATTCCATGTAGTTGTTCAGGATACAAATCACCCTTGGGGAACACCAATATATCGTCGGGCAACCGGATAAGCCCACTAAATGTGGTAGAACGTGAGCCAAGAAACACCCGAATATCGGCGGTTTTTGCCCGATCAATTGCCCGCGCTACACCGATGGCCTCTACGGTATCGGTGGTTTCCCGCAATCCAGCCGTATCCAAAAAAGTCACAGGCAAACCGCGCAAGTCCATGCGGACCTCAATCACATCTCGGGTTGTGCCGGCTATTTCTGAGGTTATCGCCGCATCGCGACCCGCCAGGGCATTCAGTAATGTCGATTTACCGACATTGGGCGCTCCCACAATTGCCACTTCAAACCCGTCCCGGATACGTTCGGCAACCAGCGTGCCCGTCGCTTCTTTGTCAAGACTGGCCAGCGACTTCTGAACAAGGCCCAGCACCTCTGGAACAACGTTCACCGGTACGTCTTCATCGACAAAATCTATGGTCGCTTCCAACAGTGCAGCAGCGCGAACCAAATCGTTGCGCCAAAGCGTCGCCTGTTCCCCCAGCGCTCCGGACAAAACCTTCATTGCCTGCCGGCGCTGTGCCTCAGTTTCAGCGTCGATCAGATCCGCCAATCCTTCAACCTGCGCCAGATCTAGGCATTCATTTTCCAATGCCTGTCGGGTGAATTCACCGGGTTCTGCAAGGCGCAGGCCCGGCATAGTGCCCAGCTCAGACAACACTGCCTTAACAATTGCGGTGCTGCCGTGAAGATGAAATTCGACCACATCTTCACCGGTAAAACTGTGCCCGGCTGCGAATGCGATTACCAGCGCCTGATCCAGGACCAAATCATGCGAATCTGTCAGATTTCTCAACACTGACCGGCGCGCATCCGGCAATGACCCGGCAAGGGTTTTTCCTGCAACAAATGCCTCAGGGCCAGAGACACGAATGATCGCCACCCCGGCTTTTCCGGGCGCTGTCGCAAGTGCATAAATAGTGTCCATATCAATTTAACCCATTGATATTACACAAGTATCAGGCGTTCATTGAATCAAAGAACTCTTCGTTTGATTTGGTCTGTTTCAGTTTTGAAATCAGAAAATCAATCGCATCCGTGGTGCCCATCGGGTTCAGGATACGCCGCAGTACATAGGTTTTCTGCAGGTCCATCTTATTGATCAGCAACTCTTCTTTCCGGGTCCCGGACTTAAGAATATCCATCGCTGGATAGGTCCGTTTATCGGCGATCTTACGATCCAGAACAATTTCACTGTTACCGGTGCCTTTGAATTCCTCAAAGATCACTTCATCCATCCGGCTGCCTGTGTCGATCAGCGCGGTGGCGACAATGGTAAGTGAGCCGCCCTCTTCAATGTTGCGTGCTGCCCCGAAAAACCGTTTTGGCCGCTGTAGGGCGTTTGCATCCACACCGCCGGTCAAAACCTTACCAGAGGACGGCACAACCGTGTTAAAGGCCCGCCCCAGTCGCGTGATGCTGTCCAGCAGGATCACAACGTCACGTTTGTGTTCCACCAGGCGCTTGGCCTTTTCGATCACCATTTCGGCCACAGCAACGTGGCGGGTGGCGGGTTCATCAAATGTTGACGACACAACCTCACCCTTAACGCTGCGCTGCATGTCGGTCACTTCTTCCGGACGTTCATCGATCAGCAATACGATCAGATAACAATCCGGGTGGTTTTTCTCGATCGAATTGGCGATATTTTGCAGAATAACGGTTTTACCGGTTCTGGGCGGGGCCACGATCAGGCTTCGCTGGCCCTTACCAATGGGCGCGATCAGATCAATAATCCGTGCGGTGCGGTCTTTGATCGTCGGATCTTCGATTTCCAGCTTAAAGCGTTCATCCGGGTACAGCGGCGTCAGATTGTCAAAATTGATCTTATGCTTGGCTTTTTCCGGGTCTTCAAAATTGATCAGGGACACACTGGTAATGGCAAAATAGCGCTCGGCTTCGGTTGGCGCCTGCATGACACCGTCAACAGTATCCCCGGTGCGCAGTGAATATTTGCGGATCATATCGGGGGAAACATAAATGTCATCCGGGCCCGGCAAATAGTTTGCTTCCGGAGAACGCAGAAACCCAAAACCGTCCTGAAGAACCTCTAAAACACCGTCACCGGAAATTTCCCATTCATCATCGGCCCGTTCTTTCAGGATCGAAAACATCATGTCGCCCTTACGCATAGTAGAGGCGTTTTCGATTTCCAGCTCTTCAGCCATCGACAACAGGTCTTTTGGGGTTTTTGCCTTAAGCTCAGCCAGAGTCAGTTTTTCTTGGGTCATGGGAATATTTCCAAAACAGGCGTTTGCGCCGTGTTTCTATGTGCAATGGGATTCAAAAACGGTCGGACGACCGCTGCTGCGCTTCCTAAAGCGGCCAAAGCGCTGAGTCAACGTAGTTTCAGAAAGGGCGGGCAATGACGGAAATAACAATGATAATCAACAGAACCGTCGGGACTTCGTTCATCAGGCGAAACTGACGTCCGGTTACCGTCGAGTTCCCGGTGATAAATTCCTTACGCCTTTTCCCCAGCCAATGGTGAAACCATGTCATCACCAGAACCGCGGCGGCTTTTACCCATGGCCATAAAAAAGACCAGTCGACAATCCCGGGCGTGAACACCAGTGCCAGCCCGAAAATCCAGGTCGCGATCATTGCCGGGTTCATGATAGCGCGTAACAGGCGGCGTTCCATCAATTGAAACATCTGATCGGTATCACCACCAGATTTAACCTGCTCAGCATGATAAACAAACAGTCTGGGTAAATAAAATAGCCCCGCCATCCAGGCGATAACAGAAATAACATGTAATGATTTGGTCCAAGGATAGGCCGAAATTAGAAAGTCAGCCATTTTATTTCCCCGGTAAGCGCGATCAGACTGAAACCTATCTAATTAAATATAAAGATATAGAAAAGGTTGTTGTAGATATAGGCCCTGTGGATATTGGGGATTAATGCTTTATCAACCATTCCACTCACATCAAAATATTAAAGGATGCCACACAAACGGGTTAAAAAAACCTCTTTATATACAAGGGCTTGGTTGAAAAACCTCTGCATAAACCTGTGAATAACCGGTTGACAAAATTGTGCAATGTTATTTTCCACAGGCGGGAAACCAAAGCGTCCACGGGGGATGTTTTGCGAACGAAACTTGACAAATTGCTGACTTATCCAGAACACCGGGCAGTATGGCTGTTATACACACAAACGATCACGGTTTTTCTGCTGATTCCCCCACAGAGTTACACAAATGACCACAGGCATCGTTCTGGCTTCGGGGTCTGAGATCCGGCAAAAACTGCTACAGGGGGCCAATGTAAATTTTAAGGTTGCGGTCGCAAGGGTTGATGAAGCCGCGATAATGGCGTCATTGCTGGCGGATACCGTACCCCCCCGTGATATTGCCGACGCATTGGCCGATGCCAAGGCCCGAAAAATCAGCCAGCGCCATCCGGGCGCCCTGGTTATTGGTTGTGATCAGGTGCTGGAAATAGAGGGTAGGTTGTTAACAAAACCGGAAACCGAACAGGACGCCATGGCCCAGCTGCAATTGTTATCCGGGCAGACCCACCGGCTGTTCTCAGCTGTTGTCATTTACCAAAACGGCACCCCGAACTGGCGATTTGTTGGGACAGTTAAAATCCATATGCGCGCGACAAGTGACAATTATCTGACCGGTTATCTTGACCGAAACTGGCAAAGCATCCGCCATTCCGTCGGGTGTTACAAACTGGAAGAAGAAGGATCGCGGCTGATTTCAAAGGTAGAGGGAGATTATTTCACGGTTCTGGGCTTGCCTCTGTTAGAAATACTTACTTACCTGACCGATATAGGAGAGTTACCAGTATGAGTGCGACCAAAATCCCCCTGGCAGGTGTTATCGGCTCGCCTATTTCCCACAGTCGTTCCCCGGCCCTGCACACCCATTGGCTTCGCCGATATGGGATAAAAGGTTTTTATGTTCCCATGGATATAGACCACTCCAATCTGCGCGAAGCCATGCGCGCCATGCCCAAACTTGGTTTCGTCGGCGCAAACGTGACCGTGCCCCACAAAGAAGCGGTGCTGGAACTGGCCGATATCATCACCGACCGGGCGGCATTGATCGGGGCGGCCAATACGCTGATATTTCGTCCCGACGGTAAAATTCATGCGGATAATACCGACGGGTACGGTTTTATCGAAAATCTGCGCCAGGGCGCGCCGGATTGGGACCCCAAGGCTGGCCCGGCGGCGGTATTTGGTGCAGGGGGCGCGGCGCGGGCGGTGCTGGCATCCTTGCTGGATGTGGGCGTGACAGAAATTCGCCTGTCCAACCGCACCAAGGCCCGGGCGGATGCGTTGCGCGCCGAATTTGGCACCAAGATTAAGGTGTTTGACTGGGTGCAGGCCGGCAACATGTTGGATGCGGCCACCGTCGTGGTGAATGCCAGCGCCCTTGGCATGGTGGGCAAACCTGATCTGCGGGTGCCGCTGGATGCGCTTTCGGAAACGGCGGTGGTGACTGATCTGGTCTATACACCGCTGGAAACCGGGCTATTGAATTTTGCCCGCGCGCGCGGCTGCGCCACCGTAGACGGGTTGGGCATGTTGATCTATCAGGCCGCCCCGGCATTTGAACGCTGGTTTGGTGTGCGCCCCGAGGTTGACGAAGAAACCCGGCAGGTTGTGTTGGGCGAATGACGGCAAAACATCCCTTTATCATTGGGCTTACTGGTTCTGTCGGGATGGGCAAATCAACCACAGCGAAAATGTTTGCCGATGCCGGCGCTGCGCATTGGGATGCAGATGCCGCCGTGGCCCGGCTGTATGCAAAAGGCGGGGCGGCTGTCAGGGAAATGGCAAGCCTTTACCCCGATGCGGTGCGACAGGGTGCGATCAACAAAGCCGCGCTGAAAGACTGGATCAGCCGGGACAGCGCAGCACTTGCGCAGATCGAAAAGCTGGTTCACCCGCTGGTGGTGAACGACCGGCACGAGTTCCTTGAAAGCAACCGGGCTGATATCGTCGTGCTGGATATTCCGCTTTTGTTTGAAACCGGGGCGCAGGGCGGCATGGATATGGTGGTGGTGGTGTCAGCCCCGCCGGATGTTCAAAAAACCCGGGTATTGGCGCGCGTAGGGATGACCAAAGATCAGTTTGACCTGATCCTTTCAAAGCAAATGCCGGACGCCGAAAAACGCGCCCTTGCCGATGTTGTAATTTTCACCGAGAGCCTTGAAGAAACCCGTAACAATGTGCAAAAACTGATGGCAGACATCCAGGAAAAGCAACAGCATGCGTGAGATAGTACTTGATACCGAAACCACAGGGTTTGATCCGCAAAGTGGTGACCGGATTGTGGAAATCGGTGCGGTTGAACTGCTGAACCACTTGCCGACAGGGCGCACCTATCATCAATATATCAACCCGGAACGCACCATGCCCAAGGACGCGTTTGAGGTCCACGGGCTGGGCGATGATTTTCTGCGCGACAAGCCGGTCTTTGCCAGGATCGGGCAGGCATTTCTGGATTTTATCGGCAGCGATAAGCTGGTGATCCATAACGCATCTTTTGATATGAAGTTTCTGAACGCTGAACTTGGCTGGATGAAGCTGCCCGCCCTGCCCATGGATCAGGCGCTGGATACGCTGGCCATTGCGCGCAAGAAATTCCCCGGTTCCCCGGCGTCACTGGATGCGCTGTGCCGCCGCTTCGGCATTGATAATTCATCCCGCACATTGCACGGCGCATTGCTGGACAGCGAAATTCTGGCAGAGGTGTATCTGGAACTGATCGGCGGCCGGCAGCCGGATTTTGCGCTTGCCGGCACATCGGCAAAACCGGTGGGGTTTGAAGAAGCGGAAGAATGGCGGCCGCGGCCCCGTTCAACCCCGTTGCCCGGCCGCATCACCAAAGAAGAAGCCGCCGCCCATGCTGCCTTTGTAGACAGTATCGGCGACGGCGCATTCTGGAAAAAACTGAACTAGGTTTTAGCTTTTTCAGCGCTGGCCTTTGCCGCTTCCGCCTGCTGACGCGCGGCGTTCTGACGGTATAGAGCCATCCAGTCAATGGTATCCAGATTAAGCGGCGGAAAGCCCCCGTCACGGATCACATCATGGATAATACGCCGGGCAAACGGGAAAATCATCCGCGGGCATTCGATCATCAAAAACGGATGCAGTTGCTCGGTGGGCACATTGGCAATATGGAAAATTCCGCCGTAATCCAGCTCCATCACGAACAGGGTGTCTTCGGTGCCCTTGTTCTTGGCCGAGATCTGAAATTTGCACAGAACCTCATACTGATTATCTGTTGGGCGTTTTTTGCCATCCAGCGACACCTGAACATTGACATCTGGCGTCATGTCACCGGCAATGCCCTTTTGGGCAACGATGTTCTCAAACGACATGTCACGAATGAACTGCCCCAAAACCTTCATTTCAATCTGTGGCGGCGTCTGTTCTTTGGCGGCACCATTCTTTTCGGCTTTCTTGGCCATTTACTTCTCCTGTGAAAATCTCGGGCTGGTCCTAGCAGGTAGCGGCAGCGGCCTCAATGCTTAGTCCAGCCAGAGGTTCCGGGTTCAATTGGTTTAGTATCAGGGTCAATTTCCACAAACTCACCATCAATTACACTGTCAGACGGGTTTTGCGGCCGGGCCGGGCCGGTTTCAGTGGTAAACCCCTGAACCTTGATCCGGGATTTGGCATAGGCAAACACCCAGCGTCGCACCGCCGGGATCAACAGCGCAAAACCGATGGCATCGGTGAAAAACCCCGGCGTCAGCAGCAACGCGCCTGAAAACAGGATCATTGCACCATGGGCCAATGGCTCAGTCGGGTCGCGCAGATCGCTGAAACTGGACCGCACGTCGTTCATTGCAGAAATACCCTGACTGCGGATCAGTCTTGTTCCCAAAAACGCTGTCAGAATCACAATTGCCAGCGTCCACCACATGCCGATAAACCCGCCAACCTGAATAAACAGGCCAATTTCAATCAGCGGGATCGCTAAAAATAGGACAAACAACCACATATCAACCTCTTGTCATCGAATTGCGCCACGGTAGACTTGACTGTGGCCCTGCCTTACATAAGTGCCAAACAAGCCCGTTACCACCCAACACCCCAAGTGAGGTAAAGATGAATTCTGCCGTTATCCAACTTCTGGTTCTTGCCGGAATTGCGATTTTTCTGATTCTGCGACTGAAAAATGTCCTTGGCACCCGTGATGGGTTTGAAAAACCGCCCATTGCAGCACCACGCCGCAGTGCGACGCGCGAAGATTTTGAGGTCATCGAAGGTGGCGCCGACCGCGACATCACCGACCACGCAAAAGAAGGCAGCAAAGCCGCAAAAGCGCTGGCGGCCATGAAGGCCGCCGAACCCGAATTTAATGTCACTGAATTTCTTAGCGGCGCACGCGGTGCCTATGAAATGATTCTGATGGCATTTGAAAATGGTAAACTGGATGATATCCGACCGTTTCTGTCGGATGAGGTCTTTGTGACATTTGCCGATGTTGTTGCCGCCCGCGAAAAGCAGGGGCTGATTATAGAGGCCAATTTCATCGGCATTCGTGAACTGTCGCTTGCAGACGCCAAATTCAATAAGAAAACCAGGGTAGGTGAAGTGTCCGTCAAGTTCATTGGCGAAATGACGTCAGTTGTGCGCGACAAGGCCGGGGATATCATCGAAGGTAATCCGAACGAAATGAAGCGGCAAAAGGATGTCTGGACATTTTCGCGCAAACTTGGCGTTGATGATCCAAACTGGCAGCTGGTCGCAACCGGGGAATGAAACTTGGCTGGTTGGCGGCCCTTCTCACAACGACGCTTGTTGTGACGGCCGCCAATGCAGAAGCAACGCGATCCGTTTTGTCATTTGAAGATTTGGACGGGTGGGAATCCGACGACCACGGGGCGGCCCTGACAGCATTCAGGGAAACCTGTGGTGACTTGAATAAGGTCGATTGGCCATCCATTTGTGCCCTTGCAACCAGCCAGCCAAACCCCCGCACGTTTTTCGAACTTCTGTTTCGCCCGGTTCTGATACAGGACGGTGAACCGGCGTTATTCACCGGGTATTTTGAACCAGAGCTTGCCGGGGCCAAACGCCGCTCATCCAAATACCGCTTCCCAATTTACGCCATGCCCCCGGAGCTGACCGAAGGTCAGCTGTGGTACACGCGGGCAGCAATTGAAAACCAACAGCTGCTTGCCGGCCGGGGTTTGGAAATTGCCTGGGTCGACAATCCGGTAGACGTGTTCTTTTTGCAGGTGCAGGGGTCGGGGCGTATCCGGCTTGAAGACGGCTCAACCATACGGGTGGGCTATGGTGGATCAAACGGACATACCTACAAATCCATTGGCAAAGAACTGGTGCGACGCGGCACCTATAGCCCGCACCAGGTTTCTGCTCAGGTGATCCGCAACTGGGTGCTGCGAAATCCGGTAATTGGCGCCGAATTGTTACAGGTAAACCCATCTTACGTATTCTTTCGGAAACTTGACACACTGGCGTCAGACAAAGGCCCGCTTGGTGCAATGAACCGGTCGATAACGCCGATGCGCACTGTCGCTGTAGACCCGAGCTTTGTTCCCCTTGGCGCACCTGTTTGGCTGGAAAAGGGTGGGCCCGATGGCTTTCGCCGTCTGATGATTGCACAGGATACCGGATCGGCAATAAAAGGCGCACAACGCGCCGACATTTATTTTGGTACGGGCGACAAGGCAGGCAAAGCCGCCGGCAGAGTTAGTGACCCTGGGCGTATGATCGTATTGTTGCCTATAGATCTGGCCTATACCGGTGTAGATGAGTTCGGCCAGTGACGCGGCGCAATCCCCGGGGCTTGCGTCCGGACGAAAAACAACTGTGGGATAAGGTTCAGCAAAGCACAGTTCCCCTGCATCCGACGACAAAGCAGGTGGTTGAGCAGACGGTATTGAGCGTTAACCGGCCAACCCGACAGATCATCGACATTCCAGAATTTCGAATTGGTCAAAAAACCGGCCAACCTGACATGACGGCCCAACCCCAGACAGCGGCACCTTTGCGCATGGACAGTAAGATATTCGGCCGCTTAAAAAAGGGCAAGCTGTCCCCCGACGCGCGTATAGATTTGCACGGCATGACCCAGGATCAGGCCTATCCCGCATTGGTTGGGTTTATCCTGAAGGCCCATGGCGACGGCCGCAGGCTGGTGCTGGTGATCACCGGCAAGGGCCGCGAAAAAACCGATGACGGCCCTATCCCAGTGCGGTTGGGCGTGTTGAAACACAGGGTTCCCCAGTGGCTGCAACAATCCCCGCTGGGCACGGTGGTGCAACAGATAACCCCGGCCCATCAGCGTCACGGCGGCGGCGGTGCGCTTTATGTTTACCTACGGCGCAGCAGGTAACAGCGGCCGGGCTTTGTTGGCGGCAACCATCGCCAGCAGTGCGGCTACAACAAAATACGCCGATATCCACAGCATCTGAACGGGAAAATCTATACCGCGGTCGATCAGCCAGCCGGTGATGCCCGGCCCGATCGCAGAGCCAAACACCATAACCGCCGCCACCATTGCCTTGATCGACCCGATATGTTGTGTGCCACAGTGTTCAGCCCAAAAAGCCCCGATTAGCGTTGCGCCCATACCAGAAGAAGCACCGAATAAGATCATCCCGACAGCGGCGCCAGAAAGCGTGTCAGACAGGGCAATCGTCAGAAATGAGATGCTGAACGGTATCAGGTAATAGGCCATAACCCGATTGGCAGAAAACCGGTCAATCAGCCAACCAGAGACCAGGGTCATGCCAACCATGGCTGCCGTCAGCAATGGAAACAACGCCACGAATTCAAGATGTGACCAGCCTTTGACCTGCGTAAGATGAACCTGTTGAAAGAATAGTGATGTCCCCCAGGCCGCAGGCCCGATCAGGGTGGGAACCAGCAACCAGAATAACCAGTGGCGCAGCAATTGCATACGGCGCCATTGCTGACCGTTCATGCCCACCGACAGCAAATCACTGGACATCGATTTCGGCGACCGTTCGTGTTTCAGCAAAACAAAAAGGACCGGAACAAGAATCAGCACCAGCCCAGCGGCGACAATCCAAAGCGAACGCCAGCTGTTGGTCGCCAAAGCCGCCACAAACAATATCGGCAGCGCCGCGTTTCCAAGGGCCAGGCCCAGCATGGTGATTGACAGCGCCCTGCCGCGCGAAGCTACAAACCAGCGCACAGTGGCGACGGTTCCGATCTGACTAAGCATTCCCTGCCCGGTAAATCGCAGGGCAAATATCACCGGTATAAGCGCCCATTTCGCCGATACAAACGCCATTGCCATGCAGGCAATCGCCAGCAAGATCAGAAACACCGGCCCCAGCATCCGCACCCGGAAGCGATCGGTCAACACCCCCGCCCAGATCATTGCGACGGCAGAAAGGCTGGTGCCAATGGTATAGATTCCGCCCCACGCACCGTGGGACAAATCAAACTCTGCGCGGATTTCACCGGCAAAGACCGAGATGAAAAACGTCTGCCCAAAGCTGGAGGCAAAGGTTACCAGCGCCGTAGCCGTAAGCCAGCGATAATTATCCTTAAGAAAAAGAAGAAACTCCATTGCGCCCTTGTTTGCCCAAAGACAGGTAATGGAAAGCGCTATTACAACATATAGCGGCTAATATCGGCGGCCTGTGCGATATCGCCCAGATGTTCCGTAACAAATTTGGCATCCACCACCACCTTGTCGCCACCACGATCCGGGGCGGTAAAGGACAGGTCTTCAAAAACCCGCTCCAAGACCGTGTAAAGCCGACGGGCGCCGATATTTTCAATGCTCTGGTTCACCTCGGCGGCGATGTGGGCCAGCGCCTTGATCCCGTCTTTCTTAAAGGTAACGGTAACGCCCTCGGTTCCCATCAAGGCAGTATATTGCAGCGTTAGCGCATTGTCGGTTTCGGTCAGGATGCGCACAAAATCTTCCTCGGTAAGGGCGCGCAATTCCACCCGGATCGGCAGGCGGCCCTGTAACTCCGGCAACAGATCAGACGGTTTGGCGATGTGAAACGCCCCGGACGCAATGAACAGAATATGATCGGTTTTAACCGGTCCGTGTTTGGTTGAAACCGTGGTGCCCTCAATCAGCGGCAACAGGTCACGCTGCACGCCTTCCCGGCTGACATCGCCACCGCGGGCATCGGTACGGGCGCAGACCTTGTCAATTTCATCCAGAAAAACGATACCGTTTTGTTCCACCGCCTCTATGGCGGCCCGGTTGATGGCTTCGTCATCCAGCAGCTTGTCAGCCTCTTCGCCAACCAGCACTTCGTAACTTTCGGACACTTTCAATTTCCGACGAGTGGTGCGCCCCTGAAACGCCTTGCCGAACATATCGCCAAGGTTCATCGCGCCGCCCATCTGGCCCGGCTGACCCGGAATTTCAAACATCGACATCGGGTTTGATGTATCCGCCATATCAAGCTCAATCAGGGTGTCGTCCAACTCACCCTTTTTCAGCTTTTCGCGGAACATTTTCAGGGTTTGCTCCCGTGCATTTTCCCCGGCGATGGCGGCAATCACCCGATCCTCAGCCGCCTGATGTGCATTTGCCTTTACCTCATTGCGCATCTGTTCACGGGTCAGGGCAATGGCAGCATCCACCAGATCGCGGATAATCTGTTCTACATCGCGGCCAACATAACCAACTTCGGTAAATTTAGTTGCCTCAATTTTGATAAACGGCGCGCCCACCAGTTTTGCCAGACGGCGACTGATTTCAGTTTTACCAACGCCGGTGGGCCCGATCATCAGGATATTTTTTGGATATACCTCATCGCGCAAATCGTCCCCCAGCTGTTGCCGGCGCCAGCGGTTTCGCAGGGCCACAGCGACGGCGCGTTTGGCCGCGTTCTGGCCAATGATAAACCGGTCCAGTTCGGAAACGATTTCGCGGGGGGTAAGATCAGTCATAATGTCACCATTTCAGGAAAAGTTGAGCAAACTGCCGGAGTCACTTTTTGATTTTTTCAACGGTCAGGTTGCCGTTTGTGTAAACACAGATATCGGCCGCAATCGCCATGGCCTTGCGCGCAATGTCTTCTGCCGATCCCTTGCCAGCCATCAGACCACGCGCCGCCGCCAGCGCGAAATTACCGCCAGACCCAATCGCAGCCACATCATGTTCCGGCTCCAGAACGTCACCTGCCCCGGTAATAATAAGCAAAACATCGCCATCCGTGACAATCAGCATTGCCTCCAGCTTTTGCAGGTATTTGTCAGTACGCCAGTCCTTGGCCAGCTCGATCGACGCGCGCGCCAGTTGCCCCGGCGTTGCCTCTAGCTTGGATTCCAGCCGCTCAAGCAACGTAAACGCATCTGCGGTTGAACCGGCAAAACCCGCCACAACGTCATGTCCCCCCGAGGTCAGGCGCCGAACTTTTCGCGCGGTGCCTTTGATGACGGTCTGGCCCAGGCTGACCTGCCCGTCCCCGGCGATCACCACCTGACCGCCCTTGCGCACACCCAGAATTGTTGTGCCATGCCATCCGGGGAACTGTTGGTCTGCCATTCTTGTCTCCGTAAAACCGTTGTTGAGGGTTATATGTACACGCCAGGGCGGGCCTACAAGCCGCAAATCCCTTGTTCCCGCTGGATTGCGGATTTAACCTGTTGCCAAATGACAGATGAAAAAACCCTGACAATCTATCTGAACGACTCCATGCGCAAACGGGCTGAGGCGGGGAAAACCAATGTTATTAATCGGATAGTTCGGGCGTTTGATTCCCTTCAATATAGGTGTCTATTTAAGGAAAATAGCACCGAGAATATTCAAGCCTCGCTTTCTGATCCGGGTTACTCATTGTTCCATCTGGAAGACCCGTTTCACCCACGCGCGTTGAATCTCAGGCGGGCCTACCATTCTCCGTTCTGGCGTATCGAAGCCTCTGCAAGGCGCTGGGACTGGGCAGTGGCAAAATCCAGGTTTGATGCCACCAAAGTGGATCAGCGACTGGCAAAAGATTTCGTAAAATATTGGCGAAAACAGCTGTTTGGCGAAACGAAAAGCGCCAGGGCTGGACCCCGGTTCATTTATGCGCCGCTTCAGGGCCGTCTGCTTGAGAAACGCAGCTTTCAGACGCAAAGCCCTTTGGACATGTTGAAAACCACGTTAAAACAAGACCTTGTTCGCTTGATACACGTATCACTGCACCCGCGCGAAACATATTCTGAGACAGAGCTACAGGCCCTGAACCGGCTTTTTGCAGATAACCCCAGAGTCAAACTGGTAACGGGTGACAGAAAAGCGCATCTGCAAGGGTGCGATTACGTCGTCGCCGAAAATTCCGGGCTGGCGCTGGACGGCTGTTTTTTCAAAAAACCAGCTATCCTGTTTGCAAAAATTGACTTTCACCACATCGCTGAGAACATCGCTGAATTGGGCGTAGACACCGCCTATTCAAACGTCCTAAGCCGAAAGCGTAATTATGATGCATACCTCTATTGGTTCCTGCAGCAGCAATCTATCAACGCAGGTCGCGATGATGCGGAAGCCAGGATTTTGGAAACTGTTCGTTCAAGGGGCTGGAACATATAAAAATGGGCGCTGAAGCGCCCATAATTTATAGTTTTTTGCAAAGACTAAATCGCGCTTTCGATCCAGCTCTGCAACGCAGCTTTTGGTGCCGCGCCGGTTTTATTGGCTACTACCTGGCCATCTTTGAACAAAAACAGCGCCGGGATTCCGCGAACGCCCAACTGCGCCGGAGAATTAGGGTTTTCGTCAACGTTGACCTTGGCAACCTTAATCCTGCCCTCCATCTCGACCGATAGCTCTTCCAGAGCCGGGCCAATCTGGCGGCAAGGGCCACACCACTCTGCCCAGAAATCTACTACAACGGGAATGTCTGAATTTTTCACTTCAGCATCGAAGGTGTCGTCGGTGACGGCAACGGTGGCCATTTGGAATCTCCTGAATGAATAAGGCTCGGATTGGGAATCTATGGACCAGTGGCAGAAACGTCAAGATGTGGCGGTGTCTGCAACGCTGCCCTCACGATGTCGTGTGACAGGGGCATCAATGTAGCAGTGTGGGTCCAAAGAATTGCGAGGTCAATTTTATAGTCAGGATAGATCTTCTGCACAGCCCCCAGATAGCCCGCCATCTGGCATAAAATCCCTGAAGGAGTGTCTGTTTCTGTTGCCGGAACAACTTGGTTGGATTTAAAATCAACCACTAGAACCCGATCACCGTTGATAACAAGCCGATCAATTGTTCCGCGCATTTTGCGCCCGCCAAACCCATCAGGAATCGCGGAAAAACTTACTTCAGCGAGGGCCTGTGGTGAAAATATCTCAGAAAATTTCGGATTTTTGATAATTTTTCGGGCCTCAGCAAGCAAATCAGCAACCTTTAGTGGGCCTGTCTCACTCAATTGGGGCGCTAACAATTGCGACGCGGCTTCAGTCCATTGATCCGCCGGGATTTCAGGTAGTTTTTCAAGTAATAGGTGGATCAATGCCCCCCTTAACAGCGCATCACTTTGTGCCGAACCGTCGCCCGGAAGCAATTTTTGACCACCCAGATCAGAGGGAGAGATAGGCAATTCTCGTGATTTTGGTACTGGTTCCGGCAGGCTTACCCATTCAGGTAACGCCACGGACCCAAAGGCGCGAACATTCCCCGTGTCTCGTTTGGTATTTACCCATTCCCCGTGCTGCAGTCGCAATCCGGGTCCCGTCGGCGATACCGCATCAATTGCCCCCGCCGCCAGCATTCCCCTCTCAACCTGACGATACCAACTGTCGCCATCTTCTTTTACCTCGCCCGATGCGCAAACAATAAGCCACCCTTCAGCGCGGGTAAGTGCAACATATAATAGCCGTGACATTTCGTGAGTGTTTTCGACTTTCCCCTGCATTAGTGCCTGTTTCATCATGGTTGGTTGTATTTCGGCCCTGGTGCGCCACATAAGGGTATCGTCAACGGCCGGTATCAGTTCATCAACCTGGGGGGCCCGCCGATCCCCGGAATCCGGCAGGATAACAATGGGGGATTCTAACCCTTTTGCGCCGTGGGTTGTCATCACGCGGATGCGGCCACTGGCATTGTCAGACTGTCGCTTAATCTCAACGCCATCCGCCGTCATCCAAATCAGAAACCCGGTAATGCTGGGCGTTTCAACGGTTTCATAGGTGATCGCCTGAGTCAGCAAAGCGTCAATACCGTCTTCTGCCTCTGGTCCAAGGCGCGCCAACAGGCGGGCGCGACCACCATGGCGGGTCAGAATTCGTTCCAGCAATTCAAACGGTCCCAGAAAATCTACCTGATCCCGCAGGTCGCTTAGAATGGTAAAGGCAGAGCTAAACGCGTTTTTATTGCGGACCAGTGCTGGCCAAAGGTCCTTTTCCTCACGGCCACAGGCCAGCCCAAAAAGTTCTGCTTCATCCACGTCAAATAGCGGCGACCTTAGGGCTGCAGCAAGTGAAAGACTGTCCTGTGGCAGGGCCAGAAACGATAGCAGGGCCTGCAAATCTTTTACTGCGATTTCGGCCCCAAGTTTTAGGCGATCGGCGCCGGCAATTGGCAGGTTAAGCGCTTTACAGGCCCTGATAATCTGATCAAATAGCTTGGAGCGGCGCTGCACGAGTATTAGAAAATCACCGTAGCCAATTGGTCGAAACCCGGTCCTTTTTTCCCAAATAGACTCTGATTCTACCATCGACTGGATATTCCGGGCAATTTTTTCAGCCAATACAACCCGATGATCATTTGAGGCCAATTTATCGGTGGGATCGTACCATTGTTTTTCCTCAGTATCAGCGGACTTTTCTACAATATTCCACAGATCTACCCGCCCCGGCATGTCTTGGTGAAACGCCAGATGGTTAGGCTGGCCACCAACACCGTCATTGTCCGATTGCTGAAATACCGCATCAACCAAACCCAATATTGCTGGCGATGATCGGAACGAATGCTCAAGCGATTGTTCAAACAGCTCCTGCTGAAAGCGCTCAAGGCTATTGGCAAAATGTCGGCGCATCTGTTCAAACGCTTTTGGGTCTGCACCCTGAAATGAATAGATTGATTGCTTATAGTCCCCAACGACAAAAATTGTTCTGGTGGTTTGCGCGCGCGCGCCATGCCCCGCCCCAAACTCCTGCGCCAATAACTCTACAACTTTCCACTGATCCGGGCTTGTATCTTGTGCCTCGTCGACCAGGATATGATCCAGGCCGCCATCCAGACGGAACAATACCCACTGGGCCACGGCGGGGTCTGATAACAGATCGCGCGCGCCGGTAATCAAATCGTCAAAATCCAGCCAGCCGCGCGCCAGTTTCTGGCTCTTGTAAAGTGGTAGAAACACCTTTGCAAAACGATAGAAAGACAACGTTTTCTGGGCCGCCAACAGACGACAATATTGTTCGCGTACCAATTCGACTCGCACCATCAGTTCATGCAGTTCTTCTACAATTTCACTGTTGTTGCACCGCAGATCTTTGGTTGGAAAGCTGGCGGTCTTTGCACCGTAGGGCAATTTGGTTTTTGGACCGAACAAAAATACCGAAAACAACAGCGCCAGATCGTTTGGTTCGGGGTTGCTGATATTAACAGCCGCCAAACGTGTGGCCGCAGCCTGATCCGTTGGTTTTTCGCTTGCTCTCAAAACCGGTAACAGGGCTTCAAACAAAGCAGGCTCACTGCCCTGAAACACCTCTGTCATTAGATCTTGTACGCTATATGCAGACGGCAATTCAAAAAATGACCATATCTCCTCCGCAGTTCTCGGCTTCGTGGCGGCTTCGCGATGGCGGATTGCTTCAGCGGCCAGCTTGGCAAAGTCGTCACCGGTATAATGCGCTGCCAAATCCGCGATACTGGCCATATTTTCACCATCGGCCATTGCCTCCAGTATGTCATCGCGCAAATGTTTAGCAGCCCGGTCATCCACTTCCTGAAACACTGGTGAAATGCCAGCTTCCAGCGGAAACCGCCTAAGAAGAGCCGCACAAAAAGAGTGGATCGTTTGAATCCGCAGGCCACCGGGGGTGTCGATTGCGCGGGCAAACAGCGTTCTTGCATAGGCCAGTTGTTCTGACCCTCCCTTAACATTGGCCCCCAATTCCGACAGTTCAGCGCCTAGCCGTGTGTCGTCCATCATCGCCCATTCACCCAAACGCTGAAACAGACGGTTCTGCATCTCGCTGGCGGCGGCCTTCGTGTAGGTCAGACACAGGATGTTCTGCGGTGAGGTACCTTCCAATAACAAGCGGGCAACACGGTTGGTCAGAACCCGGGTCTTTCCGGAACCAGCATTTGCCGATAACCAGGTTGATACGGTGGGGTCGGCAGCTTTGATCTGGCGCAGGGTTGCATCATCCATTTTCATTTTCCAACCTCAACCGGTTCGGGCGCCTCGGTATCATCCCATTCACCAAACCGGGCCAAATGATCGTAGTCACCATCAAAGCGAACTTTTGCCATGGCCCGTCGCGAAGTATAGCCCTGCAATGGCGATTGGTAGTGGTTGATCAATTCGCTCAGCTCTCGCCGTATGGTTGCCACATCCTCTGGGTTCAGTTGTAATGGCTTGAAATCAGGTTTCGACCCAAGACCAATATGTGCAACAGCTTCCACCTTTGACCGACCCAGCTTTTCGAAAGCGCCCGCTTCGGCCATCACGGCCTCTAGCAACAACTGCTTATCAAAATAGCGCAGCTGGTCGGTACTTGGGGGGGCCCCGGTTTTGTAATCATAGATCAGATATTCACCGCTTAGCGACCGGTCAATTCGATCGGCTTTTGCAGTAAGCGTAAAGTCATGGTCCTCAATCAAATACGAGCCCGGAACCTCAAGCGCTACGGGTATGCCCATTGTCCTGCGGGTTTCTTCACCAGTTAAAAACGTATCCGAAATTCTTTCCAGCTTGGCGCGCCACAACAGGCGCGCCACCGGCCATGGGGCGAAAGTTGAAAAAATCTGATCGGTAATTTCAAGCAGCTTGGCTTTCTGTTCAGCCCGGGTTGCGTCGGCGTCGTACCCATTTACAAATTCTTCCATTACCGAATGAATTAATGTGCCTCGCAATGGGGCATCAGGTTCCTTCTTTATCGACTCAAGCGGTTTCAGCTTTAAAATATATCGCGCGTAAACCGCGTATGGATCGCGGATAAGTCTGGATATCGCTGTCACTGAAAGCGACGTTGGCCTGCTTGTAACAGGCGGCATCGGGGACGGTCGCACCGCGGCATCTACCGGCACTGGGGCCTCAAGTTCCGCAGCAAGATCCAGCCAGTCTTGCCCACGATCTTTGATGCGATCCAACGCTTGTTTGCCTTCTTCTGACATGCCGGCCATCAGGTTGGTGATCCGGTTTAGCCAGCGCGACGGCACTGTTTGCGCCTCGGCATTACGAATTGAGCGGGTTAGTATCACTTCTTTTGCAGCCACGGCCTGCTGAAAATCATGCGCTGAAAGCCCAATTCTCCGTTCAGGTAACAGCAGCCCGACCCTGCGGCGCATATCCCGATTCAACCAGGGATCCGGGGCGGCATGTTCGGGCCAAACGCCGTCATTCAAACCGCCCAGAATTACCAGATCGGCCCCCTGTACCCGCGCCTCTAACGTCCCCCAAATCATAATATTGGGATGCGCGCGTACAGGATAACGAACCTCACCCCTTTTAAGCACGGCCCGAAGTAGATTGACAAAATCAAACGGTGATAATGTGCCCCCAAATTCCGCCTCAGCCCTAAGTGCAGTGATCGAACGAAGCGCTTCGATACCCGCCGCATCTTCCCAAAGCGCGCCAGGGTTTTTCGCCAGCGGCCCGCTTGATAATGCGTTGCTCACGGTTAGCAGCTCTTCAACGAAATCCGGCAGGCCAAGTGTATCCACACAATTCAAACCAAAGAGTGTCTGAACAACCCAGTTTGCCCATACAATACGATCCTCAGCGCCCTGTCCGGTATTTGCCCAATTCATAATGTCAGCAGACACCGGAAACGGCGGCCCTTCGCTGCGAAACTTAAGCTCCAGTTCGCGGGTCCAGATCAGGTGCTGGCCACGCATATCACTACCGGTATTCACCAATGGGTGCTTCAACAGGATCAGCAGGGACTCCGCCGTCAGCGGGCTGCAAATCACCTCAGAAACATGGCGTAACAGGCGCCCCGGCGCAGATTGATCCAGCGGCTCACCAACACTGACATCCGGTTCAATTCGCCAGCGGTCTAAAGCCGCGCGCACGCGGCGCGTTAACAGGCGATCCGGTGTCACCAGCGCCGCTGTCTTGCCGTCGCTCGCGGCCTTTTTTAACGCCAGCGCAATTGCCAGCGCTTCTACGCGCTCAGATGGTGCCTCAACCAGCGCCATCTGTTCTGTAGCCAAATTGAGATTTGTCAACTTTGGCCCCTCATTTAGCCACTGACTGGTGACGGGCGCAGGTCGAAGGGCAAGAGAAATCAGTTGATTTCGGGGGCGCATTGGTTGATCCGTTTCTACCTGCCAGGGCACAACATCAGGCAAAGACACCCCCAGGGCTGTCATGATGCGCCGAAGGCGAAACTGCGGATGATCTTCAGCCTCAGGAGCGTCATCAAGATGTTGCCAAACAGCATCCGGCAGATCAAAATCAAAGCCGGGTAAGATCACCGCACCTTGCGGCAGGTTTGCAACGGCCTGCATCAGTAAATTCGTTGTGCCGCGTGATCCGGTTGAACCAGCGATAATCACGGGATGGGCAGGCGGATCATCACGCCATTTAGAAATCAGCTTTTCGCTGACACGGCGAAGGCGGCCCTCTTGATCCGGCAGCTCAGTGCTTTTTTCGCCAAAGAACTGACCGATGATATTCAGAAACTGCTGACTCCGCTGCCAGTGCCCGGATAAATCAGTAACATCAAGTGCCTTGATTGCAGCGGGCGATACATCTTCATCCTGCATTTCAGCCAACAACAGCGCCAGACTGTCTGCCAGATCAAAGATCGCCGATCGGGGCGCAAGGTCGGGCTCCTGATCCAACAGTTTTGCAACCATCTGACTCAGCTCTAGCCGTCGCCTTAGGGGGGATACTGCAGGCAAGAGGGTTTCAGAAGTTGGATCATTTGCAAGATCAGTCAGCAATCGAATCCTAGGCAAAAGGCAGGCCGGACCCTGTTCAAATAAATCAACGATACGTCGTTGCGTTCGACGGGTGTTCACCAGGATTTCCACACGCGCCATTTGGTCCGGTGATTGGCCCCTCAACCTGTAACGCAGCCCCTCAACCAACATTTTTGAATAATCCGCGCCGGGCGGACAGGCAAAAAGGCGCGGTTGATCTGTTGCCTCAAACATTATGGTTTTCCAATGCTTTAACCAAACCCTGCCAATTTGGCTCGCCCCAGGTTATCCGAAGGGCACGGGTGTTTTCTGAACCGGTATGCGAAAACTCAAACCGTAAGGATTTTTGCGGGCGCAGCTCCCCTAATCGGTCAGGCCATTCAATCAGACAAATACTTTGTTGAAACGCGTCAGTCAGCCCCAACTCATAAATGTCGGATTGCCCCGTAAGCCGATAAAGATCAGCGTGCCAAATGTCACAGATACCGTCCCAATAAGTCTGAACCAATGTGTATGTTGGTGATGGCACATCTTCTGCCAAACCGGCCACTGCCAGTCTGGCCTGGATAAATGCGCGGGCAAAATGGGTTTTCCCGGCCCCCAGATCCCCGGATAAAAGAAGCGATTCCCCGGCAACAATCAGCGGCGCAATTTTTTGCGCAACCACGGTAGTTTCTTCGGGCGATTCCAAACTAAAAGACAGGGATTTCGGTCGTATCATAGCGCTGATTCTACGGGGGTTTTGGCCCGCCGCAAGTGGCTTTAAACCGTGGCGGTCTCTATTCTCGCCGAAACTGATGATTTGCTACCAATCGTATCGCCAGTGATTTGATTTTTTCGGACCGTAAACCTTGCCAACATTGCCCCCCCGCTAATCGGGGTAAACTGACAATACAGATTTCGACCATCCAGTAGCTGCTCATCTGCAGACCACTCGCGGCGTTCTCCTCCGGCAGACACAAATTCGCGCACATCCCCCCAAACTGGTGAGGGTGTACACTTTTCTGCCCAGGTCCGCGTGGCGTCTGTGATGCCAAACTCCCCAATTATGGTGGTGGGATCGATCCCCCAAAGTTTGCTATAGGCGATGTTTGACAGGGTCAGCGCGCCATTGGGTGAAAACACTGCAATGCCCTGATCCAACGTATCCAACACCGCCTGCCCGTTGCTAAGTTCGGCGCGAAATCGACGGGTTAGGGATATTTCTGCGCTGATATCTTCAAACAGGAATGCCACCGCGCCATCCGGATGGGGCCGCCCGGTTACGCGAAATGTCTGACCATTGGCAAGCGCCCATGTTTCTTCATAAGTACCATTTGCCGCCGCCGCTTCCAGCTCTATCAGGTGTCGGCGCCATGATTTGTAATCCTTAGGTTCCGGGATCATCTTTTTCTCACGCAGTTGGTCCACAACTGCGCGAAACGTCGGGCGGCCCGTCAAAAAGCTGGGCGACAATGTTGTCAGATCTGTAAGCGCAGGGTTAAACAACGCCAATCGTCGCTGCTTATCGAATACTGCCAGACCAATTGTCAGATGTGCAAACGTCTTGGTCAGCGTCTGAACAAAGTCCCTTAATGCCACTTCTGCTCTAACCACTTTGTCCGCAGATACCGCCGTAAACAAGCTTTCGTCCCCGACCATAGTTTCAAAACACTCAAACCAGCGCGGCTCTGTTTCCCCGGGGATATGGGCCGTTACCCTTTTTGAGCTATCCGCGTCCGGGTTCAATGATCCTGTTAAATCAAACAGACGGTTCGGCGGCCAGGTAGCGGGCTCTCTACCATCCGCGGCGGTGCGGGCCAACGTAAGATAGCTGTTATTAGCCCAGGTAATTATGCCATTTTTATTCTGTCGCCAAACCAGGAACGGAGCAGATTCTGCTGTTGCACTTAGGGTTGCCAGTTCCTTTTTGGTTGCGTCTTGCCGCATCTTTTCCAAAAACCCGGCAGAATCACCTTTAGCGCTGTCAGACAGGCTGACCTTTACCAACCCATTTTCGGATTTGATGCATAATTTTGCCGCACCATCATTTGAAAAAGTTGTAATTACACCGCATTGTTCAAGATCATTGACCTGTTCGATAACATCTGGAAATTGCGATTGTACCGTTTTAAGAAATGTCGAGAAATCTGTTTCTTCGGGCGAATGGGGCGAGTCAAAGTTTTTAGCATTGTCGGTTGCATTGATTAACGCTTCGTCTTCAAACAACAGTGCGACAGGACCAGACAATTGCCCGGAAACATCAGGCCACAATGCAGCCGGCCTTTCCGGGCGCCACGATATTAACCATAGCGCCGCCAAAGCAGCAAAGAACGAACATGCCGTCAGCAAAAATAGCTGACCCAAAGTTTCCAGTTCCATTATTGTCTGTCCCGAAACCAATTTTCCCAGGACCAAGATTATTCATAAAGATTAATCAGTCGTTAACTATGGTTTAAGTAACGATTTGCTGGTTTTCGCCCAAACCTTCCCCCTCAGCGCCGGGGGCCGGGCAAATATCGGCAACTTTCCATTGGACTTCAACAATAGCTCCGCGTCGCTGACCCGGCTCAGGCTCTGATGAAAATCCATCATGGGCGTTTGAAAAAGTCAGCTCTGCACCGGATCGTTCAAGCAGGGTTTTGGCAATAAAAAGGCCCAATCCCATGCCTTTATACCCGGGGCGCTTGGCTTTCTCTGCCGAACTCGGGCGAAAACTGACGAACGGATCGCCAACACGTCCAATGACATGCTGGGAAAATCCGCGGCCATCATCAATGATTCGGATTGTTATAATTTCATCGCTCCAGGTCGCCTCAACCCAGACAGTTGTTTCTGCAAAATCCACGGCGTTCTGAACTAAATTTCGTATACCATGAATTATTTCAGGACTGCGCCAGACCGTGGGCGATGGACCAGAGCCCACATTTTCAACGTCCGGTGAAAGCAGCACAGTTCTACCGCGATCCAAATGCGGCTCTGCCGCCTCTGCCAATAATGCCGCCAAAGGTGTCTGACGCAAATGCAGATCATCCTTTCCGGCCCTCCCCATGGAATGCAAAATGTCACGGCAGCGATCCGCCTGATTATGGATCAGTTCCGCGTCCGAACGCAGCTCGGGGCGATCGGCTAATTCCTCCATCAGTTCACCGCTGGCCAGCTTGATCGTGGCCAATGGTGTGCCCAACTCATGGGCGGTGGCGGCAACCACACCGGCCAGATCACTGATCTTCTGCTCTCGCACCAATGCCATTTGTGCAGCCAGCAATGCTTCCGACATTGAGCTGATTTCAGATGTAATGCGCCGCGCATATGCCCCCAGAAACCCAACCCCAATGACGATCGCCACCCAAAACCCAAACACGAATATTCGTGGCATGCGCAGGATTTCACCGGCGGCGGTTTGCAATGGAATGTGGAACCACAAAACGAACGTCATTAAAACAATTGCCGTTAGTCCGATAACAACAGTCGGTCCGGTCCGAAGTGCCGTGGCAGATATTGTAACGGGCGCCAGAATCAGCAGGGCAAACGGGTTATGTAACCCCCCGGTCAAAAACAAAAGCGCGGTCAACTGCGCGATGTCAAATAACAACATCCACATAACTTCCTGCTCAGAAAGCCGTCGGTTTTCGGGATAAACAAAGATCGCAATAAGATTGGCAATCACCGCGGCACCAACCGCCATAAAGCTCAGACCCAGATCAAGTTTCAGGTTAAACACCCACCCGGCAACAACAATTGCCGACACCTGCCCGGCGATGGCAATCCAGCGCAAAACCGTCAGGGTCCGCAATCGTACCCAGTTACTGCGCCGCGTTTCCATAAGTAGACCCGAAGGGGCGAGCGCCATGGGTTTGCCTGTTTGTTGTTGCGTCAAGATTGCACCTTGTTAGCCACGCTGTTCCGGGGGATCAATGCGCAGCTTTTATGGAAAGGATTTAACATGACCCGAGCACCGCTTATTGTCGCCACCGCTGTCGTCGTTTCTGTGTCAGTTGCCGCCGCCGCTTTCTGGTCCTCATCGCGCAATGTTTCGGGCGACAAATTTGCCAATTGCCGTCAGGGAGTGGTGGCCGGTGGCGCCGGAACCATAGGTGGTGCGTTCACATTGATGGATGAAACCGGAAAAACAGTCACCGAAGCTCAGGTGTTTACCCGCCCCGCGCTGGTCTACTTTGGCTACACCTTCTGCCCGGATATCTGCCCATTGGATGTAGCGCGAAACGCCGAGGCCGTTCAAATTCTGCAAGATCAGGGGTTTGATATCCGCCCGGTGTTTATCACCATTGACCCCGAACGTGACACATTGGACGTTTTGACAGAGTATACCGATTACATGCACCCTGATATGCTGGGCCTGACAGGGACGCCCGACCAGATAAAAGCGGTCTCACTGGCCTATAAGACCTACTATAGTAAGCAGGAAACCGGCGATGAATTTTATCTGATGGACCATTCAACCTTCAGCTATCTGGTATTGCCAGAGACCGGGTTTCAAAACTTTTTCCGACGCGACACGTCAGCCGAAAACGTTGCCCGGACTGCCGCGTGCTATTTACAGGAAATGGTGTAAAAGTTGACGGCAGCGGAACATATTGCTATTATTGAATATGAGCGCGGAAGGATTGACCATGGCTGATCTCAAAATGCCCGATCTGGGCGAAGATAAATCCCTGTTGTTGGTAGACGATGACGAACCATTTCTGAAACGACTGGCCCGGGCCATGGAAAAACGTGGTTTTGAACCTGAAATGGCAGGCTCTGTTGCGGCCGGTAAAGCCATTTCAACCGCCCGGCCCCCGGCCTATGCGGTGGTTGATCTGCGATTGGAAGATGGCAACGGTCTGGACGTCGTTGAAACCATTCGCGCCAAACGCCCGGATAGCCGCATTGTGGTTCTGACCGGATACGGGGCAATTGCCACCGCGGTAACGGCGGTGAAAATTGGCGCGACGGATTACTTGTCAAAACCGGCTGATGCCAACGACATCACCAATGCGCTGCTAACCACAGGTGATGATCTGCCGCCACCGCCGGAAAACCCGATGTCCGCGGATCGGGTGCGCTGGGAACATATTCAAAGGGTCTATGAGCTGTGCGATCGTAACGTCAGCGAAACCGCCCGTCGTCTCAGTATGCACCGCCGCACCCTGCAACGTATTCTGGCAAAACGCAGCCCGCGTTAACCCAGGTCAAATCGTTTACTGATCCTGTCCACTGGCGTTCCATCCGTTAGGGGCGCACCGGGTTCGACACGATATTCCTGAAATCCCAGTTTTGAATAATAACGCAGACCACCAGTGTTATCAGACCGTATGGTGGCATCAATTGCCGCCACCCCCGAATTGGCGGCCACCATTTCCGTATCCAGAAACAGCGCTTTACCAAGACCAGCCCCTGTCAGCCCGGGCTTAACAAATGTCGCGATAATCGCCCAGCCATCAGGAAATTTACTGTCATTTTCGCTGGGCCACACCAGTGACTGAAAGCCAACGATCTGCCCATCCAGCTCAGCCAAAATACAACTGATCCCATCTTCGGGCTCTATGTAGTGGCTGATCATCCGTTCATCTGTGAACCGGGTCTGGTGTGCCGTTGTACCGCCAATTTTAATGATTGTATTCATAATTTCAACCATAGCGGCGGCGTCCGAAGGGGTGGCATTCCGGGTGGATATTGTCATGTTACATATTTTCCAAAAGCATGCTGTGGCGTGCCGTAAATTCGTTCCTTGGTTCAATCGGTGGCCTGAGCCTGATCAATATTCCCTGAATTAGGGTCTGATCAGGGGGGCCAAACAACCTGTCAGCCTCAACCACCGAAAACCCGGCGATCTGGGTTGCTTCCAGCCAGGCACTGATACGATCGGCCTTTTTGATCTGCTTCTTAATCGCAACCGGGATCACCGCGGGCAGACCAAACCGCAAATGGATTGCCGCCGTTAACCGATCATCCAAGGCCCCGTATCCGGGACCAACAGCCGCCTTAACCGGGGAAATCATATCCCCGATCACATATTCCGGCGCATCATGCAGCAACGCGGCCAGTTGCCAGCGCGTGGTGGCACCCGGATTGGCTTTGGAAAACAACTGCTCAACCAACAATGAATGCTCGGCCACTGAATACGGAAAATCCCCAATAGTCTGGCCGTTCCAGCGGGCTACAAAAGATAAACCATGGGCGATATCATCAATTTCGATATCCACAGGCGTCGGGTCCAACAGGTCCAGCCTGCGTCCCGATAACATCCGTTGCCATGCCCGCGGTTGTTTCATTAATCCTCCGAATATCTGACCGGACGTTACCCAATCAACCCAGCCATTGTCGAGCAGACAATCGGGTGCTATCCCACCGGCCAGAACACACCCAGCAGGAGCAGTAGGTTGTCACAGGATTACATCGTCAAAGATATCGCATTGGCCGAATTTGGCCGTAAAGAACTGGATATCGCCGAAACAGAAATGCCGGGCCTGATGGCATTGCGCGCAGAATACGGCGACAGCAAACCCCTGAAAGGTGCACGCATTGCCGGTTCCCTGCACATGACAATTCAAACAGCGGTGCTGATCGAAACCCTGAACGTACTGGGCGCAGACGTGCGCTGGGCGTCCTGCAACATCTTTTCAACCCAGGATCACGCCGCCGCTGCAATCGCCAAAGGCGGCACCCCGGTTTTCGCCATCAAGGGCCAGTCCCTGGTGGAACACTGGGACTATCAGGACCGGATATTCCTGTTCCCGGACGGCCCCTGCAACCTGATTCTGGACGATGGCGGCGATGCGACGCTGTACATCCTGCTGGGCGCCCGGGTTGAAGCCGGTGAAACCGGCCTGCTGGATGTGCCCACATCCGAAGAAGAAGAAGCCATCTTTGCCCAGATCAAAAAGCGCATGGCGTCCAGCCCCGGCTGGTTTACCGCACAGCGCGACGCGATCAAGGGCGTTTCCGAAGAAACCACCACCGGCGTTCACCGCCTGTATGAGCTGATGAAAAATGGCCAACTGCCGTTCCCTGCAATCAATGTGAACGATTCGGTAACCAAGTCGAAATTCGACAATAAATACGGCTGTAAGGAATCGCTGGTCGACGGAATTCGCCGCGCAACCGATACCATGATGGCCGGTAAGGTCGCCGTTGTCTGTGGCTATGGTGACGTTGGCAAAGGCTCGGCCGCATCCCTGTCCGGTGCCGGCGCCCGGGTAAAAGTTACTGAAGTAGACCCGATCTGCGCCCTGCAGGCCGCCATGGACGGGTTCGAAGTCGTCATTTTGGAAGACGTGGTGGACAGCGCTGACATTTTCATCACCACCACCGGCAACAAAGACGTGATCCGCATCGAACACATGCGCGAAATGAAGAACATGGCCATCGTCGGCAATATCGGCCATTTCGACAATGAAATTCAGGTGGCCAACCTGAAAAACCACAAATGGACCAACATCAAAGATCAGGTGGACATGATCGAAATGCCGTCCGGCAACCGGATCATCCTGCTGTCAGAGGGCCGCCTGTTGAACCTTGGCAATGCCACCGGGCACCCCAGTTTCGTGATGTCCGCCAGCTTTACCAATCAGGTTCTGGCCCAGATTGAGCTGTGGACCAAGGGTGATGAATACAAAAACGAAGTCTACATCCTGCCCAAGCATCTGGACGAAAAAGTCGCCCGCTTGCACCTGGACCGGATCGGCGTGAAACTGTCCAGGCTGGATCCCGAACAGGCCGCCTATATCGGGGTGTCCCCGGACGGACCATTTAAACCGGAACATTACCGTTACTAATCAGTTTCTTAGTAAAATCCGGACGTCGATGTACATATTGGGCAGCCTGTAATTTGCAGGCCGATTCTTACCTATGGGGAAAGGAACCGACAAATTTCCCTTTTTCACAGCGCCAATTCACTTTAGTACTTTGCCAGAGCCCCGATATTTGGGTTTTTTGAACGGGACATTTCCCGGTAACAGGTAGGAGAGAATTAAATGGGTAAGAGAGACGATCTGATCGCGCAATATGCAGACGATCTAAAGAATAAATGCGGCATGTCGCCCGATATGGACCTTTTGACAAAGGTAACAATCGGCTGCGGACCGGCAATTTATAATGCCGATGCTTCCACTGTTGCCGGCTCACAAGCCAGCGAACTGGAAACCGTCAAAGAAAATTTCCTGATCAAGAAACTGGGCCTGTCCGATGGGCCGGAACTGATGTCAGCGATCAACAAAGCGATCGAAACATATGGTAAATCTGAGCGGAACAAATACCGCGCAGTGGTATATTACATGCTGACCAAACATTTCGGCAAAGAATCCGTTTACGGATAAGCCGGTCTCAGACTTAGCAACAGCGCCTGCCGGTTTGGCAGGCGTTTTGTATTCTGGATATGAATACCGCAATAAAGAATTGGATTTGATAGCAATTCTAAATACTTAGCATTTGCCCAGGATCAGCCATTCCCCTAAGGTCAGATTTACCGGACCAGTATGGTCGGGACCTTTTATTTGAACACGTGTGGTGGCTTGGGAACACGTGGGTACGGAGGGTCCCGAGGGGTTGGGGCCCTCCACTTTTTTTCAAAACAGCGTTAATATCGTACCAATAATCGTGCATCCGATTATCGCATAAAGGCCATCAATAACGGTCAAAGCCGCCGGGCGCATCGAATAGGCATAATTCGTGACAATCCATGGCGCGACGATGAACGACCCCAACCCAAGGCCAGACAAAAAGCCCTTATAGACGGTATCAATCCCGGCCATGCCAAAAACATGCCGCATCATTCCGGAAACAACAATCACCATGATGGCGCTGATGATGAACGGCCCGGGGCTTTTGCCCGCGCCACCGGCCACCTGCTCTTCGGTGATGCCAGCAGCAGCCATCCAGCGTTTGCCATTGAACATGTACCAGAAAGCGCCGAACGCATATGCCCCGGCTGCGGCGACTAAGACTGCAATATATTCCATCCACTTTCCTCCATTTTTCTATGAATAGACTATGAATTGGAACGATCTTAAAATCTAGCCGTCCAGACCACCCATCTTTCGAACGATTTCCCATTCAGTCCTGGTTACGGGCTGAACAGACAACCGGGTGTTGTTCACCAGCACCATATCCCCAAGGGCAGGGTTTTCTTTGCACATCGACAACGTCACCGGATTGGGAACAGACTCCACTGCCTTGATGTCCACGCATTCCCAGCGATCATCGTCAATCGTGCTGTCCGGGTGGATCAACGCGCACACCTCGACAATTCCAACAACCGCCTTTTCGTTCTGCGACAGATAGAAAAACCCCAGATCCCCCAACGCCATCAGGCGCATATTGTTGCGGGCTTGATAGTTGCGGATGCCATCCCATTCTTCGCCAGCCTCACCCTTGGCAACCTGTTGTTCCCAGCTCCAGGTTGAGGCTTCAGATTTGAATAGCCAGTATTGCATCGGTTTATTCCTTCTTCAGGGGCCGGGTCAGCAGCATTTCAATGGCCTGATGCACCGAAACCTCCCCGGATATCAAATCATCGACGGCCGAGGTTATTGGCATATCAATACCGCGGGATTTGGCAATACCGGCAACAGCCCTTGCGGTCACCACACCTTCAACAGTGATGTCACCGTCGATTGTTCCACCTTTCCCAAGGCAAACCCCGTGGGCAAAGTTCCGCGACTTTTCGGAAGTACAGGTCAGGATCAGATCGCCCAGCCCGGACAAACCAGAAAGCGTCTCGGCCCCTGCCCCCGACGCCAGCGCAAACCGTTTCAACTCCTCATACCCGCGTGTCATCAATGCCGCCCGCGCACTTTCGCCCAGCCCGGCACCTATGGTGACACCCGCGGCGATGGCCATAATGTTTTTCAACGCGCCCCCCAGTTCAACACCAATAGTATCGGTGCTGCGGTAAAGCCGCAGGTTTCTGGTCGACAACTGGTCCTGCAGATAACGCGCTGTCGCTTCAGAATCAGAAGCAATGGTCAACGCTGTCGGCAAGCCGGCCGCTATATCAATCGCAAAACTGGGCCCCGACAATATCGCTGCCTCAGATGACGGACATTGCTTCAAAATTGTAGCAGTCGGACCCAGGCCGGTATTCAGATCGACACCCTTACAACAGGCAACCAGTGTCCGGCCCACAAACGCAGCGCTGTTTTCCCGTATAAACCCGGCCAACCCCTGTGTCGGAACAACCAAAAGGCAGATCAATGCCGGATCGGGGCAATCGGCCGTAATCTGCAATCCTTCGGGAAACCCAAAACCGGGCAGCCGCGCCACATTCTCAGAATCGGCCAGCATCCGGTTAGCATGGGCGTTATTGCGCGCCACTAACTGTAGATTGTGCCCTTCATTCGCCAGGGAAATGGCCAACGCAGTGCCAAAGGCACCGGCACCGAATACTGTAATGTCGCTCATGCTTTGGCGCCTTTCTTACCTGAACCCAAACCCGATGGGCTCAGCATGTCAAGCGGCCAGCGCGGCCGCGCCCCAAGGCTCAGATCATCAATCAGACCGGCGCGAAATCGTTCAATACCAGCCCAGGCAATCATCGCCCCATTATCTGTGCACAGCGCCATGGGTGGTGCTGAAAACTGAATGTCCAACTCCGCTGAAACAGTCTCTAATGCAGTGCGAATGGCCAAATTAGCCGCAACACCACCGGCAACAGCCAGCGCTGGCCGGGATGGGGACAGGGCCAGATAGGCCTGCAATGCAACGCGGGTTTTATGGGCAAACACATCCACCACCGCCGCTTGAAACCCCGCACAAAGATCGGCACGATCAGTGCGGCGCAAACCCCCATGTTGCTCAACCAATTTGTTGCGTTCTCGCAATATGGCCGTTTTCAAACCGGAAAACGACATGTCACAACCCGGTCGATCCAATAGTGGGCGCGGGAATTTGAAGCGACCGGGAACCCCCGCTTTTGCCTCTGCCTCAACCGCTGGCCCCCCCGGTTGCGGCAATCCCAGCATTCGCGCGACCTTATCAAACGCCTCCCCCGGTGCGTCATCAATCGTGCTGCCAAGCCGGGTAAAATCATCTGCACCTTTGACAATCAGAAACTGGCAATGCCCCCCGGATACCAGCAACATAAGATACGGAAATTCAAACCCATCGGTTAGCCGCGGTGTCAGCGCATGCCCGGCCAGATGGTTGACCCCAATCAGCGGCAGCCCGGCACCTGCTGCAATGCCCTTGGCGCACATCACCCCGGACAGCACGCCACCGATCAGTCCTGGGCCAGCAGTGACAGCAACGCCATCCAGCTTGGATAACCCAATTTCCGCCTGCATTAGAGCCTGCTCAACCGCGATATCCAGTTTTTCAGCATGGGCGCGCGCGGCAATCTCCGGCACAATACCACCAAATTCAGAATGCAGATCAGATTGCCCAAGTGCGACCGACGACAATATCTCACCACGCTGCCCGACGGTATGTCGCACAACAGCAGCGGCTGTATCGTCGCAGCTGCTTTCCAGCCCCAGCATTGTCAGAGTTTCGGTCATTTTCGGCCTGTTGCGCGTTGTGCTAGTGGCAGGTAACACCGGGGGAGCAACCAATCAACAGGGTGTGAGAAAAGTGGCAGGCCTGAAACCAACCGTTTTACTAACCCGCCCCCACGCGCAATCCCAAGAGATTCGCGCAGCCCTGAGCGCTGATGTGAACGTGCAGATTTCACCGGTACTGGAAATCGTACCGCTAAAAATCCAAATTAATGCAGACGATTATGCCCTGTTTATATTTGCGTCGCGCAACGCCGTTCTGGCCGCTGCCAAATCCATGGATTTATCGGGCCGCCGGGCCATCACTGTGGGTGACAGAACTGCAAAGGCAGCAACACAGTTGGGCATGACCGCCATCTCAGCCAAAGGCACCGCCGCACAGCTTATACAGACCGTGCAAAACCACAGGCCCGCCGGAAAGGCAATATTTCTGCGCGGCGAACACAGCCAGGGCAATATCGCAGAGACGTTAAAAATGCGCGGAATAGACACTGATTCAACGGTGATCTACCGGCAATTACCCCTGTCCCTGAATGAAGCGGCACGCGAAATCCTTTGCGGGGACAATCCGGTGGTACTTCCCCTGTTCTCAGCCCGCTCAGCGGCCATACTGTCCGGTGAAGCGCTAAACTGCCGGGCGACCGCACCGCTGGTTCTGGTGGCGATAAGCCCGGATGTTCTGGCAGCATGGAACGGGCCGATTGCGGCACAATCCGTGGTCGCCCGCAAACCAACCGCGGCGGCCATGCTGAAAGAAATTTCGGGGCAAATTGACCGACACTCTTGAGGTGGGGCGATTTGGTGAATAGTTTTAGGCAGGGCGGCGGTTCGGCCGATGTATTTTGTAGGGGGCGTAATTAGGTGGCACGGGCTGGTAAAAACACGAAAACCGGAAAATCGACGGCGAAACCCAAGGCGCAATCCGCTGAGCTTAAACCCGACATGACACAGAAACCAAAACCTGTTGTCGATGATGCGATTATAATCGACGAAAAACTGCCAAAAGACCCGCCGAAAGAGCAAGGCGTAAATATAACCCCCGAAAAACCAAAGACCGGGCAAAAATCCTCAGCCATCCCACTGGTTGTCGGCGGATTAGTTGCCGGGGCCATCGGGTTTGGCGCAGCCATATTTGCAACCGGCGAAAATGGACTGTTTGGTAAAGACACCTCCGCCATGGATCAGCTTGCGGCCAACAACTCCGCCCTTCAGACCGAAATATCGGCCCTAAAATCTGACATCAACGCTCTGGAAACCACCATCATAAATGGGCCAACCAACACCGTTATTAACGGTTTGGGCGGCCGGTTGGATAATCTGGACCGGTTGACAGCCAAACAAACTGAAGCCCTAGCCGATCTGACCATGCGGATCACAGATATTGAAAACCGCCCCATTCCGGATGTCGGGGCCACAGCGCAAGCCGTTGAAACCTATGAACGTGAACTGACCGCGATGCGCCAGATGTTTGCCGATGAGTTGGTAAAAATCGAAACCGCCCAGATCCAATCCGCCCGCGCCTTAACAGACGCCGCCATCCAGTCTGACAGCACCGCCAAACAGGTGGCCTACGCCGCCATTCAAAAGGCGCTGGATAGCGGTGATGCGTTTGATGCACCACTGGCGACCCTGAAAGATGCCGGCGCTACAATTCCCAACGACCTGTCACAGGCTGCGGCAGAAGGGGCAATCACACTTGGCACACTTCAGGATCAGTTTCCCGCAGCCGCGCGTACGGCTTTAGACGCCGCCATTCGTGCAGATGCAGAAGCTGGCAACACCAACAAGGTCACCGCATTTTTACGCACCCAACTGGGCGCGCGATCCCTTGCACCAAAAGAAGGCGACGACCCCGACGCCATTCTGTCACGCGCAGAAGACGCCCTGCGGCAGGGGGATCTGAACATCGCGCTAACCGAATTGGCGGCCATGCCAGAGGCCGGCGCAGAAAAACTGAACGATTGGGTGCAACAGGCACAGGCCCGCCAGTCGGTGCTTGACGCGCTGGCCGAACTTGCCGCGTCACTGGGTTATTAGGAAAACAACATGCTTTGGTCACTTATAAAAATTATCCTGTTTATCGGCATTGTTGGCGCATTGACGCTGGGGGTTGGCATGCTGGCCGAAACCGGTGGCGGCGTGCGCATTACCTTTGGGCAGACCGAATTTAACCTTGATCCGCTGCGCGCCGTGATCGCCGCCATTGTGTTGGTTCTGGCAATCTGGATCGGGCTAAAACTGCTGTCGCTGCTGGTGGCAACGCTGCGTTTCATCAATGGCGATGAAACCGCCATCTCGCGCTACTTTGATCGTAACCGCGAACGCAAGGGCTATGAAGCACTGGCCGAAGGCATGACCGCGCTGGCAGTGGGTGAGGGGCGCCTTGCCATGTCCAAGGCGGCCAAGGCTGAAAAGTATCTGGCGCGCCCGGAACTGACCAACCTGATCACCGCCCAGGCCGCTGAAATTACCGGTGACCGCGCCAAGGCCGAAGAGGTTTATAAGCGCCTGCTGCAAGATGACCGGACCCGCTTTGTCGGTGTGCGCGGCATCATGAAGCAAAAGCTGGAAGACGGTGACACTGAAACGGCAATGAAACTGGCCGAAAAGGCCTTTGCCCTGAAACCAAACCACAGCGAAACCGGTGATGTTTTGCTGCGCCTTCAGGCCGAAAACGAAGACTGGAAAGGCGCGCGCATCACCCTGGCCGAGAAAAAGCGCCAGGGCGTTCTGCCCCGCGATGTCCATAAACGCCGCGACGCAGTGCTGGCCCTGTCTGAGGCGCGCGATGTGTTCCGCGATGGCTCAACCGTTGAAGCCCGCGAAGCTGCGATCGAAGCAAATCGCCTGTCCCCGGATCTGATCCCAGCGGCGGTGATGGCGGCTCAGGCCTATATTACAGCCGGTAAAAACCGACAGGCCACGCGTGTTTTGAAAAAAGCCTGGGCTGCCCGGCCGCACCCGGATCTTGCCGCCGCCTTCGCCAGCATCATGCCGGACGAAGACCCAAAGGCCCGGATCAAACGCTTTGCCGCACTGGTTAAACCCAACCCCGAGCATTCTGAAACCCGTATGCTGAACGCAGAACTGCAAATAGCAGCCGGTGAATACGCCGCCGCGCGCACCGCGCTGGGCGATCTGCTGGAAACCGAACCAACGGCGCGGTCGCTTTCCATCATGGCCGCGATTGAACGGGGTGAGGGCAGCGATGACGCGGTGGTTCGCGGCTGGTTGACCAAGGCGGTAAGCGCCTCGCGTGGCCCGCAATGGGTCTGCGGCAATTGCCAGACGGTCCACAGCATATGGGCCCCGATATGTAACAATTGCAGCGGTTTTGACACCCTGTCCTGGACAGTTCCCGCCGATGGTGAGGTGGCGATGCCCGCCTCAACCGAAATGCTGCCCCTGATCGTTGGGGAAGACCCGGAAGAAACAGAAATTGCCGAGCTGGTCGAAGAAACAAATGACGACGACGCCGAAAGCGTTAGCGATCAGACCGAAGGTGAAGTCATCATTCCTGACCCGCCAACACAAGACCCGAAAGCCCTTTGACCGGTTGCGCAATTATCGCGGCATTAAACAATGCCAAACCGTGTTTTTCACCCCGGTGAAACGCGCCAGCCGCCTGATTTCCGCGGTTAGCTTTTCCTGTCGCTTTGGCGTCCAGACAGCTGGCCTCTCTGCCCAGACATTCAATACATTCAGCACATCCTGCGCCCGGTCGGCCTTAACCTCAATCCGCCCGACAAACCTGTCAGCCTCAAGAATCGGATAAACATAATACCCCCATTTTCGCTTATTTTTGGGCACAAACATCTCAACCCGGTAATCAAAACCAAACAACCGCTTTAACCGGTTACGATCCCGGATAACCGGATCAAACGGGTTCAGAATGCGCAGCCGGGACGTGGCCGGCTTCAACGCCTGCAACTGCTGCACAATGTCCGCGGGCGCCAGGGTTTCGGTCCAGGTGCCATCCGCACCCTGCACACTGACCGGCACCAGTGACCCCGCCATTTCGTTCACCCAGCCGCGCACCTCTTTCAGGTCTGCCGCCTCCCAGAACTTTTGAATTTCACCTGCCGTGCCAACCCCAAGCCGCTGCAAGGCCGACCTGCACAACCAGTCTATCTGATCCGCTTCGCTATGCTGCACATCCAACAATTCCGCCGGAAACACCCGTTCCGCCAGATCATAGAACTTGGTAAACCCCTGCCGGTGACAGGTCGCCAGCTCACCGGAATACCACATGTAATCCAGCGCCAGCTTATGGGGCGGGCGCGACCACATTTCCTTTGGCCCATCGACCTTCGTATCAAACGCCTGCGTAGACAGCGCGCCCTCGCGGCCAATCCGATCCTTGATCAGCTTACGCCCGACGGTATCCGGCATGGATTTGTACCAACCGGCCCGGTCAACCCGGTCGGACATGCGGCGAAACTGGCGGCGCCACATCGGCAGGTACGCCATGGGAATAACTGACGCATCATGGGTGTAATGCTCAAAAACCGCCCGGTCATCCGCCAGCAAACGGTTCAGCATTGGTTCGCGGTAATTCTGGTTCCGACTCCAGATAATGTGGTGATGGGCGCGCGCAACGACCTGAATTGTATCCAGCTGTACAAACCCCAGCCCCCGGATAATTGCCAACACATCCAGTGGCCCGGTGGGCGGGCCTGCCAGACCCTGACGGGCCAGAAAAAGCGCGCGAGCCTGGCGATTATTTATTTTTAACGGCATCCGTGAAAGGCTATCCAGACCAACCACAGACAACAACACCAAATAAAAAACCCGGACGCGAACGCCCGGGCAACAGTTTTTCTGGCGGGTTTCTCAGCTAACCCCGGTGGAACTCCGGATAGGCCTCCATGCCCAGCTCTGACATATCCAGACCGTTGATCTCGGTTTCTTCATCGACGCGCAGGCCAACAATTGCCTTCAGCAACAACCAAAGAACGCCAGAGGTCACAATCACAAAGCCGCCAACAATCAGGATACTCTTGATCTGCACCAACAACATTGCATCCGGGTTGGTCAAAACCACGGCCAGCGTGCCCCAGATTCCGGCAAACAAATGCACAGGGATCGCACCGACCACATCGTCAATCCTGAACCGGTCCAGCAACGGCACCGCAAACACCACCAGCAC
>CAZETX010000001.1:130348-164378 GCA_964514925.1 uncultured Marinosulfonomonas sp.
ATGATCGCCCCGGTCAAAGCCGCCCAGCCACCCACTGAATGCACAACGGTTGAACCGGCAAAATCAAGAAAGCCCATGCCATCCAGAAAACCACCGCCCCATTTCCAGCTGGCCTGTATCGGATAAATCAACGCCACCAACACCAGTACAAATGCCAGAAACGGCCACAGCTTAATCCGCTCCGCCAATGCGCCCGAAACAATAGACGCCGTTGCCGCCGCGAACATCAGCTGAAAGAAAAAGTCCGCGCCGACCGATGCATATGTCAGGTCGGTCTCAACCCCCGCCAGACCCACAGGTTCCAGCTTGGCCGTGCTGAACGCACCCAGAATACCGTCAATGCTCCAGCCATCGCCGGGATACATCAGGTTATAACCAACGGCGTAATACAGGATCGCCGCCAGAGCAAACAACGCCATGTTCTTTGTCAGTTGCATGGCCACGTTTTTTGACCGCACCAGCCCGGCCTCAAGCATGGCAAAACCGGCCGCCATCCAGAACACCAGCACACCGGTAACGATGAACATGAACGTCGTCAGAATATAGCCAATCTCATCGTTGCCTGGCGTGACATCCGCCCCTTGCGCCATCCCCAGATCGGGCAATAGCAGCGCGCTCACGGTCACTGCGATTAAACTGAAAAATTTCATTAGTTTCACGTGTCTTCCCCACATCGTGCAGGTGCCCCTGCCTGAAATCTGCAGGCCCAGAATTGCGGCAACGCAGCATGTCGCAAGGATTCGGGGGGTTAAAATCAACCAAACACATGCAGAAATCGCAATTTATTGCACAAATCGGGGCATGTGCCTGTTTTTTGGGCGGAATAAATCTGAAACGGGGTTCAATCCGACCTGACATTCCTATCCTGAATGGTTATCGTGCAAAAAAAACGACCCTGAGCAGGCTCTAAAAAATGACCGGAACCGGTAAACGAAAACGCCCCCCTTTGGTGGCGGATAAGCGCGCGCCAAAGAAAAAGACCAAAACCGCCGCCAAATCCACAACCCGTCGCCGGGCCAAACCGCGCGCCCGCTCAAAACCACGGCGCAGACGCGCCGGTGTGCTGGGCCTGTTCGGTCTGATATTCAGCTGGTTCATTCGCCTTATCTGGCGGTTGGCGTTTCGCGGCGCCATGGTACTGGGCATTATCGTGGCGCTGGGCGTCATATATTTCTATTCCACTCTGCCCCCGGTAGGTGACCTGCTGGATGGGCGCGCCCGTGGCTCGGTTACGCTGCTGGACCGCAATAATGCGGTTTATGCGTGGCGCGGCGAACAATTTGGCGGACAGATTGATGCCGACACCGTTTCCCCGCACCTGAAAAACGCCGTTATCGCCACCGAAGACAAACGCTTTTACCGCCATCTGGGCATCAGCCCCCGGGGCATAGTATCCGCCGTGCGCATCAACCTGCGCGAAGGCCGCGGCCCGCTATCGGGCAACGGTGGTTCAACCATTACCCAGCAATCGGCAAAACTGCTTTGCCTTGGTGTGCCTTACAACCCCACCGACTGGGACAGCGAAGCCGCCTATGAGGCCGACTGCAGACAGGGCTCAATCTGGCGCAAAGTCAAAGAAGCCGTCTACGCCATGGCCCTTGAGGTAAAATACACCAAGGACGAAGTCCTGACGATCTACCTAAACCGGGTCTATCTGGGCGCAGGCTCACGCGGTTTTGAAGCCGCCAGTCAACGCTACTTTGGTAAATCCGCCGCCAATGTCACCCCGGCAGAAGCCGCAATGCTTGCAGGGCTTTTGAAAGCCCCATCACGCTACGCCCCCACGGCTAACTTAGAACGTTCACAAAACCGCGCCGGGGTAATTGTCGAACTGATGCAGGAACAGGGCTACCTGACAGACGCTCAGGCGCAAGACGCCCATATCAACCCGGCGCAACTTTCGCTGGCCGCACAGGCCCGCGCTGGCGGAAATTTTGCCGATTGGGTGATGGATTCCGGCCCCTCATTCCTGACCAGGGACACCACCGAAGACGTGATCATCCGCACGACCTTTGACACCAAAATTCAACAAGCCGCCGAAGACGCATTACAGCTGGTCTTTGAGACCAAACTCAAAGAAGGCTCTCAGGTGCAGGCCGCCATAATAGTTATGTCCGCCGACGGCGCCGTGCGGGCCATGGTGGGCGGGCGCAACTTTTCCGGTGCTGCCGGGCAATTTAACCGCGCCATTCAGGCCAAACGACAAACCGGTTCCGCCTTCAAACCCTTCGTCTACGCAACCGCCCTTGATTTGGGCTACACCTATGCCGACACGGTACTGGATGAACCCCTTACCATCGACATCCCCGGTTCCGGCCCATGGTCACCGCGCAATTACAGCAAAGAATTTCTTGGCCCCGTCACCCTGACAGACGCCCTGAAGAAATCGCTGAATGTCCCGGCTGTCCGGGTATCAGAGGATGTCGGCCGCGAAAATGTGCGCACCATCGCCCAGGCCTTCGGGATCAGCAGCGATCTTGCCGAGGGGCCAGCGCTGGCCCTTGGTGCATCAGAATCCACCCTGCTGGAAATGACCGGTGCTTACGCAGGCATCCTGAACGGCGGCTCCAGCGTGACACCCTACGGGTTGGTAGAACTGCGCCTGCAGGGCGATGAAGAACCCCTGATGAACCAGGGCGGCGGCATCGGTGAGCGGGTGATTACCCCCTATGCAGCCGAACAGCTGATCTACATGATGAGCCAGGTGGTTGATGGCGGCACCGGTCGGCGGGGCAAATTACCCGGGCGCGAAACCGCTGCCAAAACCGGTACCACTCAGGCCGCCCGTGATGCGTGGTATCTGGGTTTTTCAGCCGATTATGTCACCGGTGTCTGGATGGGCTATGATGATAACACACCCCTGACCGGGGTAACGGGTGGCAGCCTGCCGGCCGATATCTGGCGCGAAACAATGCTGCGCATTCACGAAGACCTGCCGCCAAGGCCCCTGCCAATGATCCGGGTAGCTGAACCACCGGTCGTTCAGGAAACCTTTGAACAACGCGCCCAGCAAAACAGCAATCGCGGTGTAATTGACCAGATCCTCAGGGATCTGTTCCGCCCAAAAAACCGCTAGCCGGTGGCCTTCAGATCAGCAATCAGCTGATCCAGATTGCCCTTGCGTTTATCCAGCATTGAACCGATCTCAGTGCGCTCAGCCTTGATCAGGCTGATGCCCTCAATCTTGATATCTATGAACCGCCCGTTCTTCTCGGCCACGACAAACTGCAGCTCAAACGGCGCTTCGCCAGATAAAATAGCCTTCGCCGTCACTTCAAAAAACGATTTCACCGCCTTGGCGCCCTTGATCTCAATGCGCCCGCCAATAAATTCACGGAACCGGCGGCCATATTTGCGCGAAATATAGGTCTGGTAGGCCTTGGCAAACTGCTTGCGCTGGGCCGGGCTGGCAGAGCGCGACGCCGGCCCCAGCACCAGTTGGCCGATCCGGGCACCATCTGCGTATCGGGTAAAAATCCCCTCAAAATCCTTTAGCATTCTGGCTTCGGATTTTCCGGAATTGATAATACGATTAATGTCATTGACGACCTTGGTGATCAGCGCTTCGGCATCCGCCGTGCTAAACGCCAGTGCCGGGCCGGAAAACAACGCAAAAGCTGTTGTTGTTCCAGCTAAAAAGAACCGCCGGGTTACAGGATTACTCATATGTTTCCTCATACAGATCAAAGTCATCTTCACTTGTTTCGCCGTTCGATTTACCCAGCCTGAACCGTCGATTATCCAAATAAAGCAGTCGCGATTGCGCGTAACTGTCCGCGCTTTCGTATAATATAGAGTCTACAGTACCCCGAAAACGATAGCGATCACCAACTTTTGATGCCGCCGCCGCTACCGGCCCGACATAGCTTTCGGGCGCAGGCAGCAGGAAATTCAACGGGTCGATAAACAGATCAACCACGATCCCCACCGTATCGCGGGTAGTGGACGGGCCGACAAACGGCACCTCAAGATAGGCGCCTTCCTCAAATCCCCAAATATCCATGGTTTCGCCAAAATCGCTGTCACGTGGTGGCATCCCTGCCGCCAGCGCCGGGTCAAATATCCCGCCAATCCCGATGGTGGTATTAACCAGAAACCGCACCGTGTTATAGATCGCGTCTTCAACATTCAGCTGCAATACATCATTCAAAACCGACCCGGGTATCGATAGGTTCCCGGCAAAGTTGCCAACACCATTGCGCACCGGCTCCGGTAAAAGCCCGCCATATACGTTGGATGCAGGGCGCAACAGTGTCCTGTCTACACCACGGTTAAAATCGTGAACCTTACGGTTTTGAACTTCATAGGGGTCAAAAATTCCCCCTGAAACATCGGCACTGGCGCAGGCAGACAAAACCAATAACGCTGTCAGAACCAAAATTTGACGTCCAGTATTAACAATCCGCGTCATCACAAAATCTTTTACCGCCCAATTTTCTTTTACTGTGTTTCACATAATAATCATTCTAGCAAAACCCATTGCAGTGCCATGATCGAATAAAATATGTGGCTGATTGGTGACAACGGCCCTCAGAATGCGCGGATTAGGCACATTTTCGCGCATTTTTTTGCAACTTCCTGCCGGTACCCCGCAAAAATGGCGGCGTAAAAACTTGTTCATAAAAGCTGCATTTTTCAGTTTTCAGCGCCGTAAAACACCGTTACCGTCTGCGCGAAACACAAATGGGAGCCACCCGAATGGGAAATACATACGAAACCAAGTTGGCCAGTCTGGGCGTAACCCTGCCCGATGCGCCGGCGCCAGCGGCAAACTACGTGCCGTTTGTGCAGGTGGGGGATACCGTCTATGTTTCCGGGCAGGTATCCATGCAAGACGGCCAGTTCACCCTTGGAAAACTGGGTGCAGACATGTCGGTGCAAGACGGTGCCGCTGCCGCAAAAACCTGCGCCATCGGCCTTCTGGCACAGGTAAAGGCGGCTTGCGGCGGTGATCTGGACCGGCTGGTTCGGGTGATTAAGCTCACCGGTTTCGTCAACTCCACCCCGGATTTTGGCGATCAGCCGGCAGTGATCAACGGCGCGTCTGATTTTCTGGTCGCAGCACTGGGCGATGCGGGCCGCCATTCCCGCTCTGCTGTTAGTGCGGCTTCGCTGCCCTTTGGCGTTGCCGTTGAAATCGAAGGCATCTTTCAGATCGCATGACCGGACTTCCCAAACCCTTTTTAACCATGCCCATCGCCCATCGCGGGTTGCACGATCTGGGTCTTGGCCGGCCGGAAAACAGCATTTCTGCCGTAAACGCTGCCATTGATGCAGGCTACGGCGTGGAAATTGATATTCAATGCTCCCGTGATGGGCAGGCCATGGTCTTCCATGACTACGATCTTGGGCGGTTAACGGCGGAAAAAGGCTCTATTCATCAGCGAAACGCCTCCGAACTGTCCCAAATTAAGCTAAAGGGTAGCGATGAAACCATACCAACCCTGGCCCGGATTCTTAACATAATTGCCGGAAAAGCACCCCTGTTACTCGAAATTAAGGATCAGGACGGCGCGATGGGCCCGAATATTGGCCAACTCGAAAATGCAATTGCTGCGGATTTAAAAGACTATCGCGGCGATATAGCCGTGATGTCCTTTAATCCACATTCCATGGCAATGATGTCAGGGCTATTACCCGGGGTTCCCCGTGGGCTGGTCACCGGTTCCTTCAAAGAAGTTAACTGGGGGCTGTTGCCGGGAAACGTCCGTGAAAACCTGCGCGCTATCCCTGATTACGAAAAAGTTGGCGCCAGCTTTATCTCACATCGGATAGATGATCTTAAACGCGAACGCGTAGGCGAACTCAAAGCCATCGGCATTTCCATTCTGTGTTGGACCGTCAAAGACGAAACATCCGAGGAAACAGCCCGGGCCGTAGCAGACAACATAACCTTTGAGGGCTACATGCCAAAGCGCCGCTCGGCCTGACAACAATTGTCGACATTTCAGGGGATCCCATGGGCGAAACCCAGGTTGAAATCAATATTCTGGACGGTGTCAGCGACATTGATCAACAGGACTGGGATGCCTGCGCCTGCCCGGAAACCCAGCCCAATACCCGTGCAATAGACCCTTTTACTACCCATCGGTTCCTCAGCGCCCTTGAACGCTCAGGCTCGGTTGGTCCCGGCACCGGCTGGACACCGCGTCCGATTGTGGTGCGCGCCAACGGGCAGGTCATCGCCGTCGCTCCGCTCTACGCCAAAGGCAACAGTCAGGGCGAATATGTTTTTGACCACGCCTGGGCCCATGCCTATGAACAGGCCGGCGGGGATTATTACCCAAAACTGCAAATCGCCGCGCCCTTCACCCCCGCAACCGGTCGCCGCCTGCTGACCCGTCCGGGCCAAGAGATCACCGGCCAGTCCGCCCTGATACAGGGGGCCATCCAATTGGCCGCCAGCAACCGCGTATCCTCACTGCACCTGACATTTTGCACCGGGGAGGAGGTGGAAAACGGCAAACAAATGGGCCTGATGCACCGCACCGGCCTGCAATTCCACTGGGAAAACACTGGCTACAAAAGCTTCACTGCCTTCACCGCCGATCTGTCCTCTCGTAAACGCAAAAACATCCGCCGCGAACGCTTGCAGGCCAATGATTTCGGCGGTCAGATCCACATGTTGACCGGTGATCAGATACAGCCCGGTCACTGGGGTGCGTTCTGGGCCTTTTACCAGTCCACCGGCGCGCGCAAATGGGGCACGCCCTACCTGACACGGGATTTCTTTGATCAGATTCAACAGTATATGCGTGACGACGTGTTGCTGGTTCTGGCGGAGCGGGGCGGAAAATACGTCGCCGGGGCGCTGAACTTTATTGGCCAAGACACCCTGTATGGTCGCTACTGGGGCTGCACCGAACACCACCCGGCACTGCATTTTGAACTCTGTTACTACCGCGCCATCGATTATGCGATTGAACACGGGCTAAAACGGGTAGAGGCAGGCGCGCAGGGCGAACACAAACTGGCGCGCGGCTACATGCCGGTGACCACCCATTCATTGCATTGGATCGCTGACCCCGGCTTTCGCGACGCGGTTGAACAATTTTTGCAAAGCGAACGCGCCGCCATGGACCATGAGACCGAAATCGTCACCAGCATGGGCCCGTTCCGAAGAACCAGCACCGACTAATTTGTCAACTGTTCCAGCATGGTTTCCCCACCGGTCAAATCGCAAACACCTTTGGCGGTTTCCGTGTTCAAAATTTTAACCACACCGTCAACAACAAGCATTGAATAGCGCTTAGAGCGGGCAAAAAGCCCGGCAGGTGCGGCATCAAATGCCATCCCTACAGACTTGGTAAAGCTGCTATCCGCATCCGCTAAAAAGGTAATTCCAGCACTCGCCCCGCCGGTTGCCTTCGCCCATTCGCCCATAACGAAGGCATCATTGACCGAAATACAGATAATTTCATCCACGCCTTTATCCGACAATTTTTCAGCATTTCTGATAAAACTTGGCACATGCGCGACGCTACAGGTTGGTGTAAACGCACCCGGCAGAGCAAAAATAACAACCTTCCGACCAGCCAGCCTGTTTTTCAGCGAAACCTGTTTCGGCCCGCTATCTGTCATCAGAATAAGCGTTGCGTCAGGTAGAATGTTACCGATTTCTAACGTCATGTTCACTTCTGTTTATTTGCTTTCACCAAACACAACGATATAGGTTTTCCAGATAGAATGTACCAGAAAATTCAGGGGATCAGCATGGGTCATATTATTGTCATCGGGGCCGGACAGGCCGGACAGTCACTGGTTACCAAACTGCGCAGCCTTGGCCACGCCGGTACCATCACCCTGATCGGCGCAGAACCGGAACCGCCCTATCAGCGCCCACCGCTGTCCAAGAAATACCTGCTGGGTGAAATGGACCTTAACCGCATGTTCCTGCGACCCGAAAGCTTTTACGCCGAACAGGATATCACCCTGAAACTCGGGGCAGGGGTGTCCGCCATCGACCCGGTCGCCAAAACCGTCACCATCGGCAGTGAAACCCTGAATTATGACCAGCTTGCCCTGACCACCGGGTCAATCCCCCACCGCCTGCCCGCCAAAATTGGCGGCGATCTGGCCGGGGTCTATACCGTGCGCACCCTGGCCGATGCCGACGCGATAGAACCCGAATTTAAGCCCGGGCGAAAGGTGCTGATCGTCGGTGGCGGTTATATCGGGCTGGAAGCGGCAGCGGTCGCGGCGCGCAAAGGCCTGCAGGTCACATTGGTGGAAATGGCCGAGCGTATTTTGCAACGGGTCGCAGCACCTGAAACGTCCGATTTCATTCGCTCGGTTCATCAGGGCGAAGGCGTCGATATCCGTGAAGGCGTTGGCCTTGACCACCTAAGTGGAACCGATCGCGTCACTGCCGCCACCCTGACCGACGGCACCGAATTGCCGGTCGATTTTGTCATCGTCGGTGTCGGCATCCGCCCGGATATCGAACTGGCCGAAATCGCTGGATTAGAAACTGATAACGGCATTAAAACCAACGACCGGGGCCAAACCTCTGACCCGGCTATCTGGGCCGCAGGCGACTGCGCATCGTTTATGTTCAACGATACCCGCATCCGGCTGGAAAGCGTCGGCAACGCCATTGATCAGGCCGAACTGGTGGCGGAAAACATGCTGGGGGCTGACAAACCCTACACCGCAAAACCGTGGTTCTGGTCGGATCAGTTTGACGTAAAACTACAAATCGCCGGGCTTAATACCGGCTATGACCGGGTGGTCACCCGTCAGGGCGAACATTCCCACATGCCTTCCTTCTGGTACTACCGTGGCGATCAGTTGCTGGCTGTGGACGCCATCAACGATCCCCGCGCCTATATGGTCGGCAAACGCCTGATAGAGGCCGGGAAATCCCCCGACCCAGACGCCATCGCCAACCCCGAAACCGACCTAAAATCCTTGCTTAGGGTCTGATGCGCATCATTTCCGGCAAAAGGCGGGGCCTGAAACTGGCCGCCGTCGGTAACGGCGACACCGCCGCCCACCTGCGCCCCACCAGCGACCGGGTGCGCGAAAGCATCTTTAACCTGCTCATGGGCGGCGCCTATGGCAACCCGATCAGCGACGCCCGCGTGCTTGATCTGTTCGCCGGAACCGGCGCACTGGGGCTGGAGGCATGGTCGCGCGGTGCTGCCCAAGTAACATTCGTTGATGATGGCCCCAAAGCCCAATCCCTGATCCGTCAAAACATTGACCTGTGTCGCGCCACAGACAACACCACCCTGCAACGCCGCAACGCCACCCGCCTTGGCCCCTGCAAATCCGAACCCTTCACCCTGATCTTCCTTGATCCGCCCTATGGCAAAGGGCTGGGGGAAAAGGCGCTGACAAACGCTGCCAGCAATGGCTGGCTGACTCCGGATGCCCTGATCATACTGGAAGAGGGCCAGACCCTGTCGCCCCCCGCCGGTTTTCAACAACGGGACCAACGCCGTTATGGCGGCACATATCTGCATATTCTTGAGCGCCTGAAATGACCGCGCCAAAATTGATTATTTTTGATTGTGACGGGGTGTTGGTGGATAGCGAACCTATCACCAATGCGTTCCTGCTGAATGACCTTGCCGGCTACGGGCTGCAACTTACCATGGCGGACTGCGACGATCTTTTTGTTGGCGGCACAATCAAGGGCGCTGCAAGTGTAGCGCGTGATATGGGCGCCGATCTGCCAGATGATTGGGTGGCTGATTATTATCGTCGCGTGCATACGCATCTGGCCAAAGGTGTTCCCTTGGTTGACGGTATTCTGGATATTCTGAACCAGCTTGAACGCAATGGTACCCCCCATTGTGTCGTCTCAAATGGCCCGGTTGAAAAAATGCAAATCACCCTGGGTCAGCACGGTTTATGGGACAGGTTGCAGGTCCGGACATTCTCGGCACATACCTATAACACCGCCAAACCCGACCCTGAACTCCTGCTCATCGCCGCCCGACATTTCAACACTAACCCAGCCAATTGCACCGTGATAGATGACAGCCCCTCAGGCTGCACCGGGGCCGCCAATGCCGGCATGCCCTGTATCGGGTTCGCTGAACGATCGAGCCCGGAAAAACTGGCCGCAACCGGGGCCAAGGTGATCCGCTCAATGGCGGAACTGCCGCCGCTAATCGGGCTCTAATACGTCTTCTCAAACCTGCCCGCAGGCGACAGCGTAAATATCTCAACCCCCCCCGGCAACCACATTCACTGAATGTTCAAACTGCGCCGTCAGCGATTTATCCCGGATAACTGCCGTCCAACCATCCGCCAGAACCCTGGCTTCAATGGTGAAATATATGCCCATTCCGGAACCGCAACAGTTCCGGCATGCCAGTAATGCAGCACGCTGGGCGGCGCGTGAAACACCCGGCCCAGAACATCGCCACAAAAAACCCCGCGCCACAGATATATGGTTGCTTTCGACATATTGCTGAATGGAAAAACAAAAAAAGCCAAAGGGAAATAACCTGTTCCCTTTGGCTTAATATATTTAGAAACCAGCCCTGCTAAAGGCAGATTAGGCAGCCTGAAAACGTGAGCGCCCAGAGAACCTTGTCCCAAACAGCATCAGAACGGCCAAGCCACCCAATAATACTGCCATGCTTCCCGGTAATGGCACAACTGCAAGCTCTAAATCACCTGCAAAGCGCAATGTATCCATATCTGAACGGAAGCTAAGTTCGCCAAGAAAACCACCCGCAGTAAGCCCTGAAAAATCGACTGTAAGCGTGGTGAAAAGATCACCCGCCGGGGCCGCACCGGCCAGGCCTACTATCCCGGTATAGGTAGCAGTGATTGCCCCCATAAGTGCCGAACCGCCTGAGTAGATCTCAAATGGAAACCCAAAGCTTGATCCAGTTGTGGATAGAGCGCTGGGGCCCAAGGTGAATATTGTATCAAAAACTGAACTGGCTGCTGTCAGGTCGATAGATATCGACGTCACAAGCCGGGTTGTTGTCACCTCAAAGCCATCCCACTCTAAATACAGGTCAGCATCGGTTCCGTCAGCCCAACCAGGAATATTGTAATATCCCTCTACACCGGCTTCGTTAAAAACACCTGTGCCGGCTTCTGGAAAAAACGTACCGGGTCCATCCCAAACAATCTGTTCACTTGGCCCACCGGCATATTCAACCGTTATAATTGCCCCATCCAGGTCAGATCCTACTGTTGCAGTATTATCCCGAATGCCAAAGTTGGTATTATAAAGGGTGCCCGCGTCTCTGACGATATTAATTGTCGCCGCCTGCGGGGCGCTCAGGCCTACCATGCTGAAAGCAAATGCTGCCGTCCAGACTTTAACAATTCCACTCTTCATCTCAAACTCCCTGCAAATACTTGCAATTTGACTAATAAATTATTTCTTCGGCAGAAGTTAACTCACTCAATACTGTTTTGCTAGCGGTATAATCCCACAAAACGGCTTTTAGACGGCCATATCCGCGAACATACTGTCTCGGGTATCGAAACAATCGGTCTGGCCAGGCGCCGGGCTTTCAGGGGGCGGCCGAAGTAAACCTATAACACTTTGATATTTAATGTTTAAATATAAACCCGCACCCGTAGATCAATTCTATAATTCCGGAGAAATTTCACAATACCTGCACGGTTCTCTGACTTTCCAGTCCCGATGAACAATAAGATCAGGTTGCCGCCAAGATACTATTTCACCCAAATTGGAACCAATCCGCTAAAAAATTTAAAATTGAAGTCAATTAGTCATAATATAAGGTCGGCGTGGCCCATAGTAGTTGTACTTGATCCTTGGCACGGTAAAAATGCCCATGCAGAATAATCTAGAGGTTTTGCGATGCCCAAGAAAAATACCGACCAATATCCAGCGGTTTGGCAAACACGCCTATCAATTATGGTTTTTCCGCAACGAACGCGGGAAGGGCGCACACGTCACCCTTGTTCAACAATTAATTGCCTCATTATCACCAGTATTCGCTGACAAACCCTCTTAATTGCCCTAGTACCAGTAGACGGTTCAAATGACAGATACATCCAACAATACCAATGACATTGCCATTGTCGGCATGGCCGCGCACCTGCCTGGGGCACTGTCACTTGGCAGCTATTGGTCAAATCTGCGGGACGGGGTGGAATCGATCCGCCCGCTCAGCCACGAAGAGTTGCTGAACAGTGGCGAGGCCGCACATCTGATAAACCGCCCCGATTATGTCCCGGCGGCGGCTGTTCTAGAAGGGTTCGAAACCTTTGATGCTGAATTCTTCGGCCTGTCCCCGAAGGAAGCCGCAATCATGGACCCCCAGCACCGCCAGTTTCTGGAAGTGTCCTGGGAAGCCCTGGAAAATGCCGGCCACCCACCGGAAAAGACCAAAGGGCCCGTTGGTGTCTTTGCCGGGTGCGGCATGGGCAGCTATTTTTACTTCAATGTCTGCTCAAACCCGGATCTGGTGGATGATGTTGGCATGTTTCTGCTGCGTCATACCGGTAATGACAAAGATTTCCTGTCAACCCGGCTTAGCCATATCCTGGATCTGAAAGGCCCCAGCATTAACCTGCAGACGGCCTGTTCAACCTCCCTTGTGGCCACCCATTACGCCATCCAGTCCTTGCTGACTGGGGAATGCGATTTTGCGCTGGCCGGTGGCGTCACAATCGAACTGCCCCACGGGCGGGGCTATATTTTCAAAGAGGGCGAAGTACTGTCACCCGACGGCCATTGCCATGCGTTTGACCACCGGGCCGAGGGCACCGTGTTTGGTTCGGGCGCCGGTGTTGTTGTACTGCGCCGTTTGGACGATGCCATTGCCGATGGTGATCACATCTGGGCCGTGATCAAAGGCACCGCTATCAATAACGACGGCGCGGCCAAGGCCGGTTATCTGGCACCATCAGTAGAAGGTCAGGCCGCCGCCATCGCCGAGGCCCACACAATGGCCGGAACCCCGGCCGATACGATTGACTATATCGAATGCCATGGCACCGGTACCTATCTGGGGGACCCAATTGAGGTTGCCGCCCTGACAGAAGCGTTTTCCGAAACAACTGATGAGGTCGGGTTTTGCCGGCTGGGATCGGTTAAAACAAATATCGGCCACCTGGATACGGCTGCCGGGGTGGCCAGCCTGATTAAAACAGCGCTGTCACTGCATAATAAACAGATCCCCCCAAGTTTGGGATATGAAAAACCGAACCCGTCAATAGAATTTGAATCCAGCCCTTTCTTTGTCAATGACACGTTGTCTGACTGGGTCTCACATAAAGGGCCCCGGCGCGCCGGGATCAATGCGCTTGGGGTGGGTGGCACCAATGCGCACGCCGTCCTGGAAGAAGCGCCGATACGCGCGGCCTCCGAAGCGTCCGACTGGCCGTTCCAGTTGTTGACGGTGTCTGCACGCACGAAAGGTGCCCTTGACGATAACGCCGCTGCCCTGGCTGCCCATCTGCGCGAAAACCCGGATCAGCCCCTGGCGGATGTCGCCTGGACCTTGAAACAGGGTCGCCGTGAATTTGAAAAACGCCGGGTCATCGTCGCCAAATCCCACGAAGAGGCTGCGAAACTTCTGGAAGAAAACGATCCACGCCGGACCTTTACCCATTCGGTTGTTGGTGATGACCCCGAGATGGTGTTCATGTTCCCCGGCGGCGGCGCACAATATGCCGGCATGGCGCGGGATCTCTATGAAACCGAGCCGGTATTTGCCGAATGGATGGATCGCGGTCTGGATATCCTCCAGCCTAAGTTAGATTATGATATTCGCGCCCTTTGGCTACCAGATGCAGGCGATATCACCGCCGCTGATGAAAAACTGAAAAAACCGTCGGTGCAACTGCCGCTGATTATGATCGTGGAATATGCGCTGGCCCAGCTCTGGATGAGCTGGGGCGTCGCACCCACCGCCCTGATCGGACATTCCATGGGTGAAAACACCGCCGCCTGTGTGGCGGGTGTCATGTCATTTGAAGATTGCATCGGTCTGGTACACCTGCGCGGAACCTTGTTTGATACGGTACCCGCAGGCGGCATGCTTTCGGTCGCGCTGCCTGCAGACCGGCTGGAACCGTTACTGGGGGACCACCTTGATCTTGGTGCGGTGAATGCACCCGAGCTTTCGGTCGCCACAGGGGCGCAGAACTATCTGGATGCGTTGGAAAAACAGCTGGCCGAAAAAGATATTGATTGCCAGCGCATTCCCATCAACATCGCCGCTCATTCCAGAATGTTAGAGCCTATTCTTAAGGATTTCGGAGACTACTTACGCTCTATCACCCTTAGCCCGCCAAAAATTCCCTTCACCTCCAATCGCACCGGCGACTACATCACCGACGGTCAGGCCACTGATCCGGAATATTGGGTGGCGCATCTGCGTGGCACCGTGCGTTATGCTGATTGTATTACAACTTTGGCACAGACCCCGGATCGCGTATTCATAGAGGTTGGCCCCGGTAAGGCGCTGGCCGCACTAACCGGTATGCACGATGATGTTGCCGCCAATCAGGTGATTTCCAGCCTGCGTCACCCTGACGACAAGACTGCAGATGATGCCTATTTCATGGCCATGCTGGGCCGTGTCTGGGCCGTTGGCGGTAGCTTTGACTGGGATCAGTACTGGGGCGGGGCGCGGCGCAACCGCGTGCCCCTGCCAACCTATGCCTTCCAGCGTTCACCCTATTTCATAGAACCGGGTAAAACCGTATCCAACAGCGCCAGCCAATGGCTGATGCGCAAAGATGACCCGGACGACTGGGGCTATCGCACGGTCTGGAAACCAACCTATGCCGCCTGCGATATCGACCTGTCTGGTGATCTTTCTGACGCCCCCCGCCAAAACTGGCTTTTCTTTGCTGATGATGCCGGGCTGACCAGTGCCATTATCCCCCGGCTGCAAGCCGCCGGGCATTCTGTCATTACAGTCAATACCGGTGACATCTTTGCGCGCACCGGTGAAGACAGCTATATCATTGCCCCGGAAAGGGGCCGTGAAAGCTATGACGCCCTGATCCGCGATCTGGTGGCCCGTGAACTGGCCCCTACCCGTATTGTACATGGCTGGCTGGCCACTGGAACCGAAACCTTTCGCCCCGGCAGCAGCTTTTTACACCGCAATTTGGAACAGGGGTTCTACAGCCTGCTTTTCCTGGCGCAGGCCCTGGGGGACGAAGGCGTTGCCCTGCCCCTGCACCTGAGCGTTCTGACCACCGGCGCCGTACAGGTACAAGGTGAGAATCTGCCCTATCCTGAAAAGGCCACTGTGATGGGTCCAACCCGGGTGATCCCGCGGGAATTTCCGGGCCTGACCTGCTCGGTGTTGGATCTGGTTCTTCCCGAAAAAACCCGACGCCGTGGTGATACCGATATGGAAATACGCGCCCTGTCCGAGCGCGTACTGGAAGATCTGCTATCGCCGCCAACCTCATTCACCGCCGCTCTTCGCGATACAAAAAGATTTGAGCAATCCTATAAAAAGCAGGATATTTCTCAGGAAGATCAGGCGAATAACATGTTGCGCGAAAACGGTGTGTATTTAATCACCGGTGGCTTTGGTGGCATTGGCCTTACCTTGGCCGCGTCCATGGTCAAGCAGGTATCGGCCAGGATTGTGCTGCTTTCACGCAGCGCGTTTCCCGACCGCAATGACTGGGATCAGATCCTGCGTAGCACTGCCCCCAGTGATCCGCTGGCCCGACGCATCCAGTCCCTGAAACAGCTTGAGGCCGCGGGTGGCAGCGTCCTGACGCTCAAGGCCGATGTCAGTAATGTTGAAGATATGGCGACAGCACGAACCCGGATTGAGCAGGAATTCGGCCCGGTCAATGGTGTGATCCATGCCGCCGGCCTGATTGAAGACAGCCTGATCCTGGCCAAATCCATAACCGAAGTCGAGGATGTGTTCGCACCGAAAATACACGGTACCCAGGTTCTGGAAACTGTGTTCCCCGATGGCGATCTGGACTGGCTGGTTCTGTTTTCCTCTACCTCAACCGCCATAGCACCTGCCGGGCAGGTCGATTATGTTGCCGCCAACGAATATCTGAATGCTTACGCCAAGGCTCGCGTTGGCGATAAAACCCGGGTGCTGGCCATCAATTGGGGCATCTGGTCCGATGTTGGCATGGCCGCTGATGCCATGCAGGCCAGAACCGGTAGCAGCGATCCGCAGCCGGTTGATCCAGTACATAGCCCGATGCTGGATGAGGCCACATTTGATGCCCGCGGCAGTCGCCTGTTCAGCGCCAGTTACACCGCCCGCGACCGCTGGTTTCTGAATGATCACCGCACAAGGGCCGGGGACGCCTTATTGCCCGGTACCGGTTATCTGGAACTGGCCGCAGAAGCGTTACAGGCCCAGGGGGAAGACACCAGATTTGAAATCCGGGATTTATACTTTCTACGCCCATTGGCCGTTGCAGATCAGGGTACGCAGGATATCCGCGTAAAACTGCCCCGCAGCGATACCGGCTATGACTTCTGGGTCGAAAGTGGTCAGGATGGAACCTTTGAACAAAACGCCCAGGCCAGCCTGTCGTTGTTGCCACTGCGTACACCTGAGCCGCTGGATATTGCAGCTATCAAAGACCGCTGCGGCGATCCGGAAACAGCCGCCACCAACAACTGGCTGACCTCCCGGCAGGAAGCACATCTGAATTTCGGGCCGCGCTGGCATGTACTGCAGTCAACATCACTTGGACAGAACGAAGGCATCGCCGAACTACGCCTTCCCGACCCGGCGAAAAATGATGTACAGACAGGCTATCTGCTACATCCCGGCCTGATGGATCTGGCCACTGGCTGGGCCATGGATCTGATTCCGGGCTACCGGCCAACTCATTTGTGGGTGCCGGTATCCTACCGCTCAATCAAGGTGTTTCGACCTTTGCCCGCCCAGGTGATCAGCTGGGTGCGCAGCAGTGACAAGAACCACGCAGATGGTGAGATCGCCAGCTTTGATGTGACAATTGCCACACCGGATGGCGAAATCTGTACAGAAATTACCGGCTTTTCCATCCGCCGGATGGAAAGCGTGGCTGAGTTTGCGACATCAGCAAATGCTGAACTCCAGAAAACCAGCCAACCGGATGATATTCAAAGGCCTTTGTCCCCAACCGAAGAACGCCTGCGCCATAACCTGACCCAGGGCATCCGGGCCAAAGAGGGCCCGGACCTGTTCCTGCGCGCGCTGGCAAGTGATCTGCCCCAGGTAATCCTGACATCACTGGATTTGGACGCACAGATTGCTCAGGCAGGCGATACTGGCACCCGGTCCGAAGGATCAGATCAGAAATTCCAGCGCCCGGAACTGGATTCTGATTTCGTCGCCCCTGAAAATGCCATCGAGACCCGGCTGGCCGGGTTCTGGCAGGAACTGTTGGGGGTTGATCAGATCGGCGTTGAAGACAGCTTCTTTGACCTTGGCGGCCATTCGCTGATTGCGGTCAGGCTGTTTGCCCAAATTCGCAAAGCCTATCAGGTGGATTTCCCGATCTCCGTGCTGTTTGAAGCCCCGACCATTCGCAAATGCGCTGATCTGATTGCGGCCCGTGGTGTACCGATCGATGACGACGATACCGCAAACCCGACACCGGCAGCCGCAAAGCCCGAACGCAGGTTTACCCATCTGGTGCCGATGCACTCGGGTGAAGGCGGGCCGCGCACACCGTTCTTCCTGGTGGCAGGGATGTTTGGCAACGTGCTGAACCTGCGCCATCTGGCGCATTTACTTGGTACCGACCGGCCGTTCTATGGGCTGCAGGCCCGCGGGCTTTATGGCGACGAAGACCCGCACCGTTCCACGGTGGAAGCGGCGCGTGATTACATCGTTGAAATGCAGCAGATACAACCACAGGGGCCCTATATGGTGGGTGGGTTTTCCGGGGGCGGGATCACTGCCTACGAAATTGCCCAACAGCTGACACAGGCCGGTGAAGAAGTGATTGCGCTGGTCATGCTGGACACCCCATTACCCGTGCGCCCTGCACTGTCACGGCGCGACCGGATTATGATCAATTGGCTGAACCTGCGCCAACAGGGTATCGGATATGTCACCACATGGGCAAAAAACCGCATCGCCTGGGAAATTGAAAAACGCCGTGGATCAGATGGAAATGCGGTCGAGGAAGGCCAGCAGTTCCACAATGAGGCCATTCAGGATGCGTTTCTTGAAAGCGTCACCTCCTATCAGGTCACGCCCTGGTCGGGGCCGCTGTCGCTGTTCAGACCGCCCCAGATTGGCAAATGGAAAGTGGCCCCCGAGCGTATAATAGATGAGCACCGCCACTACATGCTCGCCGATAACGACTGGACACAGTTTGCCCCGAAGATCAAAATCTTTGAGGTGCCGGGAGACCACGATTCAATGGTGCTTGAACCCAATGTAAGGGTTATGGCGTCCCGTATGAAACACGAACTGGAAACCGCAGAACGCGAGTGGGCCCAGGCCGGTTCCGAGATTATTTTAACATCCAGAGAGGCCGCAGAGTAACCAATGCCATCTCCAACCCTCCTGACCATCATTCTGAATTATAAAACTGCCCCCATGAGCCTGCGTTCAACCGACGCTGCGCTGGTGGCGATGGCAGGGATTGCCGGTGAAATTATCATCGTCGACAACGACAGTCAGGATGGCTCATATCAGGCTTTGCGCACCCACGTTACCGAACAGGGGTGGGATAGGGACAATCGGGTACGCGTAATTCAGTCGGACCAAAACGGCGGCTTTGGTGCCGGTAACAATGTCGGTATTCGCGCAGGCCTTAGCGATGGATCAAAACCTGATTTCATCTATGTGCTGAATTCCGACGCGTTTCCCGATCCTGACGCAATTCAAATATTGCTGAAACACCTTACTGCCAACCCGAAAACCGGGTTCGCCGGCAGTTACATCCACGGTGAAGATGGTGTGCGGCATACGACCACGTTTCGCTTTCCCTCTGTGTTCAGTGAGTTCGAAGGATCGATTAACCTTGGTCCGGTTACCCGCCTGTTCCGGCATCGCAGGGTCCCGATGGAGAATGTGAAAACCACCCAGCCCGTCGACTGGCTTGCCGGGGCCAGCCTGATGATGCGCCAGAGCGTACTCGATGAAATCGGCCTGTTTGATGAAACATTCTTTCTGTATTTTGAGGAAACCGACCTTTGCCGCCGTGCCCATCTGGCCGGGCATCAAATTGATTTTGTGCATACCAGCACGGTGATGCATATCGGCTCTGTTTCCACAGGTATGAAAACCTGGGGCCGCGTTCCCGGCTACTGGTTTGATTCCCGACTATATTATTTCAGGAAAAATCACGGCAGGCTTTATGCCGCCCTGGCAACCCTGATGCACCTGACCGGCGGTGGCCTGCACTGGCTGCGCTGCCTGATCACCCGCAAACAGCGCGGTGTGGCCCCCTATTTCCTGTTATCAATGGTCCGCCATGATCTGGCCGCCATGATTCCGAAAATATTTTTATCGAAGAAGCGCGACACCAATTCACCATCCCCTCAGCCCGGAGAGTAACAATGTCAAACTTCAGTTCCCTCATTATCGGCAATGAAAGCCTTGTCATTCAATGCGCCGAAATGCTGCTTGATGCAGATCACCAGGTAATTGGCGTGGTCACACGCAACCCCGAGGTTGCCGATTGGGCCAATGAAAAAAATATAACTGTCCATGCCCCCGGTAGCGACCTGGCAGAGCGGTTGACACCGGCCACTTTTGATTGGCTGTTATCCGTCGCCAATCTGGATCTTATCCCCGGGAAAATTCTGGATATGGCAGGTAAAGGTGCGGTCAATTTCCACGATGGGCCGCTGCCTCGCTACGCCGGGCTTAACGCCCCGGTCTGGGCGTTGATCAATGGTGAAAATAGCCATGGCGTAAGCTGGCATATGATTTCCGGCGGCATAGATGAGGGCGATATCATCGCCCAAAGCAGCTTTGATGTAACCCCCCAGGACACCGCCCTTACACTAAATACAAAATGTTACGGTGCCGCGATTGACAGCTTTGACACTGTCATTACCCAGCTTGCCTCCGATAGCCCCGTGCTTAGCGCGCAAGACTTAAGCGGGCGCAGTTATTTTGGCCGCGATGCGCGCCCTGCCGCCGCCGCGCGGTTGGACTTCACACAGCCCGCCGAAACACTGGCCACCCTTGTACGCGCGCTGGACCATGGCGACTACTGGAACCCGCTAAACTGCCCAAAAATCGAAACAAACGGGCAGATCAGACTGGTTGGTAAAGCAACCCCCACATCTGAACTTTCGGACGCGGCCCCCGGCACCGTCCTTGCTGCCGACGCCGATAGTCTAACCGTCGCCACCACCAGCAATAACATTCATTTATCCCGAATTAGAGACTGTTATGGTCGTTCGGTACCCGCAAATGATGACATTAAAACCGGTGACATTCTGTCCAGCCTTAGCCTGGCTGACGCTGACCAGTTAACCACCAGACTTGCGGAAATTACCCCAAAAGACGGATATTGGCGTGCCCGACTTGCGGAAATGTCCCCCCGTGATTTCGCCGGTATTGATGGAAATGCCCCAATGGGTAAAACCCGGTCAGTTGACGTTGATATCCCGGCAGCCACCGAACCCCGGAACATCCAGACTGCTCTGGCTGTTCTGGTTGCCCGCCTTAATGACAGCCCGGTTTTCGATCTGGCGCTGCATATACCCACAACGGCCGCTGGTTATATCAGCAACTGGGTGCCAATTTGCCCGGAAACCGCGCAAGATTTTGCAACCGCCAGTGACATGCTGGCAGAACAGATCAGCGTCGCCCGGGAAAAGGGTAGCTTTGCCTGTGATTTACTGGCGCGCCTGCCCGGTGCTGGCGCTGCCCCTGCGCCCCTTGTGGGGCTATCGACGGACCCAAAGACCGGGTTGATTGACGGCACAGCGCTTACCCTGCGCATTTCGGACGGGGGGGCCACATTATTTTCCGACGGGGGCAAAATAAGTCAGGATAGTCTTGGTCTGATGGCAGCCCGGCTGACCCATATTCTGGCCCAAGCCGCCGCAGATCCGGGCCAACAACTGTCAGCACTGTCAATCATGCCCGACGCTGAACGTCAGATGATCCTGCGGGATTGGAATGACACTGCCACAAAATTTGATCCGAACACCTGCATCCATACGTTTTTTGAACAACAGGTCACCCGCACGCCTGATGCCCCGGCACTGTCATTTGAGGGCGAAGACCTGACCTATGCCCAACTAAACGCCCGCGCAAATCAAGTCGCCCACACCCTGCGCAAAATGGGTGTGAAACCCGGCACCATTGTCGGGCTGCATTTGCCGCGCTCCTCCGATCTGTTGGTCGGGTGCCTGGCAATCCTTAAGGCCGGTGGTGCCTATCTGCCAATGGATCCGACCTATCCAGATGATCGCACTGCTCTCTTTATCAATGACAGCAACACACCGATCATCGTCACCCACGCTGATCTGGCAAAATCTTTGCCAGATAGCGTAAAAACCCTTGAATTAGACACGAATACTGACATCGCAAGCGCTTCCGACAACAACCCGGACAGCGGCAGTACAGGTCAGGACCTTGCCTATATGATCTACACTTCAGGCTCCACCGGCAAGCCAAAGGGCGTGATGGTGGAACACCGCAACGTGTCAAATTTTTTCACCGGCATGGATGCCCGCATCCCCCATAAAGACGGAGGCGTCTGGCTGGCGGTAACCAGCCTGTCGTTTGATATCTCGGTGCTGGAACTGTTCTGGACCCTGGCGCGGGGCTTTAAAGTTGTGCTCAGCGGCGATGAAAATCGTGCCCTTGTATCAGGGGACAGCACCGCAACGACCAGCATCAGCAGTCAGGGTATGGAATTCAGCCTGTTCTACTGGGGCAATGATGACGGTATCGGGCGCGGTAAGTACCGGCTTCTGATGGAAGGCGCGAAATTCGCCGATCAAAACGGCTTCTGCGCCGTCTGGACACCAGAGCGCCATTTTCATGCCTTTGGCGGCCCCTTCCCGAACCCGTCGGTCACCGGTGCGGCAGTCGCGGGGCTGACCGAAAACATCGGCGTGCGCGCCGGTTCCTGCGTCGCGCCCCTGCACCATACCGCCCGGATCGCAGAAGAATGGGCGGTGATCGATAATCTGACAAACGGGCGCGCCGGCCTTGCCATTGCCTCTGGCTGGCAACCGGATGATTTCGTGCTGCGCCCCGAAAATACTCCGCCGGCCAATAAACCGGCAATGTTTGACGCCATCCACGACCTGCGCAAACTATGGAAGGGTGAAGCGGTGGAATTTCCCCGCAAAGACGGTGCCATGTTCCCGGTTATCACCCAGCCCCGGCCGATATCCAAAACCCTGGATATCTGGGTCACCACCGCCGGCAATCCGGAAACCTGGCGCGAGGCCGGAACCAACGGCACCCATATTCTAACCCATTTATTGGGCCAGAGCGTCAATGAGGTGGCCGATAAAATTGTCATTTACCACGACGCTCTACGCGCCGCCGGCCATGACCCGGATGATTTCAAGGTCACCCTGATGTTGCACAGCTTTATCGCCGAAACCCGCGAAAAAGCCCGTGAAATTTCCTGTAAGCCAATGAAGGATTACCTGCGCGCCGCCGCCGGTCTGATCAAACAATATGCCTGGGCCTTTCCGGCGTTCAAACGCCCCAAAGGTGTGTCTAACCCGTTTGAAATTGACCTTGCTTCGCTGAATGACGAGGAAATGGACGGCATTCTTGAATTCGCCTTTGAGCGCTACTTTGAAGATAGCGGCCTGTTTGGGACCATAGAAGATTGCCTGGCCCGGGTTGAACAGCTTAAACGAATTGGTGTCACCGAAATCGCCTGCCTGATTGACTATGGCATCAATACCGATCTGGTGCTCGAAGGCTTAAACCCCCTGGCCCAAGTGTTGCGCCGCTCAAATACCGAAACTCAGCTGATGGACGACGATTTTTCCATCGCCACCCAGATTATGCGCCATGGCGTTAGCCACATGCAGTGTACGCCCTCCATGGCACAGATGTTGGTGATGAATGATGAGGCCCGTGTAGCCCTGTCGCGGCTGGACCAGTTGCTGATTGGCGGCGAAGCCCTGTCCGGTGCGTTGGCCAATGAGCTGGCGGAACTGACCGGCGCGCCCATTGAAAACATGTATGGGCCAACCGAAACTACCATTTGGTCAACAACCCAAACCGCCACCCCGACTCAGGGGGTTGTCAGCATCGGCCGCCCGGTTGCAAATACCCAAACCTACGTTCTGGATGACAACCGCCAGCCGGTTCCAGTTGGTGTCGCCGGTGAGCTTTATATAGCAGGGGCAGGGGTAACCCGTGGCTACTGGCAGCAACCGGAACTGACAGCAGAGCGGTTTGTAGAAAATCCATTTTCCAAAGACGGATCTGCGAAAATGTACCAAACCGGCGATCTGGTGCGTTGGCAAGGCGACGGACAGCTTGATTTTATTGGCCGCAGCGATCACCAGGTTAAATTACGGGGCTTTCGGATTGAACTGGGGGAAATCGAAAGCGTCCTTAACGCCTGTCCCGGTGTACACCAATCTGTTGTGATCGCCCGCGAGGATACGCCAGGGTTGGTGCAATTGGTGGCCTACCTGACCGGGGAAGGCTCGCTAAAAGGCGCCAGCTTGAAATCTCAAATGGCAGACCACTTGCCTGGGCATATGTTGCCTGCCCATTACGTTATTCTGGATACTCTGCCGCTGACGCCAAACAAGAAAATTGACCGTAAGGCCTTGCCAGCCCCGGTCGCGCAGACCTCAGAACAACAATCACCGGCCGCAGCATCAAAGCTTGATGGGACTGTTACACAAAAAATCGCTGCAATCTGGACCAGCATATTAGGGGTAAGCAATATTGGCCCCAAAGATAATTTCTTTGATCTTGGCGGCCATTCCTTGTTGGCCGTTCAGGCCCATCGTGAAATTCGCAATGCCCTTAATGTGCAGAAACTCAGTATCACAGATATTTTCCGTTTCCCGATACTTGGTGCTTTGGCCGAAAAGGTTGAAGAAAAGACCGAGGGCGGCTCAAAACCCGCCAAATCACCTGAAACAGACACTGATAATGCCCAAAAGGTCGCCACCCGCCAAGATGCCATGGCGCGGCGACGTGAAATGCGGGCGCGCCGTCAGTCCAGCGATGCATGACTGACCTGAAGACCCTCGCGGACACCCTGCGTGGGTTACTTGGTCCCGGTTTTGGCATCGGTGTCGCCGACCCCAAAGCACCAGCAGCACCACTTTGGCCAGAAGAGGTCCCAGCGGTGGTCAAAGCTGTCGCCAAACGCCGTCTGGAATTTGCCGCCGGGCGTCAGGCCGCCCGCGCCGCCATGGCAAATCTTGGGCGATCCCCCGCGCCCATCCCGATGGGCGCTGACCGTGCACCGGTCTGGCCCGATGGTCTGGTGGGCAGCATCGCCCATTGCGAAACGGCCTGTATCGCCGTTGTCGCGCATCAGGACCAGATCCGCGCCATTGGCGTTGACATAGAATCTGCAACCCATTTGCCAACCGACCTGTGGGATACAGTCTGCACCCCAGACGAATGCGCCTGGCTTAATCGTCAGCCCGCCTCTGATCGCGGTATTTTGGCAAAGCTGATTTTTAGCGCCAAGGAAAGTGTCTATAAAGCGCAATATCCGCTAACCGGGCAGGTGATCGGATTTGACGAAGTAGAAGTTTCCTGTAAGCCGGGTCGATCTGTTTTTTCCGCTTATCTGCAACGGGCAGCTCGCCCCATAGGCTGGCCAGATCATCTGGCCGGAAAGTATTTTATTGGGGATGGCCTGATAATCAGTGCGATCAAACTTACCTGACTGGCCCGCGCCACGGCTTATTGGCATCGATGATCGTGAAAACTCATTTGGCTGATAAGGCTACCCGGATAACACTACCTGGGGCGTCGGAATTCCTGATCCCAACGGCTATTTCGGGGCAGGGGTAGTACGTCGGGCGAAACTATATGCCGCAAAAATTCCCACCATAAGAATGATTTGCAGATATGCCATGGCCCACCATTTCTGGTTCGCGAACTCCGCAATCATGGGATTTATCTGAACCCGAAAAGCACCCACAATATCCAGCGCTTCCAATGCAACAATCAGCATCGCTGTGGCAGCACTTGCGATCAACCCGACCAGGACAGGTTTCTTCGACCAGCTTAGATCCCTAAACAATGCAATAAGCGCCAAAAGAACATACGGTGACAAAAGAGCAGTAATTCGGATTTCCTGAATACGTCCCATAAAGAAATGCGCGATCAGAAGCAAAACCAAAGCGTAGGGAAATGCACTGCGAAGCGCGTCAAAACGCTGATCCAACGTGGCGCTAACCGGCGCTGTTGAATGTCGAAGAATGGAAATTCCCCGGATTATCGGGGCCCCAAGATTTGCCCGCAACAAATACTTGGTCAAGGGAAACCAGCCATATCCGAAAATAAACGCAAATGCGGCGATCGGTAGCCCAATACTTACCAGATTTGTCTCTCTGAATATCTGGTAACCATTCATTCCCAATGTGAAGCGAAGGGCCAGATGTACCCCTATTGGAAGAACCAGCGCGGCTATCTTCATTCGTCTGGGCGCATCCGTACCTATCAGAAAAATTCCGGCAAGGACTAACAATGTTTCACGGACAAATGCGCCGAAAAAGCAGATCATCACGACATGAAAATAGTCACCCCTTAGCATCGCGCGAAATGCCAGAAAACCAAGACCGTATGCCAGGAAATCTTCCTTGGTTTGTACCGGCAACATATAGGCGAAAAGGATGGGGGGCAGCAGCAACCACGCGATTACTCCGGCCAACCGCCCCATTTTCCCAAGGCCAGCCGCCTCAAGGAAACGATCACACGCCCAGATCGCAAATGTATGTGCGGCAACTGAAACCGTAAGGAACGCCAGCCAATAGGTTTGCAAATCATGATCGGCACCAAAAAAGAAGTAAAATCCAGCAAAGAAATCTATTAAGCCCCGGAAAACGATGCGATATTTGAACGGTTCCCATTCCTTGGCCCATGATCCCCTGTCAAGATGCTCCCACGTCCATGATCCCGGACTGTTCTCGTTTCCGAAATAAATATCCATCATCTCCGGCGACCGATAGGTGCTTCCGGGCATTAAGTGCAAGGCAAGTGCAATTAGGATGGCCATCACCAAAAGGAACCAAGAGTACCGATTAACCATAGGAAATCCTTAACTGTTGCCTTTACCTGGTGGCCAGGTGCTGATTCCAAACTGATAGCCTGTCTCTGTTGGTTTCGTAAGGTCCTGCTTCCTCCGGGCAGCATGGGAAAAAGAAAAGTATCGAAATTCCCCCATACGGCATGCCCGTCCCTGGCCATGTAAAACCAACTAAAAAATTGAGGTTGCAGCAATTTATTGCAATACAGCTAAGGATCGTCCTTTGCCTTGTTTGGTCTCAGGGCAAAGTTACAAAAAAATGAAATGTTTACGTTTAACAGATGATACGCCGAATTATTTTTGCAGGATTGGTTCTGGTGGCGCTCACAACGCTTGGCAGTGTTGCCGGCTTGCTGGCGTATCGTAATGCAATTGGCCTGGCAGCGGAACGCGCGCAAATTGGGCTTACCCAGGCAACTGGTCTGCTGTTGGCACAGCTGGATAAATATCAGCCGATGCCGGTAATTCTGGCCAGTCGGCCGGATATAATACAACTGCTTAACCAACCGGACGATGCCCGGCTGGTAATGGGAAATCGACTGCTCCAGCGCATTGCAGATACAACCGGCGCTTTAGATATATATCTGATGGATGCCAATGGCGTGGTTGTTGCCAGTTCTAACTGGAATGATGCGCGTAATTTTGTCGGAAGAAATTTTTCATACAGGCCCTATGTTCAACGCGCTCTCCGGGGTGGCCTGGGCTATTATCACGCGGCGGGCATCATTTCCGGCCAGCGTGGGTTTTTCTTTGCCTACCCTGTCCGCGACACACAAAACGCGACCATTGGGGTCGTTGCAGTCAAGATTGATTTGGAAAACGTGGAAACTGTCTGGCGCGGCGACAAAGACATTATCCTTTTCGCCGACAGAAACGGTGTCGTTTTTCTGACCAACCGCGATCCCCTGCTTTTTCGGGTATTTGAAGACATCGAAATACTAAAGGCCAACCCGCAGACCGAACTGCAATACTTCGATGCAAAGTTACAAAAATTCCCCAATAGACAAGTGGTTTCAAGATTTGGCTATACAGTCTGGCGCAATACAGAACTGGCACGATTTCCCGATGTCGGTCTGGTTCTGAAGCAGCCGGTGCCTCGTATTAACATGCAAGGGTATATGCTGGTTGATCTGAATAATGCCGGCAAACTTGCCCTGGTTTGGGGGGTACTGGTTGCGATTGCAGGCTCTGCTGTTTTTTTGGTCGGGTTGGTATTCTGGCAAAGACGGGCCTCACTTGTCCGGCAGCTTGCTACCGAAGCAAAAGCGAATACAGAATTGGAATTCAGAGTACAGGAACGAACTGAACGGATGCGCGCCGAAGTGGCAGAACGTAAGATAGCAGAGAACGCCCTTCGCAGGACTCAGGCCGATTTGGTACAGGCCGGAAAGCTGTCGGCGCTGGGCGAAATGTCGGCTGGGATCAGCCACGAACTCAATCAACCGCTGGCAGCCATACAGTCGTTTTCCGAAAATGCGGTGATTTTGTTAGAGCGTGATAACCTGGAAGCGGTTGGGCAGAACCTTGAAAATATTGCCAAACTGTCAGACCGCATTGGCCGTATCATCCGTAACCTGCGTGCCTTCGCCCGCAAAGAAGGTGAACCGGCGGTGGCTGTGAATGTGGTTGAGATCGTGAACGACGCTGTTGCCCTGGTCGCCCAGCGGGTGGCCGGTGTCGGTGCCGTTCTAAATTGGGATACCAACCAAAAGCCGGTGATCGTCAGCGGCGGAAAAGTGCGGCTACAGCAAGTAGTTGTAAACCTAATTTCCAATGCAGCAGATGCAATGGGCCAACAGTCGGGGGATAAAATTATTGGTATTTCACTGCGCCAGATTAGTGATCGCGTCTTACTGGAAGTACATGACACCGGCCCCGGTCTGGTGGATGCCGACCGGATCTTTGACCCGTTCTATACCACGAAAACAGTGGGTGAAGGCCTTGGTCTGGGCCTGTCCATATCCTATGGTATCGTACAAAGTTTTGGTGGCGAAATTCGTGGCTCAAACCGCCCGGAAGGCGGGGCCCTATTTACCGTCGAACTCGCCGCCGCTGCTCTTCAGAAAGCGGCTGAATGAAATTTGATGCAAAATCCGCACCCGTACTTCTGGTGGACGATGACAGGGATGTGCGTACTGCCCTTGGCCAGTCGCTGGAACTGGCTGGCCACAGGGTCATCCTGGCGGCATCCTATATCGTCGCGATTGATCATATTACACCGGGTTTTGGCGGTGTTGTTGTCAGTGATATTCGTATGCCGGGGAAGGACGGATTTGACCTGCTGGAACGCTGTCGAAAAGTGGATCGGGATCTGCCGGTCATCTTTCTGACCGGAGAAGGCGATATTCCGATGGCAGTGGAAGCAATCTATGCTGGCGCATACGATTTTCTGGAAAAACCCTGTTCGCCAAAACACCTTTTGGCATCTGTGCACAGGGCCGCTGAAAAGCGCCAATTGGTTCTACAAAACCGACGTTTGGTTGCCGAACGAAGGGCCGTGGCAACAGTAAAAGGGCGCGCCCCCGATGTCAGTCTGGCAGCGCAAATGGAAATGGTTGAAATGCTGCTGATCGAAAGCGCGTTAACCGACCACCATGGCAAAGTGGTCGACGTGGCGCATGCATTGGGTCTGCCACGCAAGACCCTGTATGATAAATTAACCCGGCACGGGCTTAATGCCGCCGATTTTCGGCGTCTTGGTTAACGAATCAATTTCGTGTCGACATGATCCCATCTTGCATGCGGCTGTGCGGTATTCCGCACAGATATTCGACGGTTGCTATTCAAGATGCCGAACAAGCAGTTGTTATTCATAAATAATCCGCTGAATATGTGTCATTGGAATTTTGTATCCTCCCGATCGTGTTTTCCGCGGCTAACATGGTGTCAGCTTCAAGACAGAAGTTTGCGCAACAAGGGAGGAAACCATGCGTTATCTGACAAGTACGGCAATCGCGCTCGCGGTTACATTTTCGGCAGGTTCGGCGATGGCCAGCTGTGAAGAAGGCGAGATCGTTATCAAATTCGCCCATGTGACAAATACCGACAAACACCCAAAAGGCATCGCCGCATCGTTGCTTGCGGAACGGGTCAACGATGAAATGAACGGCATAGCCTGTATGGAGGTTTTCCCGAATTCGACACTTTATGATGACAACAAAGTGCTGGAAGCCATGTTGCAGGGCGATGTGCAGCTTGCAGCGCCATCTTTGTCAAAATTTGAAAAATTCACCAAACAATTCCGTATTTTTGACTTACCATTCATGTTCAAGAACATTGACGCTGTAAATGAATTCCAGCTTTCCGATACCGGTCAGGCAATGCTGGACAGCATGCAAAATCGTGGCCTGCAGGGCCTTGCGTTCTGGCACAACGGCATGAAACAGATGTCGGCAAATGTGCCGCTGGTTTCACCCAGCGACGCCAATGGGCTGAAGTTCCGGGTGCAGTCGTCAGACGTTCTGGTTGCCCAAATGGAAGCCATCGGCGGCAGCCCGCAGAAAATGGCGTTTTCCGAAGTTTACGGCGCATTGCAACAGGGTGTTGTGGATGGTCAGGAAAACACCTGGTCCAATATCTACGGTAAGAAGTTCTTTGAAGTTCAGGACGGCACCACCGAAACCAACCACGGTATCATTGACTATCTTCTGGTGACCAATGTGGATTGGCTGGAAGGTCTGGACGCCGATGTGCGCGACCAGTTCCTGCAAATCGTTGCCGAAGTAACCCAAACCCGCAATGGAGAGTCAACGCGCATCAACGAAGAGGCAAAAGCCTCAGTTATCGCTGCCGGTGGCGTGGTACGTGAACTGTCAGCAGAACAGCGTGAAGAATGGGTCACAGTAATGAAGCCCGTCTGGAGCCAGTTTGAAGGCGATGTGGGTACCGAAAATATTGCGGCTGCTCAGGCAATAAACATGAACAACTAAGTTTTTCGCATGAAAAATACGCGGGCCTGGTTAGGGCCCGCGTGAATAAGATTTCTTTACCGGGGGCAGCCAAATGCAATCGATCAAACGTTTTTTTGATCAGCTGGAAGAAAACCTGATTGTTATACTTCTTGGGCTGATGACCCTGGTTACATTTGCCAATGTGGTGGCCCGGTATGGCTTTAACTCGAACATCCTCTGGGCGCTGGAACTGACGGTTTTCATGTTCGCCTGGCTGGTTTTGCTGGGGGTGTCCTACTGCGTCAAGATTAACGTCCATCTTGGCGTTGATGCGATCACCAATATTGTGCCGCGCAAGGTTGCCAAAGCCATGGGGCTGATATCAGCTGCGGCGTGTCTGGCATTTTCGTTTCTGCTGCTGAAAGGTTCCTGGGATTACTGGGCCAACTTTGCCAACCTGCCGGGCACCGACGGCCGTTGGTTCCCGCTGGGGTTCGAAGACAAATTCCGCGGTAAGGGCTGGTACGAAGTGGAAAGCGTTGTCATGCCGGAATCGCTGCAATGGCTTGCCGGAATTTTCAACGACGGTGAGAGATACGAGAAAATACCAAGATTTATCCCCTACGCGGTGCTGCCCGTTTCAATGGCATTGCTGTTGTTCCGGTTTTTGCAGGCCACCTGGGCGCTTTGGAATGACGACATCACAACCCTGATTGTCAGCCATGAAGCCGAAGATGACGTGGAACAGGCAGCCAAACAGGTCCAGGCTGCCGCCCAAAAATTTGACGGAGCGCAGAAATGAGCGTTGCATTCCTTTTCGTCATGATCATTTCGCTGCTCTTGATCGGGGTGCCGATTGCGGTGGGGCTGGGCCTGAGCTCTGTCATATTTCTGCTGATTTTTTCAGATTCGTCGCTGGCATCAGTAGCACAAACCTTGTTTTCCGCCTTTGAAGGGCATTTCACCCTGCTGGCAATCCCGTTTTTCATACTGGCGTCCAGCTTTATGTCGACCGGTGGGGTGGCCAAACGTATCATCCGGTTTTCAGTGGCATGTGTCGGGCATTTTCCGGGTGGTCTGGCCATTGCCGGTGTGTTCGCCTGCATGATGTTTGCAGCCCTGTCAGGTTCGTCCCCGGCAACGGTTGTCGCCATTGGTTCAATTGTCATAACCGCCATGCGTGAAGCCGGTTACAGCAAAGATTTTGCCGCCGGTGTGATCTGTAATGCCGGGACACTTGGCATCCTAATCCCGCCATCGATTGTGATGGTTGTTTATGCTGCGGCCACCGATGTTTCGGTGGGGCGGATGTTTCTTGCAGGCGTTGTCCCCGGCATTCTGGCCGGCTCTATGCTGATGACGGCAATCTATATCACTGCGCGCATTCGCAACCTGCCAAAGGGTGAATGGCGCGGTTGGGGCGAAGTGTTTGCCTCGGGTCGTGACGCGGGTTGGGGGCTGTTTCTGATGGTGATCATCATGGTCGGCATCTATGGTATCCCGGGCGTTACCAGTGCAATATTCACCCCCACCGAAGCGGCAGCCGTGGCGTCGGTCTATGCCTTTCTCATTGCCAGTTTTGTCTATCGCGATATGGGGCCCCTGGCCGCGCGCGATGGGGCGGATCGTATATCGCTGTTGAAAAAACCGATGGCGGTTCTGTCGGTATTTTGGCACGAAGATACCAAGAAAACCCTGTTGGATGCAGGTAAACTGACCATCACATTGATGTTCATCATCGCAAATGCACTAATCCTGAAACAAGTTTTGACAGAACAACAGATCCCCCAGCAAATCGCCGGTTCCATGCTGAATGCCGGATTTAGCGCGGTGGTTTTCCTGATTGTGGTGAATGTGATCCTGCTGATCGGTGGTCAGTTTATGGAACCGTCCGGGCTGATTGTCATTGTCGCACCATTGGTGTTTCCGATCGCCATCGAACTGGGTATCGATCCCATCCACCTTGGCATCATCATGGTGGTGAATATGGAAATCGGGATGATAACGCCACCGGTGGGGCTGAACCTGTTTGTCACATCCGGTGTGGCTGGCATGCCGATGATGCGGGTGGTCCGGGCGGCATTGCCGTGGCTGGGCATCCTGTTCATCTTCCTGATCATGGTGACCTATATTCCGTTCCTGTCCACCGCCCTGCCAAATGCGGTTATGGGACCAGAAATCATACTGAAGTGAAGGTGCGCCTGTCGCCTGCTCAATTGGCCTGAACTACGGGTCAGGGCGAATATTGACGAACCAGCAAACCTTAAAATTACGCTCAGACTGCCTTTGCAACAGTAAGCAAATTTAGTATATTCAGCCACCCCACCGGGCTTACTCAGTCAAAAGCCAAATACACCGGTTTGCGTGAAAATGATCATGCATGGCGGCAGTTAAAGGAGCGATCTGATCTTGAAATTCCTGATACCCCTACTTTTGATCACCGGGCTTACCATCGGAATTTATCAATGGCGTAACTCCTCTGACAACAGGCTAAGTGATGCTGCGTTTGAACAGTTTTTCAAAACACCTCCTCCACCGCTCTCTGGCCCGCTGAACGTTTATCATCTTGGTCACAGCCTTGTCGGACGCGACATGCCGGCGATGCTGGCGCAACTGGCAGGCAAAGGCCACACCTATGAAAGCCAGCTTGGTTGGGGGACATCCCTGAAAGCCCACTGGAAGCAAGATACACCGATCGCAGGCTTTGAAGAATCCAACGCCGGTTCAGAGTATCGCGATGCCCGTCAAGCCGTTGCTTCAGGCGATTACGCTGCCCTGATATTGACAGAAAGTGTCGAAATACGAGACGCTATCAAATATTCCAACAGTGCCAGGTATCTGTATGAATGGGCCCGGGCTGCCCGTGCGGGAAACGCCAATGTTAGGGTCTATTTCTACGAAACATGGCCCGAATTGGATGATTCCAAAGGTTGGCTTGCCCGTCTTGACCGTGATCTGAAACTTTACTGGGAAGATGAAATCCTGCGCCGGGCGCTAAGTTATGATGATGTTGAGCAACCGATCTACATGATCCCAGCCGGTCAGGTAATGGCCCGGTTTGTACGCAAGGTAGAAGCAAGCGGCGGCATAGGGCCGATCAAAAGCCGGAACGATCTGTTTTCAGACAACATCCATTTCAACGATCTGGGGGCCTATCTGGTGGCCCTGACCCATTATGCGGTTCTGTATCAGAAATCCCCGGTTGGCCTGCCCTATGCCCTGAACCGGGCCGATGGCAGTGCCGCCACAGATCCCGGGCCAGAAGCAGCGGCACTGATGCAGGAAATCGTCTGGCAGGTTGTGACGACATACAGCCGCACAGGCGTCCCCGTCGGCAACTAGGACACTTTCAGGCAGGTCAAAAACCAGTTTTTGCCCGGTTCGACAGAATCACCAGCCCGACATGACTCCTTAAAAATAGGCGGTGTGTTGCCAGTGCTAGGCAGCAAACTGCCGGTTCCCGAACCGCGCCCGGAAAAATATTTGCTCGTTTAACCCCAAAGGGCGGAAAATTGCGGAAATCCGCCAGCCACTAGCGGCTTATTGCTCAAATATATACCATATCTAGGGGGTGGGATGTCCCCCTATGCAAACCTTGGTATGAGTGTCCCCAGTTAATACGTACATCGGTTCCCAAGACTCAAATCCGCCACAAAATGGCCCTAATCTTTACGCTGGATTGGCCGAGTTTATGTAAACAAAAGAACCACCACGGATGTATTGTTGCCAGTAATCAGTTCTCCACCATTTTATTATAGCCATGGCGAAATATGCCACTGGTCTGCAAACTAACCGGCCTGCTCTGCCGCAAACAAACGGAATTATCGCACTATGCTCACCTATATCTTCTTTTCAATTTTTGGGGTTCTGGCTTTTGGGTCTCTCTTTGGCGGCTCCTCGTCAGCAACCCCTGAAGCAGCAGATGACGGTAAAGGCACGCCCGAACCGGCAGATCCCAAACCAGATCCGGTAGACCCTGATCCGATTCCGGTAGATCCAAATCCTGTCGACCC
>CAZETX010000001.1:164478-173019 GCA_964514925.1 uncultured Marinosulfonomonas sp.
CCGACAGATCCCGACCCGGTTGATCCCGACCCAACGCCTGTGGATCCTGATCCAACGCCCGTAGATCCTGATCCAACGCCTGTGGATCCTGATCCGACGCCCGTAGATCCCGACCCGACGCCTGTGGATCCGGTAAACCCTAATCCAACGCCCCCGGTCCAGCAGACCGACACCAGCAATGGCGGCAGCGTGGCGCCGACGACCCTTGAAAATGGTATCAGCGTGGCTGGCGGTCGTGTCACCACCCTTAACCTGGAAAATGCCGACAACATTGAATCGGTTCAGATCATCAACGGTCCCGGGGCCGGTAACCTTACCGTAAACCCGGACAACACCCTTGCCCTGGTCATGAGCGGGCAACCCGGTTTCTCCGGGACGGTTAATTTCAGCTACGAAGTGACCTATGCCGATGGTACGTCTGAAACCATAAGCAATTCTGTCGGCGTGTCGCCAACAACCCAGGCCGCTGGCTGGGGGGCAGGTGACTTTTACATGCTGGATACCGACAGCGCCGGCGACTTGATCATTGAAACCGGTGATAACTCCCGCGAAGTTTACATATCCGGCAGTAATAACGCCCTAAGTCTTTCCGATATCGCAACGCTGGAAGGCCTGGACATCAGCCAGATTACAGACACCTGGTTGGCCGCAAACCCCGGTTACGGCGGCAGCGAAGGCATGGCGCTGGACACCGAAGCTGGAATGTTGCTGTGGGATGGCGTTACCGGTTCCGGTTCAACACCTTCATCAAACTGGCTGCTGTTTGAGAACGGTTATGATTATGACGCAAATCTGTTTTCCGATGGTGTGGAAGGTGAAGATCCGCTGCACCCAATCCACATTACCTCCTATGGCGAGGGCGAAAGAGCGATCATTAACTTGCGGCCATTCGCCATCGGGGAATCCCTGCAGAATGTCGTCTTCAGCAACCTGAAGTTCGCTGATGGTTTCACCGCATTGGATTCAAGCAACGTTATTCTGGATAATGTTGAGATTACCGATGATAACGAAACCGCCCTTATCGTACAGTCGCTTTCAGGGGTTTCGGAAAACTTCACAATCCGTGACAGTGCAATCGTCGATGCGTATTACACATCACCGCCAGATGGCTCAGGCTCCTGGGCAGCAAACCCATACATGGCCGGCGCCTATATCGACAGCACAGACGGTGTCTTAATCGAAGGAAACCTGTTCGACCACAACGGCTGGGCCCCTGATTACAGGGAAGATCTGTCCGCGGAAGGTGGCCAGCCACCGCAAATGTTCAACCACAACCTTTACCTTCAGTGGAACACCACGGATGTAACCTTGCGTGATAACATAATTATGCAAGGCGCCTCTTTCGGGGCACAGGCGCGCGGCGGTGCGTTTATCGAAGACAATCTTTTCCTGGACAACAATATCGGCGTCACTTTTGTGGGTGGCGATCATAATGGACACGGCCCCGTCGGGAATTTCTCACTTGTGACGGACAATGTCATCACCTCGGCCGGAAACCGATCAGGGGACCCGGCCGCAGAAGGTGCCGTGGCCAGTGGCATTCGGGCCAACAACGGAGAGCAATCGACAATGATCGACAACATCATTGCTCACCTGGCCGACCCAAACAATCCTGTTGAACAGGCCGAAAAGGAATATTCAACCGGGGCATTACACAATAACAAAACCCCCTTTTATGACGATACAATCGTGCATAACTGGATTGGCTCTGCCCCCGATTCAGATCAGAATGAAACTGGCGTAAACACCGACAACCTTGACACATCGGTACTCGACGCCACCACCATTCAGATATTTACCCAGCAATTGCTGGGCGATCCAAACGCCACCATCGCTGATCTGGCAATTTTCCTGCGTGCCCAGGCCAATGGAACGCTGGACAACTATGTTGATGCTGACCTGATCATTGATTTTTTCCAGGTGGGATTTGGCCTAAGCGTGGAAGACCGGGTCACATCCGAAACCCTGCGCTTTGTCCCAGATGACCTGGGCGACGGCATCAGGTGGGATAACCGGATGAACTGGACCACCGATGATCTACCCGGCTCCATCGCTGGCGACAGCGTCGATCTGGGCGGCAACTGGGTCAATTATGGCGGCACAACCACCATTGAGAACCTTGATTTTGGCTCAGGCGGCGAATTGACAGTCGGCTATGGAAGGCTGACCGTAGAAGGCAATACACAGGCTGGCGAAAATGGCGCGTCACTCAATATCTTTAACGCCGGTCAGGTCTGGATGAACGGCTATGCCGACACAGACCTCTTGGAAATTGACGTTGCCGGTGGGCGGTTCGTCAATACCGGGTTCATGGACGGGAATACCACACTGACCATCTCTGATGGCCAAAGCGTACTTGCTTCCGATGGTGCGACCTATGACATCGGGGCCGGTTCGTCGATTTCGGTCGATGGCTCTGGTGCCAGCGTCGGTTTTGACGGTGCGCTGGGCGATACCGGTGTTCTGCGCCTTGAAGAGGGCGGCACCCTGTCCTTCAGCGCCGATAGCGAAGGCTTCGCAACAATTGAAGAATTCAGAACCGGTGCCATGGGCGACAACCCGAACATTGCCTCGGGGGTTAACCTTGGGCTGGGATCGCTTGAAATAGATATCACTGCCCTGAATGGCTCTGCTGGTACCTATGATTTGATCGCCGTTGACGAAATGATCGGGGAACTCAGTGATATCAACCTGATCGGTCTGGCCGGCAACCAGGACGCGCATCTGGTCATTGATTACACCACCGACACCCTGTCGGTTCAGCTAACAGCACCCGGCCAAGGCAATGGCAGCATTACCCTGGCCACTGAAGGCGAAGAGACTGACATGGACTCAGCCGATGCCGCCGCCCTCTGGGAGGCGCTGACAGCTGGTCACGACACCCTTAGCGACGATCTGGCAACCCAGCTCTACCTGGATGATGTATATGCAGACGAAATGGTCGCCTGATCGTTTAAGCGCATTCTAAAGGAAAAGGCCCGGGCCGGTTTGGAAACCGCCCGGGCCTTTTTTGTTTCAATCATCAAAATGTCTCGTATGCGAAACATTCCCAATTTACTGCAGATAAAAACGGCGCCAAACTTTCAATGACTTAATATCGGTGTTACCGGCCGGCTACCGGGTCTTCATAGACAGGAAAAACCGCTCCAGTGTGCGGAAACTCACCTCCGCAATCAGAATGGTCACCGGCACATAGGTCAGGCTGATCCAGATATCCATGTTCTCCGCACCAATTCCCAGACGCGCCAATACCCGCGTCGCGAAATCCAGGCCAATCAGGTGGTAAAGATAGACACCATAGCTGATCACCCCAATTCGCGCGATCGGGGCAAAACTTAGCAACGGGCGTAACACATGGTCTTCACGTATCACCAGCGAGGCCAGAAATAATGTCATGTTCAAATGTAATACAAGTTGCGGCCAGCCGGTCAAATTTACAGGAAGCGTCTCTAACAAGGCTAAAAATACCAGGAATAGAACCACGGGTGTCCAGCGACGGTGCAGCAGATACCAAAGCCAGGAAAATCCCTGGCGGGCATTTAGTATCACCGCCAGCAGCGAACCAAGCAAGACCGCTTCATACGCGCCCCCCGGCAACTCCCAAAGCGCATATTCGGTTTTAAAGGGCCCCGGCCACATACCCCACTGCTGGGCGACAGCAGAAAACCCGATTGCCAGCAGCAAAATCCAACCCCTCGCCCGGGCAAAACTCAGGCTTAGCAATATGGTCAGCGGCCAGATCAAATAGTATTGTTCTTCTACCGACAACGACCAGGTCGGGGCCAGCAGCGGAATATCTGTGGTCAGAAAATTTGCAATAAACAGATAATAATAGGGGACCAAAGGCCCATATTGAACCTCTCCCTTTATCCAGATGTAATAAATTGACAGCGCTGTCACCAACAGGAAATAAACTGGCAGAATGCGCAGGGCCCGACGCCAGTAAAAACCGGTAATCGAAATTCGCCCATTGCGGGCCTCCTCGCGCAACAGCAGCGTGGTGATCAAAAAGCCGCTGAGCACAAAGAAAAGGTCCACCCCCAGAAACCCCCGGTTAAGCAACAGCAGTGGCTCTTCACCCGGATCAAATGAAGGGCTGTGGTGCCAAAGCACCGCACCAACACTTAGACACCGCACCCCGTTCAGGGACGCGAAATAGCGTAGACCAAGAAAACTCCGATATGCGGCCTCACCTGCCATGCCTGAAACCTTTCGCGTACCTGTCAAACCTGTTTGGATAATCTATCCAGAGGGATATCGAATAACCAGATATCAGTGGTCCGGTTCACAACTCAGAAACAATCCCATCATGTGCGTGGTATTTATGGAATTGTTGCTTGGATCAAGGGGCAGTTGATCGCAAGCATCTGTAAAATCCGGTGGTTAAAACAATGCAGCACCTTTCAAAACCAACGATCGTCAACAATTGCAAAATTACGATACGTGCAAAAGAACCGGCCCGCGCAAATATGAACCTGGTCACTGGTGGCTGTCAGACCATCTGGCGATTTGCCGGGTGATCGGCTTTGGGAACGCTGATTTTTGCTGTTACAAAGTTTAAAGACCCGGGTCAAAAGTTGTTACAAAGTTTAAAGAACGGCCTAAAAAAGACCAACTTCCGCAATGTACTGGCCGCAGTCTTGGTCTTATTGTTGATCTGAACACCAGCGTCGGTTACCCTGCTTTTGTGGTCTCCCTTAAAGGCTGGAACACAGATTTACACTGGACATATAGTGGAGCACCATGTTTGGAAATATTGCCTTATTGAGTTGGCCGTTTGTTGTCGCGATACTTCTTCTTAAAAAAACCACTCCAACAGCTATAATTGTCGTTATCTTTGCAGGGTATTTGCTGCTGCCGGAACAAATTTCTTTCGATTTTCCGCTGCTTCCGGCATTTGAAAAAGATACCATTCCGGCCACTTCTCTTTTTCTACTGATCTTGCTGGGTGTGGGGCAGTTCAAATCCCCATCCCTGAAAGGCTGGCTGCCAAAGGGGATCTTACCAAAAACGTTGCTCTTTATACTTATTGTGGGGGTATTTCCAACCACTATGACAAATACGGACCCATTGAGCTATGGGCCTCTCACCCTGCCGGGTTTACGCCCATATGACGCATTTTCTATGATACTCGGGTACCTTATGGCCCTGATACCATTTTTCTTAGCGCGAAAGTATCTTGCCTATCCGGAACAGAACAAGACACTTCTTTATGCATTTGTATTTGCCGGACTTTTTTATTCTATTCTGGCTTTATACGAAATCCGGATGTCGCCTCAGCTCAGTAATATAGTGTATGGTTTTTTCCCGCATAGTTGGATTCAGCACGTGAGGGGGAATGGCTATAGACCTATCGTTTTTCTACAACATGGCCTGTGGGTTTCAATATTTTTCACCTGCACAGTCTTAGCCGCCGCCGGTCTTGGCCGGATGCAGACAAAAAGTCAAAAAGCTAAATACTTTGGGTTTGGCCTGTGGCTTCTCTTAACATTGGTGTTGACCAAATCACTTGGCGCATTGGTCATTGCGATATTGCTATTGCCATGTGTTCTTTTCCTTAAACCACGCTTCCAAATCCTTATATGTGCAGGCATAGCTGTATTGGTTATGACTTATCCCGCCTTAAGGGCCGGAGGATTTATTCCAGTTGAACAGCTGGTCGGCTGGGCCGAAAGCATTGATAGCGAACGCGCTGGGTCTTTACAGTTCAGGCTTGATAACGAAGATCAACTGTTGACGCACGCCCGTGAACGGCCATATTTCGGGTGGGCCGGATGGGGTAGAAATGCCGTATTTAATCAATACGGAAGAGAGCAAAGCACCCCTGATGGGTACTGGGTTATTATTATGGGTGTCGGCGGCTGGGCACGTTATATTGCCGAATTTGGTCTTCTCTGTGCACCCATAATTATAGCCGCCTTTAGACAGCGAAAAATTAAAATTGAGCCTGAGACATCCGTCCTTATCCTCATATTGACTGCAAACCTGATCGACCTTATTCCAAACGCAACTGTAACGCCTCTTACATGGATACTTGCAGGCGCTATTTGGGGACGACTTGAACTTGGCCCGGCAAAACTGCACGAAAAAGAAACAGTCAGCGAACAGAAATTACAGCGGGAAAGTCGCTATACCCGCTTTGCCCAGATTCCCGGAAGTAGATAAGAGTTCACTAATTTGGCAGCCAGAGCAGATTAACTAAATTTAGAGCTGAGGCAAACGCCAGTTCGCCAACAAATGGTTTGGAGCCGGCAAATACATATTATGACGGATTTACAGCATATCAGTATTGTTATTATTGGCCGTAACGAAGGGCAACGTCTTGTGCGTTGTTTAAACTCCGCCACAAATCAAATTAAATCCGTAGTCTATGTTGATAGTGGATCTGACGATGGCAGTCAGAAGGCAGCTCTTAATGCTGGCGCTGAGTTGGTTTCGATAGAGTCACTCAAGCCTTTTACCGCAGCCAAAGCAAGAAATGCAGGTTTTGACTACCTTATGCAAAGGCAGCATCCACCCCATTATGTGCAGTTCATCGATGGCGATTGTGAGTTGCAGCCAGAGTGGATCAAGATGGCTCGCACATTTCTTGATTCCCACTCGGATGTAGCGGTGGTTTGTGGCCGCCGACGGGAAAGATTTCCGGAAGCATCAGTCTATAACCGTTTGATAGATCAGGAATGGGACACACCAGTAGGAGAAGCGAAGAGCTGCGGCGGTGATGCCTTGATGCGGGCAGCCGCAGTTCAGCAAGTCAAGGGCTTTAACCCTGATCTTATTGCCGGGGAAGAACCCGAACTATGTCTTCGGATGCGAGCTTTGAATTGGAAAATCTGGCGTCTGGATGCCGAAGCAACCTTACATGACGCGGAAATCCTACATTTTTGGCAATGGTGGAAACGAAATAAACGAGCAGGCTTCGCCTTCGCTGAAGGTACTGCCATGCATGGTGCTAAACCAGAGCGACATGGCGTGAAGCAAACCATATCAGCTTTGTTTTGGGCCGTTTTTCTGCCTTTCATAGCACTTATGGGGGCGTTGATTACGCCTTGGTCGATATTGCTGCTTCTGGCCTGGCCTCTACAAATAGTCAGACTGGCTTTGCGTGATAGCGATTGGGCCCGCGCTTTCTATTTGACCCTTGGGAAATTACCAGAAGCTGTTGGGGCCATTAGTTACGGCTGGACTCGTCTGCGGGGCATGAAAGCAACACTGATAGAATATAAGTAACTGTATCCGTATCGCTTCAGAAATTTTAAATTACACGAAGTAGGCAGAGTATTCGAAAGGCCAAAGAGATTGTTCCTTAAGAAGTTAGCCAGAAAAGTATCCGCAGAAACTTCCTCCCTTTGGAGAAGTATTAAAGTGGCGACGGAATCCAAACATGTTTCCGGACCCAAGAAAATTGTTCTGCAGGATAATGAAGTTGCGCTGGTCTGTTTGCTAAAGAATGCCGAGTATTACCTAGAGCACCTTTTGGAACATCACCGTTCAATAGGTGTAAAGCATTTCCTCATTATTGATAACGGCTCTACAGACAATACATTGGAACTCGTAGCCACACAGCCGGATGTTACTGTATATTCCAACAGATTACCGGCCAAAGAATATGAATGCTTACTACGGGCTCATATCGCTAGGCGGGTGATTAAAGGCGGGTGGTTTCTTTTCGTGGACAGTGATGAACTTGTTGTTTTTAGCAGAGGTGAAGGACGACAAATTTCGCAGATTATCGAATACTGTAATATTCAAAAATTTGACGCCGTAATCGGGCAGGTACTTGATCTATTCTCTCCATATACGTTGGTGCAGACCTCTGATTGGACCTATCCGGCAAGCGTCGAGGCATTTAATTTGTATAGCACCGAAAGTATAAATTCATTCGACTACCAGGATAAGGAAGGTATTGGGTTTGCCTGGTACCTGAGGAATAACCGCATTTCTAACGACAAGATTAAATTTATGTTTGGCGGTATCCGAAATGAGGTTTTTGACGAGAATTGCTGTCTGACAACACACCGCCTTGTTCGAAACGCGCCACATATTGAACTATATTCTCACGCACATTGCTCGGGGAACGTATTTTGTGCAGATTTCACTTTTCTAATTAAACACTACAAGTTTGCAGGTGATTTCTGGGAACGGGATCAGGCGCAGGTTCAAGGTCAGAACTGGGACCATGGTGAAGACAAAAAACGCGCGACCATTCTGCAGGGACAGGAAGATTTTCTAATTTCTGGCCGGGAGCAGAGTGTTTTCCAAGATACAGAAGAGCTGATCGTAAATGGCTTTTTGGAATGCTCCGACAGGTACCTCAAGCACTTCCCAAAAATCAGTGGGTCCGCCGCGTCCTAGTACCGCTTTGGGGTAAGCCGCAATTCAAAATTTTCAACCTGAATAGCCTTGTTGCATGGACCATGCGCCCAGTGCTAACAAGCAGTTTTGTTAAGATCATGGGTAGCCTTGATGCCCCAAATATTCAGACCTGGCGATTGTGATGTGTTTGACTCTGGGCATGGTTTACAAGCTACCACTTCGCCA
>CAZETX010000002.1:0-129974 GCA_964514925.1 uncultured Marinosulfonomonas sp.
CCCGGCCAAAGCCATTGCCGAGATCAAGAAAATGATGGTGGACCGGGTGGTTTAATAGCAGAGGTTATCGGGTGTTTTCTGACTCAGTCTACGATGAATCCACCGGCATATATCGCTTCAAAATTGTTCCCGTGAAACACGCCCACAGTTTGCGTTCCACCAACCAACCCGTCGAGGGTTCCTGAAACGCCATTGTAGGTTACGGTGCCATTAAGATTTGCCGAACTAAAATTCCCGTCAACGCTCAGTAAGCCGGAACTGCCGGTTAGGGTGCCATTGCCGAAGTCGACATCTAGGGATAGCGCGCCTGATGAAGTAAGCGCGATGCCGGATATTGTATCACCGCTGGTCGAAATGCCCGTGATGGTTACCACTTCAAATGTGCCAGTCAAAGTTGCGGCGCCCGATATTGGCAAGGCCCCGACATTGGTGCCCGGGATAATTCCGGCGACGGCTTTCAAGCCTTCTCCTGAAAGCGCTCCGGCTTGGTAGGCATACCCACCACCCGATCCGTCGGTGTCTAGACCAGATATAGTATTTGTAAGCCCGGCAGAAATAACCCCACTGGCATTTGGGGTAGAAAAACCAGATAAAGTTGATCGATCCTGAATGGCGTCCCCTATGCCACATCCTGACAAACTAATTACAAGGGTCAGCGATAGTTTTGTTGAAATGGTCATCAAATTATCCAAAATTAATTTTTACTACAAGGATTTTACTAAAAAGAAAGTAAGGCGGAATTTGGTCTGACTAGTTGTTATTATCAAGCTATAGGGCTTTGAAAATGCCGTGGTGAAGACTGATCTTCCGGCCAATTTTCGGTAAAAGTTATCGCATAATTGTCTGGAGCAAGAATGCGCTGTTTGAAGCAGTACAGATTTGCGGACTTTTCAACATGACAAATCGGATTATTGAAGGCTCAGGCGCGCGCTCTGATTATACCAAAACTGATGGCGACCACCCGGCCTTGCGTCCGGGCATGGATGTGCACGAACATTCCTATGTTTCAACCAAAATGGGCAAGCGCAACTGATCAGGCAAACGCCGATTCCAGCGCGATTTCTACCATATCCCCGAAACTGGTTTCCCGCTGATCCGCAGGCAGGGCATCGCCGGTCAACAGGTGATCTGAAACGGTCAGAACCGCCAAAGCCCGCACGCCGTATCGCGCCGCCAGTGTGTACAGTTCAGCCGCTTCCATTTCCACACCCAGAATACCATGGCGGGTCATTTCCTTGGTCAGGTCCGGGCGCTCATCATAGAAGGTATCGGATGAATAAATGCCGCCAACATGCACCCCAACATCGATTTTGCCGGCGGCTATCACCGCCGCACTTAACAATGAATAATCAGCGGTGGGTGAAAAATTAAGCTCCCGGAAAATCGTGCTGGACGGGGTAGCAACAGATGTCGTGGACATGGCGATTATGACATCCCGCACCGCAACGCTTTTCTGCATTGCGCCACACGACCCAATGCGGATCAGGGTTTTGGCGCCGTAATCCTTGATCAGTTCATTGACATAAATCGACAGTGACGGCATCCCCATACCCGAACCCTGAATGGTAACGCGATTGCCTTTATAGGTGCCGGTAAAGCCCAGCATGCCGCGCACCTCATTGACCAGTTTCGCGTCTTTCAGAAACTTTTCCGCCGCCCATTTTGCCCGGTATGGGTCGCCTGGAAGCAGAACGGTTTCAGCTATATCACCAGGTTTCGCGCCAATATGGAATGTCATGGGTGGTTCTCCGATATTTATCAATTGGTCAAAATAGTAGGGTTTGGAGCGGATGCGCAAGTCGGAATTTACAAACGGGCGCGCCTGCGGCGCGACTATTTTGTTTAGCACCTTGCAGGTGCGCTTGCCTCCGGCGGGGATATTTCAAAAAAGCAGAAAGGACTTAATTTATTTTTGCCACCAGATCTACGATGTCAGTCATTATCCGGTTCAGCTCAAAGTCCTTTGGTGTATAAACCCGGGCCACACCCATTTCGCGCAGTTTTGCGGCATCTTTATCCGGGATGATCCCACCGACAATCACCGGTATGTGCCCCATATCCTGAGACCGAATTAACCCGAGCAGTTCTTCAATCAATGGGATGTGGCTGCCCGACAGGATCGACAGACCAATCACATGGGCGCCCTCACGACGGGCCGCGTCAACCAACTCACCGGGCGTCAGCCGGATACCATCATAGCTGATATCCATGCCACAATCACGCGCCCGGACGGCGATTTGCTCGGCACCGTTGGAATGGCCATCAAGACCGGGTTTGCCCACAAGAAACTTCAGTCGGCGCCCCAGCTTATCGGAAACTGCATCAACCGCTTTGCGGATTTCATCCAGGCCTGCGGTCTGGTTTGACGGAGACATCGACACCCCGGTTGGTGCGCGGTACTGGCCGAAGACACCCCGCACCACATCGCCCCATTCCCCGGTCGTCGCCCCGGCGCGGGCTGCTTCAATTGAAGGGCCCATAAGGTTGTCACCTGAATTGGCGGCCGCGCGAAGGGCAGACAGGGCCGCGTGTACTGCCGTCTCATCGCGCGCTTGTTTCCACGCGTTCAACCGGGCGATCTGGTCGGCCTCGGCGCCCATATCCGCTACCATGATCGATCCATCCCCCGCCGTTAACGGGCTGGGTTCGGCCTCGGTCCAGCGGTTCACACCGACTATGGTGGTTTCCCCGCTTTCGATCCGCCCGATCCGTTGGGCATTTGCCTCCACCAGTCGGGATTTCATATATTCAATGGCCTGAACCGCCCCCCCCATGGCGTCAATCTGTGCCAGTTCGGCGCGCGCGCCGTCTTTCAGCGCTTCTACTTTACGCAAAACAGCCGGATTTCCATCAAACAGGTCGTCATATTCCAGCAGGTCGCTTTCATAGGCCAGAATTTGCTGCATGCGCAGGGACCATTGCTGATCCCAGGGCCGCGGCAATCCCAGCGCTTCATTCCACGCCGGCAGTTGCACCGCCCGGGCGCGGGCGTTTTTGCTAAGGGTTACCGCCAGCATTTCGATCAGAATGCGGTAAACGTTGTTTTCCGGCTGCTGTTCGGTCAGCCCCAGCGAATTAACCTGCACCCCATAGCGAAACCGCCGGAATTTGGGGTCTTCAACACCGTAGCGTTCCCGCGTAATTTCATCCCACAGCTCGACAAAGGCGCGCATTTTGCACATCTCGGTGACAAAGCGGATACCGGCATTCACAAAAAACGAAATCCGCCCGACCATCGCCGGGAAATGTTCCGGGTCAACCTTACCGCGCAGATCATCCAGCACCGCTGTCGCTGTTGCCAGCGCATAGGCCAGTTCCTGTTCGGGCGTCGCACCGGCTTCCTGCAAATGATAGGAACACACGTTCATCGGGTTCCATTTGGGCAAATGCTGCTGCGTGTAGGCGGCCACATCGGTGATCATCCGCAGGCTGGGTTCCGGCGGGCAGATATAGGTGCCGCGCGACAGATATTCCTTGATGATATCGTTCTGCACCGTGCCCTGCAGGGCCGCGATATCCGCGCCCTGCTGCTCTGCCGCGACAATATACAGCGCCAGTAACCACGGCGCCGTGGCATTGATTGTCATCGACGTATTCATCTGCTGTATCGGAATGCCGTCAAACAGCGCCGCCATATCCCCCAGATGGTTGACCGGAACACCAACTTTGCCAACCTCGCCCCTGGCCAGAACATGATCGCTGTCATATCCGGTCTGGGTGGGCAGATCGAACGCCACGGATAATCCGGTTTGCCCGCGCGCCAGATTGGCCCGATATAATTCGTTTGAAGCCCTGGCCGTGGAATGCCCGGCATAGGTGCGAAACAGCCAGGGGCGGGATTTCTTTTGTTCGCTCATTATCGACATTCCGTTGGGCAAGATAATTCTAAATTACAGCGCCGTTGCGCAATAAGGTTTTAAGCAGAATTTCTGCACTGCGGCAATAGCCCCGGCTCGGGTGCATAAAAAAAGGCACCTCCGGATAACCGGACGCGCCTGTTTTTTGCGATGTCGGTATCAGTTATAGGTAAACGTACCAATATCGCAGATGTTGATATCTTTCTGAACCAGAACGTCACCATCATTAAATTCGGCCCGAAAATCAAACTTGCAATAGCCGGTGCCATCGTCAAAATTGATTGTGACCTGGGATTTTGACTTTAAAACGTTGTCCCCCAGAATGTCTTCTTCCCAGGAATCTGAGCCCTTATTCGATCCGTAAAACCGAACAATGGTAAAGCCGGTGTTATTTACAATTGTCACACGCCGGTCCTGCGCAAATGCCGGGGCCGCGGTGATTGCAGCCATCGTGGCGGCGGCCACTGCTGCTAATATCTGTCGCCTAAGTACCATGTCTTCTCCTTTTCGTTTGAATACTGCAAAAAACTTTGCACCAAATTCAATTCGCAGGGGTAAATCAGGCCACATTGGCAATAATATGGTGTGTTTGTGCCACGGATGTCATTATCTCAGGGTCGGATTTACCCCGGGCTGATTACCTGTCACGGTGCACAGATGTTTCAAACGGTGCAACTTCCCCTATGGTTACTGGTTCTCATACTGGCGTTTGCTGCCGTGACAGCGCTGTCGCATTTCCTGTTGCCATCCGTGCGCTGGTTTTTTCGGCGGCGGATGGAGCGCGTCGTTGCCCGTCTGAATGAACGGCTGGAACGCCCGATTGAGCCGTTCAAACTGGCGCGCCGCCACGATATGATCCAACGTCTTAGCTATGATGCAAAGGTGATGGAGGCGGTGACAGCGCGGGCAAAAGAGGCCGGAATACCCGAAGATGTCGCCTTTCAGGAGGCCCAGAAATACGCCCGCGAAATCGTGCCATCCTTCAGTGCCAGCGCCTATTTTGGCATTGCCATCAAACTTGCCCGCTGGATCAGTCAGGGTTTTTACCGGGTGCGCCTGGGCTATTTTGATGCCGGTGCCATTGCCAAAATTAACCCCGATTCAACCGTGGTTTTTATTATGAACCACCGTTCCAACATGGATTATGTGCTGGTCACCTATCTGGCGGCTGAACGTTCGGCGCTGTCCTATGCGGTGGGGGAATGGGCCCGTGTCTGGCCGCTGTCCCGGCTGATCAAGGCCATGGGCGCCTATTTTATCCGGCGTAAATCGCGCAACGATCTCTACCGCCGGGTACTGGCACGTTATGTGCAACTGGCCACGGCGGGCGGGGTGGCGCAGGCGGTATTTCCGGAAGGCGGGCTTAGTCTGAATGGCAAGGTTGGCGACCCCAAACTGGGGCTGCTGAACTATATCGTCTCGGATTTTGACCCTAAAAGTGGCCGTGATGTGTCGTTTGTTCCCGTCGCACTTAACTATGACCGGGTGTTTGAAGACCGCGTGTTGGTTGCGGCCGCGGATGCCGGTGTGCGCAAATTTCGGTTTCGCTGGACTTCGGCCGTGCGGTACCTGTTCAAGCACCTGTACCAGCGATTGACCGGCGGCTTCCTGCGCTTTGGCTACGCGGCGGTCAGCTTTGGAGAGCCGCTTTCGCTTGCGGAATTCTCCAAAGGTAAACGCGGCGACCAGACGAAAAATATCGGCAGGGAACTGATGAAACGCATCCGCGCCGTGGTTCCGGTGCTGCCGCTGCCTTTGGTGTGTTATTGCCTGCTAAACAGCACAGGACCATTGGATCGTCAGTCGCTGATTGATCTGGCCTGCGAATACCGTAAGAAACTGCAGGACAGCGGTGCCCATATCCGCCCCAAGCACGGTGTCCCGGAAGAAGAAATAAACGTTGCCCTGAACCATCTGCTGATGCGAAAAATGATCACTGAGGATGCACAAGGTGTTCAGGTGAATGAAAAAGAACGTAATCTTGTGGTATATTACGCCAACACGATAGCGCATTTATTCTAGGCTGACACAGCTGACGTATTTGAATTGCTGCAACTGCTCGGTTATAAAGTTACAAAATACCGCTAACTTGTGTTGCAATGTTACCGTCCCGACTATAATTGACGGGAATGTCGCGGCGATTCTGCATTGCGGCAAATCTTGCAGGAGCCACCCCGTGAGCGATCAAAACAGCCAGACCGCAGTTAAAAAAGATCTGTATCAGATCGGGGAAATCCCGCCGATGGGCCATGTACCGGCGAAAATGTTTGCCTGGGCAATCCGGCGCGAACGCCACGGTGAACCGGATCAGTCGTTTCAGGTGGAAACCGTTGAAACTCCACCAATCGACAGCCATGACGTGCTGGTTCTGGTGATGGCCGCCGGGGTGAATTACAATGGCGTCTGGGCTGGCCTTGGCATCCCCGTCAGCCCGTTTGACATCCACAAAGCCGACTACCACATCGCCGGTTCGGATGCCTCGGGCATCGTCTGGGCGGTGGGCGATAAAGTAAAGCGCTGGAAAGTCGGTGATGAGGTGGTGATCCACTGTAATCAGGACGATGGCGATGATGAAGAATGCAACGGTGGGGATCCGATGTTTTCCCCCAGCCAGCGGATCTGGGGCTATGAAACCCCCGATGGCTCATTTGCTCAGTTTACCCGGGTACAGGCGCAACAGCTTATGCCGCGCCCACAACACCTGACATGGGAAGAAAGCGCCTGTTACACCCTGACACTGGCCACCGCCTACCGGATGCTGTTTGGCCACCACCCCCATGAACTTAAACCCGGTCAGAACGTTTTGGTCTGGGGTGCTTCGGGCGGTTTGGGTTCTTTTGCCATTCAATTGATCAACACCGCCGGGGCCAACGCGATCGGTGTCATTTCCAACGAAGACAAACGCGAATTTGTCATGGATCTGGGGGCCAAGGGCGTCATCAACCGAAAAGATTTCAATTGCTGGGGCCAGATGCCAACGGTGAACACACCTGAATATAAAGACTGGTTCACCGAGGTGCGCAAATTCGGCAAAGCGATTTGGGACATCACCGGCAAGGGCAACAATGTTGATATGGTGTTTGAACATCCCGGCGAAGCAACGTTCCCGGTGTCGCTGTTCGTCTGCAAAAAGGGCGGCATGGTGGTGATCTGTGCCGGCACCACCGGCTATAATCTGACACTGGACGCGCGCTATCTATGGATGCATCAGAAACGTATTCAGGGCAGCCACTTTGCCCATCTGCAACAGGCGGCGGCCGCCAATAAGCTGATGATTGAACGCCGGATTGATCCCTGCATGTCTGAGGTTTTCCCCTGGGATGAAATCCCGGCGGCACATGTCAAAATGCGCAGGAATGAACATAAGCCGGGCAACATGGCCGTGTTGGTTCAGGCACCCAAAACCGGGCTGCGCACATTGGAAGACGTCCTGGAAGCCGGGCCGGGCAGCTGATTCGCTGCGCAGTGACCAAAAGCGAGTTATCCACAGTTTTCTGCACGTCTAAGGACGTGTGTTAATAGATTACATACAATTATATGTTGTTCCCTCCCCATTTATGGGGAGTACAAACTCGCGAATTTCCATAGTTATTCGCACATGCTAAAGTTGTGTTTACTTCTTGTTAACCATTATTAAAGAGACTAGCATGACAAATTATTGGATTATCGAAGTACTGGCAGATCTGAAGTCATTTGCGACTGAAAACGGCATGTCGAAACTTGCCGGGCAGCTGGAAGATACAGCCCTTGTCGCAACTGCAGAAATCTCGTCCCAGGAACGGGGCGCACAGGAATTGGCGAATTGGGAACTTGGTAGCACTGGATCAATTCATAGAACATCTGCAACGCGCTGAGGCGCTGCATGATCTGCAATCCGCAACCGAAAAATTGCGGGACCACTACCAGGTTTCTCACATCGTCTATCACTGGGTGAACAGCGCCGGTGAACGGTTCGGCGCCGGAACCTATAGTTCTGAATGGGTCGACCGATATCTCGAAATGGACTATTTGCGAATGGATCCGGTTATTTTTGGCTGTTTTCAAAGATTTACACCGGTTGACTGGAAGCAATTGGATTGGACGACGAAGGCCGCGCGCGCCTTTTTTCTGGAGGCGATAGAATACGGCGTCGGTACCCAGGGCTATACGGTCCCCATGCGCGGGCCCAAGGGCCAGTTTGCGCTGTTCACCACAAACAGCTCGAATAATGATGATGATTGGCGCGAATTTATAGACAAAAATGCCCGCGATCTGATGGTTATCGCCCACGAATTCAACAAAAAAGCGTTAGAGTTTGAAACTGAATCAGCGTCCCCAACAGCAAGCCTGTCGCCACGGGAACTAAGTGCAATGACCTATCTGGCCAAGGGGTTCAGCCGCGCTCAGGCGGCGGATCAGCTTAGCATTTCAGAACATACCTTGCGCGTCTATATAGAGGCCGCGCGCCATAAACTTGGGGCGATTAATACAACCCACGCGGTCGCACGCGCCCTTAGCTCTGGCATCATCGTCGTTTAGGTTTTGGCCCCGCCCCAAACGGCGCTCACGCAAAAAATTACCATATAGCCCGCCCTGGTAGTCAGTCAGTAACACTTGCTTCCTATCTGTTCCGTCCCGTGTCGGACCAAAAATGGAGCAGGTGATGCTACGATATCTTTATGCCGGAGAACTGGCGAATTTCCCGAAATTACGCAGCTCAATGTTTAAGGATCGCGCCGATCAGTTTGCGCGCCGCCTGAAATGGCAGGTCAGCGTCGATGCTTCGGGGGAAGAACATGATGAATACGATGCCATGAACCCGCTTTATGTGATCTGGCAGAATGATGATGGCAGCCATGGTGGCTCTATGCGGTTTTTACCCACGCTTGGCCCGACCATGGTAAGCGACCATTTTCCCCACCTCACAGATGGTGTGCATATCGAAAGCCCGCTGATTTGGGAATGTACCCGGTTTTGTCTGGCCAAAGACGCCGGCCGGCAGGTATCGGCCGCGTTGGTTCTGGGCGCAGGCGAGGTTATGGAAAATTATCATCTGTCGCATTTTCTGGGGGTTTTTGATCCCCGGATGGAGCGGATCTATCGCATGCTGGGTGTCAAACCGGATGTGATAGGGCGCGCCGGTCGTGGGCCGGATGAAATAGGTGTTGGTCTGTGGGAAATGAATCCCGCCGCATGGCCGACAATTTTGAAGCGCGTGGGCGTGTCCCGCGCAACTTCGGCACAATGGTTTCAGAACTCTGTAAAGGCCGAAAGCCTCCAGCCTGAATTGCAGGACGAATTTGCCTGACCCGCTTTAGCCGACCCACCAGATCGGGGCGGTCGCTGAATGGCGCTGGCCACCCCCTGCACCTGCCTGTAGGTTCCCACCCATGGGCGTTCCAACCTTTCAATTTTCCGAAGATCAGGCCGAAGCCTATGACCGCATCAGCGATCTTTTACGCGCAACTGGTGTCGATCTGGAAGAAAGCCATCTGACCCCAAACCAAGAAGAACACGAAGACGTAAGGGCCGTTATCGGGAAAGCCGGTTCAGGTAAAACCATGTTGCTTGCCCGCCTCTACGAAGCCATGCAAGAGGCCGGGGTTGATATCGTCTCTGGTGATTATGAAGGGCGAAAACGCAAAGATCGGCGCACACTGGCGATACTTGCCCCCACCAACAAAGCTGCCAGCGTATTGCGTTTGCAAGGTGTGCCCGCAACCACGATCCACCGCATATTGTACACCCCGCTCTATGACCCGGAATATGAAAAAATTGCCCTGTGGCTGGATGGCGGCGATGAGCGTCCGGTGATCGAAGGGCTGACCGATATGGCCCTTGACCGCGCCCATGCATTCTACCAATCGCATAAATCAATTCCCGGCGCATTGGCAGCAGCGGGCCTGCGCGGGTCCGATTTCATCATTGGCTGGAAACGTCGTGAAGATCCTTTAGATATTGGTTTTGTCGATGAAAGCTCAATGCTGGATGACAAACAATTCAATGACTTAAAGGATATATTTCCGACACTGGTGCTGTTCGGCGACCCGGCGCAGCTGGCCCCGGTCAACCAATCAGGCACCATGGTTTTTGAAAAACTGCCAGCCCCGCAAATTCTGACGCTTGACCGTATCCATCGCCAATCCAGCGACAACCCAATCCTTGATCTGGCCCATGCCCTGTCGGATGACAGTCTGACATTTGAGGGTTTTGAACATATGGTAGAAGCCGCTGCCAGCCGGGATGACCGGGTGGTTCTGGCCGGCCGGGTTGAGGCCGATATGATGGCACGTTCACCGGTTCTGGTCTGGCGCAATGTTACCCGGGTTCGCCTGATACAGGCATTTCGCGGGGCCTTCAGTGCGCCCGAAAACGAATTGTTGCCGGGGGAACCCCTGATTTGTGACGGTATCGAACTGCCCCTGAAACACCGCAAACGCCGGGTTGATCTGGAAGCACGCGGGCTGATCAAGGGCGCGCAGGTCATTTACCTTGGCCCCGGGAAACGGCCGGGGTTTTCGCGATTGCATGTGCTCGGTGCGCTTGACCCACAGGTATCCGCAGCGTCGATCATTAAGATCGAACTGCCGGGGGAAGAAGAACCGTTTATTCCCTACGCCGCCAATATGGGGGCGGCTTTTTTGCACGGGGCTGCGGTGACCATCCACAAAGCGCAGGGTTCGCAGTGGCAGGACGTACAATTATTTGCCCCTGACATCTATGCGGCTGCCCGCGCCGGGATGGTTGAGGCAGGTATTCCGCTTTGGAAACGCCTGACCTATGTCGCCATAACCCGTGCACAGAACCGGCTGTTCTGGGTCATGCGCAACCGGCTGGCGCGGCCCACATCCCCGCTGTCGGTCGCCGACCTGAACAGTGGTCCGGCAGAGTTTCAACTGACCGCCCAAAAGGTCGAAAATCAAGGGGCATAACATGGCGCAAACGATCATCATCACCGGTGCCAGCTCTGGCATTGGCCGGGCAACGGCCAAGAAATTTCTAGCTGCAGGCTGGCAAGTGGGCCTGATTGCCCGCCGTCCTGCGCCCCTTGAAGAGCTGGCAAAAACCAGCGCGGGCGCACATGTTCTGGTGGCCGATGTCACCGACGCCCAGGCTCTTGCTGCGGTGTTCAGCAGATTTATCGCGTCAACCGGGCGTCTCGATGTGCTGTTCAACAACGCCGGTATGTTTGGGCCAAGTGTGACGATTGACAAGGTTGATGTGCAGGACTGGTTGCGGGTTCTGAACCTGAACCTGTCGGGCATGTTCTATGCAGCTAGGCTGGCATTTACCCAGATGCGCGCGCAGTCCCCGCAAGGTGGGCGGATCATCAACAACGGCTCAATCTCCGCCCAGACACCGCGCCCCGGTTCAGTATGTTACACCACAACAAAGCACGCGGTAACGGGTTTGACCAAATCGTTGTCACTTGACGGTCGCGAATTTGATATCGCCTGCGGGCAGATCGATATTGGAAACGCCAGAACAGCAATGATCGAAGAAGCTGAACAGCGCGCACTGGTGGAAGATCCGAACGCGAAATTACAAGCAACAATGGATGTAGACCATGCCGCCGAGGCGGTATTTCAGATGGCAGGTTTACCGCTTTCGGCCAATGTGCAGACCATGACGATCATGGCAACCAAGATGCCTTTTATTGGGCGCGGTTGAAAAAAATTCGCAGAATTTTTTATCTGCGCGATCGCGCAGGCGCTGCGCGCTGAGTATTTGCCACAAAGAAAAAATCAGGGGCGGAAATAGCTGAATATTGCCGAGGCCCCCCAGCCAGCGACGATGGCGATGAACAAAGATAACAGCCCGTAGATCAAGGGTTTTTCATGTGCCAGGGAAAACAGCCATTTTTCAATTCCGACCTTCTGAACGTCAATATTTGTTTCAAACACATCCACCACCTCACCGCCGCGGGTCAGAAAAATGCGCGCTGTATAGGCGCCTTCCGTCAGGTTTGAGGGCAGGGAAACCGAAGTTTGAAAAAGAGTTTCTTCATCCAGAACCACCGTACCCGGGTTCATTTGATAAAGACCGGCCTTAGTGCGTATGCGGATAAGTGCCTCTGTAAAGCTTTTGGCATCACTGATTGTAGGGTCCGCCGCCAGCGAATGGATCGCACGCGGGATCGAAACCTGAAAACTTTGATCCGCTTCATCCGATATCACGTCGGTAAACGGCGCCGTGGTGGCAATTGAATAAAAACTGGGTGCTTCGTCCACTTCAACTGAATCCACGTTAACCCATATGCCAAGGCGCTTTTCTTTGCGCCGCACCGTAATCGGCTCGGATGGACCAGAGACGGCGATGATGACTTGCAAAGGTTCAGTTTCCGGGGCCGGTGCATCACGTTTAACGGCGCCGAAAATCAGAATTTCCGAACCGTCAAAATTTGCGGTAATCGCGATACGGTTCTGTGACAGCCCAGCAACAACTTCCTCAGCCTGCAAGGGCAGGGCAAAGGCAATTAACAGGAAAAATACGCGGATCATTTGTGACCCCCTGCACCAAGAGAGTACAATTCAGCAGGTTGTAACAGCAGGTCCAGCGCCAGCTTGCCACAGACCGCCAGCACCAGTATTGCCAGTAATATCCGCAATTGTTCGGCCTTCAGATGAACGCCGATCCGGGTACCAATCTGCGCGCCAATGACACCGCCGATTAACAGCAGCACTGCCAGCGCCATATCCACGGTAAAATTGGTCGTAGCGTGCAACAGGGTTGTGAATGCGGTGACGAAAATAATCTGATACAGTGAGGTGCCGATCACCACACGGGTTGGCATGCCCAGCAGATAAATCATCGCCGGCACCATGACAAAACCACCGCCAACCCCCATGATCGCCGCCAGTATCCCCACCAGAACACCAATAATTGCCGGTGGGATCACCGAAATATACAGCCCCGACGTGCGAAACTTCATCTTGAACGGCAGATTGTGCACCCAGTTGTGTTTCTTGCGCTTGGGCGCGGCACCGGATTTACCCGACTGGTAAATCGCCCGCAGGCTTTCGACAAACATCAGGCTGCCGATAATGCCCAGAAAAATAACGTAGGACAGCTTCACCAGCAGATCGACCTGGCCCATGGATTTCAGCGTATTGAACAGCTGCACACCCAATGCCGCACCGATCAAACCGCCAATCAGCAGCACCGTTCCCATGCGCAGATCAACATTCTTACGCCTGAAATGTGCCAGTACCCCGGAAAATGACGAAGCGACAATCTGGTTGGCCTCGGTGGCCACAGCCACGGCCGGTGGAATGCCGATAAAGAACAGTAATGGCGTCATTAAAAAGCCGCCACCAACCCCAAACATGCCGGACAGGATGCCAACAAGGCCCCCCAATCCCAACAAAAGGAAGGCGTTTACGGAAACTTCGGCAATGGGCAGGTAAATCTGCATATCGGACCATCTGTCAACAGGTTAGAAAGGCGTCCATATAACGGTATCCGATCCGCAAATAGTGCTAAAGGCTGCGACAAATCGGAGCGAGAACGACTCTGGGTAATGTCATATCACAAATTTTGAATGTTTTGTCTACCCGGCGCAGAAATTAGGTCCGTCAACCGCTGTAATTCTGCAAAAAATGACGCAGTATTCTTTCCAGTTTTACCGCCCCTATGGGGGCCATGGCTTTGGTGTGTTCGTGGCTGATACTTTCGTCACTTAGCCCAGCCGCCATATTGGTGATCGAGGAGATTGCGGTAACCCGCAGTCCCAGGAAGCGCGCCAGAATTACTTCCGGTACTGTTGACATGCCAACAGCGTCCGCGCCCAGCATGTGGATCGCCCTTATTTCCGCCGGGGTCTCAAAAGACGGGCCGGAATACCAAGCGTAAACACCTTCCGCCAGATCGACAGACACGGCTGTTGCGCTTGCCTTCAGGGCCAGGCGCAGTTCCGGATCATGGGCGTCTTTCATCGGCACAAACCGGGCATCGGTCGGTTCGCCGATCAGCGGGTTTAGCCCGGAAAAGTTAATATGGTCTGTCAGCAACATCAGATCGCCGGGGGTAATATCGCTGCGCATAGAACCGGCTGCATTGGTCAGGATCAGCGCACCCGCCCCCAGAGATTTCAGTGTTTCAAGCGGCAGGCGCATCGCATCCCCGCGCCCGCTTTCGTAATAATGTGCGCGCCCCCCAAACACAGCAACCCGCACGCCTTCCAGATCACCGATTACCAGTTTTGGATTGTGGCCAGACACGCTTGCATGGGGAAATCCCGGCAGGTCTGTATAATCAATTGCAACCCCGTCAACCGCTTCCGCCAGATGCCCAAGCCCGGACCCCAGCACCAGCCCGATTTGAACTGGCGCCGAACCGGCGCGGGATTGGATTAGCTGGGTAAGCTTTTCAACGTTCTTTGACATAGGGTTCGCCCACCGCCTTGGGTGGGATCGCTTTCCCTACGAAACCGGCCAGAATGACAACGGTCAGAATATAGGGCAGCGCCTGGGTGAATTGCACCGGTATGGTGAACAGCCCAAAGACATCAATATTCGGGTAAAGGTTCGATATCGCCTCAAGGAAACCAAACAAAAGGCAAGCGCCCATGGCCTGCCACGGTCGCCACTTGGCAAAAATCAACGCCGCCAGCGCGATAAATCCGCGCCCGGCGGTCATTTCCTTACCAAAGCCCGCGGCCTGCGCTGTGGACAGATAAGCCCCGGCAATACCGCATAGCACACCGGCAATGATCAGCGCCTGAAACCGCATGCGCACCACTGAAATACCGGCCGTATCAACCGAGGCCGGGTTTTCGCCCACAGCACGCAGCCGCAACCCGAAACGGGTGCGGTACAGCACCCACCATGACAGCGGCACCGCCAGATAGGCCAGATAAACAATGGATTTGTGGCCGGAGATCAGTTCTGAATAGACCGGGCCGGGCATGGGTAAATTCTGGAAAAAATCGGCAAAGGGCAGGGTTATATCGTAAAACCGCCCGCCTTCGGTCAGCGTCGGTGTCTGGCCGCCCTTTTTGTACCAGGCATTGCCCATCACCACCGTCAGACCCGACGCCAGAAAATTCACCGCGACCCCGGAAATCAGCTGATTGCCGCGATAGGTGATCGACGCCACAGCATGGATCATCGAAAAACTGACAGATGCCGCGCAACCGGCCAGCACCCCCAGCCAGGCATTTCCAGTTTCATAGGCAACCACAGCGGCAAAAAACGCCGCGATCAGCATTTTACCTTCAAGCCCGATATCAACCACCCCGGCGCGTTCAGAAAACAGACCCGCCAGACAGGCCAGCAACAGAACCACCGACAGCCGGATCGACATGTCCATGGTCAACAGAATTTGCAGCACGGTATCCATCAGCTTTGCGCCTTTCTCATCCGGATAAACAACCGCTCAAGCGGTTCGCGCACCATATTGTCCAGCGCCCCGGTAAACAGAATAATCAGCGCCTGAATGACCAGCACCATTTCCTTGGAAATGGCCGGCATTTCCCATAACAGCTCAAATCCGCCCTGGGTCAGCATGCCAAACAGTAATGCCGCCAGCACAATGCCAAACGGATGGCTGCGCCCCATCAGGGCCACAGCGATACCAACAAATCCGGCGCCTTCAACAAACCCGGCAATAAGGCGTTCCTGTTCCCCCATCACCACATTGATGGCCAGCATGCCCGCCAGTGCACCCGATATCAGCATCGCAATGATGGTGACACGAACCGCCGAAATACCGGCATAGGTCGCGGCCTTTTCATTGTGGCCAAAGGCACGAATTTCATAGCCCAGCCGCGTGCGCCACAGCAGCATCCACAGCCCCCATGCGCAAAACAGCGCCAGCAGAAAGCTGATATTCAATGGCGCGCTTTTGGAAAACGCGATGCCCAGCGGCGCCAGCACTTCACTGGCTGTTGGCAGATGCGCCCCCGGCGGAAAGCCCAGGGATTCCGCGTTTTGCGACAGCGGGCTTTTCAGAATACCGTTCAGCAAATACCCCAGTATTGCCGCGGCAATAAAGTTGAACATGATGGTGGTCACAACGATATGGCTGCCACGTTTGGCCTGCAAATAGGCCGGTATCGCGGCCCATGCCGCCCCGAAAATCGCCCCGCCAATGATCGCGGCGGGCAGGGCAATGGTCCAGTGCGGCCAGTCAAATGCCAGCAGCACAATGGTCACCCCGATGCCACCAACCCCGGCCTGACCTTCACCACCGATGTTGAACAGGCGGGCATGAAAAGCAATGGCCACCGCCAGCCCTGCAAAGATATAGTTGGTCGCGTAATACAGCGTAAACCCGATACCAGATGTTGATCCAAGCGCCCCCTTGACCATGAAATAGATCATATCAAACGGGTTTTGACCGATGGCTAAAACCACCAGCCCGGCAACAAAGAACGCCAGCACAAGGTTGATTAACGGCACCAAAAAGATGTCGGCCCATCTTGGCATTTTATCCATCAGGCAGCCCCTTGCTGATCGTTGACCCCGGCCATCAACAGGCCCAGATCTCTTTCGTCGGTCTGGCCCGGATCACGTTCGCCCATGATATGGCCGTCAAACATCACCGCAATTCGATCCGACAGTGACATGATTTCTTCCAGCTCAACACTTACCAGCAAAATCGCCTTGCCCTGATCGCGCAAGGCGACGATCTGCTGGTGGATAAATTCAATCGCACCAATATCCACACCCCGGGTCGGCTGACCCACCAGTAACAGGTCCGGATTGCGTTCAATTTCCCGCGCCAATACGATCTTTTGCTGGTTGCCACCGGAAAAATTCTTGGCCTGCAGGCGCGGATGCGGCGGGCGCACATCAAAACGTTCCATCTTGGCTTCGGTGTCGGCCCGGATCGCCACGTTATCCATCAGCAACCGGTTTTTCTGATAGGCCGGATCATGGTGATAGCCGAATACCACGTTTTCCCAGGCCATGTAATCCATCACCAGTCCTTCTGACTGGCGATCCTCTGGCACGTGGGCAATGCCGCGCGCCCGGCGCGACTGACCATCGGATGCTTTGCCCGTCAGATCAATTTCCGTGCCGTTGACGCTGATTGACCCCGTTGCATTCATATAGCCGCCCAGCACCGCCAGCAGCTCGGATTGGCCATTACCGGACACCCCGGCAATGCCCAATATTTCCCCGGCCCGCACTTCCAGCGAAATGCCCTTGACCCGTTCAACACCGGCCTCATCCACCACCCGCAGGTTGTCGACCTTCAGGATTGTCGCGCCAATTTTTGGCGGTGTTTTCTCAACGCTCAGCAGAACTTTGCGCCCCACCATCCGTTCGGCCAGATCCTCAGGCGACGTATCAACGGTTTTCACCGTTGACGTCATCTCACCACGTCGCATCACCGATACCGTGTCGGTAATATCCATTATTTCCCGTAACTTATGGGTAATCAGGATAATGGTTTTGCCCTCGGCCTTCAGGTTGCGCAATATCCGAAACAGATGGTCCGCCTCAGCCGGGGTCAGAACCCCCGTCGGCTCATCCAGAATCAGAATATCGGCCTGACGATACAGTGCCTTTAAAATCTCTACCCGTTGCTGGTGCCCGACAGACAGATCCTGGATCAACGCATCCGGATCAACATCCAGCTCATATTCTTCGGCCAGTTCGGTCAGAGTCTTGCGCGCCTTCACAAGTGAGCTTTTCAGCATCGGGCCATCCTCGGCCCCCAGCACGACATTCTCCAGAACCGAAAAATTGTCGATCAGTTTGAAATGTTGGAACACCATGCCGATGCCCGCAGCAATCGCCGCCTGACTATCGGGAATTTCGGTTTTTTGTCCGGAGATAAAAATTTCCCCGGCATCGGCTTTGTAAAAGCCATATAAAATCGACATCAGCGTGGATTTCCCCGCGCCATTTTCGCCGATGATCCCATGCACAGTGCCCTGTGCAACTGAGATTGAAATATCTTTATTCGCCTGCACCGGCCCGAAGGCCTTTGATATGCCGCGAAGTTCAATGGCTGGGGCGACCGTATCCGGACGCCCCGTTGTGTTTTCCCCACCCATTGGGATTACATTACCGGGCAGCTGTTATCTGACATATAGTCGTGAACCTTGATGGAACCGTCCAGAATACCGGCCTTTGCGGCTGCCACTGCAGTCGCAATTTCAGGGGTAAAGATTTCGGCGTTATATTCATCCACCGCGTAATCAATACCGCCATTGGCAACACCCAGCACGTTAAAGCCGGTTGTCAGGTTCTCACCTTCGGTGAAGGCGTCATAAACCGCCACATCAACCCGCTTCAGCATTGATGTCAGCACTGAACCCGGATGCAGGTAGTTCTGGTTGCTGTCCACACCGATGGACAGGATGCCCTCATCGGTTGCAGTTTGCAGAACCCCAACACCGGTACCACCGGCAGCTGCGTAAACCACATCAGAACCCTGTGCGATCTGCGCCTTGGTGATCTCACCACCCTTAACCGGGTCGTTCCATGCAGCAGGCGTTGTGCCCGTCATGTTCTGGATCACAGTCGCGCCAGCATTGACGGATTTAACGCCCTGAACGTAACCACAGGCAAATTTACGGATCAGCGGGATGTCCATGCCACCGACAAAACCGACGGTGCCTGATTTTGACGCCAAAGCAGCGGCAACACCCACAAGATAGGAACCTTCATGTTCATTGAACACAACTGAACGCACGTTTGGCTGATCCACCACCATGTCGATGATGGCAAACTTTGTATCCGGGAAATCCGCGGCTACGGCTTCCAGGGCAGTCGCAAAAGCAAATCCGGTCATCACAATCGGGTTGTTGCCGTTTTCAGCGAACCGGCGCAGGGCCTGTTCACGCTGAGCTTCGGATGTCAGTTCAATCTCACGGAATGTTTCGCCGGTTTCTTCAGCCCATTTCGTCGCGCCACCAAAAGCAGCTTCGTTAAATGATTTGTCGAACTTGCCGCCAAGGTCAAAGATGATGGCAGGCTCTGCAAGCGCGGCCCCGGCACTCAGTGCCAATGTCGCGGTTGCGCCAAGAAATTTCTGCATAAGGGTCATATGGTTTTCTCCCAGTTGGTTGATCGGGGGCGGGCGGTTTATGCCGGTGCCCCACGTGAAAGCGAGCAGATCAATTCAGATCATCCGGTATTAAGGCCGATGCACAAGGGGAGGGTCAATAGGATTCTCCCCCTTGGGTGTATGTTTTACCATTTGGTCCAAAAAATAGGCTGTTGAGCGCCCAAAATGGCTGGAATTTGTAGTCAGAATAGCAATTTGGACAGAATCAATGCATCCTGAGCGCCAGCGTCACCGGCCCGGTAATAACCGCTGCGACGCCCGGTTTCACGATAGCCAGCCCCATAGTACAGCGCCACCGCCGCTGGGTTATTTTCCGATACTTCCAGGAAAACCTTTCGGATACCGGCCCCTGTCATTTGCATTTCCAGCGCCGCCAGCATTTCCCTGCCCACCCCGCGCCGGCGGGCCTCAGGCAGCACGGCGATGCTCAGAACCTCGGCCTCATCCAGCACCGCGCGGGCCAGCGCGAAACCCTGCGCCCGGCTGATCAGATGCGCGCCCTTTGCGTCCGTCAGGGCTGCAAATTCCTGTACGCTCCAGCCGCGGCTTTCCGGAAAACATAGTGCATGGGTGGCGGCCAGCCACGCGGTATCATTATTCACGGCAACAACAGCGGTGCGGTATCTCGCGGTGGCGCTGCATCGGGCGCGCGCAAATACAGCGGTGCCGGTCGCGCCAATGTCTGACCCCGGCGTCGATACGCGATCCGGCCAATTGCCACGGCCGTCGGATAGGCGGGCGCGGCCACATGCCCGGTGTAATGTTCGGCTATCCGTTCGGCGTCAAACCCTATGATAGCGGGGTCTGTATCCGGTGTTATTTCCGGCAACCCCGCCAGATCACAACGCAATGGCGCTGATGTTTGCCGCTGCTCAAAAACCTGAACAAAATAATGCCCAAGCCGCGCGTCCAGTGTCGAAACCACAGCACCATCAACACCCTCAGCCAGTGCCTCAAGCGATGAAACACCAACCGCCGGCACCCCCAGCGACAGGGCCAGCCCGCGCGCCGCCGCCACTGAAATACGAATACCGGTGAAATTCCCCGGCCCGATACCAACACCAATTGCAGCCAAATCTGACCAGACAGCACCACCCTCGGCCAGAATTTCCCCTAACAACCCAAACAGCCGTTCGGCCTGTCCTTTTGCCATCGGTTCAACCCGCTCGGCCAGAACCCGATCCCCCAAAAGCAAAGCGGCCGCGCAATGCGCGACCGATGTGTCAAATGCCAGCGTTAGGGGTTCAGGCGGCAACCGGGCGCACCTCAATCACTTCCGGAATGTAATGGCGCAGCAGGTTCTCAATACCCATCTTCAACGTAATCGTGGAAGATGGACACCCGGCACAGGCCCCCTGCATATGCAGATAAACAATGCCGCGATCAAAGCCATGAAACGTGATGTCGCCCCCGTCCTGTGCCACCGCCGGGCGCACGCGGGTGTCCAGCAGATCCTTGATCTGCTCAACGATCTGGGAATCTTCGCCACTGTGTTCTGCATGCCCCGCCGCCGCTGGCGCGCCTTCAACCGCGGGCTTGCCGGATTGATAATGCTCCATTATCGCGCCCAGTAGCGCCGGTTTGATATGGTCCCATTCCACGTCATCGGCCTTGGTGACAGTAACGAAATCGGTGCCGAAAAATACTGCCGTCACGCCCTTCACCGAAAAAATCCGCTGCGCCAGTGGCGAATTATCAGCGTCATTCGGGGTCGGAAAATCGGCTGTTCCGGTCTCCAGAACGGCCTGTCCGGGCAAAAATTTCAACGTCGCCGGATTGGGGGTAGACTCAGTTTGAATGAACATCGCGCGGCTCCTGTTACAGGCCCCTGATATGCGCCTGACAGGGGCGCAAGTCAAGGTTTAGAACCATTCTAATTTAGCCTCAGGTGATGGCTTCGATCCGCTCTTTGGACATGTCTCCGGGCACGATCGTCACCGGTATCGGGAACGCACCCGACGCCCGCGCCAATTGCCCCACCAAGGGGCCGGGGCCATTTTTCTCATTTCCGGCCCCCAGAACCAACACGCCAATTTCCGGGTCATCGGTGATTTGCGCTAAAATTTCCGTCACCGCCTCACCCTCGCGGATCACCAGCTCCGGGTCAACTTTCTGACGGTCCCGCATCCATTTTGCAAACACCTCAAAATGTACTTCTATGCGTTCGCGCGCCTCTTCGCGCATGATGTTCCCAACACCAATCCAGTGCTGAAACTCATCCGGCGGAATAACCGCAAGCACCGTCACACCGCCCCCGGTATGGGCCGCCCGCATCGCCGCAAACCGCATCGCGTTCAGGCATTCACGGCTGTCATCCAGTACAACTAGAAATTTACGCATCATTTCGCCCCTTATCTATTCCAATCCGATGATGACAGGGCGGCGGACATGGTGCAACTGCTTGCAACCCGGCCGGACCATTGGGCGCAGGTCAGCCCGCTGAATGGGCCCAGTCCCAGTACATTTCACGGGCACGCCGCGTCAGCGGGCCAATTTGATAATCGGTGCCTTCAAACTCGGTGATCGGCGTGACCTTGGACATATTGCCTGACATGAACACCTCATCCGCGGCGCGAAAATCGTCAAAAGTCAGGATGGTTTCATGTACCTTGATACCCTCAGCGGCAAAATTTTTCATGTGCCGCGCCCGGGTAATCCCGGCCAGAAACGTTCCGTTTGCGGCCGGGGTAAACACCTCACCATCCCGCACCATAAACACATTTGATGTGGCCGTTTCAGCCACATTGCCCAAAGCATCCGCCACCAGGGCGTTGCCGAACCCCTTGCGGCGCACCTCGGCTAACATCCTGGCATTATTGGGATAAAGGCAGCCCGCCTTGGCGTTCACCACTGAACTTTCCAGCACGGGACGGCGAAACTGCGTGGTGCCCAATGTCGCCGTTACGTCCGGTTCTGCCATCGGAAATTCCTCAAGACACAGGGCAAACCCGGTGGCATCCGGTTTGGGCAAAATGGCCGATACATCCCCATCCAGCGCCCAGAACATTGGCCGGATATAAACCGCCCTGTCCTTGGCAAACAGCTTTAATCCATCCCGCGCAATCCCGGCAATTTGCGCTCCGTCCAGTGTTGGCGTGATCATCAGCGCCCGCGCTGATCGCACCACCCGCTCACAATGGGCCAGCAAATCCGGCACCACCCCGTCAAATTGGCGCGCCCCGTCAAAAACCGTGGTCCCCAGCCATGATCCATGGTCCGCCGCCCGCATGATCGCCACATCTTCATTATGCCATGTGCCATTGAAATAGGTCTTGATATTGGTGCCGGTCGCCATGGGGGTCCTCCTGAGATCGACCCAGATGTTAGGGGGAAACGCGGCTGGATTAAACCTGCATTTCGCCCCGCAGCGCTAAATTTCCCGGCCCAGCCAAAGCGCGGCATCCGCGGGCAACTGCAACTGGTCGTTCAGCCTGTCAAACCCGCAGGCCTGCCAGAACGCCAACCCGCCCCTGTTGGCCCGGTTCACCCCGACATGAACCGCGCGCGCGCCCGCCTCAGTCGCCAGACCCAGCCAGCGCTCCAGCAACTGCCGCCCAACCCCCAAACCCTGCGCCCTTGGCAACAGGTTCAGATGCATATGCGCCGGGTAGTTCTGCGTGATCACCCCCGGCGTCGGCACCGGGTGGTGGATCATCTGATGACGCTTCTGATCAGCCCCCCAGAGACCGTGGTTCTTCTGATCCGGTTCCGGGTAAATCGCCCGCATCCCCGGCCACCAACGTGCCTCCAATTCGCCGGCAAACGCCACCGTATCCACCGCCCCCACCACAAACCCGGCCACCCCGGTATCATCCTGCGCCACCAGACACATCTTTGGATACAGCCGGGCATAGGGGGCGGCGTATATCTGCCCGACCAACCGGTGATCTTCATACAGCTCCGTCGCATCCCGCCCGGCATCCCCGGTCAGCAGGCTGATCTGCAAAACCTGTGCCAAATCTTGCGGGGTCAGGGGTCTGATCAGCACATCAACCCCCGGTTACATGTTCAGAAATACGCGCGCCGCCGCTTCAAATTCCCGCGGCTTTTCGGCGTGCAACCAATGCCCCGCCCCGGGAATTTTCGCAAACCGCGCCGCCGGAAAAATCCGGCTGATCCCGGTGCGATGTTCGCGCATTACATACTCACTATCGCCCCCGGTCAGAAACAGCACCGGCCCGTCAAACTGCCCGGAAACCGCCGGAAACCCCAGTATCTTGTCCATCTCATCGGCCAACACCGGCAGGTTCAGCCGCCATTTTTTCGCCTTAACATCAAGGGATTGCAGCAAAAACGCCCGAACCCCGGCATCCTCAACCACCCTTGCAAGCAACCGGTCGGCATCCCCCCGGGTTTCAACACCGCTCAGATCAAGCCCCGCCATCGCCTGCACCAGCGGCATCTGCGTGTGGCCATATCCCACCGGCGCAATATCGGCCACGATCAGGTGGTCAACCTTGTCCGGCTGGTCCGCTGCCAGAACCATCGCCGCCTTGCCGCCCATTGAATGGCCCAGCAGATCCGCCCTGCCTCCCAGGCCATCAATCACCTCCGACAGATCACGCGCCAGATCGCCATAACTGTGCGACCCGCGCCAAAAACTTGCGCCATGGTTGCGCATATCCACCGCCACCACCTGTCGCTCATCCGCCAACCGCTTGGCAATCACCCCCCAGTTTCGCGCCGAACCGAACAACCCGTGGGCAATAACCAGCGGTGGCTTGCCGCTCGCTTCACCGATAATTACTGTATTCAACATGCCCCATCCCTAAACCTGCAAACGCCCACTGGCCAGAGCGCAAATCTGCCTGTAATCTACCAGCGGTTTTGCTCAAAAGGTGGCAGTGTTAAGTGACGTATCAGGAAATGGCCGATGAAATCGCCGAAACCATGCAGCACCGCCTTGGCGTCCGCGGGCGTGACCTTGAAACCAAATTGAACCGGGCAGGGCGGCTGTTACCCAAACCGGTTCGGGCGCAGGCCGACATGATCGTACAATCGCTCAAATATCAGGGCCACCCCCGGCTGGAACGCCGGCAGGATGATGCCAGCATCCAGCGCGCCCATGCCGCAACCATGAAACACCTGAACCAGATCGACGCCCGCGATCGGCGCCGGGGGCTGGTCATCAGTTTCCTGTCGACCAATGCCTTTAACCTGCTGGTCATCGTGGCCCTGCTTTTGGCGGTCCTGCGCTGGCGCGGGTATCTTTAGGGCTTTTCATTCGCCCCCGGTGCCGCTATCCTTGAACATCGTTCAAGGAGCATCAAAATGACCCCCAAAGCACAAAAACGCAAAGCCGAACTTTCCGAAAAACTGGTGCAGGCGGCGCAGCAGCAGATTATCGGCTCCGGGTTGCACAGTGTAAAGGCGCGCGGTTTGGCAACCACAGTTGGTTGCTCAGTCGGGGCTATATATAATGTCTTTGATGATCTGCATGCGCTGACAATGGCCGTAAACGGGCGCACCTTCAGCCAGATTGATAAGGTGGTCACCGGTTCGCTGAAGGGGACAGCGGGGCTTGGCCCGAATGACCGGCTGATCCGTATGTCTAAGGCGTATCTTTCCTATGCGGCTGAAAATACCAACCTGTGGCGGGCGCTGTTTGATCTGGACATGTCGGTGGATGACCGGGTGCCAGACTGGTATCTGGCCGCGCTGGCCGGTCTTTTTGCCAATATCGCCAAACCGCTGTCAGAAATTTTCCCCGATATGGACGGGCCCGAACTTGACCTGATGACGCGGGCACTTTTCTCGGCGGTGCACGGAATTGTCCTGCTGGGCCTGGAAAATCGCATCTCTGGTGTCGGTCGGGACGCCATTGAAACCATGATATCCCAGCTGCTTTCCCAGATCGGCGGCGAAAAAAAATGAACATTGTTCAAAAAGGTACTTGAACACCGTTCAAAAATCTCTATATCCAATTCGTGAACGATGTTCAATAACGATGTTCAAGAATTGGAGAGCAACATGCTAAATACCTTAAAGACCCTGTTTGCCGGATCCTCTGCCCGTGCAGAAGAAACGGTGCGCGATATCTATTCGATCGAGTTGATTGATCAGAAAATCCGCGAAGGAGAAGCCGGCCTGCGCGCCGCCAAGGCCGCCCTTGCCGGGCTGATCCAGCGCGACCGCTCTGAAACCCGCCAGATCAAAGTGATCCAAAAGCGGGTAACTGATTTAACCGAGCGGGCCACCGAAGCACTGGCCGCCAAACGCGATGATCTGGCAGGTGAAGCAGCCCAGGCGATTGCCCATATGGAAAACGAACTGACCCTGCGCCATGAAACCGTGGCGCGGCTTGGGGCCCGGGTCATTCGCCTGCGCCAATCGGTTGAAACCACCAACCGACGGATTGTTGATCTGAAACAGGGCGCCGTTACCGCCCGCGCCATCCGTCAGGAACAGGGCATTCAATCGCGCCTGAACACCACCCTTGCCGGTGACAGCCCGCTGGCAGAGGCCGAAGGCCTGATTGCCAATGTCATGGGCCGCGATGATCCGTTTGAGCAGGGTGAAATCCTGCGCGAGATCGAAAATGGCTTAAGCGGTGTTGATCTGGGGGATCGTATGGCCGCCCAGGGTTTCGGCCCTGCCACCAAAGTAACCGCCGCCGAGGTCCTTGGCCGGCTTAAATCAACCAAATAAAATACCAATAAAACAAATATTTTCAGGAGAAATAAAATGACGAATGTAAAATCAGATAACACAATGATCCTTGGCCTGAATGCACTGGGCGTTGTCGCCGCCTATGTTCTGCTGGGCTTCTCGCTCTACCTGTCGGTTGATGTGCCGCTGTCCACCAAGGGCTTTTGGGGCATGGGGATTGTTTTGCTGACCCTCAGCCTGATCAACGTGGTCAAATACCGCTTTGACAATCAGGCCACCGAAGACCGTATCCGCCAGCTGGAAGAAGCCAAAAATGAAAAACTGCTGGAGGAATATGTAACCGAGTCCAAAGACAGCTAAACCCGAACCCACCAAAGATCAGGCCCCGGTTTCCCCCGGGGCCTTTTTGCGAACCGGGCCCAGCGCGTCGCGGTACACCAGCGTCACCGATACGAAACTGACGAACAGCAGCAGATACCACGACCCCATCTTTGCAAAACTAACCCAGCCAAAATCGCCATCATGCCCGGCATAGACCCAAGTCCCGGTATTGGTGCCGACATTCTCCGCGATCCACAGGAAAAAACTGCTGAAAAACGCCGCCAGCGGCAGTGGCATCCAATAGGTGTTTTTGCCGATGGAAAACCAGATACGGGTGCGGAAATACAGCCCTACAGTGGCCGCAAACAACAGCAGCCGGAAATCATAAATGTAATAATTCCCAAAGAAATTCAAATAGATAGCGACCGCCAGCAGCACGCTTTGCCAAAACGCCGGGTAGGGCGTGAACGCCATGTCAAACACCCGGATCACCCGCGCCATATACGACCCGATTGAGGCATACATGAACCCGGAAAACAGCGGCACATCCATCAGCTTGATCAGCCCCGGTTCCGGATAACCCCATGACCCGATGCGCACCTTGAAAATCTCCATCACGGTGCCGATGACATGGAAAATCAGGATCACCCGCGCCTCACGCAGGGTTTCCAGCCGCAACAGCAAAAACCCGATCTGCAAGCTGATGGCGTATAAAAACAACCCGTCATAGCGCGCCAAACCCCAGTCCGGTTGCCAGACCACCTTGGATACGATGATCCCCAGCAGCATCAGCGCCCCGAACAGACAGGCCCAGCCCTGTTTTAGCCCGAACATGACAAATTCCGCCAACGCACCCGGCAGTCGCGCCCGCATCCAGCCCCCCAGTCGGCGCTCCAGATTGCGGGTGTTATCGGCCATCAAACAGGTGTCCGTTACAGGTCCGGATAGATCGGAAACCGGCCGCACAGCTCCAGCACGCGGGCCTTCACCGCCGCCTCAACCGCGCCGTTACCGTCTTCGCCATTTGCCGCCAGCCCGTCGACCACTTCGACAATCCAGTCGGCAATCAGCCGGAACTCAGCCTCGCCAAACCCCCGCGTGGTCCCCGCAGGTGAACCCAGCCGGATACCAGAGGTTACAAACGGTTTTTCCGGGTCAAACGGGATACCGTTTTTATTGGTGGTAATATTGGCCCGCCCCAGCGCCGCCTCGCTTGCTTTGCCGGTCACACCCTTGGGGCGCAGGTCCACCAGCATCACATGGGTATCGGTGCCCCCGGTCACGATGTCCAAACCACCTTTGATCAGTTGGTCGGCCATAGCCTGAGCGTTTACAACGACTTGCGCGATATAATCCTTGAATTCCGGGCGCAGCGCTTCACCAAAGGCCACCGCCTTGGCGGCGATCACATGCATCAGCGGCCCACCCTGAATGCCGGGGAAAATCGCTGAATTAACCTTTTTGAATATCACCTCATCATTGGTCAGGATCATACCACCGCGCGGCCCGCGCAGGGTTTTATGGGTGGTGGTTGTCGCCACATGGGCGTGGGGGAACGGGCTGGGATGGGCACCAGCGGCCACCAGCCCGGCAAAATGCGCCATATCCACCAGCAAATAGGCCCCGACACTGTCGGCAATTTCGCGCATTTTTGCAAAATCAATCTGGCGAGGAATGGCAGAACCCCCGGCGATCAGCAGCTTTGGCTGATGCTCGGTCGCCAGCGCCTGCACCTGATCATAATCGATCAGATTATCGGTGCGTCGCACGCCGTATTGCACCGCGTTAAACCACTTGCCCGACTGGTTCGGCTTGGCGCCATGGGTCAGATGACCGCCCGCCGACAGATCCATACCCAGAATGGTATCACCGGGCTGGATCAGCGCCTGAAACACCCCCTGATTGGCCTGAGAACCCGAATGGGGCTGCACGTTCACATATTCACAGCCAAACAATTGTTTGGCCCGTTCAATCGCCAGATTTTCGGCCACATCGACATATTGGCAACCGCCATAATAGCGCTTGCCCGCATAGCCCTCGGCATATTTGTTGGTCAGAACCGTGCCCTGGGCCTGCATCACCGCCAGCGATACGATGTTTTCCGACGCGATCAGTTCAATCTCATCGCGCTGGCGTCCCAGTTCACCAGTAACGGCTGCCATCAACTCGGGGTCACGGGTGGCAAGGCTTTGGGTGAAAAATCCGGGGTTATTGTCTAGGGTGGTCATGGCAGTCTCCTGTCGCGGGCGCATTTTTGCGCCTTCTAGCGAAAATAGCCGCACCCCGTAACCCTGAAAGCGACAGGGGCGACACCATGGACGCCCCCGTTCAGCGATTTAGGATCAGGACTCTGGCTCAGACCACCGTAAACTGCCCCATCATTCCGGCGTCTTCATGCTCCAGAATATGGCAATGGTACATATAGGGTGTTTCCGCATCGGTATAATGATCAAACCGGATCAGGATACGCACGTTTTCACCCGGATGCACCAGCACCACATCCTTACGCCCGGCCTCTGCGGCGTGGGGCGGGGTGCCATTGCGGCTCAGGATGCGGAACTGGGTGTTATGGATGTGCAACGGATGCGCCATCGTTGAAGCGTTGGTAAGCTCCCAGATCTCGGTTTCACCCAGCTTCACCACCTCATTGATAACTTTCATGTCCATTTCTTCACCGTTGATGGTAAAGCCACCCCCCAGCACCGAATTCATCATCATCATGCCGCGCATCTGCAGCTCAAATTTGCGGGTGTTGGTCGCCTCGGTGGCAACCGGGGCAGGCAGATCGGCCAGTGACGCGGGCAGGGCCGGTGACGTTGTTAATGCTGCCGTTGGGCGCAGTTCCAGAAAACTCAGTTCCTGGCCACCGCCGCCGCCCATCATGTTTCCCCCCATCATACCGCCCATACCGCCCGACTGGGGGATATTGCTTAGCATGGCCGGGGTGCCGTCTGACATATCCACCACAATCTCGGCCCGCTCACCGGGGGCCAGCGCGACGCGGCTGACCTGAACAGGTGCAGCCAATAATCCACCATCACTGGCAATCTGGCTGAACGAACGACCATCGGCGAAACCGATCGAATAAATGCTGCTGTTAGACGCGTTCAGCAACCGCAGGCGCACCAGATCGGTGCTCACATCGTGAAATGCCATCACCGTGCCGTTCACCAATGCGGTATCCCCGGACATGCCCATATTGCGCGAATGCATGTTCAGTTTATAGGGCATCTGCCCGTATGAATTGAACCGCCGGTCCTGCAATGCCACCGGGATATCGTCGACACCATAATTGTTTGGCAGGTCCAGCCCATCGGCCTCCTCGTCGTCCACAATGATCATCCCGGCCACCCCGGCCCAGACCTGATCGGCGGTTTTGCCCATCAGATGCGAATGGTACCACATGGTGGATGCCTTTTCGCGGATCTCAAATTCTGACACCCAGGTGTCGCCCACCGGGATCACCTGATGCGGGCCGCCATCTGCCTTGGCCGGCAGGTTGAACCCGTGCCAGTGCAGGGTGGTGGCTTCTTGCAGGTTGTTGGTCACGTTGATCTGCACCTTTTCCCCGGCGCGAAACCGCAGAACCGGCCCCAGATAATCGCCATTGATGCCGGATGTTTTGGTGCTGACATCGGTGAAAAATTCCGTTTCTCCATGGCCAACCGTCAGATCAAACCGGCGCTGACCACCTGTCATCACACCGTTGTCCAGCTCCGGAATGCGCATAGGAAACCGTGGCAGGCTGCCGGGGCCGGCCTTACCGACAGTTGCGCCAATTGCCAGCAGTCCCAGGCTTGCGCCCCCCATTTGTAATAGGGCGCGGCGGGACAGGGTGATTGATCTCGTGGTCATTGTTCAATTCCTTCTAAAACCTGCGCCACCCTAGCCCGGGGTCGGCGCGTTTAATGTGATCTCGATCATGTTTTGGTCAGCGTGATCTTACCACCCAACCACGTCGGTATATTCCCCCCTTGAGTCCGTGCCCGGTTCGGGTTTCACTCAGGTCACTTTAAAAGGGTCCAGTACATATATGTCTGAAAATACATTCCGCAACCTGCATATAGCATCAAGTGACACCGATGTGGCCCGCGATGCCGCCGAAAAACTGATCAAACTTTATGGCTCAGTGCCATTGGCCGACGCGGACGTCATCGTCGCGCTTGGCGGGGATGGCTTTATGTTGCAAACACTGCATGACACCCAACATCTAAAAACGCCGGTCTATGGCATGAACCGCGGCACCGTTGGGTTTATGCTCAATGAATACAACGACAAAGACCTGCCCGACAGGCTGGCGGCGGCCCAGGAAGAACTTATAAATCCACTGCAAATGACAGCCGAAGCCTGTGACGGCACCCGCCATACCGCATTGGCGCTAAACGAAGTTTCCCTGCTGCGCGCCGGCCCACAGGCGGCCAAACTGCGCGTCAGTGTTGATGGCAAGGTCCGCATGGAAGAACTGGTCTGCGACGGGGCGCTGGTCTGTACGCCCGCAGGCTCAACCGCCTATAACTACTCGGCCCACGGCCCGATCCTGCCCATCGGTTCAGACGTTCTGGCCCTGACCGCCATCGCCCCTTTCCGCCCACGGCGCTGGCGCGGTGCCCTGCTACCAAAGGCCGCAACCGTGCGTTTTGATGTATTAGAGGCGGAAAAGCGCCCGGTTATGGCCGACGCTGACAGCCGACCGGTGCGCAATGTAAAATGGGTTGAAATCGGCATCAACGACGATGTTGTCCACCGCATCCTGTTTGATCCGGGGCAGGGATTGCAGGAACGCATGATGCGCGAACAATTCGTGTAGTTTGACACCAAAAAGGGGGCATGATGCCAAAGCAGACCAAATTTGAATCGCTGTTTTCAACGCCGCTGATGCGGTTTCAACTGCCCGACCATGAAACCCTCAGCGCCGAGTTGATGATCGAGGGCGAACGCCTGCGCTCCGAGAGCCAAGGGGTCAGCAAATCAAACAAAGGCGGCTGGCATTCCGAAGGTAATCTGTTCAGCAGCGATGTGCCCTGCATAGTAAAACTGCGCCAGGCCGCTGAAAATGCCGTGTCGCAGATGACCTATAAGGTCACCCGAACCCAGGATCACATGGCCCATCGCCTGAAACTGTTTGCCTGGATGAACGTGAACCCGCCGGGCGGGCTGAACGCCCCCCACACCCATCCCGGTGCCCATTGGTCCGGGGTTTATTATGTCTCACAACCAAAGGTCGAAACCGGCACCTCGGGCATGATCGAATTCCTTGATCCGCGCTCCGACCTGCCCAACTGGCGCCTCCTCAGGGCCAAAGCCTTCCGCCTCAAAAAACGCATCCGCCCCGCCGCCGGTGAAATGGTCATCTTCCCGTCCTATCTGGTGCACTGGGTTTACCCCAACGAAACCAGCGAAGATCGTGTGACCATCGCCTTCAACGCAACGTTCCGCAAACAGCGGGTAAAATCAACGGGTTAAGGGGGCGCTACAAAAGCGAGGAACTGATGAAAATACTAGGATATTCATCGGCAACATCTGCTAAAGCCGGTGAAAGCATTGAGCTGTCACTCAGCCTTGCAGAAGATGCCCGGGGCCGCCACTCAATTGAATTTACACTTGAAAACGTCGCCGACCGGGCCATATCACAAAACTTCAGTGCCTCCGTCAGCAGACAATCCCCGCCAGCCAGCCATGCCTGGCAGGGCTTTGGATGGGGCGCCACCCACAGATTTAACATTCCGCGTGACTGGCCATCGGGCCTGTACCGCCTGTTCCATTTTGACAATGGCCTGCACCGGGATGTCTTAAATTTTGTTGTCTCACCCAACCCGCGCCGTTCAGCCAGAACGCTGGTCCATATCAGCTATTTAAGGGCCGCCGCCTATAACAACTTTGGGGGAAAAAGTTTCTATTTCCCACGCGACGAAGATGCCGGAACTGATCGCGCTCGCAAAGTGTCCCTTGATCGGCCCTCACCCTATCCGATTTTGGCCCATGACTCCGCGCCAGATGTGCTTATCCAAGAGGCCAAACTGCTGGAATGGCTTGAACATGAAGGCATCGGGGTTGATTGCTGCTCCAGCATAGATTTGCACGCCAACCCCAACCTGCTTGGCAATTATGATTGTCTGGTATTGGCCTATCACGATGAATACTGGACCAAAACCATGCGGGACAACTGCGAACGCTTTATTCGCAATGGCGGAAACATGATCGTTCTGGCCGGGAATACCTGCTACCGGCAGGTTCGTCTGGAAGACAATGACCGCACTGTGGTTTTTTATAAATATGCCAACCTTGATCCCCTCAAAGACACCAATCAGGATGAGGTGGCCATTGCCTGGGCCGAACCACCGGTTAATCGCCCGCAGAACCAAATGCTGGGGGTCGGTTTTACCCATGGAGCATTTAATCTGGCAGCGGGGAACAATCGCCCCTATGAAATCCGGTTCCCGGACCATTGGGTATTTGACGGGGTCAACAGCCAGCAAACCAGCCGGTTTATGCGTTATGAAACAGACGCCGCCGCCTATGTTGACGAAGCCGAAGGCTATCCGCGCGTCACTGGTGAAGAAGGCACGCCAATAAACCTGACCGTCCTGGCAACAGCGGATCTGCGTGACTGGCAAAGTAAGCCGGGGCGCGCGACCATGACGATTTATTCCCGCAATGGCACGGTATTTGATGCCGCCAGCACCAACTGGGTAGATGCACTTGGCTCTGATCCGGTGGTCACTAGGATCACCCGTAATGTCTTTGCCCGCTTGACGCGGCCGATCCCGTGGAGCTGGGAATATGTCGGGCACGCCAATGATGCCACCGCCATGGCCGCGCTTGAAGGAAAACTGTTCCTCAGCACCACCCATAACAAATTGTGGCGCCGCTATCCGGTGGGTGCTGACGTGCCGTGGAAAGAAATCGGCCACGCCAACCATGTCAGAACAATGTCAGCCACAGATGGCCACCTTTTTTGTATTGCCGCAGACAATAGGCTCTGGAGCAGGCCACCAACACAGGCGGATACCGGTTGGCGACGGCTGGGTTCCGGGCCTGGCGGTGGTACCCGTGCGTTGGCCGCAGCCGGCGGTATGCTCTATGCTATCGACAATGCCGGTGCGCTGCACCGTCGCCCCGCAACCCAAACTGATGCGCCATTTCAGGCCATGGGCGGGTTTGAAACCCGCTCAGATATTGTCGCACTGACGGCCTATGGAGATATTCTGTTTGCCTCAACTTCGGGTGACCGGCTGCTGCGGACCAACCGGGATAATATAGCCGAAAGCAATCGCTGGCATGACATCCACCATTGCAACTTTTCAACCGGCTTGGCGGTTGTCGACTGGATGTTATATGTCGTGACAAGGGAAAATGCGCTGTGGCGCATTGATCTGTCGGCTTTGCATCAACCCTGATATCAATTATTACCCTGGGTGATCAGGCCTTCCTATCCTCGCCCCGCCGGATACCCCAGCCCAGCCAGCGCCAGCCTGATCTCATCCAGTATCACCGGATCATCAATGGTCGCTGGCATCTTGTAATCTTTGCCATCGGCAATGCTGGCCATGGTGCCGCGTAAAATCTTGCCTGACCGCGTCTTGGGCAGCCGGTCCACCACCAGCGCCAGCTTAAACGCCGCCACCGGCCCGATCCTGCCCCGCACCAGTTTCACCACATCCGCCACGATATCACCGTGATCCCGCGAACACCCCGCATTCAGACACAAAAACCCCATGGGCAACTGCCCCTTCAGCGCGTCCGCTACCCCGATCACCGCACATTCCGCCACATCCGGATGCCCGGCCAGAACTTCCTCCATCGCCCCGGTGGATAGCCGGTGCCCGGCGACATTGATCACATCATCGGTGCGCGCCATGATGTACAGATATCCGTCTTCGTCGATATATCCGGCATCCCCGGTTTCATAAAACCCCGGGAAATGCGCCAGATAGCTGGACCTGAACCGATCCTCGGCATGCCACAGCGTCGGCAACGTCCCCGGCGGCAATGGCAGCTTGATGGCAATGGCGCCCATTTCCCCGGCGGGCACGCGATGCCCGCCCTCATCCAGCACCTGCACGTCATAGCCCGGCATCGCCACGGAAGGTGAGCCGACCTTGACCGGCAACGCCCCCAACCCCACCGGGTTGGCCGCAATCGCCCAGCCGGTTTCGGTCTGCCACCAATGGTCAATCACCGGCACACCCAGCTGATCCTGCGCCCAGATAATCGTATCCGGATCGGCCCGCTCACCTGCCAGAAACAGCGTCTCCAGCGATGACAGATCGTATTGCTTCACCAGTTCGCCTGTCGGGTCCTCGCGTTTGATCGCACGAAACGCCGTAGGTGCTGTGAACAGCGCCCGGATTTTGTATTCCTCAATCATCCGCCAGAACGTGCCCGCATCCGGCGTGCCCACAGGCTTGCCCTCAAACAGAACCGAGGTATTGCCGTGGATCAGCGGCCCGTAACAGATATAACTGTGCCCCACGACCCAACCCACATCAGACGCCGCCCAGAACACATCCCCCGGATCCATCCCGTAGATCGCCTTCATCGTCCAGTTCAGCGCCACCAGATGCCCGCCAGTGTGGCGGATCACCCCCTTGGGCTGACCGGTGGTGCCGGACGTGTGGATGATATAGGCCGGGTGATTGCCCTCAACCGGTAAGCAAACGGCAGGGGCCACGCCATCCTGCACACCGTCCCAGTCAAAATCCCGCCCGTCGATCAGATCGGCAAGCTGTTGTTTGCGTTGAAATATAATACAAAACTCGGGCTTATGCGCGGCCAGTTCAATGGCCTCATCCAACAGCGGTTTATAGGCAACCACCCGCCCCGGCTCAATCCCGCAGGACGCCGCGATGATGGCCTTGGGGGTGGTGTCGTCAATGCGCACTGCCAGCTCATTGGCGGCAAATCCGCCAAACACCACCGCATGCACAGCACCTATGCGCGCGCAGGCCAGCATGGCAATGAACGCCTCGGGCACCATTGGCATATAGATCACCACCCGGTCCCCCTTGGTGATGCCGCGCGCCACCAGTGCGCCTGCCAAAAGCGCCACCTTTTCCTGCAACTCAGCATAACTGATCCGCGCCTTGGTATCGGTCACCGGGCTGTCATAGATAAACGCGGTTTGATCCCCGCGCCCGGCTTCAACATGGCGATCAACCGCGTTGTAACAGGTGTTCACCATACCATCGGCAAACCATTCATATAGCGGTGCATTTTCGTCAAACAGCGCCTTGCTGGGCAAAACGTCCCAGTCAATCGCTTCAGCCGCCTGCATCCAGAACGCTTCCGGGTCGTTTTTCCAGTCCGAATAACTATCCGCGTATGCCATGGTATGCCCCTTGTCTTTCCTGCCTTGGTTTACGTTGGGCGATCATATCCGGCAAGACCAAGGGGCGGGCTTGTTGTCACATTTCGCGCTAACATGGGGGCAATCCGCCATTGGTCAGACAACTGCCCCAACAGACTTGAAACACCCCAGCCTTTGTGAAACTCAGGGCTTAGTTTATTTTTCCGGTATACCCCAATGATAAGTACAGATATTACCCCCGTCGCGCTTGATCTTGCGGTGATCGTGCCGACCTTCAATGAGATTGATAATATCGAACCGTTGGTGAACTCACTGTTTAAAGTGCTGGCTCCGCTGAATTTTGAGATTATCTTTGTTGATGACAACAGCCCCGATGGCACCGCCGAAAAGGCGCGCGAACTGGCGCTGCAATACCCGCAAATTCGCTGCCTGCAGCGGGTGGGCCGTCGTGGATTATCCAGCGCCGTGATCGAAGGGTTTCTGGCCACCAGCGCGCCCTACGCCGCTGTCATTGATGGCGATATGCAGCATGACGAAACCCGTCTGCCCCGGATGTTGGAAATGCTGGTCACCGAAAATGTCGATCTGGTGGTCGCCACGCGTTACACGCCGGGGGCCGGTATTGGCGACTGGTCCGAACAGCGCGCAAATATGTCCCGGCGGGCCACCAACATCGCCAGGCGCCTGACCGGTGTCACCCTCAGTGACCCGATGAGCGGCTTTTTCATGATGAGCACCCAGCATTTTCGCAGCCGCGTCACTGACCTGACCGGGGTGGGGTACAAAATCCTGCTAGATATCCTGTCGGCCCGCGGCAACGAGTTGAAAATCGCCGAAATCCCCTATAATTTCCGCAGTCGCCAGATGGGCGAAAGCAAACTGGATACCAAGGTGGTGCTTGAATTTGCCGAACTGCTGATCGCGCGCACCGCCGGGCGCTTTGTGCCGACCAAATTCATCATGTTCTCAATCGTTGGCGCCTTTGGTGTGCTGGTCCACCTTGGGGTGCTCAGCGCCATATTTGGCAGCGGGCTTGCCAGCTTCATCACCGCCCAGATCATCGCCACCGTTGTGGCCATGACCGTCAATTTCTTCGTGAACAACTTTTTCACATATTTTGACCGTCGCCTTGCCGGCTGGCAACTGCTCACGGGCTGGCTTTCTTTCAGTGCGGCTTCGGCTGTGGGGGCGCTGGCCAATATCGGTCTTTCTGCCTATCTCTTTGAAACATTGGGGTTTCCGTGGCTGGGGGCGGCGCTGGTGGGTATCGTTGTCGGGGCCACATGGAACTACGCGATCACCGCGCTGTTCACCTGGCGTACCGTCGCATAAGTGGTAAAGAAGCCTTGGAAGTTAGGCGATTGTTGACATAAATATACCACCATATGCGGCTAGATTTACCCCGAACACCGCTTGGCATATGAAGAATGATAAACGCGTTTAGGGACATGACATGACACTGATACACCCGGTAATTCTGTGTGGCGGCTCGGGCACCCGGCTGTGGCCCAGCTCTCGCAAGGCATTTCCCAAACAGTTTTCGTCGCTTCTGGGCGATGAAAGCCTGTACCAGCAGACCCTGAAACGCCTGTCGGGTGATCTGTTCGGTGCCCCGGTTGTCCTGACCCACACTGATTTTCGCTTTGTCGCCCGTGAACAGGCCGAAGCCCTTGGCCTGATGGATGCCGAAATTGTCCTTGAACCGGTGGCGCGTGATACCGCGCCTGCCATTCTGACCGCCGCTCTGATGAAAAAAGATACCCCCGATGATCTGTTGCTCATCGCCCCCTCAGATCACCTGATTGAGCGCCCCGGTGAATTTATCAGCGCCGTTGAAATCGGCATGCAGGCGGCAATTGCCGGTAACCTCGTGACCTTTGGCATAACCCCGAAAAACCCGGAAACCGGCTATGGTTATCTGGAACTGGCCAAGGCCCCGCAATCCGGGCAGGCGGCTGAACTGGTGCGCTTTGTCGAAAAACCCGACGCCGAAACCGCGCAAAAGATGCTGGAAACCGGCCGCCACCTTTGGAATGGCGGCATATTCCTGTTCCGGGTCGGCGATATTCTGGCCGCCTTCAAAGAACACGCGCCCGACATGATAGAACCCTGTCAGGCGGCATTGGACAATTGCGGCCGTGACTTAGGGTTTTTGCGCCTTGAAGAAAGCGATTTCGCCCGCGTGCGCGCGCAATCCATTGATTACGCGATCATGGAAAAAGCCAGCGCCATTTCAGTTGTACCGGTATCGGCGGGCTGGTCAGACCTTGGCAGCTGGGCCTCGCTGCACGGCGCACTTGTGAAATCCGCTGACGGTGTGCTGACCGATGGTGATGTCACCGCCATTGATTGCGAAAACACCATCCTGCGCTCAGAAGACCCCAATGTTCACCTTGTGGGCCTTGGCGTCAAAAACATCGTCGCCGTTGCCACCCGCGACGCTGTGCTGGTGGCTGACATCAACAAATCCCAGCAGGTCAAACAGGTGGTCGAGGTGCTGCGCGCCAAAAAGGCCCCACAGGCCGATGAGCACACCCGTTTCCACCGGCCATGGGGCTGGTATGAAACCCTGTGCATCAGTGACCGGTTTCAGGTGAAACGCATCATGGTGCGCCCCGGCGGTATCCTTAGTCTGCAATCCCATGTGCATCGCTCTGAGCACTGGGTGGTGGTGGCCGGAACCGCCCGGGTTACTGTGGGCGACAACGTGCAGCTGTTGGGGGAAAATGAATCTGTCTATATCCCGCTGGGCGCGGTTCACCGCATGGAAAACCCCGGCAAACTGCCAATGTATCTGATAGAGGTGCAAACCGGCAGCTATCTGGGCGAAGACGATATCGAACGCTACGAAGACGTCTACGACCGCAGTTGAGAGCAACGCCGCTTACATCATAACGCGCAGGGTTTTCTTACACTCGCTGGGGGCGTCACAATCGATGCAAAACGCCTGCTCACCACATACCTGACAAATCCACACCGTCAAAACAGTGTCGGCACTGGTATCCTGCAGCCACATGCACCTGGGCTGCGGCGCAGGGCGTTGCCGCCAAATTTTTATTGCCCGGCTCAGCAACAGCGCCGTCAGGGCCAGGACAATCAGGGAATTGAGATCAAAGAACATGGCCAAGTGTATACCGTCAGACCGTTTCAATTTGTGTAACGCGTTTTACCGCACCGGAATCTAAAAATTCTACCCACGATAATCACCGATGACAGTGGCAATTTTTTGGCGGTCAATTTTTGCTGGTAGCCCCCCAACAACAGCGCTAGGGTTCCCCATGGCAGCCCTATCCAACAGTTGGCCGTTCTGGGCCGTTCTTGCCGCAATTTTCGCGGCCCTCACGGCGGTTCTGGCCAAGGTCGGAATTGCCGGCATTAATTCAAACCTTGCCACCCTGATCCGAACCATGGTGGTACTTGCGGCAATCTTTGCCATTGTCTGGGTGCGCGGTGAATTCACCGACTTGGGGCAGGTCAGCCCGCGCAGTTATCTGTTTCTGGTTCTGTCGGGTCTGGCTACCGGTGCTTCCTGGCTATGCTATTTCCGGGCACTGCAAATGGGCCCGGCCTCAAAAGTTGCCCCGATCGACAAACTCTCGATCGTGCTGGTGGTGATATTCTCGGTGGTTTTTCTGGGGGAAAAACTGTCAGCCTTTGGCTGGCTCGGGGTGGGTATGATCGCCACTGGCGTTCTGTTGGTCGCAAGCGGCTGACGGGTCAGAATTTCTGACCCGTTTCGCGTGTTACAAAGTTTAAACAAGGCGGCCAGATCTTGTTACAAAGTTTAAAGAACTGGCCGCTTTTTGTTTAAAGCAGCTTCAACTCGCCCGCAGACTCGCGTCCGTCCCGGCCTTCAACCATTTCGTAACTTATCTTCTGATCGTCCGCCAATCCGGTCAGACCAGCCTGTTCAACGGCCGAGATATGTACAAACACATCCTTGCCGCCATCTTCGGGCTGAATAAACCCAAAACCCTTTGTAGAATTGAACCATTTCACGGTGCCAGTGGCCATAATCCCGCGTCTCCCTTGTCAAATCCCGTCCACGAATTGCGACGGTGTGGTGCAGCCAGTTCTTCTAATTTTTCGGCTGCCCTTTTGACAAAAGGCGGTAGCCACAGAGATTTTGGTTGTCACCCTCTAAGGTTCGGGCTGAATCAAAAAAAAATCAAGGAAAACATATTCCCTGGGATATGCTGGCTATAACTTGCTGATTAGAATGGAAAACTATGATAATTTACACTTTAAAAACCTGCGATACCTGTCGCAAAGCCGTGCGGGAACTGCGCGAAAATGGCCATGAGCCGCATATTATAGATGTGCGTCAGGATGGCATTGCTGCCTCTGAACTTGCTCGATTTCACCGCGCTTTCGGTGAAAAACTGGCCAACCGTCGCTCAACCACTTGGCGCGGATTGTCCGGGGCACAGCGCCTTATTGATCCGGTAAAATTATTGTCTGAATTCCCCACCTTGATGAAACGTCCGGTGATTGACATTGACGGCAATTTATTTCTGGGTTGGGACAATACAACCCGAAAGACGGTTTTGGGGATTTGAAAATCTTACATCGTCCTTCAAACTCAAACAGGTAAAATGCAAACCGATCAGATAAAACCGGCTATCCTATTCACAATGCTGGTTTTTTTCCTGCAGCCAATTCTGCTTGGAACATGGTTTTCTCAGGTTGCGCAAATCAAAATGGATATGGACCTTAGTAAATCACAGCTTTCTTTAGCGCTGATCGGATTACCTACAGGCGTTCTTCCGGCGCTTTATTTCGCACGCATCTGGGTTGAAAAATGGGGTCCAAGAACTGTGCTAAAGTGGATTTTCCCACTGTATTTGATCTTCGGCATCTTGCCCGGATACGTTAACAGTTTGATTTTGTTGTATTTTTCACTTGTCGCGATGGGGGCCTGCCTATCAGTCGCTGAACTGGCAATGAATGTTTATGCGGGCCGGGTTGAGAAAAAAGCCAATAAAATCATCATGAACCGGGCGCATGGGTTCTGGAGCGCGGGCGTCATGACCGGCAGCCTGATTGGGGTGCAACTTGCGACCTGGGGTCAGGATCCGGGCTTTGTTTTGTTGTTTGTGGCGCTAATTTCGCTGCCGATCCTGATGTACATAACCGTTCGCTCACCTCATATTCCCGGTTTGCGGGAACATCAAAACGACACCCTTGAAAATGACGTGGGCCCTATCCCTAAAGCCTTGATCTTCATTGCAATAGTTGTGATTGGCACAACCCTTATCGAAGGGTCAATGAATGATTGGGCGACGATCTACATGGTTGAAATAGTAGAAATCACCGGCGGCCGCGAAGGTTTGGCAATCGCGATTTTTGCCGGGTTTGTGACCCTTGGTCGTTTTATTGGCGACAGATTAAACATGTTGATCGGCCCGGTTCTGCTGGCGCAATTGTGCATCGGATCAGCAATAGCAGGCCTTTTGCTGTTGATTCTAACCAGTGGCGCAATTTTCGCTGGTATTGGCTTTGCGCTGGCAGGTTTTGGTATTTCAACCATCTTTCCACTGGGCGTCAGCGCCAGTGCCGCAATTGATGAAGTAAATGTTGAACGCAATGTTGCGATCATGACTTTCGGAGCATTGACGGGATTTTTGATTGCCCCCCCGGCAATAGGATTTCTGGCAGAGGCGGCAAATCTTCAGATTGCTTTTCTGCTATTACTGCCAGGGGCCCTTGCAAGCCTATTGCTCGCCCGATATTTGCGAACCTAGGCAAGGGCTTGCAGATTAACCTGCGGCACCCCACATGCCAGAACAGTAAGAAGAAACAGGTAAAATATGCGAAATGCAGCCCTAACACTTGGCGTCATCGGCGGGATCATCGGTATGATCGTCGGGTTTTTTAGCTATGGATATACCGAATTTATCGATTGGTTTGGTGAGGTGCCAGATATTGTCGAACAGGTTGATAACGTAAGTAAAATCCGGATCGTTAGCTTGTTGGCACCGCTCTTGGCAATAGCCGGCGGGGCCATGTCACGCTCTCAGGCGATGGTGGGGGGCATCCTGATGCTGATCTCTGCTGTGGGGATGTATGTCGGTTTTGGATTTGGGGTTTTCACAATGTTCCCAATAGCAATGTGCGCCCTTGGTGGCATTTTGGCACTGGCCGCACGGCAACCTGACACGGCCTAAGCCGCAATAGAATCCGATCCGTAGGGTGATAGCGCCGGTAAAATTGATCGGTAAGTTTCCGCCCGCATTATGTTCGTATTCCCCAGGCTGTTTTCGACCAGACGGCGCTGTTCTGGTTTTAGCATTGAAAGTGTTGTTTCATCCGGCAGCATGGATTCGGCCCATAGCCCGTTGGCACAAACCAGATTATGCCCATCCATCAGCAGGTGAAAGTAGTCAATGCCACCCGGCGGACAGTCTACATATACATTTTTGTTGTTTAGCAGTGACTTAGCCGGTGCTAGAATTTCTTCTTCACCAAAAAGCAAGGGTGCGCGCCAATCGTCAACTAACAAACGATGGTTCTGAGAAACCGTCAGGTCCTGTCCCGGGCGACCCCCTGTCAATGCGCCCGCCATTATCCGCACAGGTCGCAGGTTTGGATTAAGGACAAGCTCTAGCCCGGACAACCGCCTGCTGCCGATCCAGGAAATCAGCTGGGTTTGACCATCATGGGTCATAACCTCATCCCCGTCTTCCAACTGTTCAATCGGCAAGGCTCCAAACGGTGTTTCTATCAAAGTACCCCGGGCAAAACAATTTGTTCCTGGTCCGGCATTGTTGGATATCTCAACTGAAGCAACAGGTAACATCTGGCCAGCAACCAGCTCACATGAGCTAACGACGACATGTATCTCCGTGGATTTTTCCCTTGCGAACATAACAATGCGGCCAACTATCATTGTGGTCCCGGCCGAAATATCTGATCGGATGATGTGATCTGGTATAATCTGAGAACCTGCGGGTACTTGCATGCCATCGATCAAAATTTCGTCGTGCAGGATCACCGGCCGGTTCAAATCCGCAACCATTTGATCAAACTTGGAATTCGCCTGCCCGATTTCACAATCAAAACTTACGGCATCCTTTGCTAAACCAATTTGCGTGGGCAGGATATTGATACACCCGGGCTTGGAAGTCTGTTCCAGTAGATTTTCCAATCCATGAAAATCCGCGGGCTTCCAACATTTGAACTGATAATTCGACATAACATTTACAACTTTATGGTGCGTTCGGGTTACCCGATTGACCATATTCCCAAGTGATTACCCTTAGGTTTATGCAAAGCAATCGTGACGTTAGTAAGCCCATGGCGCGGAATTGCTGCGAACCGACAAAGCACATGTGTGACAAATAAGCGGCAGTTTCCCGACGTCTTATCGTAGATCCGGGGGCAACGCTTCATTTGACAGATCCAGAACGATTTGATCAAGGCTGAGGGTTTCAGTCTTTTTATCACCCAAGCGGCGAGCGGTTACTGTTCGGTTTTCCACTTCCCGACCGCCAATTGCCAAAATCACCGGCACCTTGGCCAGCGAATGCTCACGCACTTTGTAGTTGATCTTTTCGTTTCGAATGTCCGCTTCGGCGCGTACTCCGACGGCTTTAAGCGCCTCCACGACCTCTTGCACAAAGTCATCTGCATCCGAAATAATCGACGCCACGACGACTTGACGCGGGGCCAGCCACAGCGGCAGACGACCGGCGTAGTTTTCAATCAGGATGCCAATGAACCGCTCAAATGAGCCTAAAATGGCCCGGTGCAGCATGACCGGGCGGTGTTTTGCACCGTCTTCGCCGACATAATTCGCGTCCAGCCTTTCAGGCAGGTTCGGGTCCACCTGAAAAGTGGCCATCTGCCATTCTCGCCCGATGGCATCGGTTAGTTTGAAGTCCAGCTTGGGGCCGTAAAATGCGCCTTCGCCGGGGTCTATTTCATAAGCGTGGCCGGTTTTTTTGATGGCATTTTCAAGTGCTGCCTCGACCTTGTCCCAGCTTTCTTCGGAACCGACCCGTTTTTCGGGGCGGGTGGACAGTTTGATATCAAAGCTTTCAAAGCCGAAATCTTTGTAAACGCTGGCCAGCAGAGCGATGAACTGCGCGGTTTCGTCTTCGATCTGTTCCTCAGTGCAGAAGATATGTGCGTCATCCTGGGTAAAACCACGCACCCGCATAATTCCATGCAATGCGCCCGAGGGTTCGTAACGGTTACAAGAGCCAAATTCTGCCATGCGCAGCGGCAAGTCACGGTAGGATTTCAGGCCCTGATTGTAAATTTGCACATGGCAGGGGCAATTCATCGGTTTCAGCGCATTGATGCGCTTTTCGCGGGCGTGCTCTTCGTCAACTTCAACGATGAACATGTGCTCTCGGTAGTTCTCCCAGTGACCGGATGCTTCCCACAACTTGCGATCCACAACTTGCGGGGTGTTAACCTCGACATAACCCGCCCTGTCCAGCCTGCGCCGCATATAGTCCTGCGCGGTTGTGAAGATGCGCCAGCCATTTGGGTGCCAGAACACCTGACCCGGCGCTTCTTCCTGCATGTGAAACAGGTCCATTTCGCGGCCCAGTTTGCGGTGGTCACGCAGGGCGGCCTGTTCCAGCATATGAAGGTGTGCCTTCAACCCGTCGCGGTTTTTGAACGCCACGCCGTAGATCCGCTGCAACATGGCGCGGTCGCTGTCGCCGCGCCAATAGGCTCCGGCGATGGACATCAGTTTGAAAGCGTCCGCGGGCAGTTGCCCGGTATGCTGCAAATGCGGCCCACGGCACAGATCCTGCCAGTCGCCGTGCCAGTACATGCGCAAAGGCTCATCACCCGGAATGGCGTCGATAAGTTCGACCTTGTAGGGTTCATTATTGTCTTTGTAATGCTGTACCGCGCGCTTCCGGTCCCAAATTTCGGTCCGCACAGTGTCGCGCTTGTTGATGATTTCCTTCATCTTTTTCTCTATCACGCCCAGATCCTCCGGGGTGAAAGGTTCTGCACGATCAAAGTCGTAGTACCAGCCGTTTTCAATGACAGGGCCAATGGTAACCTTAACGTCCGGCCAGATTTCCTGAACCGCGCGGGCCATCACATGGGCCAGATCATGGCGGATCAGCTCAAGCGCGGGTTCGTCATCTGCCATGGTATTGATGGCGATCGATGCATCTTCATTAATCGGCCATTGCAGATCCCAATGGGCACCATTTACCGTCGCAGAAATCGCCTTTTTGCCAAGGGATATTGCAATCGCATTGGCCACTTCGCCCGGCGTAATGCCCGCCGCAAAGTCGCGCGAATTACCGTCGGGAAATGTCAGGGAAATATTGGCCATCTGTCTGGATCCTCATCAGTTTGGCGCCTACAAAACGCCCGGTTGCGGGTATATGTGGGGCAAATGCGCCTGCACGCGCGCAAAGTCAAGTGGCGCATTTGTTCAAGACACCGGGTTTGGGCATATGCTAGCCAACTGTGGAAAACAGGAGACAATGATGCAACTGGGCTATGTTATTCACTATGTCGAAAATGTCGAACAAACACTTGGATTTTATGAACGGGCCTTTGGCTGCGCGCGTAAGTTTCTGCACGAAGCTGGCGATTATGGGGAACTGGATACCGGGGCAACCACATTGGCGTTTGCAGGCATTGCTATGCTGCAGGAAGCCGGAAAATCCCCTGCGCGGGCTGACCCCAATGCCCCGGTGTCGGAAATCGCGTTTGTAACAGATGATGTGGCCGGATCGTTTTCCAAAGCCATCAAAACTGGCGCCAAATCGATGCAGGAACCAACCAAGATGCCGTGGGGGCAAACTGTGTCATTCGTCAGTGACATGAACGGGTTTCTGGTGGAAATCTGCTCGCCGGTTGGCCAATGAATCCGGCAATAGCAGCTGAAATTGAGGCTGAAATTATGGCTATCGTGGCCCACTTGTGCCCAGGCGCAGGCGGGCGTGCAATGTATGGCGGCACCATGTTTGAAAAGGAACCTGGCACGTATAAAACCGCATTCTGTGGTGTTTTTTGTTATGAAAACCATGTGTCGCTGGAATTTGGAAGGGGCTCAGAATTACTTGATCCGACCGGCGTTCTTGAAGGCAAAGGCAAAGCCCGCCGACATCTGAAATTCCATGATTTTGCCGACTTGGCCGCCAAAGATGTCGCAGGTTTCATCTGTCAGGCGATAAAGCTCTAACCATATCCTGCCGCATCCAGCTGTTCCATCAATCGCGGTGTTTGCGAAAACACCTTTGGGCTTACCCCAAACCAACGGCGAAATTCGCGGTTCATATGTGCCTGATCCGAAAACCCTGCGTCCAAAGAAATCTCTGCCAGCGGTAGATCATTGCCAAGCAACCGACCGGCACCCCTAACTCGGGCCAGTTGGCGCCAGAAGGTCGGGGTTTGGCCGGTTTCGTGCTGCACCAGCCGTTGCAGGCTACGCAAACAGACGCCAAGGTGCCGGGCGGTAATGGCAATGCTTTGGGATTGGGTCAAACAATTCAGCGCGTCCGTCAGGTTTTCGGAGCGGGTCGTGAACTCATCCAGGGAATGTCTGTCGTTCACACCACCCGGATCCTGGTTTTCGACCTGTGCCAGCAGTTCAATGCCTTGGATCGATGTACCGGGATACAGTCGAAAGCCGGTCAACCTGCTGCCGGCGTGCTGGTGGGCCACGTGGATTGTGCATTGCAGCGCACTGATGAACCATTTGGCAGCCTTTCCGGGCCGCTGCAGGCAAATCAGATCGCGGCACCCGTCCGGGATGATAAATGAGGTAGCGGCAATAGGTATGTCCGCCGTCCAGTTTTCGATAATTGTTGCCATGCTAAGTGGCTTTCCCGGTTTTGGCCTGTGTCCGATCAGATTATGCCAGCCTTGACCGCCGGGGGAAAGCGGCACAAAACCGAATTTCAGTTGTTTCCGGTAAGGGATGGTTCATGGCACAGTTGTTGACACAAACCGGGCGAATGCTTGCTTACAAGCAAACTGCCGGGCACGGGCCGGGCATTGTTTTTCTAAGCGGGCTGAAATCTGACATGGAAGGCACCAAGGCTGTGCATTTGGAGACGTGGGCAAAGGCGCAGGGCCGTGCGTATATACGGTTTGATTATTCAGGGCATGGGGCGTCATCCGAACGCTTCGAAGATGGCTGTATCGGGGATTGGTCAGAGGATGCTTTTGAAGTAATTTCCAAGCTAACGACCGGGCCACAGGTTCTTGTCGGGTCATCCATGGGCGGTTGGATAGGCCTGCTGCTTGCAATGCGTCTGCAAAACAGACTGGCGGGATTTGTGGGGATAGCAGCCGCACCGGACTTTACCGAAAATGGTTTTTGGGCTGGCTTTAGCAAACAACAAAAAGCAGAGTTGGTTGAAAAAGGGCAGGTCGCGCTTCCAAGTGAATATGATGAACCTTACATTATCACCCGTCGATTAATCGAGGACGGGCGAAATCATTTAGTCCTTAAAAGCCCCTTGCAACTGTCTTGTCCTGTAAGGTTACTGCAAGGTACGGCGGACACATCAGTTCCGGTGTCGTGGGCGACCGCATTGTTGGATCATGCAGAGGGGCCAGAGATCCGCCTGACCTTAATCAAGGGTGCGGATCACCGGTTTTCTACACCAGAATGTTTGAAGATGATTGAAAATGCGGTGGAACAGGTTTCGTCCTCAGCCTAGCCCGCTGATTTCAGGTTCACCACATCGGCCCCCGCATTAGCATCAATGAAATCCAACACCAGCGGCCGGATATTGTTGCGCCAGCTTTTGCCTGCAAAAATTCCATAATGCCCGGCACCCGGTTCCAGATGGCTGGCTTTTTTACTATCGGGTAGCCCGGTCAACAAGTCTAAAGCAGCAAGGCACTGTCCCGGTGCGCTGATATCATCGTTTTCGCCTTCAACAACTTTGACCGCAACTTTTGTGATCTTCGAAAGGTCGACCAATTTTCCATTCACTGTAAATTCGTTGCGGGCGATTTCGCGGTTCTTGAAAATCCGTTCGACCGTGGACAGATAAAATTCCGCCGTCATATCCATAACTGCCAGATATTCATCGTAAAATTTGTCGTGCTTGCCAATCGCTGCGGTTTTTCCCTGTGCAACATCCATTATATGTTCGGAAAATGCTTTGCTATGGCGTTCATTATTCATTGAAATGAACGATGAAAGTTGCAGCAATCCAGGATACACTTTGCGCCCCACACCAGCATATTTGAAGCCAACGCGCTGGATCATAGTTTCTTCCAACAGCCCCATAGTAACGCGTCGTCCGAAATCGGTAACTTCAGTTGCTGCGGCATCGGGATCAACAGGACCACCGATCAGGGTAAGAGACCTTGGCTGCGCTTCTGGTTGTTGTTCCGCAAGCAAGGCAGTAGCCGCCAGGGCCAGGGGAACAGGCTGGCAAACGGCAACAACATGGGTATCAGGGCCCAGATGGCGCATAAATTCTGCGAGGTATAGCGTATAATCCTCGATATCAAACTTACCCATAGAAACCGGGATGTCCCGGGCGTTGTGCCAATCAGTGATGAACACTTCGCAGTCAGGCAACAGGCTAATAACAGTTGACCTTAGCAATGTTGCGTAGTGGCCGGACATCGGCGCAATCAGTAAAACCCGCCGGGGACGTGGCTTGCGATCTATCACATTGAAATGAACAAGATCTCCAAACGGTTTGGAGACCACGCATTCTGTTTCAACAAGGTGGTCACGCCCGTCTTCTGCTACAACTGAGGCGATGCCCCAATCCGGGCGTGTAACCATACGCGCGAATGAATGTTCGGCGACTTCTCCCCAAGCGGAAATCAACTGGGCCATCGGATTTGGTGCTAACCCCATGGCCGGGTAGTTTCCAAACGCTTGCGCCGTCGCTCCTAACCACTGACTGGTGGTTCGGGCAGTTTCCATCAGATCGTAACTTGCCATATAGCGCATCAGTTGTCCTTCATCCCATATCAGCGCTACAAATGCTTCCCCCCGGAAGCCGTTGGCGCTATGCTGCAAGTGCATAATGTTAGGATGGAAACTGTTCAATGACAACTGATCAAAGCCCAGATGCACCCGACCTGACTAAAATGAACGCCAATCTGGCAAAAATAGAACTACTGTCCCAACGCCTGATCACGGCCCTTGGGAATAAAAAGCAAACCGACCCCGGCTTGCAGGCCCCAGGTCAGGAACTGTTTGCCAAAGCGGCAACCGCTTATATGGGGCAAGTCATGTCTGACCCTGCGAAACTCATGGAGCAACAGGTATCGTTCTGGGGAAAATCCCTAAAATACTTCGCTGATGCACAGGAAATGCTGGCGTCCAATACCCATGAGTCTACTGCTGAATCGGTACAGGAAACCCAGAATTCTCCAAATGGGACATTGGAAACGCAGCCATTTTTTCGCTATGTAGAACAGCAATATCTGGACAATGTTGACGCAATTTCCAAGGCAATTGATGAAATCAAAGACCTGTCCCCGGATGAGATGAAACGCCTTGAATTTTTCACCGGGCAAATTGTCAATATGATGAACCCAGCTAATTTCTTAGGCACAAATCCTGCAGCACTTGCAAAAGCCGTCGAAACAGAAGGTCAATCGCTTGTCGATGGGTTGGAAAATCTTGTGCGTGATGTCGAAACAAATAGCGGGGAGCTGGTGCTTACACTGGCTGACAAGTCAGCTTTTAAAGTTGGTGAAAATCTGGCCACGACACCCGGTTCGGTGGTTTTCCGAAATCGTATGTTTGAATTGATACAATATACCCCAACGACCGAAAAAGTATATAAACGCCCGTTGCTGATTTTTCCGCCCTGGATAAATAAATTTTATATTCTTGATTTAAAAGAGAAAAACAGCCTGATCAAATGGATTGTAGACCAGGGTTTCACCCTGTTTGTAGTCTCCTGGGTTAACCCGGACGCCAGCTATGCCGACGTGGGCATGGAGACCTATATACAAGAGGGTTACTTGGCCGCAATTGACGAAGTGAAGAAAATCACGGGCGAAAAATCAATCAATACAGTGGGGTACTGCATCGCAGGCGCGACTCTTGGACTAACTTTATCTTTGCTCAAGAAACGAAATGATAAATCTATTTCCAGTGCCACATTTTTTACAACTCTCACCGATTTTTCAGATCAGGGCGAAGTTGGTGTGTTTCTTAATGATGATTTTGTTGATGGGATTGAACGCGAGGTTGCCAATAAAGGCATTATGCACGCTGTTTTCATGTCCCGGACATTTAGCTACCTAAGATCCAACGACCTGATTTATAAACCAGCTATTCGCAGTTATATGATGGGTGAAGCCCCCCCTGCATTTGACCTGCTCTACTGGAATGGTGATGGGACAAATCTGCCGGGTGCCATGGCGATCGAGTACCTGCGGGGTTTGTGTCAGGATGACCTGTTCGCCCGTGGTACATTTCCCTTATTTGGGGAAGAATTGTCGATTAAGGAAATAGATGTTCCGATCTGTGCAATTGCCTGCGAAACAGACCATATAGCTGCCTGGAAATCCAGTTTTGCCGGGGTTCAAAAAATGGGAGCTAAGGATAAAACTTTTATCCTTTCGGAAAGTGGCCATGTTGCAGGAATTGTGAATCCACCCAGTAAAAAGAAATACGGACACTACACCAACCCGGATTTGTCTTTGGATTCTCAGGATTGGCAGGCTGGTGCCAAATTTAACAAAAACTCATGGTGGCCGACTTGGGGAAAATGGTTGGCAAAAAGATCCGGTAAGAAAGTTTTAGCTCGAAATCCGGGGGGGAATGGCGTAACTCCATTGTGCAAAGCCCCTGGAACGTATGTTTTGGTTCAGGCAAGCAGTTGAAAATATTAAGTTTTGTAAAAAACATGCTGCAGTGCAGCAAAAATATCTTGAAATGCTGCACTGCAGAGATCATATAGCTGTCAGACGCAACGGGATGGTCCCGACACGCGAGGAGATATGACAATGGCAACTGCACAAGATTTCAATTCCACTATTAAAGACATGATAGCTTCATTCCCTGTAGATATGTCCGCTATGAATGACGTATTCAAAAATCAGGCTGCATTTAGCGAAAAACTTTCAAAAGTTGCTCTGGATGCCGCAAAAAAATCCACTGAGATTTCTACAAATTGGACCAAGGATACAATCGCCCGCACCGGCAACGTTACCAAAGCCAAAGAGGATCCAGCGGATTACAGCAAATCAGCAGGCGATTTTGCATCTGCTCAGGCAGAGCTTGTTTCCGAAAACCTGGCGGCTTTCGCTGAAGTTGCTAAAAAAGTTCAGATGGATACCGTGGAACTGCTGTTGGCCGCAGGTAAAGACCTGTCAGAAGACGCGACATCAGCTGTTAAAAAGGCAACTGCCGACGTAACCGCCGCTGCTAAAAAAGCAGGCGCTTCTGTAAAGTAATTTAATAATTTGAGTTCACCGATACCTCCCTGTTGGTGTGACTATACTGGGCGGGCCTATGAACGGTCCGCCCTTTCTTTTTATTCTGCGCTGCACTAGGCTTTGCTGCAATGCCGAATTAAGGGGGTCAACGTGGCCGAAGATAGTGCAAAACTACTGATCAAACGATATGCCAGCCGACGTCTGTATAACACCGAAACAAGTGACTACGTGACGCTGGATGATATCGCTGAATTTATCCGGGCCGGTCGTGACGTTCAAATTATAGATCTGAAAAGTGGCGATGACCTGACACGTCAATATCTGTTGCAAATCATAGCGGAGCACGAAGGGCGGGGTGAAAGTGTATTGCCAATTGAAGTGCTGACCGATCTTGTGCGTGGATATACCAGCGATGTACAATCAGTCGTGCCTGAGTTTCTTGCCGTGTCTTTTGAAATGCTGCGCGATGGTCCAAAAAAAGCAATGGAAAACCTTTCTGGTCCAATGGCTTCTATGCCAGGGTTTGAAGCTATGCAGACCCAACAAGCGGCTTTCTTGAAAGCCATGACAACCGGTTGGGGCGGGAAAGACAGCCCAGACGCTAAAGTAGATAGTTCTGAATCCGAATTAGATGAAATCAAACGCCAGCTCGCAGAGCTGCAATCAAAACTTTCCAAATTATAGACGTACGCAATTTAGCCACTTTTTTGGCCGGCGCGCTGTCGCAAATATACTGAACCCGGAAACTTATGGTAGATACGCGGAAAAAAATCACTCTTTGGGGCATCGAAGTTTTCGTTGCCACTGCTCAAGAGCGCTCAATTTCTGCAGCGGCCCGGCGATTGGGCGCCAGCCCGTCTTCTGTTAGCCAACAACTTTCAAATTTAGAAACTTCCCTTGGCGCAGTATTGCTTAATCGCCGGGAACGCCCCGTAAGCTTGACGCCGGCAGGTGAAGCCTTTCGTGCCCGCGCCCAAACTATTTTGAACGAAGCAGCGCAGGCGCAGGCTGAATTGGCCCGTGTCGACCATAAAGTTCTACCACAACTTCGCCTTGGCATGATTGAGGATTTTGATAGTGGCGTTACCCCAATGTTGCTGGCCGATCTTGCCAAGGAAATGCCAACAACACAATTTCTGTTAGAAACGGGCGCCAGCCATGGATTGTTTGATAAGCTGGAAAACCGTGCTTTGGATATGGTGGTTGCCACTGATATGGGTGTCGCTGCCGATTGGATGGAAGTTTTTCCACTTATGGTCGAACCCTTTGTAGCGGTCGCACCCAAAGGGTCAGTTTCTGGTTTGGATGTTGCCGCAGGGCTAATGAATTTACCTCTTATTCAATACACAACACGCCATCATATGGGCCGGGTTATCGCGGACTATCTGGTCCGGCATAACAAAACTTTCACACACAGATTTGAATTGGATAGCTATCACGCGATCATGGCAATGGTGGCCGACGGGGCGGGTTGGACAATATTAACACCCTTGGGTGTTACCCATGCTAAGCGATTTTGCGACGCGGTAGATGTTTTTCCGCTGCCATTTGCCCCTTTATCCCGAAGTATTTCTGGTTTTTCCCGTCGCAATATTCTTGGCGACATGCCATCGACAATCGCATTTCGCCTGCGCCAGCTGTTGCAGGAACGGGTTATTTCGCCACAAATATCCAGGTTGCCTTGGCTAAAGGACAGTTTACGCGTGGCTTAAGTACCAAACTCTAACTCAGGCCCCATTACGTCATTGGCGGCCCCTAAAAGAATACCGGCAATTATGTCTAGATCTGATTTAGTCAGGCGTGCTGGAAGCCGGGTGTCACAGGCCCGCATCAGCATCGCCCTTGTTTTTGGCAATTCGGGTTGAGACCCCAGAAATTCCCAATTCCAAAATGCGCGGGCATTGTCACGCGTTTGCCCAAATATCTGAACACTGATACCTCTTCGAGCGGCGGCATCGGCAAAGTTTGCCGCGTCCGCATCACCAAATCCAACCAGATTGAACTGTATTGAATCCGGGGCGCGCTTTTCTGGTCCAAGTGCTGAAGGAACATCCAACCAAGGCGAGGAATTGAGTAGCCCCGCCACATAATCGTGGTTGCGCCGCCCGTCTGACACTCGCCGGGCAATTTGCTCTAACTGTGGTCGGATCACAGCCGCTGACAAATTAGAAAGGCGGGTGTTATAAAGCGGCAATTTATTCTGCCACTTTGAAAAAGCCTCTTGTAAAACGGGGTGCTTTTTCCAGTTATGTTCATAGGCCCCGGACATGATAACAGCCCGTGCAGCCAGGTCAGCATCATCAGTAATCAGAATTCCACCCTCGCCAGCGTTTAGTAGCTTGTAAGATTGGAAAGAAAAGCAACCGATCTTACCAATCGTACCGATATTCCGTCCATGCCACGTCGTGCCTAATGAATGGGCGGCATCCTCAATTACTGGAATGCCCCGTCCGTCAGCAAGTGCCATAATTGCATCCATATCAGATGTATGCCCGCGCATATGGCTAATGATAATGGCGCTTATATTTTCATCTAATTTGGCTTCAAAATCTGCTAAATCAACACGATAATTATTTCCTACTTCCACCAAAACAGGAACACATTCCGCATGAACAATCGCGGATGGTACAGCAGCAAATGTAAAGGCAGGCACTAATACACGGGCGTCACGGGGCAATCCAAGTGACTTAAGTGACAGGAACAAAGCTGCAGAGCAGGAAGAAACAGCAAGCGCATATTTAGTCCCAAAATACCGGGCAAACTCCGCTTCCAGCAATGAAACAGGTGATGCTTCTGTTGATGTATAGCGGAATAAATCGCCCGACAGCAGCAGTCGTTCAATTTCATCCTTCGCTGATTGGGGAATTGGTTCTGCGTCATAGACGTTTGGGGGTAGGGCCATGTCTTCGCCTTTTCCGAATGTATTATTCGGAAAAACTGTAGTTGGTTAATCTTTAGATTGCGAGGTGTTTTTGGAATCCCGGGTGAATCAGCGGATAATCTGCGGTCGAATTCGCAACTTTTGGCGGTTTTCAGCAGGTAAATGGCGATTTAGGCGCCGGTAAGAATATCCAAACAAAGAAATAATGCCCAGAACGATTAATATGAAATAGCCCGCCAAAATTGGATATGGGATAAATGGGTTAAATGTTTTGTCGGCAAAATAACTGGCGTAGTAAAGCGCGTCGCCCTTTTGTTGCCACGCTGGAAAACCAGAAAAATACACCAGCGTGGTTGCATGGAACAAAAATATGGCCTCATTTGTGTAGGCAGGCCATGCCAAGCGTAACATTGTGGGCCAGATAATACGCTTAAATCTGGGCCAGCCGGTCAATCCGTAGGCATCGGCGGCCTCAATATCACCAGAAGGAATACTACGCAGTGCGCCATAGAATATTTCACCTGTATAGGCAGTAGTGTTTAGTATCAGAACGATAATTGCCCCAAGCCAAGCTCGGGTCAGCCAGCGTGTTTCCGCTGTAATTTCCATAAACCAAAGGTTAATTTCTATTCCGACCTTTGGCAGTAAAACAAAAATCTCATATGCCAGAAAGAACTGTATAAAAAGTGGTGAGCCGCGAAATACAAAGATAAACCATTCTGCTGGCTTTCTGATAAGGGGGTTAGCCGAGTTTTTTGCCAATGCTACACCTGTCGCCAAAAAGAACCCGACAAACAATGAAATGAACCCAAAGTAGATATTCCAGATCACCCCGGATCCGATCAGGGTGAACTGTTCACAAAGTGTAAAATCGGATTTTGGTAGCAGTCGCTCGCCATATCCAAGGGACCGTAGCCCGTAGGCTTGAATGGTCTCCAGACAGCTCATTGTGTTGCCTTGCGTTGTTGTGAACCTGCCAATGTCGCCTGACCTCGGGAGAGTCGATGGTTAATTCGGGCCAATACAATTTCGGATACCCGGGTAAGACCCAGATAAAATACCAGCAAACCAAGGAAATATATCAAGCGCCAGTCCGGGTGTGGGTAAGCATAGATGCTTGTCTTTTGCCCCCCAAGTTCGCGCGCCCAGTACACGATGTCTTCTACCCCTAACAAAAACAGCAGAGGTGTCGCTTTGATTAGGATCATCCACAGGTTGGATAACCCCGGTAGTGCGAAAATCCACATTTGTGGTACAATAACTCGCCAGAATGTTTGCCTTCTGGTCATTCCATAGGCTTCAGCTGTTTCCACCTGAGCGCGCGGCACCGCTTGCATAGCACCGCTAAGTACAATTGAAGCAAACGCACCAAAAACAATAGAGAATGTTAGAACGGCAAGTGAAAACCCATAGGCTTCGTGTACCCATTGTGCCGAACTTGATAGCGGTAGCTTTGCCGCCTTACAGACGACAAAATCATTACCCTGGCGTATGGGTTCCTGCCAGTCAGGGCATTTAATTTTATGGCGCATCCATTCCAGCGCCTGATCAAGGGCGATAACGAAGAACAGGAAAAATGCGATATCCGGGACCCCACGGGTAATCGCGGTGTATCCTTTTCCAATCCAGCGTATTGGCGCGATTGTTGAGCGCGAAGCGGTCGCGCCGCAAAAACCGAATAAAAGGGCGATGGGGGCAGTGATGAGCAACAGAAGCATCACAGTTCCAAATGAGGTATAAAACAGCATGTGCTTGCCATTTGTCAGATAACAAACCAGCCAGCTCAGGCCCTCTAGGCCAGACGGTTCACTGCAATAGGAAAACATTAATTTGAACGGCGGGGCCGCGAGCGGCCCCGCCAGATTCTTTAATATGTAGCGATTTCGTCGCCAAACCACTTGACCAACAAGGTGTTCAAGGTGCCATCAGCCTTCATTGAATCGATGGCCGCATTGAATTTGGCTTTCAGTTCGCCGTCGCTTTCACGCAACCCCATGCCAACACCGCCGCCCAGCTGAATTTCTTCGCCGACGAACATAAGCGTACCACCGGATTCAGCTACAATCGGTGCAAGAAAGTCTTTGTCGGCCAAAACAGCATCAGCTTCACCGTTTTTCACCGCAGCAATAGTTTCATCCGGCGTTGCGAATTCAACCAGTGTTGCGCCACTTTCAGCGACATATCCGGCCTGAATTGTTGCGGTTTGCGCTGCGATTACCCCCCCCATAAGGTCGGCACCATCGGAAACTGAGACATACGCGGACGCTGCAGCCGGGATGTAATCTTGTGTGAAATCAATCACTTCATCGCGCTCGTCTGTAATCGACATGCCGGCAATGATGGTGTCATAGTTGCTGGAAACCAGGTTCGGAATAATTGAATCCCATTCATTGGTCACCCATTCGCAACTTAGATTTGCACGTTTACATAACTCATTGCCCAATTCAATTTCGAAACCGTCAACTTCTCCGGAATCGTTAATAAAATTGTACGGAGGATAGGCGCCTTCCGTGCCCATTCGCACGTCTTGGGCGATGGCAAATCCGGCAGTGAACGCCAATGCGACAGTTGCAAGTATTAGTTTTCTCATTTTTTAGCTCCCTAAGTTAACGCTATGTTTAAGCTGGGACAGTCGCGCTTAAAAACTGTCTCAGCCGGTCAGAATTGGGGTTGTTAAAGAACTCAACCGGTGGTCCCTGTTCTTCAATTTTCCCCTGATGAAGGAATATTACATGGTCAGCTACATCCCCGGCAAGTCGCATGTCATGTGTAACAATTATCATTGTGCGCCCCTCGGCCGCCAAATCTTTAATAACTTTCACAACTTCCTGTTCAAGCTCGGGATCAAGTGCAGAGGTCGGTTCGTCAAAAAGCAGCGCTTTTGGTTCCATGCATAACGCACGGGCGATTGCGGCCCGCTGTTGTTGACCGCCAGATAACTGGGCAGGGAAAGCATCGGCTTTTTCGCCGATTCCGACTTTTTCCAACAATCTTCTGCCCCGTTCTTCCGCTTCGTCCCGCGCCAAACCCAAAACCGTAATCGGTGCCTCAGTAACATTTTGCAAAATTGACATATGCGACCAAAGGTTAAACTGCTGAAATACCATGGACAGGTTGGTTCGAATGCGAATTACCTGCGCTTTGTCTGCGGGTCGCCGGTTTATACCCCCACCGCGCCATATCACGGGTTCACCTTCGAACAGGATATCGCCCTGCTGACTGTCTTCCAAAAGATTTGCGCAGCGAAGTAACGTTGATTTTCCTGAACCTGATGAACCAATCAGGGAAATAACATTCCCTTTGGGCGCGACCAAGTCCACACCTTTCAGCACTTCAAGCGCGCCAAAAGATTTGTGCAAATCTCGAATTTCTATAACAGGGGGCGATTTTTCAGTCACGGGCAGGCAGCAATCTTTTTGTTAGTAACCCAGTTGGACTGAATTCTTGATCAATTGCAACGCCCAATTCGGTATCAGTTTGAAACAAGTCTCCTATTTGGCGGCCTCAGGCGCCGATACGACACGGGGCAGGTGGGGTTGGCACCTCAAGATAGGCTTCTTCCGGGATACCGATGATGCCGTTCAATTGCGTTAAATCACGTTCAACAGGGGAAAGACCGGCTATTGCCACTTCAACCGCTGCAAATATGTTTTTGCTGCCTCTTCCCATGGCAGTAATAAATGGCAGCCCCGGTGTAGGCCGAGTTCGTCCAATGACCTTTAATTCACTGGCGCTTTTTTCATAGCGACAAATCAGGTTCCAGGTTATGATATCAGTCGCTGCTATATCAGCCTGGCCATTTGCCACTGCCTGGGCGCTGGCCAGATGGCCGCCGCTGTGTTTTACATTACTGAATGTAAACCCGTTCTCGGCTGCAAAATTTTGCGGCGCGGCCCAGCCGGATTGGGAATCAGGGCCATTATAAGCCAGAACACGGTCCCGATAAGATGCAACGTCGTTGCTATCGTCTTTTCTGGTCACAAATACTGAATAGTAATACCCCGGTTTTGTGTCTGGCAGCCCATAATCGGGCGTCCCAACCAACTGAACTTGTCCATGCAGTTTCGTGCGGTAGGGCATTCCACAGGTTTGGGAAAGTAACAGCTCTTTGCTCTGCCATACGTCCAATAATGGCATATCCCGATCTAGTTTTTCAGGTCCATAACCCAATTCTTGCCGGACCAAAGCCCAGAACGCATCGTTGGCCGCAGCTGTTTCCGGCCAATCGTACATTCCAAGTGAAACGATCAATTCATCTGATCCTGAACCCGGCGTCGAACCAAATTGCTGTCACGATCATTAACGCCCAATAGGTCGGCGACCAATCGCAACAGGGCGTTCTCGGCGCTATCACGCACGCCATCAGCCAAAACAATGCCCCACAAAGCCTCTACAACGCCTTCGCGGTCTACATAGGGGACAGCGTTTTTAATGGCCCGGGTGAATCGCACGGTGTCCGGTGCTTCGGATTCCAAAACTTCAGCGTCAGATCGCAGATCCGATACTTCGTTTGCCTTTAAATCATATCGTTTGGCCACCAATTTATCGATCAACGCGATTTCAACATCAGCATAGTCGCCATCGCTTTTAGCAATTCTAACCAACAAAGCGGTCAGGGCCAGACGGGCGTCACTGTCAGTTAGTGTGGCCGGTTCGGGCTGCGTTAGTTTCTTCAGAAATTCACCAAACATACCCCACATATAGGCTGACAATGAACAGACTAAAAGAGGGTTTGCTAAACCAGACGGGAAACTTCCTTGGCTGCGCGCACGAAATCCTTGAACAATGGGTGGGGATCAAAGGGCTTTGATTTTAACTCGGGGTGAAACTGAACGCCAACAAACCAGGGGTGATCTTTCCATTCAACAATCTCGGGCAACTTGCCATCCGGTGACATGCCCGAGAAAATAAGCCCTTGCTCTTCCAGCTTTTCACGATATTTCGTGTCAACTTCATAACGATGCCGGTGGCGTTCCTCAATGTGGTTCGACCCATATATCTGCTCTACCTTTGAACCCTTGCTCAAACCCGCAGAGTAAGCTCCAAGACGCATGGTTCCGCCTTTGTCATCACCCAATTTTCGGCTAACGGTATGGTTCCCCTGCACCCATTCTTTTAGGTGGTAAATAACTGGGGTAAAACGTTTTTTACCAGATTCGTGATCAAATTCTTCTGATCCGGCATCCGGCAATCCCGCCAGGTTGCGCGCGGCTTCTATCACAGCCATCTGCATGCCAAGGCAGATACCAAGATAGGGTACGTTTTTTTCCCGGGCGAACTGCGCCGCCTTTATTTTCCCTTCAGTCCCGCGCTCACCAAATCCACCGGGTACCAGGATCGCATGAAATCCTACCAGATGGGGCGCTGGATCGATATGTTCGAAAATCTCAGCGTCGACCCACTCAACTTTCACTTTAACACGGTTGGCCATACCGCCATGGGTCAGTGCCTCTTTTATAGATTTATAGGCGTCCTCTAGTTGCGTGTATTTTCCAACAATGGCTACACGCACTTCACCCTCGGCATTGTGAATACGATCTTCTACGTCGTGCCAACGTTGCATATCGGGATCTGGGGCGTCTTCTATACCGAACGCTCTTAATACCGCGACATCCAATCCTACGTTATGATAAGCAAGTGGGGCCTCATAGATCGATTTTAGGTCATAGGCGGGGATAACAGATTCCTGACGGACATTGCAGAACAGGCCAATTTTAGCCCGCTCTTTGTCAGGAATGATGTGTTCAGATCGGCAAACCAACACATCAGGGGCAATACCGATGGACCGAAGCTCTTTCACCGAGTGCTGTGTTGGTTTGGTCTTTAATTCACCGGACGCGGCAAGGTAGGGCAGTAATGTCAGATGCATGAAGGCGCAGTCGCCACGGGGTTTGTCCTGAGAGAATTGGCGTATAGCCTCAAAAAACGGCAGTGCTTCAATATCCCCAACCGTACCGCCTATTTCACAAAGCATGAAATCGACTTCTTCCTCACCGATTGAGATGAAATCCTTAATTTCATTAGTGACATGTGGAATAACCTGAATGGTCTTCCCCAAATAATCGCCGCGGCGTTCTTTTTCCAAAACGGTTGAATAGATACGGCCTGAAGATACAGAATCGGTATTTCTGGCCGCAACCCCGGTAAATCTTTCATAATGGCCAAGGTCCAGATCGGTTTCGGCACCGTCATCCGTGACGAAAACCTCGCCGTGTTCAAATGGGCTCATCGTGCCGGGATCGACATTCAGATAAGGGTCAAGTTTGCGCAGGCGAACTGAATAGCCACGGGCCTGCAATATTGCCCCCAATGCCGCGGAAGCCAGGCCCTTGCCAAGCGAAGACACCACACCGCCAGTGATAAAAACGAAACGAGCCATGCGGTGGATTTCCCCCGTGAAAAGTGTCTAAACTGGTGTAAAATGCGGTGCGAATTACCACATCATCACGGGATTTGACTGCTAACAGATTCGTGAGCGCAGCGCAACCGAACCGCAACATGAAGCGGTGGAAAAAATATATTTATCTAATTGTAGTAGGAACCCGGCCTATTCAGCTGGGGGCTGTGTCGGTAGTTCGCTATCTGTTGCCGGAGGCAGCAGCCCCTCACCAGTTGGGGCAACAGGTTCTTCTTGCACAATCGGTGCGACACCCAGTCGATCAACGACAGAACTATTGGCTGAGTTTTTTGCTGAAATCACGGTTAAGGTGATCGAGGTGCCAATAAAAGCGATCGCAAAAGCCCAGGTCAGTTTTCCCAATGCAGTTGCCAGCCCACGCGAAGAAACCGCGCCGCCGCCGCCACCGCCCATGCCAAGCCCGCCGCCTTCGGATCGCTGCAACAAAACAACGCCAATCAAGCAAAGTGCCAGAATAAGGTGAACAATCAGAACAACGTTTTCCATTACGGACCTGTGTGGTTTGAACCAGTGGTATCTAGAACCTTGCTGCCCATGCTGCAACCCCTAAGACGGTGATTATTCGTCACTGTCATCCACATCAAACTGTCCAGCAATTGCCCGACGTACAAAGCTCCAGGACAGCCCAATTCCAAGAATTAATGACAGCGCCAATATTCCCATCCAAACATTCAAAGAAGAATTGTTCAGGGACAGTATACCCTTGTCATATAACACCCATACCAACGCTGCAAAGACCGCAAAAACCAGCACCATTCCAAAGCCGCCAATGGATCTTAAAGTGGCGCGTAAATATATTACATACCCAATAAACAACAGCAGACCCAACAGTACCGTCATGGGAACATTGCTTGAAAAATTATCCGCCGCCCATTTTACATAATTCAATTTGCTCGGATTGAAAGTGGCTGCAATCAGTAGAAAGGCAAAAAGCCAGCGAATTAGAAAACCCATGGAAAACCTCATTTTTTTCCTGAATCGCAAAATTTGCGTGTACATGTCCAGCCCCGTGACGATTTAAAGGTTTAACAGGGGCGAAACTGCCGCTATATCAATGCGGGTTTTGCATTTTCAAAGGACAGATAATGGCCAACGTCGTCGTTGTGGGTGCCCAGTGGGGTGACGAAGGAAAAGGCAAGTTGGTGGACTGGCTGTCGGAACGCGCCGATGTGATCGTGCGCTTTCAGGGTGGGCACAATGCCGGGCACACGCTGGTGATCGATGGCGAAGTGTTCAAACTGGCGGCGCTGCCTTCGGGGATTGTCCGCGGTGGCAAGCTGTCGGTGATCGGCAATGGCGTGGTGCTGGACCCTTGGCACCTGCGTGATGAAATCGCTAAAATCCGCGAACAAGGCGTTGAAATATCACCGAAAAACCTGTTGATCGCGGAAAACTGCGTTCTGATCCTGCCGATTCACGGCGAACTGGATCGGGCCCGGGAAAGCCAAAACTCTGTGGCCAAGATCGGCACCACCGGGCGCGGTATCGGTCCCGCCTATGAGGACAAAGTCGGGCGTCGCGCCATCCGGGTGGCAGACCTTGCGGATGACGCCACGCTGGAATTGCGCATGGATCGCGCGCTGGTGCACCACGATGCGCTGCGCCGCGGGTTGGGGCTAGAGCCCATTGACCGTGACGCGCTGCTGGCCAGCCTGCGGGCCATCGCGCCCAGCATTCTGCCCTATGCCGCGCCGGTGTGGAAAATCCTCAATGAAAAACGCAAATCCGGCAAACGGATCCTGTTCGAAGGGGCGCAGGGCGCGCTGCTGGACATCGATTTTGGCACCTATCCGTTTGTCACCTCGTCCAATGTGATCGCCGGTCAGGCGGCCACCGGCTCGGGCATCGGCCCCGGCGGCATTGATTTCGTGCTGGGCATCGTCAAGGCCTATACCACCCGGGTGGGTGAGGGGCCGTTCCCCGCCGAGCTGCACGATGAAAACGGCCAGCGCCTGGGCGAGAGGGGCCATGAATTTGGCACCAATACCGGCCGCAAGCGGCGCTGCGGCTGGTTTGATGCGGTGCTGGTGCGCCAGACCTGCGCCACGTCCGGCATGAACGGCATTGCGCTGACCAAGCTGGATGTGCTGGACGGCTTTGAAGAGCTGAAAATCTGCGTCGCCTATGATCTGGACGGTGAGCGGATCGACCATTTGCCCACGGCGGCAGACCGACAGGCCCGGTGCAAGCCGATCTATGAAACAATGCCCGGCTGGTCCCAAAGCACCGAAGGCGCGCGTAGCTGGGCCGAATTACCGGCGGCGGCAATTAAATATGTACGCCACATTGAGGAACTCATCGATTGCCCGGTCGCACTTGTATCTACTTCGCCCGAACGCGAAGATACCATCCTTGTCACAGACCCGTTTGTTGACTGATGGCACTTTCAAACAAATCCCGCCGCCGTTGGTCTTTATTCATCTTGTTGGTGGGCTTGCCAATTTACATTGTTGTCGCAATTAGCGTGGTTAACCTGCTCGGGCGCCCAAACCTGTTGGTGGAATTGTTTATCTATATCGTGCTTGGGATCGTTTGGATATTGCCATTTAAATCTGTGTTTCAGGGCATCGGCAAGGCAGACCCGGATGACAGTAAAAAACGGGAAGAGCAATAGCCCTTCCCGAAATTATTCCGCTTTAAGCTGTTGTTTTTATTCACCAACAGCGCGAGATTGCGGTTGGAAACGTGTGGTTTCGGCAACCGCAAACTGACCACGTTTTAGTTTTTTGATTTTTCCGCGACGTAGCAGTAACCCAAAAGACCGCAATCCTTCTTCGCGTGAAAACTCTTCTTCACGAATAGCCGCAACCGCCTGCATGATCTGCGGGCGAGAAAAATGTTCCTGTCCTTCAACATAGGCGGAATAGGCAGCGGCAGCCTCAAGTAGGTCAGGTAATTCTCTTGCGCCCATTTCTTTCGCAAATTCAGCGAAGGTATTGTTTTCCACGAACATGTTATCGCGCTGATCGGCTTCACTGGCATCCAGCTGATCGTCGTTCAGTGCCAGATTACCGGCGGATACCCGGCGCGGTAAAACAGAAGCGCCATCCAAGGCGACCTCCTGCATTGGCTCATCAACGCGTTGTTCACTGACCAACATCAATGGGGCCTGACGCGCAGTCTTACCGCTTTCCACGGGGCGCTTTGGCTTAACAACCTTTGCCAGATCATCGCGGTACTGGTTTAGGTCTTCTTCCTCATCTTCTTTGCGTTTACGTGACAGGAACCGATCAGCGCGGGTCGCTGCGACTGCTGCCTTGAGATGTGCAATGGCAGAACGGCGGCGTGTGCCTTCGGTTTCTTCCATCTCGTTGTTTGTGACATCCAGAATGCGCGTAACCGAGTCAGCACTGGCTTCTATATCTTGGTTTTCCAGCAGTGCGCGGCCTTCTTTTTCGGCGCGTTCCTCAGCGTCAGCTTTGCGCTGCACTTGTTCCAGATTGGCCATCAATTCGGCTTCATCTTCAGCAGAAAGGGATGAGGTGTTATCCTCTGTATCCTCATAATCTGAATCAGTCAGGGAACTTTCCTGTGCTGCGTCAAAGTCTGAACGACGCATTTTGATTATGCGTGAAATGGTTGAACTGTCAGGGTCATCAGAACCATCGGAGGCGTCATCTTCCGGATCGACATCAGCGGCGTCGCCCATGAATTCAGAAATTGTTTCATCCAGAGCGGGTTCATCGATCTCAGTTTCAGTTACGTCTGCGTCCTCGACACTATCAACTAGTGTTTCTTCACCAGTTGTTTGCAATACATCAGAAACGCTGCCTTCCAGGGTAGGTTCTTCGCTGGCTTGCTGCTCTTCTGCGGCTGTTTCTGCCGGATCAACACTGGCTTCTTCTGATATTTCGGTTTCCTGAAACTCAATGGGCTCAATATTTGTCGGTTCTGTATCGGGTGCTTTTGTATCCGGATAAGCCTGTTCACCCTCATTGGCGTCTTCAAACGCGGCTGAAATTGGGGTGCTGATATAAGCTTCCTCGGTTTCGTCCTCTTCTGTGGCCACTGTATCATGTGAGACGACCGCACGAATGCGGGCAAGTTTTGCTGCCACGCTTTCGGTATCAACCTGGGATGGTTCATTCAGGGCCATTAAATCGGCCGGCTCATCAATAAAAGGGTCTGTAACTGGTGCTTCCTGTGCCGCGACCAATTCTGGCACCGGTGGCATAGCGGTTTCTTCTTCGACCTGTCGCAATCGTATGCCATTGTCTTCTACTTGGCTTACAATATTTTTTTCAACGTCGGATTGTGCGATCCGGTGTAGCATTTCTGCGTCCGGAATTGGCGGCTCTGCGCCAAAATATCTGTCATCCGCTGCAAGGTCCCGAAAATACTCGGCAATACCTCGCATCGTTGAGAACGGATCGTCAAATCCCTCTAACGTGCACGAAAACGTGCCATATGACACCGTTAGGATTTTGCTTGGTCCTACCATAGTTCTTTCGCTTTCTCCCCCGATCCAGCAAGACTGTGTTTACCATCTAATGGTTCACAAATAGGAACGAACCTGCGAAAAGCCCGTGATTTAATTGCGGCTGAATTATGTATTGTTTCCAAACGAAAGGGCAATTGTGGCGTGAAAGATGTCATTGTTCAGACCTCCAAATGCGTAACGCTTGTTGGCGCTGGTGATGCCAGTAAGGGCCAATTAGTTGTTGCACAGCGTTTTGCCCCTTATTTGATTGCCGCTGATGGTGGGGCCCAATTGGTGCTAAATTGTGGCATCACCCCTAAAAAAGTCATTGGCGACTTTGACTCCATAGATAAGCAGGTTTTGGACCAAATTCCAGAATCTAACCGTATTTTCATTGCAGAGCAGGAAAGCACCGATTTTGAAAAATGCCTGCGAACGGTCAGAGCGCCATTGATACTGGGCATTGGTTTTCTGGGTGCGCGCTTGGATCACCAGCTGGCAGCACTTAGCGCGCTCTACCAATGTCGACACAGCCCATGTGTGCTGATCGGGCCGGATGATCTGGTATTTCACCTGGCTGGAAAGCTATCTTTGGATCTTCCGTTGGGTTCGCGAATTTCGTTGTTTCCAATGGCGCCGGTTCGCGGCAATGCAAGCGGGTTAAAATGGCCAATAACGGATCTGTTGCTTTCCCCTGTAGGAAAAACCGCGGTTTCCAATCAGGTAACCATTGGTAAAGTTCATCTGGATATCCCGGAGCCGGGTATACTGGTAATTTTGCCTGTTGCTGCACTTTCTGTTGTGTGTGCGGCATTAAATGCCACAAATTCAATGAATATCTGAAAGCGGCCGACGATGGGTTTGTTTAGTCGATGTCTTTCAAATAGACCTATTATCAACAACAATAAGTCCTCTAAGGGATCAGGCAGGTATTAGAATGCGCTCTTTGCAATACGATCACAGGTCACTTTGTGTCGACCATTGAAGCATTTGAGCTGACCGGCGTTAAGGCTGGTGAACAGACCTGTCTGGCGGCAATTCGCCAAAGTAATTCAACAGACCGACCGGTCAGCCTGTTTTTTTCTGCCGGCGATGATCTGGATATTATCCAGCCCGGTTCCGATACAACAGAAATTGATCGCCGCAGCATTGGCGGCGCGCCGGTTCTGACCTGGAATTTGCCCGACATGGGGCCCGTTCAAGTGTCGGTTGGCCGGGAAATGACTGAAATACCAACCCAGACCGCAAATCATGACGTATTGGCGGGCCTTAATGTCGGGTTGGCGATCAGAAATCTTGAGACGGCGAAAACCACTGCCGATTGGCTGGCTTTTCACAGCACCTATCACGGTATGAACGGCGCGCTTATTGTGAACAGAAACAGAAGCGAAAATTTTGCTGAAAACCTTGCACCGTTGATCGCTGGCCTCAATATTCAGCGCATCATAATACTAACGCCTGACTTTCCGCTTGGTCGTACTGATTTACCCTCCGAAGCGCACCCCTTCAACGCGCCCGATGCCCCCGGCAAAGATCGCATGGCCGTCCCAAAGCCCGCGCCGTGGTATTCGCCTCTTGCAGAACTCAGTATTTATCAGCTTCTGCAGAAACTTTATCTGGCCAGGGCCCGCGCAATCGCAAATTTTGATATATGCGATATTGTGATGCCGGCAGATACCGGCGTATTTGATCAGGCGGTCAATAGTCCGAATGGGGTGGTTACGCTGGCCGGTCGCCATTGTTACCCTTGGCGGTTGCGCCCTAGGGAGCCTGCTTCGTTCGGTGATCATATTTGCGTTCAGTTCGATGTAACAACGGGGCCAAACCGTTGGTGTGTTGCGCCGGGACGCACTGGGCAAAATACCATCTGGCGTATAGCGCGGATTGTTGGGCCCGCTACAAACCGCGAAAACATCCACCCCTTTATGCGCTTCATGGCGCTTAAACATGGGCAGGAGTTTGCAAATAAACTTGTCCCGAAATCCAGCCTTGTGGAAAATCAGCAACTGTTGGATTTGGCCGAAACGACGTTTAGGCATAAGCCGGTTCGGGCCCCGCAGGTCGAACTTCCCAAGGTCAAACCAAATAGCTGCAAAACTGCAATCGTCACGACAATGAAAAATGAGGGGCCATTTATTCTTGAATGGCTGGCTTACCACCGCGTGATTGGTGTGGAAGATTTTCTGATTTACACAAATGACTGTACGGATGGCACCGATACATTTCTCAGTCTGCTTCAAGAAAACGGTTTTGTACAACACCGACTAAATGACTTTCGTGAAACCGGATTGAAACCGCAACACTCGGCACTGCAAGCTGCAAAATCAGAACCAACAATCAGCCGCGCTGACTGGGTGATTTGCATGGATGTGGACGAGTATTTAAATATCAAAACCGGCAACGGTACCCTGACCGACCTCTATATGGTTATGGGGGACGCGAATATGATTTCCTGTACCTGGCGGCTTTTTGGCAATGCAGATATTCATGAATTTAAGGATGCACCTGTCATTCAGCAATTTGATCAATGCGCCCCGGAACTAAGCCGTAAACCCCATCAAGCCTGGGGATTCAAAACCTTGTTTCGTAATATCGGTATCTTCAAGAAACTGGGGGTGCACCGCCCCAAGGGGCTAAATCCACAACATTGGGGCCAGATAAACTGGGTGAATGGTTCAGGTGCCCCATTGCCGCCCCAGATGTATCGCAACGCCTGGCGTTCAACAAAAGACACCTACGGCTATGATATTGTGTCACTTAACCATTATGCGGTGCGTTCCGCAGAAAGTTTCTTGGTCAAGCGTGACCGAGGCAGAGTCAACCATGTCGATCGTGATCAGGGCCTTTCCTATTGGTTCCGTATGAATAACAACACTGAAAATGAAATCTCAATCCAGCGAATGTTGCCACGGCTTAAAGCCGAGATGGATCGAATGCTATCGAACCCGGATATCGCTGCCGCCCACGAAAATTGTGTGGCGCAGCACCGCAAAAAAATCGCTGAACTGAAGCAAACCGAAAATTACGCATCCTTCTTTGAAACCCTGACAGGTGAGCGAATGCAGCGTCTTTCCCGCCTTCATCATTTGTTTGGTGCCAACGTATTTCTGGCGGGGCCCGATTGTATCCCGGATGAAGTGATCAATACCGACCACGCCGCCGGGTATTTTTTTAGCGTTGAAAAACAAGAAGCAAGCCACTAAAAATTGGTAAAAAAAGTACAGGCAATGGTTTTGGACAGAAATGATGAACTTAGGTGGCAATACCTGGCGGAGCATCTTGGATTGGAACGTCAAACCGATGTTGTCGATATTGGTGCAAATCCGTTGGATGATCCGCCCTACAAGAAGCTGTTGAATGCAAGGCTTTGCCGGGTGCATGGTTTTGAGCCCCAGCCAGAAGCATTTGCTGAACTGCAGGAAACAAAATCCCCGTTGGAAACATATTACGAATGCGCTGTCGGGGACGGAAAAGAGCATACTTTGAACATCTATAACCAAAGTGGGCTGTCATCTGTCTTTGATTTGGATTTGGAGAGCATAGAATTTCTGGGCCGCTCCAAAAGAGCGGGTAAGCTGCGCGAACGGGTACCTTTCACGACAATGCGTCTGGACGATATCGAAGGTATAAAAAATATTGACCTGTTAAAAATTGATGTTCAGGGCGCTGAGGCAATGATTTTAGACAATGGCAGAAAAAAGCTGAAAACAGCCGTCGCTGTCGTGACAGAGCTTCGGTTTTTTCCGTTATATTACAAAGAATTACTGCTGGATGCACAGATAACCCGGTTGGCAAAAAGTGACCTGATGTTTCATAAATTCCTGTTTGTCAAAAGTAAAATGATCAATAACTCGCAGTCAGAGCGGCTGCGCCCAAGGATGTTGCGCACCCAGGCAATTGACGGAGATGCGGTATTTATCAAAGATATCCGGAAACCCGATAACGTAAGCAGCGTTCAGTTGCGCCATCTGGCGCTGTTGGCCGATGCAGTTTTTGATAGTTTTGATCTAACTTTGCATTGCATAGATTTACTGGCGGCCAGACGGCAAGTCAGCAACAAGCTTGCCGCAGATTACGTCGATTTACTGCCTGCGGAATTTAAGCGATAGTTATGGCCATAACATCAGACGATACCCAATTTTTTGATCTCGAACTTTCGGGCTTTGTCTTTAATCAGGACAACGCAGAACTGGTGCGCGAACGCCATAACAAAAATACAGAACGTCATCATGATTATGATGCACGATATGATTTCAGAACGTTTATCTACGACTGTTTTTATGAGCCGGAATTATCCGCGGTCACTTTACTTTGCCCGCCTCTGCTAAACTTTCGAAAGCTTCTTTCAAATTTACAGTTTAAAATTGATGGCGAACAGGTCGTTCCCACAACTGTTGAAGATCTGTCGCGCTGCTCGGTAATTACCTTTGATTGTCCGAACCAGGCGCCTTTGATGCTCTCACTGTCCCATCCGAATTTCGGGGGCAATCTGGCGATCGGCCGCTCTTTTCTGGAGGACTTTAAAAACACCAACGCACTTTTTACAATTTCCCAGAACAACCGGCTGGAGTGGATACAGGACTGGTTAACTCATTACGTTAAAGCCCATGGCGCCAACGCGGTTATTCTTAGTGACAACAATTCTACAGACTATTCAATGAAAGAACTGGGGGATGCGGTTTGCGCAGTCCCGGGAATTGATAAAGCAGCCATATTAAGAGCGCGATACCCTTTTGGCCCGACGGATGAAAACAGCTATGGCGCTTTGTTCCTGCAACGGGCAACAGCAGAGCTTTGTCGCCGCCGATTTTTGGGGCATGCCCGCGCCGTCGTCAGCGCAGATATAGATGAGCTGTTTCATTCATTCAGCGGCAGCTCAATATTTGATGCAACCGTTGCTTCCCAAGCAGGCTACATCCGGGCCGATGCCAAATGGGTATATGCAATTCCAGATGCTACAGGCTCCCCCCTGCGACATCGCGATCACAAATATATCAGTGCCAACAACAAACCCAAAGCCAACCGGAAATGGTGCGTAGCACCCCAGGGTCCGCAGGCAGGCCGACAATGGCTGACACATTTTCTGGGATCTCGCAAAGACCCGGTCGACCCCGATTTTCGCATGTGGCATTTTCGTCAGGTTAGTACCGGATGGAAACATGATCGCAGTGGCCAGCCAGTTAAAGGGCTGGATACTTATCCGGAACTGGAATTAGCGATGGAAGACTGTTTCGGTCAAACATGAATAAAGATTAAGCACTGGTGGTGATCATATACTGTTGACCTATTCGTGCCGGCCGATTTGTCATTCCCTGATCACGCATCGCATCCAATACAGCTTCTCGGACATGCATCCTGTCGTTGCGTTTCCAGAAAAAGTCGTCCCCGGCAATTATCCCCCCGGGCCGGACTTTTTTAAAAGATAGTTCGATATCCTTTTTCACATAGTCATAGGTGTGGTTGCCATCGATATAAACCCAATCGAAATAGTGGTCGGGATATGATAGCAAAACTTCTGCAGAGAAACCTTTACGGATCTCAACGTTATCAAGATTTCCGTAGAGGTTTGATACATTATCATACATTTCCTGCATGATTTTTGCGTCCTCATGCGATTTATGAGTCCATTCATCTTTGGTTTGCTCCGCAAGCAAATCCCACGGATCAATCAACACTAACTCACTTGGCGCTGTAACGTCCAAAATTGCCGCCGAAAACCCCCCATTCCAGACGCCAATTTCAGCACAGCGTCCGCCTTTGGGCATCATCTCCAGCATCCTCAGACGGTTCTGATGCCGGCCAGGTGCTTTCATGGTAAGCTCTTGCGTCGCCGTGTTGGAACTATGCCTCATTTCAGCGCTTTTCTTCGGTTGAGAAATATCAAGCAATTCCAGTTTGATTTTTTTGTATTCATCTGATGCCAGTAGTTCATCCAGCCGGTTTTTATGGAATGCGATCGCTCCTTCCTGCAAGTGTTTCACAATTGGATCTTTGATCAATCGTTCATACTCCACCTGCATCGCCGGAAGGTGCTTCAGGATAGATTTGTCGCTGGTCCCCCCGCGACACCACCGTTCCCAGTATTGAACTTCCAGGCGGTCTTTCATGAAATTGACGTCGCCGCGGTCGCGTTTCAACAGAAAAGTATCAATTGTTCGAACTGCGTAGTGATTGACCTGAGCAAATTCGTATCCAAATTTTTCCTTAGGGCGACGGGGGTTGAAATCTACGTTCTTCTCGCGCCAACCGGCCCCCCATCTGACTTTTGTTTCATATTTCTCGCCGTAAACCGGTGCATGGCTTCCGATGCGGGTAATTTCAGGAATTGGGCGAAACAGACTTTTGACAAATCGGCCAACGTCGTTTGACCCTGGGGTATCGGGTTCAGCATCAGTCAATGCCTCAAGGGTAAATCCATCTATAAAGCCTTCAATGCTGTTGTTTGAAAATAGTCTCCAGCACACGGGTATGGCTTCAGCATTCGGAAATTGGGCAAGTAATTCTTCTACCCGTCCTTCACCAAGGCGAATATTCAAAAATTCATCAACGTCAGCTGCAAATACCCAATCAGCAGATTTATAAGATGAATGTTGCATGGCAGATTTGTAGGCGGATTTCTGCGGGCCGCGCTTCAGCACCTTGGTGCGCTCGTGGGTAACCTCTCCATTTTGCGCAAGTCGATCTAACAGCAAATCGGTCCCATCGCGACAATCATTGGTATAAATTAGAAATTCGGTGAATCCGATCGCACGGTGATAGGCAATCCACTCCAATAAATAGGGACCCTCATCACGCATGGTGCAAAGGACAAGATAGTTAGATTGACCCATTTTTTCCGCCTGCTTGCTGCGGCCTATGATGCCACTATTTTTCAATATAATCCTTTATCTGCAAAAAATCCGCAATAAGGTAATTCTGGATAGGGACACAGCTTGTTTCCATTTGCAGCGTCGGGTTAATATAGACCCTGATTGAGAACGGAAATTACATCTACATTTCTGCCGCGGACCCATAGCTCAACTGGATAGAGCAGCCGACTTCTAATCGGCAGGTTGAGGGTTCGAGTCCTTCTGGGTCCGCCAAAACAACAGTCAGGTTAGACGACTAGCCGGGGCGGGTTATAAAATTAGGCACCGCCGATTTTGCTGACTGGTCCAGTTTCAAATCCCACGAAAGTGTAATTCGCGGGTTCTTGCCCAGGAAAGGGGTCACCATATGGACAGCCTGCCCTGGGAACAACACCATAGTGCCGGCCTTGATTTCGGGCGCACTAGGCGTCGTCATGTATCCGGCTTGCTGACGGCAGCAGGGTTTCAAACGGGGGTCTGCGAACAGAAACTCCCCCCCCGCAGCTTCTGTTTCGTTCCCCGGGTCAAGCATATATAAAACGCTGGCTATACTGCCAACATGGCTGTGAGGCAGGACAAAATCTCCTTTTTTATAGACACTGCCCCAACTGGCATCGACAATGGCAACGTTTTTATTGAAAACTTTGCGAAACATTGTCAGTGCCCGGTTATTGATCATTTCAGATTCGGGTGTATTCCATTGTTCAATATCGTAAATTTTCACCGCATTGCCGGTATCCGGACCTTCAAAATGGTGAGATAAATTTTTATCTTTCGCGCGCTGTAAAATTGTGGTTCGCAAAGCAGTTGTGAATTCAACCCTCTCTTTAAACCGGGTAACCATGATATCTGTTCCGGCCCATTTGCCAATGTTTTGCCCATTGGGCCAGTCGGATTTATTCATTGTAAACCATCCTCGGAATTGGCTAATTTGGCGTTTCTAACTCTTTACCGGAATATTATTAATCAGTGCACCCCCTGCAAAATGGTTTTCATTCACATAGTCACAGGGTGCTTCCTGCATCTCCAAATGTAGTCCGGTTCCGTTATATGGATGCGCATGGGCAAGGTCTTCGTCAAATTCAATACCCAGACCGGGGCAAGTTGGAGCATGGATGAATCCGTCTTCCCAGATCAGGGAATTCCCAATCAACGCTTGATGGAATTCGCCACCAGTCTGAATCGTTTCAGCCATCAAAAGGTTAGGAATGGACACTGACAGATGGATATTAGCGGCCCATTCAACTGGTCCACAATATAAGTGCGGCGCGATTTGAGCATTGTACACTTCGGCCAGGGCCGCGATTTTCTTGCCTTCCCAAATGCCCCCTGAACGCCCCAGCGCCGGTTGCAGGATCGACGCAGCACCGGCGCGCAGAACCGGGGCAAATTCGGCCTTGGTGGTCAGACGCTCGCCAGTGGCAATGGGGATACTGGTGGCAGCAGCAACACGCGCCATCGCACCAATATTGTCCGGTGGCACCGGTTCTTCAAACCACAGCGGCTGAAACGGTTCCAGCGCGCTGGCCAAACGAATAGCGCCGGATGTGGAAAACTGACCATGGGTGCCGAACAGTAAGTCGGCACGGTCGCCAACGGCCCCACGGATTGCTTTGCAAAACGCCACTGACCGGCTGATGTCTGACAGGGCCGGTTGGTGCCCGCCGCGGATCGTGTAGGGGCCGGCGGGATCGAATTTGATCGCGGTAAAGCCCAGATCGACCATTGCCGCTGCACTTTCGGCAGCCAATTCGGGTGACGTCCAGAAATCATGCATGTCGTGGCCGGGCAGGGGGTACAGATACGTGTAGGACCGGACCCGTTCGTTCATGCACCCGCCCAACAATGCCCACACCGGGCGATCGCGATCCTTGCCCAGAATGTCCCAACAGGCGATCTCAAGCCCGGAAAACGCCCCCATAACTGTCAGGTCCGGCCGCTGGGTGAAGCCGGCGGAATAAGAACGCCGGAACATCAGTTCTATGTTTTCCGGGTTCTCGCCGTCCATATGGCGTGAAAATACGTCTTCAATGACCCGCAACATAACCTTCGGAGCAACCGAAGAAGCATAGACTTCACCATAGCCAACCACACCGGTATTGGTTGTAAGTTTTACAAACATCCAATACCGCCCGCCCCAACCTGGGGCAGGGGGGGCAACAATAAATGTTTCGAGGTTTTGCAACTTCATGTTCTATCCCTCGCGATTTGTTAAAGCCTGAATTGAAACCTATAACGAAGCAAGTAAAATGAATACGGCGCGGTTTATGCAGGATATTACATTCAAAGTTCTTGGCGTCGATGATGGTCCGGTTTTGACCCGGGTACGCGATGGAGTGTTCGATTACCCGATAATCCCGGACCAGGCCGCAGCGTTCTTGGCGTCTGATTTGCATAATATGGTAGTTGCGCTGGACGAAGATCAAATAATCGGAATAGCCAGTGCAGTAACGATGCTACACCCCGACAAAAAGCCAATGGTTTTTATCAACGAGGTCGGTGTCCACGATGATTATTTACGCCGGGGTATTGGCAAACGATTGGCTGAAATGCTGATCGAAGCAGTGAACCCGGCAGGTGATCTGGATGTCTGGCTGGCGACAGAAAATGACAATATGGCCGCCCGTGCACTGTATCGGTCGCTCAATGCCCGCGAAACTCAGGGCATTGTTGTTTATGACTGGGGAAAAGCAATGGATCCTGATTAGTCCGGTCTGATCACGTAACCATCGCCGATCATTGTGAAAAGTTTCTAAAACCCGGCCAACTGGTTTCTCCGATTATGAAGAAACTGTGGTTACCTTCCTATTAATCGAATACGATAACGTTGCGCCGGGTCGCCCCTGACTTGGTATCGGATATTGCTTCGTTGATCTGATCCAGCCGCCAGCGCCCGGAAACCAGCTCATCCAGTTTCAACCGCTTCTGTTGGTACAAATCAACCAACCATGGGATATCGCGTTGCAAAACAACATCCCCCATTTTGGTCCCCAAAAGCCGCTGACCCAAGGCGGCAACCACCACCGGTTCGTAGTTTGACGTTGCGCCGGAATGTGGCATTCCAACCATTATCAATTTGCCCCGTGGCGCCAGGTAATGGGGCGCGTCATTATAGGCAGGGATTGCACCTACGGTAACGAATACCGCATCCGCGCCCCGACCGGCAATTTCATGTGCTGATCGCCATGGTTTTGGCCCCCTGGCCAACACCCCATCGGTTGCACCAAATTCCTTGGCTACGGCCAGTTTTTCGGGCGTCATATCAACGGCGATGATCCGTGCTGCACCAGCAATTCGAGCACCTTGTATAGCGTTCAACCCGACACCGCCTGCACCGATCACCACCACAATTTGACCTGGGCGCACGCCTGCCGTGTTCACCACAGCCCCAACACCGGTGATCACGCCGCAAGACAACAGGCTGGCCGCGTCCTTGGGCATGTCGGAAGGAATGTCAGCGATCTGGGATTGATGAACAACGACTTTTTCTGCAAATGCTCCAATGGCCATGCCCTGTTCAAGTGGGGCGCCGATTGCAGTCGTTAGTGGGGCCATTTCCGGCGCATCACTGCAATAGGCCGGCGCACCCGAAGTGCAGGTTGAACAGTCACCGCAAGAGCGCACAAGGGTTGCAATAACGCTGTCGCCAATTTTGCAGCCAGAAACGCCCAAACCCACGGCACTGACGACACCGGCTGCCTCATGACCATAAATGGCGGGCAGGGTGCCGCCCCAGCCACCTTCTGCATAGGAAATATCCGAATGGCATATGGCACAAGCCCGAAGTGTAATTTCAATTTCACCAGAACCGGGCGGCCGCAATTTAACTTCTTCAATCACCAATGGTTTCCCAAATTCGTGACAAACCGCGGCTTTGATGACTGACATGAATATCCCCTTCTTTACTGCAATTTGCAGCCAGAACTAATCTGGTTCAACCTCGTAGTCGACATTTGGGTGCCGGTTTCCAGCCCTCAACTTTTAGGTTTTGGCGCTATAAAGATAGCAATTGAAACCAATGTCAGAACTGCAGACAGAACAAACGGCGCTCCGGGCAGATATATCGGGGCACCTTCGCTGGTAAAATACCAGAAAATACGGGTCATCAACAGCGGCGCTAAAATAATCGCAATAGCATTAATACTGGTCAGTGCACCCTGTAGCTCTCCCTGTTGATCATCGCTGGCAGAACGAGACATGATCCCTTGCATTGCCGGTCCTGCCATTGATCCCAATGCAGTCAACGGGGTGAACAAGAGGGCAAGAATTCCATTGGTTACAAAGGCCAGAAAAATAAATGCTACAATGTCGATCGACAGGCCAAGAATGACCGTGTTGCGTTCACCGAAAACCCTTAGAATGGGTTTCATTAACACCCCCTGAACAATCGCGATGCCAATACCAAAGACCGCCAGTGACACCCCGATCATCCCCGGTCCCCAGCCAAACCGGGCTTGACCAAAATAGGCCCAGATGGCCGGGTAAACGAAAAACGCGACACCGTAAATAAACGTGATCAGCAATAGCCGACCCAAACCGGGCAATCTGCCAATGTGTTTGAATGCCCCAAATGGGTTGGCACGGCGCCACTCAAACGGACGCCTGATCCTGTCTGTCACTGTCTCTGGCAGCACAAAATATCCGAAAACCATATTTGTGAAAGCCAGAGCCGCGGCAGCGTAGAATGGTGCGCGGGTGCCGTATTCGGCCAAAAGCCCACCCATTAACGGCCCAAGGACAAACCCGATGCCAAATGCTGCACCGATCAGCCCGAAATTCGCTGATTTTTCTTCGGGTTTTGAAATGTCAGCCATATAGGCACTGGCTGTGGATTGGGTGGCGGCGGTGATACCACCAACGATCCGCCCAACCATCAGCAACCAGATTGACCCGGCTACTGCCATCACCAGATAGTCCAGCGTCATCACAAAAAGCGCGACCAACAACACCGGTCGTCGCCCCCAGCGATCCGAAATATTGCCCAATGTTGGTCCGAAAATAAACTGCATAACGGCAAATGCGGTGGCCATGATGCCGCCCCAGATTGCCGCGTTACCCAGATCCTGCCCGCTGACTTCCTGAATAAGATCCGGCATCACCGGCATAATCAAACCGATACCCATGGAATCGATTACCACGGTGATAAGAATAAAAATTACCGGCAATCTCGGGTTCATCTGGGACTCTCAGCTAGGCGTACTCCAGCGGTATATGTTGCATAACCCAGGATACAATCAATTGTTGAGACGGGTTGCGATACTAGGCAGTTGGCCGCAATCCCAGAATGCCCCGTGCCTGCTGCCAGCTCGCCACGTTACGTTCATGCTTTTCACAAAGTTCAGCCGCCCGTGCCACCAGTGCCGCATTGGATGGTGCCAGAGTTTCCCGGTCCAGCCGCATGTTGTCCTCAAGTCCGGTACGGGTGTGCCCGCCTGCCGCGATCGACCACTCATTGACGGTGATCTGATTGGGTCCGATGCCCGCAGCACACCAAACCGCGTCAGGCGCCAAACGCGACAGGGTTTTTATATAAAAATCAAAAATATCTTTATCCGCGGGCATGGCGTTTTTTACCCCCATGACGAACTGAACATAAAGCGGCCCCTGCAAACGACCATCCGCCTGCAAGCGGGTCGCCTGTACAATATGTGACAGGTCAAACGCCTCAATCTCCGGCTTTACATCATGTGCAATCATCTCACTGGCCAGCCAGCTGACCAGATCAGGCGGGTTTTCATATACCCGGGTTGGAAAGTTGTTTGACCCCACCGAAAGTGACGCCATATCCGGGCGCAGCGACAACATGCCACCGCGTTCTTTCCCGGCACCGGATCGTCCGCCGGTGGAAAGCTGGATGATCATCCCCGGGCAATGCTTTTTTATCCCTGCCATCAAGGCTGCAAACCTTTCGGGGTCAGAACTGGGGGTCTCATCTTCATTGCGCACATGGCAATGGGCAATGGACGCCCCGGCTTCAAACGCTGCCTGGGTGCTTTCAATTTGCTCCGAAACTGTAATCGGTACTGCCGGGTTATTAATTTTGCGCGGCACCGAGCCGGTAATGGCAACGCAGATGATACAGGGGTTGGTCATTTCAGTCCTTACAGGCGCAATAGAATTTCTACCAGTTCTTCGGGCCGGGTCAGTTGCGGTACATGACCACTATCCATTGAAAAAACTTCATCGCAAGGGCTATTTTCCAGCATCATCTGCTGCAATTTGGGTGTAACGGTTCGGTCCTGATTGCACTTGATGTAAGTACGCCGCACGCAGCCGAATTTCTCAGGGCTTAGTTTGATTTGATCGGTCTGCGGGCGATTTGGCTGGTGGTTTAAAACACCCAACCCCCGTATCCGTTGTTCGGGCGAAGCATCCTGAAACAGAATGTCAGCTGCTTGCTCGGGGATCAGCTCGGTGGCCCCTGCTAGGCCAGCCGGGCGAATTGCATCACGAATTCCTGCTTCAGTTTGCTGCCTGATCAAATCAAGCAGCGATTGCCCGTCTCTGGGCAAAAAAGCTGCAACAAATACCAGTGTTCTGACCTTTCCGGGCAGGCGCTCTGCCGCGTCAGAAATTGCCATCCCGCCCATGGAATGCCCGACCAACAAAGCGGGTTTCAGATCACTCAGAATTTTAGCGATATGTTGCCCGTACTGGGCCAGCCCAACATCTGCCGGCGGCGTCCTGTCACTTCCATGTGCCGGCAAATTGACAACGACAACTTCGCGCCCGCCAGCCCGCAGCAGGGTTGCAACCCTGCGCCATGTTTGCCCGTTGCTCCAGGCACCATGGACCAGAACAATGGGTGCATCGGGCTGCAGGTTTTCTATCCGTTCAATTTGAAATGCGCGATGATCTGACCATGGTCCGAAGCCAGCTTATTATACGGTGCTTCCGGGTGCGAACCATCGGTCAGGTGGTCATTCAATACGCTGAAATACTCCATCGAACCTATATTGCCGGTGTGTTCCGCCAGAAAATGCCGCGACATCAGGATCTGATCAATGCTTTCAAACACGCCGCCAAAGGCCGAAGTATACACCATGTCCCGCAGGGATTTTCGCACAAACTGTTTCTCGGCTGAATGTAAGCGCACCGCTTCAATGCTCTCACGGATTGCTTCTGCATCCTCACGGGAATAGCGCTGGTTTGCCTTTGTCGCATCATGGCGGCGCATCCAGGAATAATTCTTAAACGGGGTTTCCCCGGTGATGATCTCACTGGATACCGCGTGCTCGCCATCGTTGAAATCTCCCAGCACAAGCACTGGCCTGCCCTCGGCCAGTTCGTCCAGAATAAACCCGCGCAAAACCCACGCTTCGGCCATGCGGCGCAATCCAGCCCTAAGCGCACCAAGGGAACGGCCATGGGCGTCGTAGCTGGTCAGGTCTGCCTCGGGGGCAAATTCTGCCCCAGTTGGTCGAATAAATTCCCCCAGCTTTGATTTCAGGTGACAGTTGAACACCGTAACTATCTGATCTCCGATTGGAATGCGCACTTTCAAAATCGGACGTGACAGTCGTGAAATCCGAAACCCTCCGGCGTCATCGCCACCCAGTTCCTGAAACGGGATGTCCAGCGGGGATTCTAATTCCTGAATGACAAGGGGCGCCTCGGAAAATCCGAACCGAGATAACACCGCCAGCCCGGGTCGGCGTTTGCCCGGTTCCCCGTCATTGGCATTTGGTGCAAATGCCAACGCCGCGTCGGTATAGGGCCTATAGGCGAGTTTGCGAAATATAGCCTTGCGCGCATAACGACTACTTCGGTCTGGTATCACATCTGCGTTGCTGGCTACCCCCCGTGCATCAGTCTCTGAAATCACCCGGGCCAGTGCTTCTTCCTCAAAAATCTCCTGAAAACACACGATGTCCGTGTCCATGGTGAACAGCTGATCTGCCAACCAGTCTTCTTTCCAGGCGTGTTCTTCGTTTGTGTATTTTTCGAACCGGTAATATTCTTTTTCCGCGCCGATAAGATTTTTGACGTTAAAACTGGCAATCGTGAAATTACTCATACAACAGCTCCTTCAAAACTTAAGGCTTGGGTAAACATTTCCGCATCCACATTACCACCTGAAATTACGACAATAATGGTGTTTGTCGTAATTTCGTCGGCATGAAACAACGCCGCCGCAAGCGCCGTTGCGCCGCCCGGTTCTGCCACCAGTTTCAGTCGATTGAAGGCATGTGCCATCGCTTTCCGGCACTCATCATCAGACACGACAATGCCCGGTCCACAATGCCGCTTCAATATGGGAAACGTCAATTCACCGGGTGATTGGGTAATGATTGCGTCGCAAATTGAGCCGGTAGTTGCGACATTACGTTCAATTTTTCCGGACACCAACGAACGGGCGACATCGTCAAATCCAACGGGTTCGACAGGGCGAACCGTAAATGTCGGGGCCAACTCCGCAAGGCTAAGCGCAATGCCCGAGGTCAGGCCACCACCACCGCAAGGCACAAGAACTGTCGCCGCGTCCACACCTGTTTCTGCGGCCTGCGCCGCTATTTCAATTCCGATTGTTCCTTGCCCGGCAATCACCTGTTCATTGTCGAACGGTTTGATTAGCGTCAGGTTCCGCTCACGCGCCAGCTTCGCGCCAATTGCATCGCGATCTTCTGTTGCCCGATCATACAGAACCACCTCGGCACCCAAAGCCCGGGTATTCTCAATCTTTGAAATGGGGGCGTCGCCGGGCATCACAATAACCGCACTGGTTCCATGTTCACGCGCCGCGTTCGCTATTCCCTGTGCATGATTGCCACTTGAATAGGCAATGATCCCCCTGGCCCGCACCTCTGGTTCAAGCGCTGAAATTGCGGACCATGATCCACGAAACTTAAACGATCCGGTATGCTGTAAGCATTCAGGTTTCACCAATATCCGTCGCCCGGAAATGTCGTCCAGAAAAGGTGATGAAAACAAGGGAGTACGTCGAACATTCCCTTCAAGCCGTTTGTTCGCCTGTTCGATCATATCAAAATTCATGTGCAGGCCTTTAACCATTCCAATATTGCAGCGACCGCGGGCGGTTCATCCAGAAACGGGATGTGGCCCCGATCAGGTACCTCAGTAAAAATCAAGTCCGGACGGCGCCGGCGCATCTCGGCGGCTGTTTGCGGCGATAGTAAATCAGAATTAGCGCCGCGTATCACCGCCAGTGGCAATCCTGACATCGCCTCAAACAAAGGCCACAAATCTGGTGTTGGTCCGGTTACAGCCTCGTTCAGGCGCTGTTTAAGCTCCGGGTCATATGTCAGCATCAGACCATCGTCGGTTTCGATGGTATGTCGCCTGACTTCCTGTTGCCAACGGTCGGCTGAGACGTTTTTGAACCCGGGCATATAATCCGGCAACGCCTTGGCCATTTCATCCCGGTTTGAAAATGCCGGTGGTCGCCCGACATAGCTTTTGATAATGTCCAGACCGGCATTGTTTATCTCAGGCCCAATATCATTCAGGCAAATTCCGGTTAGCCGGTCTTTGGCCGTTGATGCCAGAAGCATCGCGATCATTCCGCCCCGTGAAGTACCCAGTATGGCGGTTTTTTTTATGTTCAGATGATCCAAAAGATCAATCACATCTCTTGCTTCAATGTCCCATGAATATGTGGACGGATCGCCTGACCATTCTGAGGCCCCCCGCCCCCGATAATCCGGTCGGATCAATCGCACGGGTGGTAAATGCGGCGCCAGATAATCAAAATCACGCGAGTCCCGGGTTAAACCCGCCAGGCACAATAGTGGCGGCCCACTACCTTCATCGCGATAGCCAAGCTTTAACCCGTCAAAACTGGTAAAATAGTGCATCAGATACTTTCAGCCAGCTCTGGAATTTTTACCAAATCAGATAATGTATGGCCCGGCGCCCATGGCAAGCGTTCCTGCGGCTCACCGGCCCGGTTTACCCAAACTGACTGAAACCCGAACCCGGCCGCCGCCGCCGCGTCCCAGCCGTTGGACGACACAAACATCACCTCGTCCGCAGCGCCACCGAAACGTTCAAGAACCATTTGGTAAACCGAGCGATGGGGCTTGAAGACCCCCACGTCCTGCACTGATAATACGCCGTCCAAAACATCACCGATACCAGCGGACTCCACGGCACCGTTTAACATGTCGGGCGATCCATTTGACAATATGGCCGTATTCAGCCCAGTGCGCTTTAAGGCCGCCAACATCTCAGGAACCTCAGGGTATGCCGAAAGCTCCCAATAGAGCGCCAACAGCCGTTCCCGCAACTGTGGGTCTTGCAAGCCGTTTGCCTCCAATGCCCAATCCAACCCATCCTGGGTAACCTGCCAGAAATCGGTATGGGCATCTGCGACGGCACGCAGCCAGGTATATTGCAACTGCTTCAGCCGCCAGTCACGGGCCAGTGTTTCCCATGATGTAGCCAGCACTTCGTTTCCGGGTTCTGCGGCTGCTTCACGCGCCGCTGCCGCCACGTCAAATAACGTGCCGTAAGCGTCAAAAATACAGGTTGAAATGGCCATAATTTTCCCATTTGGTTTTCCCAAATAGTGGCACGGCATGTGAAGAACGTGAAGGGGTGTCTTTAAAAGTATGCCTCAAACAATAACCACCCAGCGCTGAAATGCGCTGCCAGCGTAAAGGCATAGGCCGCCAGCGCTATAAGCCCGACATCGGGCTGCATTGGTATAAGGTTGCTTTTTTCACGCCGCCAAAGGCTGTGGGCACCCACACCCGCCATAACCATCAGCGCGACAGATCCGGTGCGGAACGACGCTGTTACCATTGCCGCGCTCATGAATACAGTCATCGCTGGCGCAAGTGCCGGCCAGAAGTTTACCGAGGCAGCCCGCGCACAACGTGCACCTGCCAACGGCCAAAACGGCATCAAAGAAATGAAATTTACTGCGCCACAGGTCACTGCGAAAATCCAGAAAGATTGGGCTGCTTGCGGGGCGGTCGGTGCCAGAATAACAGCAATTGCCATCGCCATCGCCATAGGCCCCAAACAAAATGCTGGTCCCATGATCGCTGCAAAGAAATCTTCCGCATCGCTGGTAAGCGGCTGATCCGAGATCTTTGCCCTTCTAAGAAAGGGAATTAGCCGAAACTGCGCCCGATCATGTCCAAGCATGCGATGGGCCAAAACCTGACCCATTTCATGCAAGACAATTGTGGCGATCAATGGCACCCCGAACTCGGGGCCGATGACAAACGCAACAACAATATAAAGAACAAACGCGGCAACCACTGCAATTCCGTTAAAGCCGGAAACCGCGATGGTTCCGTCGCCCAACCCCTCGCGGCGCAACGAATATACGGTCACAATACAAATAACGGATGCAAGAGCTACGGCGATCACTGGTAACAAACCCACCTATACTACGAAACTGCCAACAGGGCAGATTGATTTCGTTGTCAGAATTGCAGATTTTAACCAAGATTTATAGGTCTAGTACGGCGACAAACTGTTTCCAAATTACAGATTTTCGGCGGCCGGCATGCCCATAACGTGGTAACCACCGTCAACGCGGATAATTTCACCCGTGGTAAATGCTCCGTAATCCGATGCCAGATATACCGCTGTCCCACCAACAGTTTCTAGTGTCGCATTGGATCGCAAAGGCGCGTTCTCTTCAGTATGTCGAAAAGTTTTTCGCGCCCCGCCAATGGCCGCCCCGGCCAGTGTTTTCATCGGACCGGGCGATATCGCATTCACCCTGATCTTATCCGGTCCCAGATCAGCTGCAAGATAGCGCACGGTTGATTCCAACGCCGCCTTGGCCACGCCCATAACATTGTAATTTGGCGTCACTGCATTTGAACCCTGAAACGTCAGTGTCAGAATGGTGCCGCCCTGTTTCATCATTGGCATGGCACGTCGTGACACATCGATCAGCGAATAACAGGAAATATCCAGCGAGTTTCGGAAATTATCCCGACTGGTGTTGATGAACCGTCCGGTCAATTCCGATTTATCCGAAAACGCAATCGCGTGGACCAGAAAATCCAGCTGATCCCAGCGCCCGGACAATTTCGCAAAAGCGCCATCCAGTGATGCGCTGTCCGTTACATCCACATCGACCAGAAAATCCGATCCAACAGACTCGGCCAACGGCCCCACCCGGCGGCCAAAAGCTTCGCCCTGATGGGTAAAAGCCAGCTCCGCCCCTTCGGCTGCCATTGCCTTGGCAATGCCCCACGCGATAGAGCGTTCATTCGCCACACCCATGATCAACCCACGTTTGCCGGTCAGCAGATCAGCCATGGTATTTGCTCATCGCCAGGCTGGCATTGGTGCCGCCAAAGCCAAAGGAATTGGACAGCACGGTATCCAGATCCGCCTCAATCATCTTCGTCGCTATCTCTTCGGGTCTCAGCGCCGGGTCCAACTCGTTGACGTTAATCGAAGGCGCGATGAAACCGTGCTGCATCATCAAAAGCGAATAGATAGCCTCATTCACCCCGGCCGCTCCCAGTGCATGCCCGGTCATGGATTTGGTGGATGAAATCGGCGCATGGTCTTCACCCAGAACGGCGCGCACCCCCTCAACTTCAATCACGTCACCAACCGGCGTCGATGTGCCATGGGCATTCACATAATCCACCCGCCGGTCCCCAAGCGTCGCGGTTGCCAGCTTCATCGCCCGCTGGCCACCCTCACCGGATGGGGCCACCATATCGTGGCCATCTGACGTTGCCCCATAGCCGGTAACCTCGGCGTAGATTTTGGCGCCCCGTGCCTTGGCGTGGTCCAGTTCTTCCAGAACCAGCATGCCGCCACCGCCGCCAATGACAAAGCCATCCCGCGTCGCATCAAATGCGCGCGCCGCCTTTTGGGGCGTGTCGTTATACTTGCTGCTCATGGCGCCCATGGCATCAAACAGACAGGACAGTGTCCAATCCACTTCCTCGCCACCGCCGGCGAAAATAATGTCCTGTTTGCCAAACTGAATTTGCTCAACACCGCTGCCGATACAATGGGCGGATGTTGAACAGGCCGAGGTGATGGAAAAGTTCAACCCTTTGATTTTAAAGGGCGTTGCCAGACATGCAGACACGGTGGACGACATGCCCCGTGTCACCATAAATGGCCCCATGCGCTTTGGCGCACCCTTTTCAATCACAATCTTATGGGCGTTGAACAGGTTGGATGTCGAAGGCCCACCAGACCCGGCAATCAGCCCGGTGCGTTCGTTGGAAACGTCACTTTCCTCTAATCCGCTATCGGCAATTGCCTGCTCCATCGCCAGATAGGCGTAGGCCGCCGTTGGCCCCATGAACCGCAATTGCCGCTTATCAATATTTTCCGCCAGATCAATTTCCGGCACGGCTGCAATCTGACTGCGAAACCCATGTTCAGCATAATGCGGTTCGGCCTTTACGCCGGATTTTCCGGCCTTCAGGCTGGCAGTAACGTCTGTCAGATTGTTGCCAATGGGGGATATGATCCCCATCCCGGTGATGACTACTCGGCGCATGGGCGCACTCCTGTTCTTATATTTGCATTAGCTTTCGGACAGTGCAACTTTCATGTCCTTCACCAGATAAATGACTTCTCCATCTGCCTCAACACGACCGTCAGCAACCCCCATAGTCAGGCGTCGCGATTGCAGCGCTTTGGTGAAATCAACGTAATAGGTGATTTTCTTACGATCCGGGCGCACCATGCCGGTCAGTTTCACCTCACCAACACCCAGCGCATAACCACGCCCCTGCCAGCCACGCCAGCCAAGATTAAATCCGGTCAACTGCCACAGCCCGTCCAACCCCAGACACCCCGGCATGATCGGGTTTCCCGGGAAATGGCAGTCAAAAAACCACAGATCCGGGGTGATATCAAACTCTGCAACCACATGGCCCTTGCCATGTTCGCCACCGTCGCCGCTGATATCAGTGATCCGGTCCATCATCAGCATCGGGGGCATGGGCAGCTGAGCATTCCCCGGGCCAAAAAGTTCGCCCCGGGCGCATTTCAGCAAGCCTTCTTTATCAAAACTACTAGGATACTCGCCCATTCAGTTACGCCCTTTTTCGCAGGTTTCTTGCTCTTAGCCCGTCTAACATCCCGAACTTATGGCTGACAATAGCCGGAACGTGAATGGAAATGCCGGAATTTGTTTGAAAACCCGGCGTTTTGCGCCTTATATAGGCCCAATATCAGGAATAGACCGATGCATATGTCAGAGCTAGAGATAAATCGCGGAACCAGTTGGCTTGCCGGCGGCGGCCTGCGTCCGACCCGCCAGCGCCTTGCCTTGGCTGCGCTTTTGGTGGGCGATGGTCAGAACCGGCACGTCTCTGCCGAGAGCCTGTTTCAGGCCGCCAACAAAACCGGAGAGGCCGTGTCACTGGCAACGGTCTACAATACCCTGCGTGCCTTCAGTGATGCCGGTTTGCTGCGTGAAATTAACGTCAACGGTGCCAAAAGTTACTTTGACACCCGCATCGATGACCACCCGCATTTTTTCTGGGAAGACAGTGAAAAATTAACCGACGCCCCGGCCCAGGATCTTGAAATTGCACGGCTTCCTGATGCACCAGAAGGAACCGAAGTGGCCAAGGTTGATGTGGTCATACGGCTGCGTCGCAAACAACCCTAAGCTAAAACCACTGCCCCGGCTCCATAAGCCCGAGGTCCAGCAATTGCTGGGAATCCCACTGAAAATCAACCGAATTATGCCATTTGAATGTATCGATTTCAAAGGTGGAACCCGCATTTGTTTTTAATGCCTTTGCGGTTCGAAACGATGCAATGGCAACCGTGATATTGTGGTGCCACGGGCAGGAATAGGTATTATATTCCTCGTCATTCAGCGTGTGATCCGCCCGTAGTTTCAACCCGGATTTGGCTTTGAACAAAGAAATGCGGTCAATCCGCCGGCGTTGTTCCGGGATGTGTTCTTCATATCGCCAGCGCAATCCACCGAAAAAATTCAACTGCCGTTCACGGGGGTGGTTCTGATTGTCAGGGTCGTTTCGTGCCAGGGCATAATACCCCGATTTGTCCAGACAGGCATTATCCAGTGAAACGCCTTCCGGATGCCCCGAAAGATCACTGGCATACAGATCGACAACATATCCAAGCAATGCGTCCCGTCGTTCCTCAGTGTGAAACGCCAAAAGCTCTACGATATTGCGGCTCTCTGAAAATGGATAAAACAGGTACTCCGCGTTATAGCAGTAATAAATCCACGCGCCCGGTGCCGCATCAATCACAGCGTTTACGATTATTTGGGTGGCCCCCTTGCTGGTCAGGTCAAAATTTACCCGTATGACACTGTTTTCAATGTCCTCCGGCAGGTTAAGCTCGGCAGGGGCAAAGACAATCACCGGATCAAATCCAACCATCAGATGGTGGCGGATTGTGGTGTCAACCTCCACCAGATCCTCAACCAAAATCAGCGCAATCGGCCCTTTGCCCAATGCGCTCGCACCTTTTGACAATAGCTCTTTCAGGTTTTCGTATTGCACAACTGCTTCCATGGCTTGTTCTTGCCTGTTGTTCTGAAAATCCCATGAATCTCAGAAATTGCAAGCGTTGCAGTGCCTGATGTTCCGATGTAGTGATTTTTCCTTGAAATCCGCACCGGGACGAACGCCATGTCAGACGCCAAGAAACTGTATATCAAGACCTATGGCTGCCAGATGAACGTCTATGACAGTGAGCGCATGGCAGAAGTGTTGCAAAGTTCCGGCTACACAGCAACCAATACACCTGATGACGCCGATATGATCCTGCTGAATACCTGCCATATTCGCGAAAAAGCAGCGGAAAAGATTTATTCGGAACTGGGCCGGTTCAAGGGGCTAAAAGCTGAAAATCCTGACCTTAAAATTGGTGTTGCCGGTTGTGTGGCACAAGCCGAAGGCCGGGAAATCATGCGCCGCCAACCGATGGTCGACCTGGTGGTCGGGCCACAAAGCTATCATCGATTGGGCGAACTAGAGGCACAGGTTTCCAAAGGCGTTAAGGCGCTGGATACTGATTTCCCCGAGGAAGACAAATTTGAACACCTCGCCCGCCGACCTAAATCCAAACTACCCCCCAGCGCCTTTCTGACGGTGCAGGAGGGCTGCGATAAATTCTGCGCGTTTTGTGTCGTTCCCTATACCCGGGGCGCCGAAGCCTCGCGCCCGGTTGCGCGTATCGTGGAAGAGGCAAAGGGCCTGACAGATCGTGGCGTTCGCGAAATTACCCTTCTTGGTCAGAATGTTAACGCCTATCACGGGGCAGGGGAAACAGGCACCAACTCTCTTGCCGAACTGATATACAAACTCGCGAAGGTGGATGGGCTGCAGCGCATTCGCTACACAACCAGCCACCCAAATGATATGGGCGACGACCTGATCGCAGCCCATGCAGATTGTGCCAAACTGATGCCCTATCTGCACCTGCCGGTTCAATCAGGCAGCGACAAAATCCTCAAAGCGATGAACCGCAAACATACTGCCGAAAGTTACCTGCACCTGTTGGAAAAAATCCGTAAATCATGCCCGGATATCTTGATCTCAGGTGATTTTATTGTTGGATTTCCGGGTGAAACCGACGCCGATTTCGATGATACAATGGCACTGATCAGGTCAGTCAATTATGGTCAGGCCTATTCGTTCAAATATTCCACCCGCCCCGGCACGCCGGCCGCGGATAGACCGCAGGTTGAGGAAACCGTCAAATCTGAGCGCCTGCAAACACTTCAGGCCCTGCTGACGCAGCAACAACGCGCCGCGCAAGAAAGTATGGTTGGGCGAAATGTCTCGGTTTTGATGGAGCGACAGGGGCGAATGGCGGGGCAGTTTGTCGGCAAATCAGAACATTTGCAGGCGGTGCATGTCAGCAGTCCAAAAGATATCATCGGTGACATATGTCAGGTGAAAATTACCAATAGCGAAACGAATTCATTGGGCGGTGAACTGGTCCGTCACTAGAATTCAAACTATATCTTGTGTTCTCTCTTCACATTTTCACAAAATTTGCTAGTCTCGCCTAAATGTGGACCAGCATTGTAACCGTTTGGGTTAGTGTTGTTGTTTTTGGGGTGCAAATGAGAAAATCAAAATTTTGTCACATGGGTGTGCTGAAGGTTATAAAATCGGGCGTTGGCGTATTGTCGATGTTGGTTTATTTCTTGTTTGCTGGACTTGCTTTGGCAGCAGGCAACAATCAGTTCGGTGAACGGTATGTGCCGACAATCTGGGTGGACCCGGATGGATGTGAACACTGGGTATTTGACGATGGCTTTGAGGGCTATATGACCCCCAATGTTACCCGCGATGGCAAGCCGGTTTGCCGCACCGGCAACACCTGTGCCGTTTTGCGATCAGACCAGCTGTTTACAAGCGACAGCGCCCATCTTTCTACCGCCAACGTGCGGAAACTAAAAGACTTCTTCTCAAAAGTTGAAGCGAAATCTTTTATCATTAACGGCCACACAGATAGCCGGGCAAGTGACGAATATAACCTGAGGCTCTCGGAACGCCGCGCCGTTGCCGTGGCGTCGGTTGCTGCCAATGCCGGGGTTAATATTTTTGCCGTGCGCGGTTATGGAGAGCGCGACCCTAAAGCCAGCAATCGCACAGCTTCGGGGCGGGCGCAGAACCGCCGGGTCGAAGTAATTTGCATGTATTGAGGGGCAGACCATGATTTCTCTGAAAACAAAAACAGTCCTGATTGCCATGTTGGTTCTGGCCGCCTGTGAAGGGCCGTTTCAAAACAGGAATGATAAAACAGTCGACCGCGGCTTGGATTCTAAACCTCTAAGGGATTTGAAAGCAGGCATTTGGATTGACCCGAATGGCTGTGACCACTGGATTATAGACGACGGAATCGAAGGTTACCTGTCCCAAAGGCTTGATCGCAGCGGAAAACCAGTGTGCTCCGGCACTGATTTTTCAAATCAAGCCATCGGTGATTTCAAAAGTGGTTCATCCATATTTGATCCAATTTGAAACTTGCGCAAACCCTGTTTTTCAGGAAATTGCAAGCGATTGTAACATAGTGATGAACCTGCTTGCACAGGCGTCTGCAAGTTGGCACCATTCAAATGGGCCCACCTGACGGAGATTCTTTTTGGGAATTAGTGAAACTACGCCGCCGATTTCATCTGAAAAAAACCAGGAAACCCTTCTGGAATTTCCCGACAACCGGCTTTTAATTGACCTTTGCGGCGAATTTGATCGTAATCTCGCGCAAATTGAACATAACCTGGACATTCAGATCATCCGCCGGGGAAACCAGTTGTCATTGATCGGTGGCGGCGATGCCCTGGCCCAGGGCAGTACTATTTTACAAAACCTCTATGCAAAACTGGAATCCGGTCGCCCTGTGGATGCCGGTGAAATCAGTGGTGAATTTCAGATGGCAGGGTCAAGCACCCAAAATCAGGTAAACCAGATGGAAATGTTTCAGGGTGGTAATATTGAAATAAACACCCGAAAAAAGACCATACAACCACGCACGATTGCTCAGAAGAAATATGTAACATCGCTTTATAAAAGCGAACTGGCCTTTGGCATTGGCCCGGCAGGAACCGGGAAAACTTATCTGGCGGTTGCTGTTGGGGTAAACATGCTGATCGGCGGCAAAGTAGACAAAATTATTCTTTCGCGTCCAGCGGTTGAAGCAGGGGAGCGCTTGGGTTTCCTTCCCGGGGATATGAAAGACAAGGTCGATCCCTATATGCAACCGCTCTATGACGCGCTGAATGACTTTTTGCCGGGCAAACAACTGGCCCGGATGCTGGAAGAAAAACAGATCGAAATCGCTCCGCTCGCATTTATGCGGGGACGGACATTGTCAAATGCATTTGTTGTCTTGGATGAAGCTCAGAATGCTACGACTATGCAGATGAAGATGTTCTTAACCCGCCTTGGCCAGGGCAGCCGCATGGTAATAACCGGGGACCGAACCCAGGTAGATTTGCCAGGGAATGTTTCCAGTGGTCTTGCAGACGCCGAGCGTTTATTGGCGGGTATCAAGAAAATCAGCTTCAATTATTTCACCGCCAAAGATGTCGTGCGCCATCCTTTGGTTGCGCGGATTATTGAAGCCTATGATGCGGAATCCAATGGCTAAGCTTGTCGATCTGGTCGTTGAAGACCCACGTTGGTCAAAGCTGGAGCTGGACAATTTAGCACAAGCTGCCTGTTCTGCCAGCCTCTCTAATCTGAAACTTGACCCTAAATTATTTGAGATCAGCCTATTGGCCTGCGATGACACGCGAATTGCTGATCTAAATACGAATTTTCGCGGAAAATTCACGGCCACGAACGTGCTGTCATGGCCAAGTCAACGGTTGACGCCCCGGATATCTGGCGCGGTTCCCAAGTTACCGGAACGCGATTCTTTGCGGACTTGCAGCCTTGGAGACATCGCAATTGCTTTTGATACCTGCGTAAAAGAAGCCCATCAGGCAGGAAAGCCACAGGATCAACATGTTTGTCACTTATTGGTTCATGCGACATTACATCTGTTGGGTTATGACCACATTGTGACTGCAGATGCAGACCTGATGGAAGATTTAGAGCGCAAGGTACTTGCCTCTATGGGGCAACCTGACCCATATGAAGATAACTGACGGCAAATTCGCCGAATTTGGAAAGGGAAAATGAACGACACTGACGAAGGATCCTCTGGCGCAGCGCAACGCGCGCAGATTACTGATCCCGCTAACCAGCCAGGCATATTTAGCCGAATTATTGCGGCACTAAACCCTGCTGAAAGCCCTGCGGATACCCCCGAAAACCAAGGTGGCCGTGCGAATGGCGCGCCCATGAATAACCTGCAACCGGGTATGCTAAACCTGCGTCGGTTACGCGTGGAAGACGTCGCCATCCCAAAAGCAGATATTGTTTCGGTTCCGTCTGATATAAAAAAGGACGATCTTGTCGCGGTTTTTCGCGAAAGCGGCCTGACACGCATCCCGGTTTACAAAAGTACGCTGGATACGCCAATCGGTTTGGTTCACCTGAAAGATCTGGCATTGCGACATGGCTTTAATGGAAAAGGCCAGCGGTTCAGTTTGCAAAAACTGGTGCGACCGGTTCTGTTTGCCCCGCCATCGATGCCAATTGGTATTCTGCTGCAAAAAATGCAAAATGATCGCATCCATATGGCGCTTGTGGTAGATGAATATGGCGGCGTTGATGGTTTGGTTACAATTGAAGATTTGATTGAACAGGTCATTGGTGAGATCGAAGACGAACATGATATCGCCGATGGAATGTTCTGGACGTTGGAAAAACCAGGCTGCTTTTTGGCTGATGCAAAAACCCCACTTGAGGATTTTGAAAAAGAAATTGGTTTGCAACTCACCGATCCGACTGACGAAGAAGAAATAGATTCACTCGGAGGGTTGGTATTTGTTCTGGCCGGGCGCATTCCCATGCGGGGTGAGGTTATTCTGCATCCCAAGGGACTGGAATTTGAAATTGTAGAAAGTGATCCAAGGCGGCTAAAACGCTTGCGCGTGCGTTTGCCGACATTGCAAGTGGATGATTAGCCCCCTGGCCAAGATTCTTAAATCAATTTTGCAACAAACAGGGTGGCGCGGCGCGTTGCTGGGCTTTTTCAACGGCGTATTTATCGCCTTCGGTCAGGCACCTTTTGGTGTTTTTTGGCTGGCCTTATCAGCCATTGGCGTTGCATTAATTCTTGGTTGGACGTCGATTTCCGCCAAACAAGCCGGCCAGCGAGGGTTAAGTATCGGTTTTGGCTTTGGTGCGCTTACCTTTATTTGGATTGTAGAACCGTTCATGGTTGATGCGGCTTCGGACGCATGGATGGCACCTTTCGCATTGTTTTTCATGGCGCTGGGGAATGGCCTGTTCTGGGCGCTGGCCTTTTGGGTCGCGCGCAAATTGGCGGATACTCGATCTACAGCCCTGATACTGGCCTTGCCGGTTGCCTGGACCGCTGTGGAGGTGTTGCGTTCTTACGCGTTTACCGGGTTTCCCTGGGGGCTGACATCCTACATCTGGATTGATACGCCAGTATATCAGCTTGCCGCCTTTACCGGCCCCCATGGGCTGACGTTATTAACTCTGCTGCTCACTGCGGCTCTGGTTTTGTTTCTGGCACAGGGGAAAACAACCGCGGTTATGGCCAGCATAACAGTCGCAGTTGCCGGCTGGTTTGGGGGCACTTTCCTGTTGAACCAGCCGCTGGTTACCGGTTCCTCACCACGTCCATTGATCCGTTTGATCCAGCCAAATGCCATACAGGAACAAAAGTGGGATCCGGAATTTATGCCGGTGTTCTACAATCGCCAGCTAACCCTGACCGCGAAACCGCCTGAACGCCCGCTTGATCTGATAATCTGGCCAGAGGTTGCGGTGCCGTTTTTACTGAATGACGAATTTGCACCATTCTGGGAAATATCCGGGGCAGCAGATGATGTGCCGGTGATCCTGGGGGCGCAACGCCTTGAGGGCCCGCGCGCCTATAACAGCCTGGCTGTGTTGGGGCCGGGGGGCAAAATTGAACAGCAATACGATAAACATCATCTGGTACCGTTCGGGGAATACCTGCCCGGCGGCGCGCTTTTGGAACGTATCGGCCTAAAGGCATTGGCGGCCCAGTACGGCAATGGATACAGTCCTGGTCCGGGCCCCCGGCTTTTGGATATGGGCAAGCTAGGCAAAGTGATCCCGTTGATTTGCTATGAGGCGATCTTTCCCCATGAAATTCGCCGCGTGTCAGAACGCCCCGACTGGATGCTGATGATCACAAATGACGCCTGGTTTGGTAAATCAGCGGGCCCGTTGCAGCACCTTGCTCAGGCGCGTGCACGGTCGGTGGAGATGGCGTTACCGATGGTTCGGGTGGCAAATACCGGGGTTTCGGCGGTAATAGATGCCCGCGGTCGTATCGTTAAATCAATGCCCCTTGGTGTTTCCGGCAGCTTGGATGTAGATCTTCCAACACCATTACCAGCAAGCCTGTATTGGAAATTTGGCGATCTGCCGACGCTTATCGCCCTTTCGGTCCTGGGCCTGTTGAGTTTTCGCAGAAAGCCAAAATCGAATTGACCCTACCGGCAAGCTTGGTTACTCAAGTCTAACGCTGCCACAACGGCTTCCTGACGTGGCAAAATCATTTACCGGAGCACATCATGTCACGACAGAATTATATCTTCACCTCGGAATCCGTTTCCGAAGGCCACCCCGATAAACTGTGCGACCGCATTTCGGATGCAGTCCTAGATGCGTTTCTGGCGGAAGAGCCAGAGGCAAGGGTAGCCTGTGAAACCTTTGCCACCACAAACCAGATCGTAATCGGTGGTGAGGTGGGTCTTTCAGACCAAACCAAACTGGCACAATATCTTGAACGTGTAGAAGATATCGCCCGCGCCTGCGTTAAAGATATCGGCTATGAGCAGGAAAAATTTCACTGGAATACTTTGGCGGTGTCCAACTACCTGCACGGTCAATCTGCCCATATAGCCCAGGGGGTCGATGCGTCGGGTAACAAAGACGAAGGCGCCGGTGATCAGGGGATCATGTTCGGTTATGCAACAACCGAAACTCCTGAACTTATGCCGGCACCAATCCATTACAGTCACGCGATCTTGCGCCGCCTCGCCGAGGTGCGCAAATCCGGGCAGGAACCAAGCCTGCGCCCTGATGCAAAATCCCAGCTTTCCCTGCGCTATGTCGATGGTAAACCGGTAGAGGTTTCCTCGATCGTGTTGTCCACACAACATGCCAGCGAAGACCAGACATCGGACGATATCCGCGCCATTGTAGAACCTTACATTCTGGAAGTTCTGCCAAAGGGCTGGGTAACTCCGGAAACCAAATGGTGGGTAAACCCAACCGGCACATTTGTCATCGGCGGCCCCGATGGTGATGCCGGACTGACGGGTCGTAAAATCATCGTCGATACCTATGGCGGTGCCGCCCCCCATGGCGGCGGGGCGTTTTCCGGTAAAGACCCAACCAAGGTGGACCGCTCAGCGGCTTATATTGCCCGTTACCTTGCCAAAAATATCGTGGCTGCAGGTATGGCTGATCGCTGCCTGATCCAGCTTTCATACGCCATTGGTGTGGCCAGGCCCCTGTCGATCTATGTCGATACATTCGGGCAGGGCGAAGTGCCCCCGGCACAGATCGAAAAAGCCATTGATCAGGTGATAGACCTGACACCGCGCGGTATTCGCCAGCATTTGCAGATGAACCGGCCGATCTATCAGCGCACCGCTGCCTATGGCCATTTTGGCAGAACGCCCGAAGCGGATGGTGGTTTCAGCTGGGAAAAAACCGATCTGGTTGATGCACTGAAAAAGGCCGTCTGAGGCGGCAAATGGCGCAACTTCCCCGGCGAAACTTCTACGGCCGCCAGCACGGCAAAACCCTGCGCGATCGCCATAAACAGTTTTTGGTGCAGGATCTTGATGCCCTGTCACCGGGCCCCGTCAGTCCACAGGATAATCCAAAGCGCTCACCGCTGGACCTGAAAACCAGATTTGGCCAGCGGCCCCTCTGGCTTGAGATCGGATTTGGCGGTGGTGAACATCTGGTGCATCAGGCCCGCGAAAACCCGCATGTTGCGATCATTGGCTGTGAACCGTTCATCAACGGTGTCGCGATGTTGCTGGGTAAAATACGTGACGCCGGGGTGGAAAACGTCTCGGTTTACCCCGGTGACGTGCGTGATCTGTTTGACGTGCTGCCCCACGGCTCTGTGGCGCGCGCCTTTTTGCTCTACCCTGATCCATGGCCCAAACAACGTCACGTTGCCCGTCGCTTTATGAACCCGACCTACCTTGTGCCACTGGCAAAATCCCTGACTTCCGGCGCGACATTCCGGGTTGCCACCGATATCCCGGATTATTCAATGCGCACGTTAAAAGAGCTGCCCGGTCACGGTTTCACACTACTCGATCAAAGCCCCAGACCATGGTCAGACTGGGTGACAACGCGGTATGAACGTAAAGCCCTGCGTGAAGGCCGCACCCCGCATTACATGACTTTCAACCGCGACTGACACCTGCAAATTCTGTACCAACAGAATGGACCCTGCGCCGGGCTTGGTCTATCAGGATGCGCGTCACATCAAGGAAACTGCAATGTCCGACCACGGCACCCCAACCCCGATGACATCACGACCAAGCGGCGCGCTGCAAGGCATCGCCAATGTGCCGGGGGACAAATCAATTTCCCACCGGGCACTGATCCTTGGGGCCATGGCCGTGGGCGAAACCCGGATCACCGGGTTGCTGGAAGGCCAGGACGTGCTGGATACTGCGGCCGCTATGCGTGCCTTTGGCGCCCGGGTGGAACAGCACGGCCCCGGTGAATGGTCGGTCCACGGTGTCGGGGTAGGGGGCTTTCGTGAACCCGAAGACGTGGTGGATTGTGGCAATTCCGGCACCGGTGCGCGGTTGATCATGGGGGCGATGGCCAGCTCGGACATCTCGGCTACTTTCACCGGCGATGCCTCTCTGCGCTCGCGCCCGATGTCCCGTATCACCGACCCCATTGCGCTGTTTGGCGCCCGCGCCCATGGCCGGGAAAACGGCCGCCTGCCAATGACCATTGTCGGGGCATCCAACCCGGTGCCCGTAGTTTACACTTTGCCGATGCCGTCAGCACAGGTAAAGTCAGCGGTGCTTTTGGCCGGGCTGAACGCACCGGGGCAAACGGTTGTTTTTGAAGCCGAAGCTACGCGGGATCACACCGAACGCATGCTGGCCGGTTTCGGTGCCGAAATTGTGGTTGAAGAAACCTCCAAAGGGCGCACAATTACCCTGACAGGCCAGCCGGAACTGATCCCGCAGGACATTGCAGTCCCGCGTGATCCGTCTTCAGCTGCCTTTCCTGTTTGCGCAGCACTGCTGGTCAAAGGCTCTGACATCACCGTCCCCGGCGTCAGCCAAAACCCAACCCGCAATGGCCTTTATACAACCCTGGTGGAAATGGGTGCCAATATCATTTTTGAAAACCCCCGCGAAGAGGGCGGAGAACCGGTCGCTGATCTGCGCGTGCGCTATTCTGAACTAACCGGCGTCACGGTGCCTGCTGATCGTGCCGCCAGCATGATCGACGAATACCCCATTCTTGCGGTGGTTGCAGCCAGCGCATCCGGAAAAACGACGATGCTGGGTGTTAAGGAATTGCGGGTAAAGGAAAGTGACCGGATTGCGGCAATGGCCCTCGGGCTGCAGGCCAATGGCGTGAAAACCGAAGAAACCGACGACACCATGACAGTGCATGGAATGGGCCCGGGTCAAGTACCCGGTGGTGCCAGTTGTACCACACATCTGGACCACCGTATTGCAATGGCCTTTTTGTGCCTCGGCATGGGCACGCAAAGTCCCGTGTCCATTGATGACGCCGGACCGATTGAGACATCGTTTCCCGAGTTTGTCACCCTTATGGCCGGCCTTGGGGCGCAATTGGTCCGGGCCAACAGATGAAACATGTGAACCCAACTTACTGGGGGCTACTTTGCCTAACCCTGAGCCTTTACCTGATTATGGTTTTCTGGTCATTGCCAACACTAAAAGCAGCCTCCGGTGGATTAATCCCATTTGATTTGCGCGCCGCTGGCTACAGCGATGCAGAGGCCCGGCTGTATCTGACGGAACTTAGTAACGAGGGCCGCGAATTTTACCTAAATGTACAACAGAAGCTGGATTTCGTTTTCCCACTTTTGTTGGCACTGACCCTTGGCTTTGCATTGCGTGGGCTTTTTCGAAAAACCTGGCTGCGAAATGTACTCGTGTTGTTGCCCTTCACCGCCAGCGCATTCGATTATGTTGAAAATAGCCGCATCGCGGCAATGTTAAATAGCCCCGTTAAATTGCTAAGCGCCGAACAAGTTGCAATGGCCAGTCAGGCAACAGTTCTGAAGTTTGTTTTTATTTCCGTTTCCCTCGCGGTAACGTTGATAGGTTTGGGTTTTTATTGGCAACGCCAACGCCAGGTAGCAGCATGAAGTTCACAGTTGCTATTGATGGCCCGGCCGCAGCCGGCAAAGGCACCATTGCAAAAGGCGTGGCCGCCCATTTCGGCTTTGCGCATTTGGATACCGGGTTGCTCTACCGTGCTGTTGGGAAAAAGGTTTTAACCGGCATGGACCAGATATTGGCCGCAAGTTCTCTGTCTGATAACGACCTGAGAGGTGATGATCTGCGAACCCCGGATGTGGCACGGGCCGCCTCTGAAATTGCTGTAAATCCTCAGGTGCGCGCAGCGCTTCTGACCTATCAGCGCTCTTTTGCCCGCCGCCCAGGGGGTGCTGTTCTGGACGGGCGTGATATTGGGACCGTAATTTGCCCTGAAGCTGACGTAAAACTTTTTGTCACCGCATCTGACGATGTGCGTGCGCGGCGCCGCTTTGAAGAGCTAACAACCAAGGGGATCAAAATTTCATTGACCCAAGTGCAACAGGATCTGCAAATCCGTGATGCCCGGGATAGAGAACGCGACCATTCCCCAACCAGACAAGCCGCTGACGCTTTGAAGCTTGATACATCTGGGATGGATGTCGATACCGCTTTACTGGCGGCAATCAGTATCGTCGGTAAAGTTTACTCTGTGATCGACTAATCCGAAAAATATTTTAGCGAACCTTATGCGTTTTGATGCAGATCAAGGAAAATTCATCGCAAAGAACCCAGAATGGTCCTGTGATAATGCACGGGACGCCGGGGTGATCAAAACCCTATTCAAAAAATCAACCGTGCTTGTCCGGATATCTAAGTTGGGTTGCCAACATATTCTAAGGATTAGTAAAATGACCGACGTAATTGAAGAAACCCATGGTGTGTCACGCCGCGCGATTCTGTCTGGAACTGCTGCAATTGGCGCGGGGATCGTACTTGCCGATATGGCCACCAGTCAGGCCAATGCCGCCCCACTGACACAGGACGAAATCGCCTCCCTTCCAAGGGTAAAACAGGAAATGGTGGCCCCACCCTTCCTGCCCCAACACGATCAGGTTGCAACCGGAGGTCCAAAAGTCGTCGAAGTACGTTTTGAGATCGAAGAAAAGCTGATGATCATCGATGATGACGATACTGAAATCTGGGCGCTGACTTTTAACGGCTCAGTTCCGGGGCCAATGATTGTGGTGCATCAGGATGATTATATTGAACTGACCTTGGTCAACCCAGCCAGTAGCGCGCTGGAACATAACATTGATTTCCACGCCTCCACCGGCGCCATGGGTGGTGGTGAACTTACGCTTATTTCCCCAGGTGAAGAAGCCATCTTTCGGTTTCGCGCCACAAAGCCCGGCGTGTTTGTCTACCACTGTGCACCGGGCGGCGTGATGATCCCATACCATGTCTGCCACGGAATGAACGGTGCCATTATGGTGCTGCCGCGCGAAGGCCTTAGCGACGGTGAAGGCAAAGCCATCACCTATGACCGGGCCTATTTTGTAGGCGAACAGGATTATTATGTCGCCAAGGATGAAGACGGGGATTACCTGCGTTACGATACAGCTGGCGAAGATTTTGCAGATTTTCTGGAAACTGCCGCCACCCTGACTCCCAGCCATATCGTATTTAATGGTGCAGTGGGCGCGTTGACCGGCGACAACGCCCTGACCGCCAAAGTTGGGGAAACGGTTCTGGTTATCCATGCTCAGGCCAACCGGGACACCCGCCCCCACTTGATCGGTGGTCATGGCGACCATGTCTGGGCAGATGGGTCTTTTTCCAGTTCGCCACAGGTTGGGCTTGAAACCTGGTTCATACCCGGTGGTGCTGCCGGGGCCATGACCTACACTTTTCGCCAGCCCGGGTTTTACGCTTACGTTAACCACAACCTGATTGAAGCGATCATGAAAGGCGCAGCAGCGCATTTTCAGGTGGAGGGCGAATGGAACGATGATCTGATGACCCAGATCAAACCCCCCACCGCAATCTAGCCGCGATACCCAATCATGCAGTTTGCCCGCCGGTCCCCGCTGGCGGGCACTTTGCCCAAAAATTTGCTGACAACAGGAGAATACAATGAAGCTCTCAAAAATTATTCCAATACTTTCCGTAAGTTTCACGTTGCTTTTAACGACCCAGGCTTGGCCCGAAGCTGATATTGGAAAAGGTGAAAAAGTCGCGAAGAAATGCAAGGCCTGCCACACCATGGAGGAAGGCGGAAAAAACGGCTTGGGCCCTAACCTGTTTGGAATATTAGGCCGCCAAGCCGGTAGCGTAGAGGGCTTCAATTATTCCAGTGCAATGGCAGAATCCGGTATTGTCTGGGACGCAACAACCTTTAATGATTTTGTTCTCAAGCCGAAAAATGTCGTCCCCGGCACGAAAATGAGCTTTAAGGGCATTAAAAAGGCGACGCAGCGGGAAAATCTGCTGGCCTATTTCGGAACCTTGCAAAATAGTGATGCCCCGGTGCTGGCAGCCTCAGGGAATGTAGAAAACGGCAGCGTTGTAGCGAATAAGAAATGCGCCGTTTGTCATTCCTTTGAACAGGGCGGCAAGGTCGTGTTTGGCCCCAATCTGTTTGGTATCGCAGGTCAGCCAGCCGCGACCATCGAAGGGTTTAGATACTCAGAGGCACTTACAAGTTCCGGGCTGACATGGACAGATATCAATCTGGTTGGTTTTCTGGCTGATCCAGAGGGCTTTGTACCAGGAACGACTGCACGTTTCCCCGGTCTGAAGACAGCCCAGGAAAAAGCAGATGTTCTGGCTTACATTAAAACCTTGCAATAGCCCGAGAGGTTCGAACACTTAAATTGTTGCGCCGCGCTTCGCGCGTCGCGATGCCTCCGGCGGGAGTATTTGTACAAAGAAAAACCCATAGATTTTCCAAAGGCTTCCCGCCGGTGCGGATCATTATTACATATCAATTCGGAAACGCGCGAAGCCGTCCGGGCCGTCCCCTGCTTCCTGAATTTTAACGCCTTTAACGTCACCCATATATTGTTTGGCGGCTGGCCCAGTATCAAACAATACGCTGGCCCCTGCCACCGGTGCAAATGTCCAGTTCGCATCCGCCGACGGATTAATCGTACCCTCTTGCACAATGTAACGTACAATCACGTCCCGGTTTGTGTCGGGCGCCTCAAAAATGATGGTATCCCCCATGGCGCCGGGGAAAGATCCGCCGCCTGAAGCACGATAATTGTTTGTGGCAACTACAAACACCATGTCGGCGGTCACCGGTTTACCTTCAAACATCAGGTTGACGATACGGTTGGAATCTGGGTTCAGATCACCACCTTTAGGGTCGTACTTAGACGGTTGTGACAGGTCAATCTGATAGGTTACCCCATCCATCACATCAAAATTGTAGCTGGGAAAACTGTCATTCAACAGCACCTGATCCGCCATCCCCGGCATGATCTGATTGAACATCCCGGCAGAGCGTTCAAGCCAGTCTTTTACCTGCGCTCCATTGATTTTAACCGCCCGAACTGTGTTGGGATAGAGATACAAGTCAGCTACATTCTTAATTGCAATATCACCCGCTGCCACATCGGTATAATACTCGGGGCCGCCCCGGCCGCCGGCCTTAAAGGGGGCAGCGGCGGAAAGGATTGGCAGGCCCTCATACTCGGTGCCCTGCATCATTTCTTCAATGTACCATTTCTGGGCGATTGAAACGATTTGCACCGATGGGTCATCCGCGACCAAAGCAAAATAACTGTGCAACGGGGCGCTTGTTGTACCCACACCGCGCCGTACATAGGCCAGTGTCGCTTCATGCTCTGCCGCAACTGAATCCAGAACCGACTGCACTGACTCAACCAACGCTGTGGTCGATCGATCTTCATTTCGTTTGGATATCGCCCGCACTTCCGTAGATGTTGTGACCACGCGCCATTCCCCGGCTTCGCGTTCTAGCATCAGGTCAATTACCCCAAGGTGGCTGCCCCAGAAACCGCCCATGGTGGCGGGTTTTCCGTGTATGGTGCCATTGGCCACATCTACGCCGGCAAATTCATCATATTTTGATGAAGGAAATACCAGATGGCTGTGACCGGTCATCAGGGCATCAATACCGTCAACCTGAGCCAGAGGAACACTGGCGTTTTCCATACCATCGCTATGATTGGCAGAGCCGATACCGGAATGGGACAGCGCAATGATGATATCCGCCCCCGCCTCTTTCATCTGCGGTACATAGGCGCGCGCAGTTTCAATGATATCCCTGGTATTAACGTTACCTTCCAGATGTTGTCGGTCCCAATTCATGATCTGAGGCGGCACAAATCCGATCAGGCCAATCTTGATATCATGTTCAACACCGTCACCATCCACCACTTTTCGATCAAGAATAACGTAAGGAGGGATCAGGGTTTCATCGCCGGTTGGGTCTGACCCCATCGTTTTGGCAATGTTGGACGATACGATCGGAAAATCTGCACCGGCCAAAGATTTCATCAGGAAATCAAGGCCGTAGTTAAATTCGTGGTTCCCCAACGTGGACGCATCATAGCCCAGTGAATTCATCGCCAGAATTACAGGATGCATGTCGCCTTCCTTCATACCGCGCTCATAGGCAATATAATCCCCCATCGGATTGCCCTGCAAAAAATCACCGTTATCCACCAGCATCGTGTTGCTGGCCTCTGCCCTGATATCAGCAATATGGGCGGCTGTACGGGCCAGCCCAATGGTGTCGCGCGGCTTATCAGCATAGTAGTCATACGGAAAAACATGGACATGAAGATCGGTGGTTTCCATAATGCGCAAATGCGCCTGATTGCTGGCGGCAAAGGCAGAAAAAGGATGCAGTGCGATCAAAGAAGCCCCGGCGGTTGTGCTGGCCAAAAATCCTCGACGTGAAATTGCTTTTGCAGTGCAGACGGACATTTCATTGCTCCCTGAGTTAACTGAATAAAGGGAAACAATAACACAGTGATGCCTTTTCGCGCAGATTAATTTGATCAACTGGTAAAACACCTTAGATTGTATATCCGATAGCAACATCAATCAAGGGTTGAAAACCGTTTTGATTCAATTGCCTTTTTAGGTGCTCTGACGTCATAGATGGACAATAAACGAGCGGACAATCATGCGAATTTCAGAAAAAGTAACTTTTGGTGGCGGAGATTTAAACCGGGCTGCCCATTTGCGTGCTGAACCAAATGGAATGATCAAGTTGATGCAAAACCCGGCCGCTACGGCACTGGTCCATTGGCAAGGGAAAATATTATTTATGGCCGGGGATACGCCAAATCTGGTGCGCCTTCCTATCAAAGACAGCTTTCTTATTCAGGCAGATAAGCCGCCGATATTCCTGGGTCTTGATCGATCCAATCCGATTTTCGCCTATGACATCAAAAATTGGCAACCAGAGGATATTTCTAACCCGGGAAATGGGCTATTTGACGCTGAGCCTGTCCGGCATCCGGACTTGGGGCCCAATCAGGTTTTTATTGATTTACGCCAAATCATGTCCGGATTAACGCCAATTGATGCTGAATTGGCAGTTTGCGCCAAAGCATTGTTCAGTTGGCATGAATCCCATGGGTTTTGCGCAAAATGCGGCCAGGAATCGTTGGCATCCATGGCTGGCTGGCAACGGGATTGCCCGGCCTGTCATGCCTCACATTTTCCAAGAACCGACCCCGTTGTTATCATGCTAATCACCTTTGGAAACAGCGTGTTGCTGGGCCGTTCTCCGGGATGGCCCGAGGGCATGTATTCGCTATTGGCAGGATTTGTTGAACCGGGTGAAACCCTGGAAAATGCCGTGCGCCGTGAGGTTTTGGAAGAAGTCGGGGTAAAAGTTGGTGATGTAAGCTATCTGGCGTCGCAACCCTGGCCATTCCCGGCATCGTTGATGGTCGGTTGTCGCGGGCGCGCCCTTGGTCAGGACCTGAAGATTGATCCATCGGAAATCGAAGACGCTGTTTGGCTTAGTCGTGAGGCATTGATGGATGTATTAGCGGGCAACAACCATGCCATCAAACCGGCGCGCCCTGGCTCCATTGCTTATTTTTTGTTGCAAAACTGGCTTGCGGACCGTTTGGATTAACCGCACAATAATTAGGGGTGAATACAGGTCAGATATGAAGTTCTCGACGCGGCAGGATATAGAGGCGCCGATCGAATATGTGTTCGATCATACGGCGGATTTTGAAGCGCTTGAGCGCCAGGCAATGCGTCGTGGCATTGAGGTGGCCCGGGACGACGATCTGGATTGTGCAGGTACCGGGATGCGTTGGAATGTCCAGTTTTCATACCGGGGTAAGCCCCGGAAAATAAAGGGTGAACTGACAGAGTTTGATGTACCGAACAGCTACTTGATTCAATCAGTCTCTGGTGGGGTAGAGGCCGATTTTGATGTAGAGTTTCTGCCACTGTCGCGCAACAGAACGCGCATGGTTGTCGGGTTGCAATTGTCACCAAAATCACTGTCAGCGCGCCTGCTCGTACAATCGCTGAAACTGATAAAAAGCAGCCTGGATGATCGATTTTCAAATCGGATCGCGCAGTTTGCCAGTGAAGTTCAGAACCGATACAGCCTAAAAAACAACTAGCGTTTACGATCAGACGGGTAGACCCCAAGGATCGTCATTTCAGAGGTGAAATATTCCAGCTCCTCCAACGCAAGCTGCACATTTGCGTCCTCCGGATGGCCCTCAATATCGGCGAAAAACTGGGTGGCAGTGAATGACCCGTCCACCATGTAGCTTTCCAGCTTGGTCATATTCACGCCATTGGTGGCAAACCCGCCCATCCCCTTATACAGGGCCGCGGGAATATTCCGGACATGAAAAACAAACGAGGTAATCATACCACTTTCGCCGCGGCGGCTAAGATCAGATTCGCGGGCCATCAGTAAAAACCGCGTGGTGTTATGGTCGTTATCCTCAATATTTCGGGCCAATACGTCCAAGCCGTAAATGTCTGCCGCCAACTCAGAAGCCAGCGCGCCAACAGTCACATCACCTGATTGTGCAATTGCAGCAGCAGCACCCGCATTATCCGCCGCAGCCTCTGCGCGGATACCATGTTCGGCTAAAAACCCACTGCATTGGGGCAGGATCACCAGATGCCCGCGAACTGTTTTGATATCACTTAGTTTGGCACCCTTCAGTGCCATCAAGCAGATATGTACGCGCACGAAGGCTTCATCAACGATGTGCAAACCACTATTCGGCAACAGGCGGTGCGCATCTGCCACCCGGCCATAGGTTGAATTTTCCACCGGTAACATGGCGATATCAGCATCGCCGTTCCGGACAGCTTCAATGACGGCTTCAAACGTGGCACAGGGCAGGGCTTCCATGTCCGGGCGGTACTCTTGGCAGGCCTGGTGCGAATAGGCGCCGGGCTCTCCCTGAAAGGCAATTCGTGCTGTCATCTGTCAAATTTTCTGCATTGGGGCCAAAAGAGGCGTTTCGTCGCGCCTCTTATACCTTGAAACTTGTGCAGGGAAGCGGATAGATAGCAACGAAATATGGATCATACGGAACGCGACATGTTCGACACAATGACTTCTACTAAAATTATCGGTGCCCTTTGTGGGACATTGCTGATCTTTCTGCTGGCCAATTGGGCCTCAGAATCCCTTTACCACGTTGGCGCAGAGGGCGAAGGTGGCGAAGAAACTGAGGCTGAATATGCCTATGTAATCGAAACCGAAGAAGACGGCGGAGCAGAAATGGCCGATGTCGAAGTGGAAGACTTTGGGGCGATTCTGGCCGCAGCAGATATCGACAAGGGCGCCAAAGTCTTCAGTAAATGTAAAGCATGTCATAAACTGGAAGACGGTGTGAACAGCACCGGGCCAACATTATTTGGTGTGGTTGGTCGGGATGTCGCCTCGGTGGGTGGCTTTAGTTACACTGCAGTTCTGACCGAACTGGCAGGGGACTGGACACCAGAAGCGTTGAACGGTTTTCTGGAAAACCCAAAGTCATTCGCCGCCGGTACCAAAATGTCTTTCTCGGGATTGAAAAAGATCAATGACCGGGCAAATCTGATTGCCTATCTTGGAACGATCGGCGGTTAAGCAGCCGCAGAGTTAATAATTCGGCCGCCCAATTCCGGCGGCCACTTTTCAATGGGCATGTGCGCCACGCACTGATAAAACCGGCCCTTGCGCACAGTCACCCCGGCGCGGGCGTTTTGCAAAATAACAATAGGGACAATGGAACTTAATGCCTTCGAACGGTCCATTCACCTATTATTCACAGATTATCAACTTGATTGTTAACCATAGCGCAATTTAGCTTAAGTCAGGCTATGATAGGTCCAACATTGACCTTGTGCTTCTGATGGAGGAACTGAAATGATGAGAATCGAAAAACCTGCGAATGCACTGGCGACTGTCAGCAAGGCAACATTTGCAAAGCAGCTTGGTCTCGCCATGGGGTTGTCACTCATTGCGTTGATCTGGGCAGGTTCCACAAAGGCCCAGGAAATCACCATCACCCATGGGCTCTCAAATTTCGGCACCTTAAAATACGGACCCGACATGGAGCGTCTGGACTATGTAAACCCCGATGCCCCAAAGGGTGGTGAAATAGCCATCTGGGCACCCGGCACATTTGACAGCATGAACCCCTATTCCACCAAGGGCCGCGCGGGCGCACTGTCCAGCGTTCAGTTTGAATCGCTTTTGGCCAGCACCGCAGATGAAATCGGATCCTCTTACTGTTTTATCTGCACCACCATGGAATACCCCGAAGATCGCGCCTGGGTTATATTTAACATGCGCGATGACGTGAAATTCTCCGACGGAACACCGGTAACCGCCGCCGATGTCGTGTTTTCCTACAATATCATGATTGAACAGGGCCTGCCGTCCTACCGCGCCGGCATGACGGCCGTAATTGAAAGCGCCGAAGTGCTTGATACCTACCGCGTCCGGTTTAATTTTCAGCCCGATGCCCCGAAACGGGACGCCATCGAAAACGCCGGGTTTTCGGTGCCGATCATGTCGCAGAAATGGTTTGAAGAAACCGGCGCGCGTATTGACGAAAGCCGCATGGAAGTGGCCGTAGGCTCGGGCGCCTATATGCTGGACAGCTTCAAAGTGAATGAGCGTATCGTCTACAGACGCAACCCGGATTACTGGGGTATCAACCATCCGTTCAATATCGGAACCGGCAATTTTGACCGTATCCGTATTGAATATTTCGCCGATTCCAACGCTGCTTTTGAAGGGTTCAAAGCCGGGGCCTACACGTTCCGTCTGGAAAATTCGTCTAAGACATGGGCCACAAGTTACGACTTTCCGGCCCTTGCGGACGGAACCTACGTTAAGGCTGAACTGCCCGATGGCAACAAAGCCAGCACGCAAAGCTTTGTCTTCAATCTGCAACGCGAAAAATTCGCAGATCCGCGGGTGCGACAGGCCATTGGCTTGATGTTCAACTTTGAATGGTCCAATGAAAGCCTGTTTTTCGGCCTCTATGCCCGGATAAATTCGTTTTGGGATAATAGCGAACTGGCAGCCCAGGGAACCCCGGGTGCGGGCGAAGTTGCCCTGCTCCAACCCCTTGTTGATGAGGGCCTGCTGCCCGCCTCCATCCTGACCGAACCCGCCGTGATGGCGCCAACTTCATCAACCCGTCAGCTGGATCGCAGCAATCTGCGTGCCGCCTCTGACCTTCTGGATGACGCCGGCTGGCCAGTTGGCGACGACGGTATGCGCCGCAATGCAGACGGTGAATTGCTGAGTGTTGAGTTTCTGGAACGCAGCCCGGCCTTTGACCGGGTGATCAACCCCTTCGTTGAAAACCTGAAAGCCCTTGGTGTGGATGCCCGCCTGAACCGCATTGACCCGGCGCAATATACCGACCGGACCCGTGGCAAGGACTTTGACATCATCACCGACAATTTCCGTGTCGGATATGAGCCGGGCGGCGAATTGCGCCAGCCCTTTGGTTCTGAAAGTGCCGAGGATTCACTGTTCAATTCCATGACCCTGAAAAGCGCCGCCGTTGACCGCCTGATCGACATAATTGTAGCGATTGAGGACAAGGAAGAACTGAACATCGCCATCAAAGCGCTGGACAGGGTATTACGCGCCGAGCGTTTCTGGGTGCCCCAGTGGTTCAAAGATGTGCACACCGTGTCCTACCTGAATATCTTTGAATACCCCGAACCCCTGCCACCCTATTCGCTTGGCCAGATGGATTTCTGGTGGGTGAACCCGGAAAAAGAGGCGGCGATGAAGGCCGCAGGCAAGCTCTAGGAACCCGCGGGTATGGGCGCATATATCGTTCGGCGGCTGTTGCTGATCATCCCGACTTTGCTCGGCATGATGATCATCAACTTCACGCTCACACAGTTTGTGCCCGGCGGGCCCATTGAACAGATCATCGCCAATCTGGAAGGTGAGGGCGACGTGTTCGAAGCCATTTCCGGTGGCGGCTCTGAGACCATGGAAAATACCGTGGATTCTGACTATATCGGCGGCCGTGGCTTACCGCCTGAATTCATAGCCGAGCTGGAAAAGCAGTTTGGCTTTGACAAACCACCGCTGGAACGGTTCCTCAATATGATGTGGAACTATATGCGCTTTGATTTTGGCGAAAGTTATTTCCGCAGTATCGGCGTGCTTGATCTGGTCTGGGAAAAGCTGCCGGTGTCGATCACGCTGGGCCTCTGGTCGACGCTGATTGCCTATCTGGTTTCGATCCCGCTGGGCATCAAAAAGGCGGTGCGCGATGGCTCCAGCTTTGACACCTGGACCAGCGTTGCAATTGTCATCGCCTTTGCCATCCCCGGGTTTTTGTTCGCCATCATATTGCTGGTGCTGTTTGCCGGCGGATCCTATTGGCAGATATTTCCCCTGCGCGGTCTGACCTCGGACAATTTTTCGGACCTATCGATGTTTGGTAAAGTAAAAGATTACCTGTGGCACATCACCCTGCCGGTATTGGCCTCGACAATCGGTGCTTTCGCCACGCTGACCATGCTGACAAAAAACTCGTTTCTCGATGAGATCAAGAAACAATACGTGATCACCGCGCGGGCCAAAGGCCTGTCTGAAAGCCGGGTGCTCTATGGCCACGTATTCCGCAACGCCATGCTGATCGTCATTGCCGGTTTTCCGTCGGTGTTCATTGGCGTGTTCTTTGGCGGCTCACTGATCATCGAAACCATCTTTTCGCTGGACGGCCTTGGCCGGCTGGGCTTTGAGGCCGCCGTGGCACGCGATTACCCGGTGATATTCGGCACCCTGTTCTTCTTCGGCCTGATCGGGCTGGTGATCGGTATCCTGTCGGATCTGATGTATGTCTTCGTCGACCCCCGTATTGACTTTGAGGTTAGGGAAACCTGATGACCCTTGCCCCACAGGAACAGCCGCAAACCAGCGCACCAATCCCGGCGGCGCCCGCCAAACGCCCGCGCCTGTCGCCCCTGAACCAACGCCGCTGGCGCAACTTCAAACGCAACCGCCGCGCCCTCTGGTCGCTCTGGATATTTTCCATCCTGTTTGGGCTGTCGCTGTTTGCCGAGTTTATCGCCAATGACAAACCCATTCTGGTCAGTTATCGCGGCGAAATTCGCGCACCGATCTTCAGCTTTTACCCCGAAACCGCCTATGGTGGCGATTTCAAAACAGAAGCCATCTACCGCGACCCGGAAGTGGAATGTCTGATCGTCACCGGTGGAATCCAGGACTGTTTTGACGACCCGGAAAACCTGATTATTGACGCCGCCGACGGGTTGATTGACGGCGAAAGCATCAACCAAGGCTGGCTACTATGGCCGCCGATCCGTGCCTCTTTCAACACCATCAGCAATGTCCCCGGCGTGGCCCCCGGCCCCCCCAGTGCGCAACACCTGCTGGGCACCGACGACACCAAGCGCGATGTTGTGGCGCGGGTCATCTACGGTTTTCGCCTGTCGATCATCTACACCATCATCGTCACTGTTGCGACCTCGGTCATCGGCGTCATCGCCGGGGCGGTGCAGGGCTATTTTGGCGGCTGGACCGATCTGGTTTTCCAGCGATTGCTGGAAATATGGGGCTCAACCCCGTCGCTGTTCATCATCATCATCCTGTTTGCCATCCTTGGGCGCAGTTTCTGGTTGCTGGTTGGCATCACCATCCTGTTTGGCTGGCCCGCCCTTGTCGGGCTGGTGCGCGCTGAATTTCTGCGCGCGCGCAACTTTGAATATGTCCGCGCCGCCCGCGCCCTTGGCGTGTCCAACGCCACCATCATGTTCCGTCACATATTGCCCAATGCCATGGTTGCGTCCTTGACGATGATGCCCTTTATCATCACTGGCACCATTGGCACCCTGGCCAGCCTTGATTTCCTTGGCTTTGGCCTGCCGTCTTCGGCCCCCTCACTTGGCGAACTCACATTACAAGCCAAACAAAACCTGCAGGCCCCCTGGCTGGCCTTCACCGCATTTTTTACCTACGCCATCATGCTGTCCCTCCTGGTCTTCATCTTTGAAGGTGTGCGTGACGCCTTTGATCCGCGAAAGACCTTCACATGAGCGCGGTTCTTAAGGTCACTGACCTCAACGTCGCCTTCCGTCAGGACGGCGCGCTGCACCCGGCGGTGATTGATGTCAGCTTTGAAGTTGCCAAAGGTGAAACCGTCGCCATTGTTGGCGAAAGCGGGTCGGGAAAATCAGTAACCGCCCTGTCCACCGTGTCACTGCTGCCCGACAGCGCCGAGGTGTCCGGCTCGGTGACCTATAACGGCAAAGAAATGGTCGGTGCTTCACTGACCGATCTGCGCCAGGTGCGCGGCAACGACATCAGCTTTATCTTCCAGGAACCGATGACCAGCCTGAACCCGCTGCACACGCTGGAAAGGCAATTGGCCGAAAGCCTGGCACTGCATCAGGGTGTCACCGGGGCGGCGGCACAACCGCGCATACTGGAACTTTTGAAAAAGGTTGGCATCCAGAACCCGGAAACCCGGCTTGGCGCCTATCCGCACCAATTGTCTGGCGGTCAGCGCCAGCGGGTGATGATCGCCATGGCGCTTGCCAATGGCCCGGAACTGCTGATCGCGGATGAACCCACCACCGCGCTGGATGTCACCATTCAGGCGCAGATCCTTGATCTGCTTGCGGAACTGAAATCCTCCGAAGGCATGTCGATGCTGTTCATCACCCATGACCTGACCATCGTGCGCAAAATCGCTGACCGGGTCTGCGTGATGCAGGATGGCCGCATCGTTGAACAGGGGCCAACGGCGCAGATTTTTGACAACCCACAACACCCCTACACCGTTAAACTGCTGACCGCGGAATCCACCGGCACCCCTGATCCTGTCCCGGCCAACGCCCCGGAAATTGCCAGTACCGAAAACCTGCGCATCTGGTTCCCGATCCAGCGGGGCCTGCTTAAACGCACTGTCGGGTATGTCAAAGCCGTAAACGCTGCCAGCTTTACGGTACATGCCGGGGAAACCATCGGGATTGTTGGCGAAAGTGGTTCCGGTAAAACCACATTGGCACTGGCCATGATGCGCCTGATTTCATCCGAGGGGCCGATTACTTTCCTTGGGGACAACATCCAAAAATGGAAATCAAAGGCACTGCGCCCCCTGCGCCGCGACATGCAGATCGTATTTCAGGACCCCTACGGCTCACTTTCCCCGCGCATGACGGCCGAAGAGGTGATAGCCGAAGGCCTTGGCGTCCACGGCATAAAGCCGGGTCAGAACAAGCGCGACATGGTGGCCGACATCATGGCCGAGGTCGGGCTGGACCCAAACACAATGCACCGCTATCCGCACGAATTTTCCGGCGGCCAGCGCCAGCGCATCGCCATAGCGCGCGCCATGATCCTGCGCCCGCGCCTTGTGGTGCTGGATGAACCGACCTCGGCGCTGGACATGACGGTGCAGGTGCAAATCGTCCAACTGCTGCGCGACCTGCAAAAGAAATATCAACTGGCCTACCTGTTCATCAGCCATGATCTGAAAGTCGTGCGCGCGCTGTCCCACAGGGTCATCGTGATGAAACAGGGTGATATCGTTGAAACCGGCACCGCTCAGGAAATTTTCAGCGCGCCAAAAACCGACTACACGCGCGAACTGATGGCCGCCGCTTTCGGGGCTACTGCACGCTCTGCGTAATCACGTTTCTTTAGATTAATACGCGCGCCGCTGGCTTTTCAGGTTGGCCCAAGGGCCGTGCATTGAACATCACGTGCATCCAGTCGACGACAGGCCAGTGCCGCCAGATCCTGAGACATGCCAACAAAGTTCGCTTCAAAGCCACGCCGACTTTTGACAACTTTGCGCAATGCTTCATCCAGCGTTCCCATTTCGCGTAACGCAGTTTTTAACAACACGCTTTCGGCCTCATGCCGGGTGTTAAAACTGCCCAGATTAATACCCCAAAGCCGCCCGCCAGACGTGGAAATACGGGTAACAACCTCTGGTTCCTCCAGCTCCTGTGGTAAAACCACAGGCGCAAGTGAGGCCAGTATCAATTCATCCTGCACAGTCGGGGTGCCCACAGAATTCGCCGCCGTCGGTTCATTTGCATCAATTCCCGCCAATGTGTTCTGAATGCTTTCGGCCATTGCCATCATCATTTCATCCGACAGGGCAGGGGTCTGGGTATTGGGGCGGGCAACCGGGCGCATGCTGGTGGTCACAGCACGCACCAGACGCAGGGTTTTTCCCGCAGTACCGGGGGCCGGAACATTACCGGAATAGACCGGCCGGTTCGGGCGAATTACAGACGCGCTGGAAGGCGCACGGCGAAAGCCAAGGTTCATCAGTTCGGCCACTTTCGCATTGCGTGACGCTGACGAAACGCCGCCAAATACCGTGGTGATAATACGTTCATTGCCGCGCCGTGCCGACGCCACAAGGTTAAACCCCGCCGCCCGCGTGTATCCGGTTTTAATTCCGTCAGCACCACGATAGCTGCCCAGAAACCGTCGGTTGGTATTGGACACCTGACGCAATCCTGCATCCGTTGTTGTTCGGGAAAACAGGTTGTAATAGTCCGGGTAATCAAAAAACAAATGCCGCCCCAGCGTGGTCATATCCCGCGCCGTCGACATATGGCCCTTTTCGGTCAACCCATGGGCGTTTTTAAAGGTGGTGCGCGTCATCCCCAGTGCTTTGGCTGTTCGGTTCATCCGGCGCGCAAATGCAGCCTCAGACCCTGAAACTGCCTCCCCCAGCGCTGTCGCTGCGTCATTGGCTGATTTCACCGCAGCGGCCCGGATCAGATAACGCAGCTTGATTTTCTGCCCGGCCTTAAGGCCCAACTTTGACGGCGGCTCATTGGCGGCTTTCTTGGATATCCGCACCACAGTATCCAGCGAAATCTCACCGTTTTTGATGGCCTCAAAAGTCACATAAAGTGTCATCATTTTGGTCAATGACGCCGGATGCAGACGGGTGTCGGCATTGCGAGAATGCAAAACCTCACCGGTACGTGCATCGATCACCATCGCCGCGTAGGGTGCCGAATTTGCCTGCAAAGGCGGCAATAGCGCCAACACAGTCATTGCCAGTAAAAATAATCCAAAACGGGCGATCTGCCCAAGACGTTTTTCCACGTCGCTGCCCTTCATCTGCCTCACAAAGATGTCGGGATCTAACGCCCCTGACTTTCTTGGTGCGCGGACATTAGCACAGCATCTGAAATCATAAAATCCCCTATTTTCAATAACTTTAGGGATATTGTTAAGTCGAAAAAGCTACATATTGTGGGTTTCGCGAATACGCACACAAAATGCATGATTCGACCATTTCCACCCCTTCTGGCTAAAGTCCTTGGACCAAATCACCCAACTGCCCCAGATCAGTGATTTCAAAATAGCGATTATGGCCCGTTGGCACCGCCCCATGCTCCAATGCCCAGCTCAATTCATGGGGCACAAATACCCCCCAACTGCCGGCTTCAAGCGCTGGTATAACATCTGAGGCCATCGAATTTCCCACCATCATTGATGCCTTTGCACCATCCCCGTGCCGCGCAAAAATTTCCCGATAGGCGGCGGTGGTTTTGTGTGAGACAATCTCAACCCCGTCAAAAAGCTCCCCCAACCCGGATTGCGCCAGTTTGCGTTCCTGATCCAACAAATCCCCCTTGGTGATCAACAGCAACCTGTACCTGTCCGCCAACCCCTCAATTGCTTCTTGTGCATGGGGCAACAATTCAATCGGGTGGCCCAACATTTCCTGACCCGCGGCAATAATTTCGGCCACAACCGACCCCGGCACCTTGGCGTCGGTCACCTCAACCGCCACTTCGATCATCGACAGCATGAAACCCTTAATACCAAACCCATAGCGCCCCAGGTTGCGACGCTCTGCAGCCAGCAAACGCACCTCCAGATGATCAGGTTCGGCATAATCCGCCAACAACTGGGCGAATCGCTCCTGCGTCAGGCGAAAGAACTGTTCGTTTTGCCACAGGGTATCATCGGCATCCAACCCAATTGTTGTCAGTTTTACACCCATTGCACACAGCCTTTCACTAAAATCACAATCCGCCCCTTTTCAGGCGCTATCAACAGCTTATATACTTGAACCAAGCACAAACCTTGCCCAGCCCCGGAGCTTTAAATTTTGACACTTTCGACAATTACCATGTCGCAGAAAAATGACGACCCCGTTGATGACGTTGGCGTGGTCACGAAAACCCGCGCAAAAACCAAAAAACCGCCGCTCTATAAGGTCCTGCTGCTGAACGATGATTTCACGCCCATGGAATTTGTTGTCCACATATTGGAACGCTTCTTTGGCCTCAACAACGCTCAGTCCATTGAGATTATGCTGACGGTACATCAGAAGGGCGTCGCACTGGTGGCGGTCCTGTCCCACGAACTGGCGGAAACCAAAGTTACCCAGGTGATGGACCTTGCAAAGCGCCATCAGCATCCGCTGCAATGCACCATGGAAAAGGAATAGGGCGTCCGCCCGTCCCCCCATGGCCCGTTCTCGCCTTACGCTTGCCCTTGAAGCCGGATCAGCGGTTATTCCTGCCGCAGGTGAAATTGCCGTATTTCAGGCCACTGTTGAACATGACCTGTCGGCGCTGCCAAAAGACCGGGTTACCGTGGTCCAGGGGAATTACACTGACCATCAGGCGTTTGTCGCACGTGGGTACCAGACAAAAATCGACGCATCAGGGAAATTCAGCGCCGCAATAGTTTTCCTGCCCCGTTCCAAACAACAGGCCCGCAACCTGATACATTTTGCACTGAGCGTCACCAATGGCGGTCCGGTTATTATCGATGGCCAGAAAACCGATGGTATCGACAGTATCCTGAAAAATTGCCGCATACAGGGCGGCAATGTCAGCGGGGTTTTCGCCAAATCCCACGGCAAGGTTTTCACACTCTCAGGTGGGGATTTCAGTTCCTGGGCAAGACCAAAGACAACAAGTATAGCGGATGGGTTCGTCACCAGCCCCGGCGTATTTTCCGCAGATGGCATTGATCGGGGGTCGGACCTTTTAGCGGCATCGCTGCCCAACAACCTTAGCGGCAAAGTCGCCGATCTGGGGGCCGGCTGGGGTTTTTTATCTCACCACATCCTGCGACATGATGCAGTCACCCAATGCCATTTGATAGAAACAAACCACGACGCGCTTGAATGCGCCAAGGTTAATATCTGCGATCCAAGGGCGCAGTTTCACTGGGCGGATGCCCTTAATTTCAACGCAGAATCACATTTTGACACTGTTGTAACAAACCCGCCTTTCCACACCGGGCGCGTCGCTGATCCTTCTCTGGGCCGTGCTTTTATCGACGCGACGTCGCGTCTTTTAAGACCAAGGGGCGTTGTTTGGCTGGTGGCAAATCGGCATTTACCCTATGAACAGCACCTGTCGGCGCTTTTCAAAGAGGTGTCCGAGGTAAATGGTGACACATCGTTCAAAATTTTCCGGGCCGCAAATCCGCGCCCAACCACAGCTAAGTCAGGCAAGGGCCGATAATGTCATTTTCAGTTTCCGGTAAAACCGCGATCGTCACGGGCGCTGCCAATGGCGTTGGTTTGGCCATTGCGCGCCACTTTGCCAGTCAGGGCGCCAATGTCATGCTGGCGGATATGGACGAAGACAGCTTGGCTGAAGAAATAAACCAACTGGGCGGTGAAGAGGCCGAAAACGTCCGCTCATTTGCCGGTGATCTGCGTAAAAAACTGAACCAGGCCAACCTGCTATCCGCCACAATAGATGCCTTTGACAGGGTGGATATTCTGGTCAATGCCAGTCGCCAGATGCTGACCAGTGATCCGTTGGATCTGGACGACAGTTCGCTGAAATGCTTACTGGAACAGAACCTGACCACCGGTTACCGCCTTAGCCAGACCATCGCCCGCAAGATGATCGCGCAGGCCAAAGATGCCGATCCCGATAGTGGCCCTTACGGCACGATCATCAACATTTCCTCCATCGCTGCACAACGGGTTCACCCTGATCTTCTGGCCTATTCAGTCAGTACCGCGGCCCTGAACCAGCTCACTCGCTCACTTGCGGTTGTGCTTGCCCCGCACCACATTCGCGTAAACGCCGTGGCCTTTGGCAGCATGATGAGCGCCAGTTTGCGCGCCGCCATCGCTGATCAGGAACAAGCGCGCGACGATATCATTCAAAACACACCGCAGGGCCGTATCGCCAGCCCGTCAGAGCTGGCAGAATCAGTTCAGTTTCTGGCTTCAGATGCTTCCAGTTTTATGACTGGTCAAACCATAACCGTAGATGGTGGCCGCTCACTTCTGGACGGTGTAACGACAGCAGCCCATTAAACCTCCGGGTGCCGGATCCGGCATTCTGCCGCAACCGCATTGGCCCGCTGTGACAGTTCGGCTTGTTTGTTCAGCAATGAATTCAATTTAGCCTGTTCCGCATCCAGATTGATCGCCACCGGAACATTGCGGCTTTGGGCCACCGGCACGTTGCAATAAACCGCTTCGCCGTCAATCGCTCCACATACCTGTTCTTCGGTTTCAAAATACTCTTCGCTGCGAATGGCAAAGCCACGCTCAATATTGCCCCGTGTCTGCGCAACCAACCCGTTCAGCACCCGTAAGTCCCGGCTGGAATTGGCAATACATTGCTCCAATGGTGTCGCACAGGCGGCCACAAGCAACGCAAAGCCCAGAATAAATTTACGCATAGTTGTTCTCCAAACAAAATCCTTCCCTGCTAAAATAGGTCGCAGGTGCCGTTTTGGGAAGCAATCCGGCCTGTTATCAGATAACAATGGGCTGAAACCCCTTGTGAGACAGGTCCATGAGCAATAATTTCGACACCGAAAAAACCCGCGCCGCCACCTGGTTTCGCGATTTACGCGACCAGATCGTTAAAGCATTCGAGGCGCTGGAAGACAGCCAGACCACCGGCCCAATGGCCAAAAACCCAGCCGGCAGGTTTGAAATATCAGAAACCAAACGCGCCAGCGATGATGGTTCAGACGCTGGCGGCGGATTGATGAGCGTCATGCGCGGCGGCCGCGTTTTCGAAAAAATTGGCGTCAACGTCTCAACCGTCCATGGTCAACTGGGGGAACGCGCACAACAGGCCATGGCCGCCCGCGGTGTGCCCGGCATGGCCGAAGATCCGCGCTTCTGGGCCTCTGGCATCAGCCTTGTCGCCCATATGCAAAACCCGCACACGCCATCTGTGCACATGAATACCCGCATGTTCTGGACCCCCCATGCATGGTGGTTTGGCGGCGGATCAGACCTGAACCCCTGCATTGAATATGCCGATGACACCGCCCATTTCCACGCCGTCCAGAAAACCCACTGTGACCGCCATGATGCCGCCTATTACCCGCGCTTCAAAGAATGGGCCGACGAATATTTCTACGTCAAACACCGCAACCGCGCCCGCGGTGTGGGCGGTATTTTCTTCGATGACCACAACACCGGCGACTGGGACGCCGATTTCGCCTTCACCCAGGATGCAGGCCGCGCCTTTTTGCCCGCCTACCTGCCAACCGTCGAAAACCGCCGAAACACCCCCTGGACCGACGCCGACAAAGACACCCAGCTGATCCACCGCGGTCTCTATGCCGAATATAATCTGGTCTATGACCGGGGTACAAAATTCGGCCTTGAAACCGGCCACGACGCGAATGCCGTGCTGATGAGCCTGCCACCACTGGCCAAATGGGTATAAACTGGTATCCTTTGGCGCGGTTCACCGGGCCGCACCTGACCCAGCGCACGGAAATTCAAGCCGACACAGAAACTGTCCGGGGGACAGTTTTAGGCAAAAACGGTCGAAGCCCAGCTTCGCACCCACCCCGAGGTCCGGGCGCTGCCCCCTAGATTGCGGGGTAAAATTGCCGTTTTAAGTCTCAAGAAAGTGAACTCTGCGGAACGTATCAGGATAGTCGAGCACAAGACCAAACTCATCGATTTCCAATTCAGCAGTAAAGGTGCGGAATAGGCCCTCATAGCGGTAGCGTTGATCGGGTACCAGACAGGTGTAACGCTGCTCCGCACGCCGGGGCAGAAAATCCCCTTCGATTTGATCGGGCAGCGGCACATAAGCCACTGTGATTTCCTGGCTTTCCTGTTCATTCAGTTTCAACCGTTTGATCGGAAGCGTGTTCGTCGCGGGGGTGACGCCAATATCGACGTCTAGGCAACCATCAAGCGATGGTATTGCGCGGCCGGTAATAAGATCGCTCCAGTGTCCCTCTGTATCAGATTCAATATGCAGACGTGGGCCAGAAACATATTCAAAACGAACCTCCCGTGTCCTGAAATTTGCATCGGTTCGAACAAAATAGTGGCACCCATACAGCCCTTCACGAGTTCCGGCGACCACGCCCTCAAGGATCAATCCGCTGTGGTCATTAAGATACGTGCAATGCTCAAGGCCATCACCGTTCCAATCTTGCCAACGAACGACAGTTACCATTTAAGCCTCTAGTTTTGAATATCTGAAGAACCCTATGCAGCGGATGAACGCCTGTAAAGAGCTCGACGCTGACGCTCGAATTCACCAGCCGAATATGAATTTTTGGGTTATCTCCCCCTCAGATAATCCCCAACCTCGCCCCCTCTACCCGAAACTCCCACGCCGCTTGCGGAAACTCCCGAACCACCACCGCCCCGCCGTTCCGCAGCACAATCTTCCATGTCTGCCTCTCCTCGGGCGCAGCAGCGGCAAAGCCCGCACAACCCAGCACCGCGACATTCGCCAGCCCCTCGGGATGGCGCACGGACCCATACCGGATCAACCCGGCACCCTCGCGGCGCGCTTGGTCGGCCAGTTCCAGACAGGCCGTATAATCATCCGGGTCCGTCCATTTAGCCACCTCGGCCAACAACGGTTCAGCCGTCAGATCCACTGCCCGTACGACATCCACCTTCACCGAAAACGCCGTAAACTCCGCCGCCCCCCGGGGCAGCACCGCGCCCTCGGCCGCCACGAAAAACCGCAGCCGTGACCATACCGTTTCCGCCGCCGCCGTGATCGCCGCTTCGGACGCATAAAATACCCCCGGTGTCAGTCCCCGACGGCGAAACCGGGAATCCACCGGATACAAACCATAGCGAAACGGTGCGGCCATCAAGTAATGCAAATGGGCACATTCGGTTGGAACCGCGGGCTTGGAGCGCTCCAGAATATCCTCCAGCAACCGCTGTTCTTCCAGACTGTCCACCAGCGCCATGGTCGAAACCAGATGCTGTCCCTCAACCATCCGCCAGACACGGCCGATGTAAGGTTCAGAGCAGAGCACGTTGCGCGTCTAGATAATTCATCACCGTGATCAGCCCGGCACTGGTGATCAGCATGGCTTTGGGAACGCCCCTCAGATCAGTGTTTTGCGCCGCCATCCATGACCGCATCGCTTGCGCATCACCCCCGACAATCGCATCCAAAGACCGGTAAACCCGCACCAGATAGGTGGCCAGCTCAAACGGCTTCCCACTTAACGAAAACCCGCCATCCTTCATGCGTGACACCGTGGCGCTGCTCACGCCAATGGTATCGGCAAAGGTTTTCTGGCTTAATCCCAGCGCCTTGGCGGCGCGAAATCCAGCCTTTGATAAAACCGTGCCCTTACTTAGGGCAGGGTGTAATTGGGTGACAACAGCCATGGTAAATCCTCTCTACAGATAGAATATAATACATTTCTATCCACAGATCAAGTTTTAGCCGCAATCGCCAGTAAACAAACCGCTACCCCCGGATCGTCTCAATCATCAGCTTGACGTTATCCGGGTTGCCATCCGGTGTGATCCCGTGCCCCAGATTGAAAATATGCGGCCCACCTGAAAACGCGTTCACAATGCGCTTGGTCTCCGCCACCAGCGCCGCGCCGCCGGATACCATATGATGCGGTGCCAGATTGCCCTGCACACAGCCATCCACCTGAACATTGTCCACAACCCACCGCGCAGAAACCGAATTATCCACCGCCACACAATCCGCCCCGGTAGCCCTGGCAAAACCAATGTAACGATCCCCGGCTTCGCGCGGAAACGCAATCACCGGCACATCCGGGAACTTCGCCTTTAATGCCGAGATGATCTGCACCACCGGTGCCAGCGCATATTTGTCAAAATCATCGCCCTTTAGTGATCCGGCCCAGCTGTCAAACAGCTTCACCACCTCGGCCCCGGCCTCTATCTGCATCGACAGATAGGAAATGGTGGCCAGCGTAATGCGCTGCAACAGCGCCTCAAACACTGCGCGATCCTGTGCAATCAGCGCATGCGCCGGCCCCTGATCCGGTGTGCCCCGCCCGGCAATCATATAGGTCGCCACCGTCCACGGTGCCCCGGCAAAGCCAATCAGCGTGGTGTCCGCCGGCAACTCTCCGGACAGTATTTTGATGGTTTCATAAATCGGGGCCAGCGTTTCGTGAATATCCTCAACCGGTTTCAATCCGTCCACGCCTGCGCGCGTGGTGATCGTTGACAGCCGCGGCCCTTCGCCGGTTTCAAACCACAGATCCGCCCCCAGCGCCTGTGGCACCAGCAAAATATCGGCAAACAGAATTGCTGCGTCAAAGCCAAAGCGCCGGATCGGCTGCAAGGTAACTTCCGCTGCCAGATCAGGGGTATAGCACAGCGACAGGAAATCCCCGGCCTGTGCGCGCGTCGCTTTATATTCCGGCAGGTACCGCCCGGCCTGACGCATGATCCAGACCGGCGGCACGGCCATGGTTTCCCCGGCAAGGGCCCGTAATATTTTTTTCTGCGCCGCCATATTCCGCCCTTCCTATACTCCGTTCCCGGTTGGTCATTCCCCCGCATCAATTTGTCAACCCATTGACCGGTTGTCAGGACCTTGCGTCGCAAGTATTCAGACACCCATGAACAGCAACTTACCCAACCCAAACGCTCCTTTGAAAATTGGCACACGCGGCTCACCTTTGGCACTGGCACAGGCCCACGAAACCCGTGATCGGCTGATGGCGGCCTTTGAATTGCCCGAAAAGGCCTTTGAAATCAAAGTCATATCAGTCACCGGTGACCGGGTGCAGGACCGCCCGTTAAAAGAACTTGGCGGAAAAGGGCTGTTCACCCGAGAGATAGAGGATGAACTGCTAAGCGGTGCCATCGACATCGCCGTGCACTCAATGAAGGACATGCCGGTATTGCAACCGACAGGATTGTCGCTGGATTGTTACCTGCCGCGCGAAGATTGCCGCGATGCGCTGGTCTCACTTAACGGTGGTCGCTTTCAGGATCTGGCGCAGGGCGCAACCGTCGGCACCTCCAGTATCCGGCGCAAAGCCCAGATACTGAACCGCCGCCCCGACCTGAAAATCGTTGAATTTCGCGGTAACGTACAAACCCGGCTGAAAAAACTGAAAGACGGCGTGGCGCAGGCCACATTTCTGGCCATGGCCGGTCTGAACCGGCTTGGCCTTGGCGATGTGCCCCGCGCCGCTATTGATCCGGACGCCATGTTACCGGCCATTGCCCAGGGCGCCATCGGCATCGAACGGCGGGCGGATGACACCGGAACCGCCGAACTGCTGGCCGCCATCCACCACCGCGAAACCGGTCTGCTACTGGCCGCAGAACGCGCCTTTCTGGCCACGTTGGATGGGTCCTGCCAAACTCCGATTGCCGGGTTGGCCAACATATCAGACGGTCAGTTGCGCCTGCGCGGCGAAGTGCTGCGGCTGGATGGATCAGCGGTTGAAAGCGGTGAAAAATCCGGCCCCGCCGACAGCGGCGCAGACATTGGCACCGCATTGGCCAAAGAACTTCTGGCGCGCGCCGGGGACGGATTTTTTGACTGGCACTAGGGCAGAACCTTACCCGGGTTCATGATACCCCTTGGGTCAAGAACCCCCTTGATGCTTTGCATAACCGCCAGCGCCACCGGATCTTTACCCCTTGAAAGTGCTGCCTTTTTCGACAGCCCCACGCCGTGTTCCGCGGAAAATGATCCCCCCAGATCAACCGCCAGATCGTCAATCATGTTGCGCAACTTTTCAAACATCGCCGGATCATCCCGGCTTGGCCAGACTGTAAAATGCAGGTTGCCATCCCCCAGATGGGCAACGGTATTGGTATCGGCATCCCCGTCAATTTCTGCAACCCGGCGCAGAACGGTTTCATAAAATTCCGCCACCCGATCAAGCGGCACCGCAATGTCAGTGTCGACATAGGGCGTGCGGCCAATGGTGATTTCTGCCGCCACCTCCCGGATTGCCCACATTTTCTGCCGCTCAGCGCTTGATTGCGCCACCACCGCGTCTGTCACCAGCCCTGCTTCAACCATTTCCATCAAGGTTTCTTCCAGCAGCCCGACCACCGCAACAGAGCCATCCGCCTGACTTAGCGCATCACGCGGCGCGGTGGCCCCCAGCTCCACCAGCAAAGTGACGTCGCGCCCATACCCCAGTGGCGGCACCAGATCGGGGCGGACAAGTTTTAGCCGCGCCATGTAGGTGTCGGGCATAAACTCAAACCCCTCCACCATGCCACCGCTGACCACCTGCAAACGGTTCAGCAATTCCAGCGCCACGGGCAGGGATTTCACCGCCACCATCGCCGTGGCATAGGCCAGCGGGCGGGGCACCAGTTTCACCACAGCCGCGGTAATAACCCCCAGCGTCCCCTCGGCCCCGATAAACAGGTCCTTCAGATCATACCCGGTATTGTCCTTGCGCAATTCACCCATCAAATCCATGATCTGCCCGTCCGCCAACACCACTTCCAACCCCAGACACAAAGCCCGCGCATTGCCATGGCGCACCACATTGGACCCCCCGGCATTGGTGGACAGCGCCCCACCGATCATCGCAGAACCCCGCGCCCCGAAAAACAACGGAAACGCCAGATCATGTTCCTCTGCGGCGCCGTTGATATTGTCCAAAATGGCACCGGCCCCCACCACCGCCAGTTGTGACGTCGGCTTAACGCAACGAACTTCATTCAGCCGTTCCAATGACAACATCACCGCCCCGGGGGCATATGTTCCCCCCACCAGACCGGTGTTCCCCCCCACCGGCACAATCGGTGTCCCGCTGGCATGGGCGATTTTCAGAATTGCCGATACCTCGGCCGTATCGGCAGGCTTTAGAACCGCAACAGGCTGGGCCACATAGCTGCCCATCCAATCCTTTCCATAGGGTGCCGCATCCGCTCCGGTCAGCACAAACCTTGCACCGATAACACCTGTGAACTGATCAATTACATCCATCGCCAAACCTTCAAATGCATCAACATTTTACTAATCGCGAATTCATCCGATTGCCAGCTTTCAGACATTGCCGCGCCAATATTGCCAATGATATGCTGTGGTTGATAGTGACCAACAGACTGATCCCGGGATAGTAAAACATCGCACATATATTCGTATTTGCCTTTGATCTGAACGAGGCGTCACAAATCCGCCGCCTCAAAAGTTTTCAGGCATTGGGCCATGATGTCTCAACGGCTGCGTTCCAGCGTTCAAACATGGCAGCTGGCGCAGACATCGCCCCTGCCGACATCAACCTTGGTCTTGTTGAAAACCGCAATTTTGCCAAACGAATACTGAAAATAATCCGCGGCATCTGGCGTGTCATCCGGTCCCCGAAGAAAATACGCACCGCCGACGTGATCATCGCGCGAAATTTTGACCTGCTGGTCATCGCCTGGGCCACGCGCATATTTCTGGGCCGCCGCAAAACGCCGCTGGTTTATGAATGCCTTGATATCCACGGGCTGTTCACCCGCACCGATCCCATCGGGGCCATCATGCGCTGGTGTGAACGCCGCCTGCTTTCGGCAATCCAACTGCTGATCATTTCCTCCCCCGGTTTTCTGACGCATTACTTTGGGGCCATTCAGGGGTATTCCGGGCCGGTCTCAGTCATCGAAAACAAACTTTGGTTTGATGGGCCGGCACCAGCGCGCCCCAAAACCAGAAACCGACCCCGCGCGAAAAGCGCCCCCTTGGTACTGGGTTGGGTCGGCTCAATCAGATGCGCCCCCAGCCTGCAGATACTTCTGGAAACCGCCGACAGAATGGGGTCCTCACTTGAAATTGTGATCAACGGTAATATTCACCGGCATGCCTTGCCCGATTTTGACGCCGAATTAACCAAACGCCCCAACATCACCTATCACGGGCCCTACACCTATCCCGACGATCTGCAAAATATCTACACCAGCTGTGATCTGGTCTGGGCGCAGGATCTTTGGCAAAGGGGCGCCAACTCTGATTGGCTGTTGCCCAACCGGATCTATGAAGCCAGTTGGTTTGGCTGCCCGTCCATTGCTGTTGCCGATACTGAAACCGGGCACCGGGTGCGCTCGGCCGCATTGGGCATCACACTTGAAACGGCAACATCAGCTGAACTGGTGCAAAAGTTAAAGCAGCTGAACCCGGCCAAAATCGCCGCTATGTCCAATGCTATTCTGTCGCAGGATGATGGGCAATTTCAATTGCGGCATACTGATCTTAAACTGGCGCTTTCACCTGTTTTACTGTCCTGATCAGCCCGGATTGATTTGAACCTTTCGTTAAGAAAACTCTGAACTGGTGATTTTATCCATAGATAGCTTGTTTTAGCATCGCTTAATCCGCTGTGATTACAGCGTTTTTTTGGGTTTCGCCGAATCAACGTAAAGCAATACCTTTTCGCCAAACTTTAAATTTTAAGCCAAAACAACATTGCTCTGCCCAGATATTGACTTACATCCCCAAAAACATTGAACGTAGCGCGGATCACCGCTCAGGTATGTTTAGGGCCATTAAATGAACATATTACCACATGTAGTGTGAATTTCGCAAAAAACCCACTACGGCTAGTGGCCCGACAGTTTTTGGGCCAAAATTGCTCTGCCACCGTGGGGATAGTTGAAAAACAGCGTGGCGATATCCTGCCAAGCACCTGTGTATACACAAAAAATCCTGCAATTTTTATTAGAATAGTGACATTCTGGCGACTGTACTCAGGGTGTGGGCCATCAATGGGGACAGGTACGATTTATGTCGATTGTACACGGTAGCTGCGACGGTGTTTTTGAAACAAAAGATACCAAGGTTAAGATAAATGGCGCTCGCAAGAGACGCAAAAACATAAAATTCGACGCGGTTGGCGGCGGGATGAAACGTAGCTTGGATATCATCCTGGCGACTGTGGGGCTTGTGCTTTTGTCGCCACTGTTCCTGCTGGTTTCAATCGCCGTCAAACTGTCATCGTCGGGGCCGGTTCTGTTCGGTCACACCCGAATTGGCTATGGCGGCGAAACATTCAAATGTTGGAAATTTCGCTCAATGGCAGCCAATGGCCAGGAAATACTGGAACGCCATTTCAACGATTTCCCGGAAGATAAACAAGAATGGGACGCCAACCGAAAACTGCAGAATGACCCCAGGGTAACGTGGTTTGGAAAAATTCTGCGCACCTATAGCGTTGATGAATTGCCACAACTGTTGAATGTCCTCCTTGGACAAATGAGCCTCGTGGGCCCCAGGCCCGTGGTTCAGGATGAGCTAAATTTTTATGGCTCGAACGCTGATTTCTACCTGCGAACTCGGCCCGGTATTACCGGACTTTGGCAAACCAGCGGCCGCAGCGACGTGGACTATTCGCAACGGGTATCGCTTGACACCGAATACGTGAACAACTGGTCGCACTGGCAAGATTTCAAAATAATCCTCAGGACAATTCCCGCAGTTCTTTCTGCCGAAGGTTCCTATTAATTAAGCAATATTCGGCACCGTCTTTAGACATTGCTGAACAAGGGGATATTGGGGTATTGGCCGACATGGCTGAATTTCAACCTCATCTGCAACACGGGCGCTCTCGGGCTGCTTTCGTTGGTGTGTTCTGGTCATCGCTACATACGTTAATTCCCACAATTAGCGGTGCAGCTGTTTTTTTCATCAGCGCCTATTACCTGTCACCAGCTGATTTTGGCCTTGTGGGTCTGGCCGCCGGGTTTGTTTCTTTCGCGCTGGCATTTTCCCCGGTTGCCTTTGGGGAAGCGCTGGTTCAGCGCCAGAATATTACGCGCTCGCACGCGGATACGGTATTTTGGCTCACTGCGGTTTTTGGTCTGGTCTTTTTTCTGGCATTTTTACTTGGCGCCGGTATCGCGGCTGACTATCTGAACCAGCCGGCGATGGCGGCAATGCTTCCGATACTTGCCCTGCGCATTCCGTTTACATTACTGGCGATCGTGCCCAATTCTATGATCATACGAACCATGCAATTCAAACTGGTGGCCCTCAGAACATCTGTCGCCACCATCATCAGTGCCATAATTTCGGTTTCCATGCTGCTTGCCGGATACGGGTATTGGGCTCTGGTCGCCAGTCAGGTCAGCGCCGCAATCGTGATCTGCATAATGGCGTTTTGGGTAACCGGATGGCGGCCCAAAGGAAATTTCAGCGTCCAGGCGCTAAAAGATCTGTTTTCCTATGGGATATTCGCATCCGGTGATCGCATGCTGAATGATATGAAGCTTGATCATATTATTCTGGGCATTTTGGGCGGCACTGGATTGTTGGGTTTTTACTATTTTGCGCAAAGATTATACGGAATGCTAAGGGATTTGGTATCAGGCGCGCTGTCTTCCGTTTCAATGTCATTGATGTCGACACTTCAGAACGACAAGCAAAAGCTACGGGACGCATATTTCCTTGCGTCCTTTGCATCCTGCGCCTTCAGTTTTCCAATGTTTGTCGGTTTGGCCCTGGTTGCAGATGATCTTTTGCCGCTGCTGCTGGAACCAAAATGGGCGGCGGCAGCATTTGCGCTTAAAGCGTTTTGTCTGATCGGGCTTGTTGCAAGCATTGGCGTCGTTCAGTTTGCACTGGTCAAAAGTCAGGGGCGGGCGAACTGGTGGTTCTATTATCAGCTCATCCAGCATAGCGCGACCGTGCTGGTCATCCTTGCTACCGTTGATGCAGGATTGCCAACAATGATGGCCCTTTTGGTTGTAAAGACCTACCTGTTCGCTCCTATAATTGCTTTCATGTCCGCAAAACTGTTGGATTATGAAATTCGGGGCTACCTGCTTGAATTCAAGGGCCCCGCATTTGCGACCGCAATTATGGCCGCTGCCGTGTATATCGTGCCTTTGATCTTTCCGGCATTGGCGGTGCGTGTTTATTTGCCATTGCAAATTCTAACAGGTGTCGTGGTTTACAGCGCATCCCTGCTGGCAATTTCGCATGAACGCATCGCTAATATACGCCAGATTTTACGATCCAAAGCGATGAAAAAATCATAAAACCCACCTATTTGCCGGACGCCTCTGACCGCGCTTGCAGCCCATATACAAATGCGCCCACAACTAGAACCGTGTTGGAATTAAACTGAAAGAATATCGACACTTCGACAAAGCTGGACATTATGGTTTTAGAAACAAGGGCAAATAGGATACAGGCCTCGATAGACCTTTTTGTCAGCGCCCACTTTGCTGTCAAATAGGCCGCTCCGTATAAAACAAATACCTGCATAGCCAGGCCAATCAGGCCGATTTCAACCGCGTTTGACAGGTACATATTGTGAAAATTGAACCCCCCCCGCGACCCGATCCCAAACAGGAACCATATTGCCTCGGCGGGCGGGTTTCCGGGCACCCAAAATGCTTGGTATCCCAATCCAAAGAACGGGCTTTCGGCAATGTATTCAATCGCGATCGCCCATAAATCGGTCCTGCCTGTCAGGGTCAGATCCTTGCCCGTGGCTTCCAGAAACAGCGCAACCAACGTCCCATAGTTTGCGAAAATCAGCAAACCCACCAAAGCGAAAAACAAAGCGCCGTAGATAAATATCACCAGACGTTTCATTGATGAGATATTTGGCGCAAGCCAGGTGGTAATCAGGATCAGGATTGTTAGCGGCACCAGTAAGCGCGCACCAAGCGACTGGGCAAATACCAGTGGAATTGCACCCATGCCAAGCCCCAGAAAAGCAAGAAACCTGAACCGCATCCTGATGCTTCGGTCAATTATCAGCCCAACCGATATTACAATGAAAATGGATGCGACCCCTGCCAGCGCATTTTTACTTTCAAAAATACCAACCCAGGCGCCAATATCTTCCCTTGGATTCCTGAAAATGTTACTCGCCAGTATGGCAATCCCGTACCAGAAAAAATGCGCCAGAATAAATCCACGCGCTGACAGGCGATGGGTAAGTAATATTGTAATGACAATTGTAGCCGAAAGCTGAACGCCAAATCGGAATGTGATACCCGGATAGGCGGACCACATGAAGGTAAGTGTGCAAAAAACCGGCAACAGCAACAAATACCAATATGGTATCAGCAGATTCACCGACGCTGCTGGATAGCGCAGGAACAACAATGCACCCATCGCCAGAAAAACAACAACACTCAGGCTGCCAAAAACCGGCACAAAAACCAAACCTGCAATCAGAAACACACAGATGATGGTATCAAGTGTTATGATCGAAAGCAGCGAAGGTTTCCCCTGTCCGAAACTAGTCTGGTTCATATTTGCACTGCTCTGGCCCGGCCGTCTGTTTGAGATCAATGTAGCACATCAATCCACCGCGCAAAGCACCGATGCCGGAAATTGACAACCTTCACCAAGGGCGGTGAATGCGATCCAATCCAGCTTGGATACCAAACTACCGGTGGGCTGTTCAAATTTCCCCATCCAATTGACCAGTGTATCGCTACCCCAAAAACTGGCATAGATTTTTTGTGGCGTTATCGGAGTCGCGCTGCCGGTGGTTGTTTTGTGTACCAGAACACCGTCGACAAACCACGCCACACCATCACTGTCCCATGTAAATGAATAGGTGATAAATCCGCTGTCGGCAGGTATCGGTAAAGCAACAGTTTTGCCATTCACCGGTGCCCCGTCAACATAGGTATTCAAGCTGACCCTCGTTGTGTCGCGTGTTAAAATTTCAAAATCAATTTCATCATGGGGGTTGCCATGGGGCGGCCCGGTATAACTGAAAAAGGCGGCGTTCATACCGCTGCCAACGGGGGTTTTCATCCGCGCTTCAAATGTCCCAAAACCGTAAAACCCACGGGATTGAATTTCGCCACACATGTAATCCCGCTTACTGGTTTGCTGTGGCAGGAAACTCAATCCTAACATGCCATCACGTACACCCAGCGCCTGCGCAGTCCATTCGCAGTTTTGCCAGTTACCATTTACCCAGCCATCGGAAACAAGCCAGCGATCAGAATTGAGCTCATCAAAATCGTCAAAAAAACTGACATTGCCCTGCGCAGTGGTCACGATTGGAAACAACACTAAACAAATAGCAATCAGGATATTCGCCCCGAATGCCCGGCATATGGATAGCAGGGGTTTTTGCATTATTGGTGCGGCTTTCATAAGAATTTTAGTGACTTAATGTATGCAATCGACGTTTAGCCCCGCGTTTTCAAGCAGCATCTGAATATTGGGCGTTACGCCGCCGCAATTAGGTCAAAACTTCTAACTATATTGGTTTGTATCAACAGATTTGTTATTGTTCTGCTTGCAGTAAAGACGTTGAAATATTGGGCAAATCAGCCCGTTTTGATGAAGCTTAGGATTGCCCGTGCCACTTCGAACCAAACCGCCTGTCGTTTCTGTCATTATGGCCAATTACAACGGTGCCGCCCATATTGAAGCGGCGATATCTTCCGTTCAGGCGCAATCCATCCGAAACATTGAAATACTGGTCTCGGATGATGCTTCCATTGACCAAAGTGTCACCACTGTTCAATCAATCATCGCAACAGACGCGCGGGTGCGGTTGATAAACTCTACCATTAACCGGGGCCCCGGTGCTGCACGCAACCGGGCGCTGAATATTGCAACTGGTGACTGGATCGCAGTTTTTGATGCCGACGATCTGATACATCCCCGCCGATTTGAACGCATGATTGAGTTGGCAGACCAATTGCAGACAGACGCTATTGCTGATGAAATGCTCATTTTTTCGGAGAACCGCATCGGGGAAGCCAGGGCGATGTTTGGTGGCCTGAACGAACGACGCCCCTATAACATAACAATTCAAAGCCTGATTGCTTCGGATATCAATCCGGCGACCCAGGTACCATTTGGCTATCTTAAACCAATGTTTCGCAAAGAAGCGCTCAATAACCTTCGGTATCGCGAAGATATTCAGATTGGCGAAGATTATGATTTTTACACCCGGTTTTTGTTGAACGGTGGGCGTTTGCACTTGCTTGGGCAATCGTACTATCTTTACCGGCGCCACCAAAACTCTTTTTCCTATCGCCTTAGCGCTGATGACATGTCCGGAATGATCAAAGCGCAGCAGTCGGTAGAGGCAGAATTTCCCGCCATGTCACCAGAAATAAAGCAGCATTTTCGTGCCCGATCAGCCGTGCTCGCCTACAATCGTGAATTTGAAAATTTGGTTTCCAGCATAAAAAGCCGGCGCATTACGAACTCAGTGCGAATACTTGCTCAAAAACCCTCCCTGTGCAGGCCCCTTTTGCGATCAGCCGCCGAAAATTTTGTAAACCGGTTCCAGCGCACCGGCTCGTCCCGCCCGAATTCATCTGATTTAAACCTGGGTTCTGCGGCAAATGGCAGTGACGGTTACTTAGAAAAAGCTGCCCGTCAGCCAATTCGGCTGCCTGTCAACGTCAATGATGCCATTCGGCTGCCCAAAACAGAAAAAACAAACTCACCAAATCCATTGGTTCATATTC
>CAZETX010000002.1:130074-141473 GCA_964514925.1 uncultured Marinosulfonomonas sp.
ATTCGGCTGCCCAAAACAGAAAAAACAAACTCACCAAATCCATTGGTTCATATTCGAACGCCAACTTACCGGCGACCTGTCGAATTGAAACGCTGTCTGGAATCTTTGCAAGCTCAGACACACACGAATTGGATTTGCGACGTGTTCGATGACGACCCGAATTGTTCCGCTCAGGAAATTGTTGAAAATTTTGCAGACCATCGCATCCGGCACAACTGGAACAGACAACAAAAGTTTGCATCGGAAAATATTGATCAGTGTTTTTCGCGGCGCAACCCACACGGCGCTGACTATTTTTGCGTTGTCGAAGATGACAATCTGATTTTGCCAACCTTTATTGCAGAGAACACTAATGTTTGCCTGTCGGAAAACGTCGAAATCGTTTTTCGCAACCAGTTCGTTGAATTCGGCAGTGGAACCGACAATGCCAAACTAAGTGATGGCGGTATTCTGGATCGCAAATTGGTAGAAGGCAGATATGAGCCGGATCTATTCAGGCTGGCGCTGGTTGCAGATATTGGGGTATCAAATGGCGGCCTGTTCTGGTCTCGCCACGCCATCTCTGATCTTGAAATCCATTTCGATTGTAGCGCGACATTGCAGGAATACCTGCGCACATACGCAATAGACGATCCGATTTTCGTTGCAATGGAACCGCTCGCAGTCTGGGCTGAAAACGGTGAAGCAACCAATCGGGATTTAGGGGTCAAAGCCGGATATCTTCGAAGCGAACTAAACCTAAAGCGTTCAATCCGGATTTTGCAACGCAAAGCATGGTCCAGTGCCAACCCGGATGATACCAATAATTTTTTGAGCAGCCCGATATTTGCGTTTAGTAAGGCTGTTCGCGCCCGGGGTCTTTTAAAATCACATCTGAAGCTCAGTGTTGGTCAGGCGCTTCCATTCTCGGAAAAGCTTTGGCTGATTTACCGTGGATGCCTGATCAGATTGCTGGGCAGACCGGAACCCGGCTTGCTAAGTTTTTTAACCAAGCGTCGCGTTTAACCGGTTACATTCACAGAGCTGTGAATGTTTTTAGCACGCCGAATAATCTTAGCTTTACCCTGTGCAGCTCTGGCAGCGCCATCGGCTTCGTTCCGGTTTAGCTTAAAGCCGGACAATAAAAGCAGGGCGAAATAGCCTATCTGCAATGCAAAGCAAGCCGCCAGAATACGCAGTATCGCAGCGCCAAATCCGGCACCCTCGCCAAGCGACCAGGCACCAACTGCAATCACGGTGCCTGCTAAAACTGAAATAAATACTGATAAACGCATACTAGTTAACCCTTGGTACCTTGGACAAACTAAACATAATCTGGCCACGCCTCCGCCCATGAACTGACAAATTATTGGACTGGGGGTCGCCAGTCTGTCAACTTCAATCGCCAAACATCACTTTATTGTTTCGGGAATGACACCGAAAGCTCTTTAAAGTCTTGATTGTCTGAAAATTTTAGACAGCGGTTAGGATGCGTATTCAGAAAACCGGTTCAGATACTTTTCCGAACCACCAAAACTGCCATATTTTGAAAGGTTTTTAACCTGAACTTTGCTCAACATCACACCCAAAATCTTGCGCGAAATCTCTGGTTCGCGGGCGATGAATTGCTGCACCAGATTGCGGGGGGTCTTACCCCATTCGCTGGTCAGGACGAACCGGTCGATCTCCGGCAATAATATCTTGGCATCCGCGGTCAGGCCCAGCGCAGACATATCTATGATGATATAACTGTAATGCGTGCGCAATGCGGCGATAAGTTTTGGCATGCTTTGCTGGAACTGCGCCTGGCTTGCGTGCAGTCGGTGCGGTTCAAACCCATTTGACAAAAACTCCAGCCCGGAATTTGGAATTGTTCCGATGGCATCCGTTAACTGACACGTCCCATCCAGGACATTGGCCAAGCCCTGTTGGTTGGCATATTGTAGATCGGTGCTCAGGCTTGGCGTTGCCAGAACGGCGTCAATTAACAACGTGCGCGCGCCCAGTTTTGCGACCAGATTGGCATAGTTCGCCGCAAGGGTAGAGCTGCCTTCACCGGGTAACATTGAGGTAACGCCAATTACACTGCCGATTTTACCAGATAGTGACTGTTCAACTGTCGCATGTAGATGGCGCAGCGTTTCACTATAAATCGACCTGGGATTGTCGGTTGGTGTAAACAGATCCGGGGCAGTCGGTATAAATCCGGGCTTAACAGCCGGTTCAACCGGGTGCGAAACCCTGCCGTTCACCGTTTCCAAAGCCCGCCTGTGGCGCGAAGAAAAGAATTCAGCCGTGCGTTCCAGTGAATTTTCGACACCCGCCCCTAAAACGGATGTGCCAACACGGCCGGTGGTAAACGTGGGAAGATAACCCAGAAACGACAGCCCGGTAAATTTCTCAACATCTTCACCGGTTCTGAAATAGCGTTCTTTAAATTCCCGAACAACCGCGATTGTAAAACCAAATATAATCCCCAGCAGACCGGCAATAGCCAGAAACTGCCACAATATCGGCGAGGCGGCGTTTTTAGACGCTAATGCGCTCGACAATATGCGGCCGTTGGTAACCGGAAATGACCCTTCAATACTGATCTGTTCATAACGCGCGGCGATGGCATTATATAGCGCGTTCAATGTTTCGGCACGCTGCTCGCGTTCCCGCAAGCCCGGCAAATCAGATACTTTGTTATTTGCCCTGAACTCCTCGGCTTCAAGGGCTGCGGTTTTCGCATTTTCCTGCAATTCCTCCAGACGCCGGCGCATCCACTCTCCGGTCCGGTTGCTGGCTTCCAGATTGGCGTTCAGACTATCTGCCAGATAAGCGTCAGCATAGGCATTCACGATCTGCACCGACAGTTGTGGATCAGGTGACATAAAACTGATGCTGATGGAAAAGCTATTTCCGACCCGGACTATTTTGATATCCCGTTGCAAGAACAGGGCCGTTGTGTAGATCTGGCGCAGTTCCTGCTGTTCCTGACTAAGTAAAACAGGTGTGGTTTCTTCAACCGGGCTATAGCTTAATACAAGGCTTCGCACCCGGTCTTTAACAGAAGCGACAAAACTACCAAGCGCCGAACTGGGTGGATTTAGAAATTCCGGGTTACGGTGCAGTCGCGTCTTGCGCGTTACTTCAGCTGCCAGTTGCAGCGAATTCAGAATCTCTATTTCATTCAGCAGGGCGGTATCATCGCGCGCTAAAGGGGTAATTGCTGTAATCTCGGCGGCAAGCGCACTCAGCCGGTCATCAACCAGAACACGTGCCTGCGCAAAATACTGTTTGGGGCTGGTGGCAAAATGTGCAGCACCAATAAAGATGCCAATCAGTGCGCAAACCAGAACCGGCAAATATTGCCGCCGTGCCGCTGCCAGCAGATCGCCCAAAGTTGTACCCTGATCCTGCGAAACCTGACGTCCGCCGGTGCTGATATCCGTCTCGCGGATGCGTAACCCAATGTCTTTCATCTGTTGCCCCAGACCCTTAGCTTTCTGCCGATACTTTCGACGTTACCTGTCCGGGCAGCTCGGATCCGTAAAGTTTTAATTCGCGAATACCCATCAGCCCGAAAAGGACGCCAACATGCATTAACCCTCTTAATATGGCACCATTACGACGTGTTTCGTTCAGTCCTGACATGATTGCAGATGCAAAGCAGTAGACGATTTTGCCCAGAACAGGGACCATGGCGGCAATGCCGGCGGACAGATCAGGCCTGTTTTCCCGCAATAATCGCCCATGGGTTTGCCCCATACGAAACCGGCGCTGGACAAGCCAGCTGTATGTTGCCCGGTTTTCGGTTACATCCTCATAAATGATCGCCCCGGCCGCATAGCTGATCTTGCCGCCATTCTGGCTCAACTGACTGAAATATTTGGTATCTTCACCCCCCGATTGACCCAACATAAGATCAAACCGAATGTCATTGGCGGCCTGACTGTCCAAATCAATCAGAACATTGCAGGAATACCCGGTTATTATCTTATTATTCACCCAGACCGGTTTTGTTGAATGTATCGCAGATTTTTTCATCCAGTCCGGTGCAGATTTTCGATACAGCGCCTCAACCGGCCCCAAAACCACATCCGCGGCCTCCGTCCGGGCAACCTGTAGCAAACCCTTCAACCAGCCCTCTGTCGCAATCTCATCGTCATCAATAAATGCCAGATAGCGCGTCTTACAGTTTTCCAGTGCCCCGTTACGGGCAATGGAAATGTTACCCGCAGGGGCATGGATATACCGCACCGGAAACGGGGCGAAGCGGGCAAGGCTTTCGATCTGTTTTTGCGCGCTGGGTTCTTGGTCATTGTCAATGACCAGAACCGACACATCAAAACCCTTGGGAATTTCCAGTTTGAATAGTGACTGCACCGTTTCTGCCACCTGGGGTCTGCGAAAAGTGCAAACCCCGATCGTGATTTCTTTATCCCGGCTCATACCGGCTGACCCCGACGCATGGTGGCCCCGACAAATAGGATGTTCCGCCAGAAACCAAGTGACCATGAAAAATGCATCAACATCGCGGCGAACCCGGACAGCGCCAGTCTGATATCACCGCCCTGCCACGCCATTTTCAGACCAGACAGGATGCAATAGGCCCCCCAGAACAGGGCAGGGAAGGCAAAAACCCAATGCAGTGGGCTTAACAGCGCCAGCATCAGAAACGGCAGTACCAGCATAACTTTGGCCTGCCTCAGACGCGGGACAATCCGGTGTTTTAAAATGTTCTGGGCGCGCCCCCTGCCGAAATTATAATATTGCCGGGCAAGTGCTGTAAAACTGTTGCGTGGAAAATAGGTCACCCCGGTCTTTGCCGTCAGCCAGATTTTATACCCGGCCTTACGCAGCCGGTAATCCAGCTCTGCATCTTCATTATGGGCAAACCCCGGATCATATCCACCGACTTCGCGAAACGCGGCAATGCGCATCAGCGCGTGGTGCCCATGGTCGACAAACTGACCCTGCGATTTTAGCCGATGCTTTGAGCCACCGTTGCCAACCGTTGAATTCTGTGCCGCGGCATTAATCCGCTGCACCAGCATTTCCCCCGCCGCCGCCATGCTGACCACAACACTGTCGGCCTGCATATCCCGGGCCTCAGTCAGCAAAGTTTGAAAATAGTCATCCGGATAGGCGCTATGGGCATCAATACGCACCAGATGGCTGGCCCCATCGCCAAATTCTGCAACCGCCAGATTGACCGCCGCACTTTGAATTTTGTCCGGGTTATGCAGCAACGTCACCGCATCATTGTGCTCCACGACGTCCTGAACAACGGCCAGCGTGCCATCACTGCTGCCCCCGTCGACAACCACAATCCGTCCGCCCATTCGCGCCTGAACAGCCACAAGCTGCGCCAATAACCCGCCAATATGATTAATCTCATTCAGGCAGGGGATAACAATTAACAGACGATTATTTTCGCCCGTCACCTGCCGCGCACACTCGCGGCCATCAGGTTTCTCACCAGTGGTTTTCACACAACTCTCTCCGGCCCCCGAGCCGCCACAGCTTCCAAGGCCTAAACCTTCAGAAACTGTAAGAGCGGGCTCAAATTAACCTATTTGAATACTCGGGTACATAACTGGCTGTGAAAAATGGCAAAATTAGGCTTTTTTTCGCCTGTATCGACGGGAAAAACCAATTTTTTAGGGCGTATTTCTGCCGGCACTGCTGAAAGTGCTGCCAAAGCGCTAAATTCTGGCCTAACGCCCGCCGACAAAGCCAACAATATCATAAACCTGCCGAACGATCGGGCGTGCCACCGCATCGGCCTTTGCCGCACCCTTGGCCAGTATCCGGTCAATCTCGGCAGGGTCAGCCATCAGACGTGACATCTCCTGGGAAATCGGCGTCAGCTTGGCCACTGCCAGATCGGCCAAAGCCGGTTTGAACCGGCCCCAGCCCGCCCCGGCATATTCGGCAATCACCGCGTCCGGGGTGACATCCGACAATCCGGCATAAATATCCACCAGATTGCGCGCCTCAGCCCGGCCCTCTAGCTCTTTCAGACTGTCGGGCAGCGGTTCCGGATCAGTGCGCGCTTTCTTGAACTTTTTGGCAATGGTATCAGCGTCATCGGTCATGTTGATGCGCTCCATATCACTTTCACCGGATTTGGACATTTTCTTGGAACCATCGCGCAGGTTCATCACCCGCGTACCGGGCCCCTCAATTACCGGCTCGGTGATCGGGAAAAAATCCACCCCGTAGTCATGGTTGAACTTGGCGGCGATATCACGGGTCAGCTCGACATGCTGTTTCTGGTCTTCCCCCACCGGCACGTGGGTTGCGTGATGCACCAGAATGTCGGCGGCCATCAGCGCCGGATACCCATACAGCCCCAGCGATACCTTTTCGGCGTTCTTGCCGGCCTTGTCCTTGAACTGGGTCATCCGGTTCATCCAGCCAACCCTTGCCACACAGTTGAAAATCCAACCCAGTTCCGCGTGCGCTGACACCTGCGACTGGTTGAACAGGGTGGATCGATCAGGATCAATTCCGGATGCTATCAAAGCTGCCGTGGTTTCGCGCGTCGCGAAACGCAACTCAGCCGGATCCTGCCAGACGGTGATCGCATGCAGATCAACCACGCAGTAGGTGTTCTCAAAATCCTCGTCCTGCATGGCCACCCAGCGCTTGAACGCGCCCAGATAATTGCCCAATGTTATGCCACCCGAAGGTTTAACCCCTGAGAAAACCCGCGGTGTAAATTGTGTCTCGGCCATTGCCCAAGCTCCGTGCTGGATGTATCTGTCCGGCTCGCTTACCCATGCAGCCCATGCCCGTCAAGGAAAGGACGTCCTATGGCCCATGCCGACGACCAGTCACCGATCAATCCACTGCCCCCGGTGGTGGTATTTCTGTCGCTTTTGATCCTTGGCATTGAGCTGGTGTTCCAGGCCGGATCACGCGGCTTTATTGGCGGCGCAGAGGCCATCGGCTGGCGCATCGAAGCCTTTCGTGACTATGCGTTTTCCGGCCCCATACTGGACTGGATGATCAACAACAACCGCTTCCCGCTGGAGCATGTGAAACGCTTTGTCACCTATCCGTTTGTCCATGTCAGTTTCACCCATGCCGCCATGGTGCTGGTGTTTCTTCTGGCGCTTGGCAAAATGGTGGGCGAGGTTTTCGGCACCATCGCAGTGCTGGTGGTGTTTTTTGCTTCCGCCATTGTCGGCGCATTGGCCTATGGGCTGATCCTGAATGACCCAACACCGCTGATCGGTGGCTACCCGGCGGTCTATGGGTTGATCGGATCCTATACTTTCATGATGTGGCTTAGTCTTGCTGGAACAGGTGAATCGCGCATTAAGGCGTTTCGGCTCATCGGATTTCTGGTGGGGGTACAGCTGTTGTTTGGGGTGGTGTTTGGTGCAAACAAGGACTGGCTGGCAGATATTTTTGGTTTTGGCACCGGGTTTATGGTGTCATTTTTGCTGGTGCCGGGGGCTATAACCCGGATCAGGGGCCGATTGCGCGGGCGGTAAAGCTGGTGTTGCGCCGCGGCTTCGCCGCGTCGCGGGGCGATTTTTCTGCGAAAAATCGGATGCCTCCGGCGGGGATATTTCTGAAAAGAAGAATGGATACAGCGGTTCAACGCCGCAGGGTTCCCCTTAATTCTGAAACCCGGAACGCATGGGTAAGATGGCTAAGCAAGAAATACGACACCATACCGGTGCTTACCAATGCCAGTAGCGCAAGGTAGCGCCAGCCGGACATTAAAAACACCGGTGCCAGCAATGTGTTGGTCAGGTAAAGTATGACACCCATCCCAACGGAACTTAGCGCGATACGTCCGCTGCGTCGGATGAAGCGGCTGTCAAACCGGGCGGTTTCCCCCATGGAACGCGCCCCGCGCCACAGTAAAAACGCCATACCCCAACCAGCCAAGCTGGTGCCGATGGCAGCGGCCAGATAGCCAAATGTCGGCGCCAGACCAATCGCCACAACCGCATTGATCACCATGGCAACAACAGCATATTTGAACGGTGTCCGCGTATCTTCCCGGGCAAAATACAGGGGCTGCAAAACCTTTTGCAGCACAAATGATGGCAGACCCAGCCCATATATTGCCACCACCAGCGCTGTCGCCGCCGCGTCCTCGGGCGTAAACCGGCCACGCTGGAACAGCACCGAGACCAGGGGCTCGGGCACCACCACCAGCGCCACTGCCGCCGGCAGGGTCAAGAGCAACGCAAATTCTGCCGCCCGGTTCATCGCGTCCCGGCCGGCCTGTGCATCCCCGGCCTGCAACCGCCGCGACAGTTCCGGCAGCAGCACCACGCCGATGGCGATGGCGACCACCCCAAGGGGCAGTTGATACAGCCGGTCCGCAAGGTTCAGATACTGGATTGAGCCTTCAAAGAAACTGGCAACCTGCCGGCCCACCAACAGGTTGATCTGCACCACACCACCGGCCAAGGCAGCCGGTGCGGCAATGATCGCAAGCCTTTTCAGTTCGGGCGTCATCCGTGGCCAGCGCGGGATCAACCGGTACCCGGCGCGCGCCGCCGCCCACCAGACCAGCGCCAGTTGCGCAATCCCGCCCAAAGGCACCGCCCAGACCAGTGCACGCCCCACATCCAACCCGTTTTGATAGGCAAAAACCATCATCAGCGACATGATAATGTTCAAGAGAACTGGCGCCGCCGCCGCTGCCGCAAACCGTCCGGTGGCGTTCAGCACCCCGGACAAAAGTGCGGTCAGCGAAATGAACAGGATATAGGGAAATGTAATGCGCCCGAAATCCACCGCCAGATCAAAACGCCCATCGCCAACAAACCCCGACGCCATCGCCCAGACGAACCACGGCATCAAGAGTTGCGCGATCACCGTGAATATAATCAGGATCGTCGCCAGCCCGGAAAACGCATCCCGGGCAAATTCATGGGCCCCGTCATCGCGTTCCAGCTTCTTGGAAAACAACGGAATAAACGCCATGTTGAACGCGCCTTCTGCGAACAGTCGGCGGAACATCGTTGGCAGGGAAAACGCCACCACAAAGGCCTCGGCGACAGGGCCAGCCCCCAAATAGGCGGCGATCAGAATGTCGCGCACAAACCCCATGATGCGGCTGGCCATTGTCCAGATACCAACGGTCAGAAAGCCCCTGATCAGCCGAGTTGCTGCCATCAGTCCCGCGCCCTTTGCGCACCAAGTTCAATGGCGGCACGCAGTTTGCGTTCCAGTGCCAACTGCCGAGATTGCGAATGAAACTTCATGCCCACCAGGTCTTTCACGTAAAACGTATCCACCACCTGTTCGCCATAGGTGGCGATCACGGCTGAGGCAATGTAAACATTGTTATCCGCCAAAGTCCGGGTCAGATCATAAAGCAACCCGGGCCGATCTCGGGTGTCCACCTCAATGATGGTGTGGATATCACTGCCTTCGTTATCAAATATAATCGCCGTGGGCACCTTAAAGGCGCGCTCGCGCTTGTTGATCCTGTCGCGGTCTTTCAAAACTTCCCGTGCCAGAACCTCGCCCTTCAGGGTCTTGCCGATCATGGTGCGTAGCCGGGGCAAGCGGGATGTGGCAAAGGGCGCGCCCTCGGCGTCCTGAACCCAGAATATCGCGGTGGCGTAACCATCCTTTGACGTATAGGTACGCGCGTCCACCACATTGGCCCCCACCATCGCCAGCGCGCCTGCCAGCCGTGAAAAGATGCCGGGATGATCGGCAATAACAATGCAAACCCGCGTCGCATCCCGGTCTTTATCCGGGAACAGATCGATCCTGATCTGGTCTGCGGGCATGCCGCGCAAAAGCGTGGCAAACACCTGATGTGCTGGGGTGGGCAACCCGCGCCAATAGGGTGGGTAATGGCGTGCCGTTTCGGTACGCACATCTTTTTTGTCCCAATCCACAAGGGCGGCGCGCAACGCCCGCTTGGCCTGCTCCTCCCCCAGCTTGGGGTTGATATTTTCCGGCCCGGTTTCCAGCGCATCAATCGTCGCACCATAAAGGTTGCGGATCAAAACCGCTTTCCAGTTGTTCCATGTGTCCGGGCCGACCCCGCGTATGTCACAGACGGTCAGCACCGTCAGCAGATCCAGCCGGGCGCTGGTTCCCACCAGCTTGGCAAATCCACCCACCGTGCGCGGATCGGAAATATCACGCTTTTGCGCCACATCCGACATCAGCAAATGATTGCGCACCAGCCATTCTACGGTTTTGCATTCTTCCGGTTTCAGCCCCAGCCGTGGCGCCAGTTTACGGGCAATACGCGCCCCCAGAACCGAATGATCCTCATCGCGCCCCTTGCCCAGATCATGGGCCAGTAGTGCTACGTATAATATCCGCCGGTTCACGCCTTTTTTCAGAATGCCGCTGGCAATCGGTAATTCCTCAACCAGTTCCTCGCGCTCAATTTGTGACAGGGTGGAAATGCATTGAATGGTGTGCTCATCCACGGTGTAGGAATGGTACATATTGAACTGCATCATCGCCACGATGGGTTCAAATTCCGGGATGAACGCCGCCAGCATTCCCAGCTCATTCATCCGGCGCAAAACCCGCTCGGGGTTGCCGTGTTTCAGCAGCAGGTCCAGAAATATCCGCGCTGCCTGTGGATCGTTGCGCATATCCCCGTCAATCAGATCCAGATTGGCTGAGATCATCCGCATGGCATCCGGGTGCAGCAGCAATCCGGTGCGCAACGCCTCGTCAAAGATATGCAGCAGGTTCAGCTTATCCTGCAGAAACCGTTTTTCGCTGGCCGCTTTCAGTCGGTTCTGCACCACCTTATACCCAGATTTCACCTTCTTGCGGCGCCGGAAAAATCCCACCAGACGGGGTTCGTTTTTCAAATGGCTTGCCTCAAGTGAGGTCAGAAATATCCGCGTCAGTTCCCCCACATGGGTGGCATGGCGGAAATAATCCTGCATGAAATGCTCCACCGCCCGCCGCCCGGCCTTATCCGCATAGCCCATGGCCTCCGCCACCTCGACCTGCATGTCAAAGGTCAGCTTGTCCATTGGGCGGTCAGTGATCAGATGCAGATGGTTGCGTACCGCCATCAGAAAATTTTCCGCCGCATCAAACTCATCATATTCGTCCTGGGTGAACACCTTCAGCTTCACCAGCTCAGCCGTATAGCTGATCCCCAAAACATATTTGTTGATCCAGAACAGCGATTGCAGATCGCGCAATCCGCCCTTGCCCTCTTTCACGTTGGGCTCAACCATGTAGCGCTGGCCACCTTGCTTGATGTGGCGCGCGCTGCGTTCGGCCAGCTTGGCTTCAATAAATTCCGCACCGGTATTTCGAAACAGCTCATTTTTCAGGCGCTGGTCCAGCTCGTCGGCCAACTCCCTGTCGCCATCCAGATAACGGTTTTCCAGCAGCGCGGTGCGAATGGTGAAATCCTCGCGCCCCAACCGAATGCAATCCCGGATGGTGCGGCTGGAATA
>CAZETX010000002.1:141573-153135 GCA_964514925.1 uncultured Marinosulfonomonas sp.
GGCATAGGTGTTTTGCGCGGCGCGGGCCTGCCCGGCATCTTTGCGAAATGCCGCGGCAATCACCCCGCGCCCGGCACTGCGGGCGTCGTTGACGGCCTCAACCGTGGCCTTGCGAATGGTTTTTTGATCGGTTGCATCTTTAGCCACGGCATCAATCACGGCCATGACACCGACATGGTCAAACACGGCTTCCGGCGGGCAGATCAGCCCCCCGGTTGCAGCATCTGGCCCGGCAATCTCGCCCGGATCAGAAACCGGCTGTACCAAAGCTTCTGGGGGCAGGGTCAATGATCACCACCTGATTTTCCTGAATCTGACCCACCGCCAGACCCCGTTCATTGGTGCCATCCGCCAACAGGCGGAACACCCCGTTCACCCCGACAAACCCGGCCGGTTGCATTAGTGCTGAACGGGTCAGCGCATCACTTTGCCCGGCAGCAGCCAGCGCACCAATGGCGGCAATCCCGTCATAGGCAAGCCCGGCAATCGGGTGCGGATTGGTGCCATAGGCGGCGTTATAGCGGTTCTGGAAATTGCTGCTCAGCCCCGGATCGGGCAGGGCAAACCAGCCATTCTGAACCCCGGGCAGGGTCAGCGCGGTCGCCGGAATATCCCAGCGTTGCAGGCCAATATACTGGATCACCGTCGGGTTCAGACCGTTTTCAGGCAGCAGTTGCGCCAGAAACGGCAGGGCACCGGATGTGCCCGAGGTCAGAAATATTGCCTGCGCACCACTGTTTTGTGTATCCGAAGAAATTTGTTGAATGGCATTGATCACACCCTCCTGAGACAGCTGGAATTCACTGACACCGGCCAGTGTCCCGCCGGCATTCACCACCGCCTGACTGATCGCATCGCGGCCCGTGCGCTCAGCGGCATCATCGCCGTTGACGATCATGATACTGCGCCGTCCCTGTGCCACTGAATACCGCGCCAACCGATTGGCCGTATTGCTGAAAGTTGGCCCCAGAACAAAAACATTGCCCCCGGCAACGGCCGTGTTGTTGGAAAACGCCAGCACATTCACATTGCGGTTGGCCACCGCCACACCGGCAGCTGCGGCGGCCTGTGCAAAGACCGGCCCCAGAATGATCTTGGCCCCCTCATTCACCGCCCGTTTGGCGACATCTGCGGCGATATCAGGTTGCCCGGCGGTGCTGTAAACCCGCAGGTCAATCCGGATATCCCCAAGATCGGCGATCGCCAGCTGTGCGGCATTCACCAGACTGCGCGCCAGAACTTCATCCCCTGAATTGCCAGAACCACTGGGCACCAAAAGCGCCACCGGAATAGGCTTGCCAAGGTTGATGGTGGGGCCATTGCCCAGTGCAACCGGCCCACAGGCCGCCAGAAAAAGTCCGAAAAATACGAACGCTATGCGGGTATAGGCCTTGCGGGCAGCGCCAAAGTGGAAAAACATGAACGGGGATCCTAACTCTTCTTCAACAACAGGTACGGGATGAAGTTTATGCAATACCCCAAGGTTAGTAAACGCCGCAATCACATGGTGCCGGCATGAGCGGTGAAATTCGCACACTCACTCCGGGGCTATACTTTGTTGCCACCCCCATCGGCAGCGCCCGCGACATTACACTTCGGGCATTGGATGTTCTGGCCTCCGCCGATGTGATCGCCGCCGAAGACACCCGTACCGCCCGCAAGCTCATGGAAATACACGGAATTTCTCTGGGTGACCGTCGGATCATCGCCTACCATGACCACAACGGTGCGGCGGTCCGTCCGCGCCTGCTGACCGAACTTGCTGCTGGAAAATCCGTGGCCTACGCATCCGAGGCCGGAACCCCGCTGGTGGCTGATCCCGGTTTTGCCCTGGCGCGCGACGCGATTGCCGCAGGCTACCCGGTAACCAGCGCCCCGGGTCCCTCAGCGGTCATTGCCGCCCTGACCATCGCCGGCTTGCCCACTGACAGGTTTCTGTTTGCAGGTTTCGCCCCCAACGCCAGCGGTGCCCGCCGCCGGTTTCTGGCCGAGCTAACTAATATTCCGGCAACCTTAGTGCTCTATGAAAGCCCCAACCGCATCAACGGTTTTTTAACCGATGCCATCATAGAATTTGGTCCAGAACGCCAGCTGTCCATTTGCCGCGAACTGACCAAGAAATTTGAAGAGGTGCTGCGCGGCACCGCACAGGAATTGCAGGCCCAGTTAGCGACCCGAAAACTAAAAGGTGAAATTGTTGTTGTCATTGACCGAAATCGCACAGTGGCCAGCGCTCAGGATGTCGAAACAGAATTGGAAATTGCCTTGAAAACCCTGTCGATCAAAGATGCCGCCAGCATGGTATCCGAAAAGCTTGGTCTGCCCCGTCGCCAAGTCTATCAGGCCGCCCTTAAACAGCGCCAGAACACATGAGCGGCGCGGTTTCCTACTATTCCGGTCTGGCCGCCGAAGATCAGGTTGCAGCCAATTACGAACAACGCGGCCATGCGCTTTGTCAAAAACGCTGGCGCGGCAAGGGCGGCGAAATTGACCTGATCGTGCAGGATGGCGACGGTTTCATATTTGTCGAAGTCAAAAAGGCCCGCGATTTTGCCCGCGCCGTTGAACGGTTAACCCAACGCCAATTGCAGCGCATTTATAATGCCGCCACCGAATTTATTGGCCAGATGCCCCTTGGGTTACACACACCAGCCCGCATTGACGTGGCACTGGTCAATGCCAGCGGGCAGATTGAATTGATCGAAAACGCCTACGGTCATTGATCCTTTGCCCCGGCTGCGCCATGTAATGGGCAAGTCATGCAAAGGAAACCAAAATGACCCTGAAAGTTGCCATTCAAATGGACCCGATCGGTCCCATTGATATTGATACCGACAGCAGCTTTCGCATCGCAGTCGAGGCCGCTGCGCGTGGCCACGAGCTGTTTTATTACACACCGGATAAGCTGGCTTTTCAGAACGGTCAGGTCACCGCGCGCGGCTGGCCGCTTCAGGTGCAGGCGGTAAAGGGCAATCACTACAGTCTGGGCAATGAGCAAACTGTCAATCTGGCCGACTGGGATGTGGTCTGGCTGCGTCAGGACCCACCCTTTGACATGGGTTATATAACCAACACCCATTTGCTGGACATGATCCACCCGGAAACGCTGGTGGTAAATGATCCGTTCTGGGTGCGGAACTTTCCGGAAAAGCTACTTGTACTGCAATTTTCTGACCTGACCCCGCCAACGACAATTGCCCGCGATCTTGCCACCATTCAGGACTTCAAGAAACAACATGGCGATATCATCCTGAAACCGCTTTACGGCAATGGTGGCGCCGGGGTGTTCCGCCTTGGCCCGGATGACCGAAACCTCACCTCGCTGCATGAACTATTTACCGGCATCAACTCAGAACCTCTGATCGCACAAAAATTCCTGCCCGATGTCTCAAACGGCGACAAGCGCATCATCCTGGTGAATGGAGAACCGGTGGGCGCCATCAACCGCGTACCAAAAGCCGGCGAAACCCGTTCAAACCTGCATGTTGGCGGGCGGCCGGAAAAAATTGGCCTGTCCAAACGCGACCGTGAAATCTGTGCGGCCATCGGCCCACTTTTACGTAAAAAGGGCCAGATATTTGTCGGTATCGATGTGATCGGGGATTACCTGACAGAAATCAACCTGACCTCCCCAACAGGTATACAAGAGTTGGAGCGTTTTGATGGCACCAACACCGCAGAACTGATCTGGCAAACTATTGAGGCTAGGCGCCGCTAAAACGATTTTTCGCAGAAAAATCACCTTGAATTTTCTGCGAAAATTCAGTCAACAGATCACCTTCACGCTGCCGCCATTGCAAATCACCACCAACTGCCCGCCGCATTCAATCATGTGAAACCCCCGTTCCAGCACTGCATTTTCGAACCGCGCCCGCCCGATCTCGCGCTCAATCCAACTTACCGACCGGCGCACAACCCCACCGGTCCGGGCGGCACGGGCATTGAATATCTGCTCAATCCAACCCTCAGGATCATTTCGGTAGGTTGCCAGCCTCACGCCCCCGTCAACTCTTTTTGCAAGGACAGCCGGAAACTCACCGCTTCGGCCACATGCACCTTCAACACCGCGTCCACCCCTTCCAGATCAGCGATTGTGCGCGCCACACGTAAAACCCGGTGATAGCCCCGCGCCGACAACCCAAATCGCTCCGCCACACGGTTCAACAGTTCTTTTCCCGCCGCATCAGGTGCCGCAATACGCTCCAGCACCCCGCCTTCCGCGTCCGAATTCACCCGGCACCCCGGCAGTTGCACAAAACGCTCCGCCTGAATTTCGCGCGCCGCAACCACCCGCGCCAGAACCACCGCCGTTGCTTCCCCGCTTTCAGGCAGGTCCAGATCACTGAACGCCACCGGTGGCACATCCACCCGCAGATCAAACCGGTCCATCAACGGCCCCGATATCCGCCCCAGATAATCCTCACCACACTGGGGCACGCGCGCACAGGCCCGCGCCGGTTCGCACAGATAGCCACATTTACAGGGGTTTGCCGCCGCCACCAGCATAAATTTGCAAGGATAGCGCATATGGGCATTGGCGCGCGACACCACGATCTCACCGGTTTCAATCGGCTGGCGCAGGGTTTCCAGCACGGCACGGGGAAACTCGGGGAATTCATCCATGAACAGCACACCATTATGCGCCAGGGAAATTTCACCGGGTTTCGCCCCCTTGCCGCCCCCGACAATTGCCGCCATCGACGCCGTATGGTGCGGTTCACGGAACGGTCTTTCCCGGCAAATCCCGCCCTCATCCAACAACCCCGACAACGAATGGATCATTGAGGTTTCCAGCGCCTCGGTCGCAGAAAGCGGCGGCAATATTCCCGGCAAACGCGCCGCCAGCATCGATTTCCCCGATCCGGGGGAGCCAACCATCAGCAAATGGTGGCGACCGGCAGCGGCAATTTCCAACGCTCGCTTGGCCCGTTCCTGACCCTTCACATCCTTCAAATCGCGCATCAATGGCGCACGCAACACCTCCCCCGGGCTGGCCGGGGTCAGGGGCACCTGACCAGTGTAGTGCTGGATGACGGCCGTTAAAGACGCCGCCGCCAATACCTGCGTTGCCCCAACCCAGGCCGCTTCAGGTCCGCATTCTAGCGGACACAATAACGCCCGGTCCTGCTCTGCCGCCGCCATTGCCGCAGGCAAGGCCCCCAGCACCGGCTTAATCGTTCCGTCCAGCGACAGCTCCCCCAGCGTTACCGTTTGTTCAATCTCTTCGCGGGGCACGATTTCCAGCGCGGCCAGCAGCGCCATGGCGATGGGCAGATCAAAATGCGACCCTTCTTTGGGCAGATCCGCGGGCGACAGATTAACCGTTATCCGCTTGGACGGCAGCGCGATCGACAGCGCCGATAATGCTGAACGTACCCGCTCACGCGCCTCAGACACCGCCTTATCCGGCAATCCGACGATGGAAAAATGCGGCATGCCCGGGGACAGGGCGCATTGCACTTCGACAATGCGCGCCTCAACCCCTTCAAACGCAACCGTATAGGCCCGTGCAACCATATCTGAACCCGCTGATAACCTTGGTTAACGAGGTATGTGCAAAAGGTTTACTGTTGGTAAATTTCCATGAAACCGGGCCAGGCTTGTGGGTCCGCCAGTGTCTTGTCCCGGCAAAAGGCATTGCAGAACCCAAACACCCGTCCCTCAATTTCAAGGAAATCAGTCACCGGCTTGCCCGAATAGGGGCAGGCGTCGTTTTCACTTGGCCTGGCATCCACAACCCGTGCCGGCATCAACGCCGGTCCCGGCCAATCAGCGGTTGCGCACTCAATCGCATAGGGCATCGGATCATAGGTTTTTGGGGCCCCCATGGCACGCCATTTGCGAAATGCCGGATCGCTCAGATGCAGCTCAACATACTGCGCCGCCGCTGCGTCAACCGGCAGGTCATACCCGGCAATACGCGCTGCCACAGGGGCAAAAAACACATCCGCCAGCGAATATTTTCCAAACAACCACGGACCAGCGCTACCATACACAGACCGCGCTAAAACCCACAATTCCTGCAACCGATCCAGATCGGCCTTAACCGCGTCAGAAACAGCAAACCCTTGATATTGATGCAATAACTGCATCGGGCAATCGGTACGTAACGCCCCAAACCCGGCATGCATTTCCGCAACCAGCCAGCGCGCCAGGATACGGGCTGACGCATCCGCGGGCCACAACCCGGCATCGGGGTGGCGCTCGGCCAACGTCTCGGCAATGGCCAGGGTTTCCCCCACCACGTCGCCCTCGGGCGTGCGGATCGCTGGCACCAGCCGGGCTGGGGCATAGGCGGCAAGATCGGCGGCCAATGTACCATCATACAGCCCGGCCATATGGGTGCGGCAGGGGATGTCGAACTTTTCAAACATCAGCCAGCCGCGCAACGACCAGCTGGAAAAAGTCCGGTCGCCAAGGATTAAATCATAACTCATGCTGCCATCTTATCCGACAGGCGGCAGCTTCGTAAAATGCTGGTTTTTGAACGAACCCATCAAGGAATGTGATTGATCGCCTGCACGCACCACGCGGCATCGTCCCAGACCAGCCGCGTTACCGACAGGTTATCAATTTCATGCCCGATCGCCTTGGCCGGGGCCATGCCACCAGCCATGCCGATCTGGGTCATGATCACCCCGATATGGGCAACAGCTATGATGTCTCGCCCGGCAAATCGTTGGTTTATCTCCGCCACATAGGGTGCTACCCGCGCCGCCACCCGGTGCCAGCTTTCGCCATTTGGCGGGGCGATATCACCGGGATATTCCCAGAATTTCCGGCTTTTCACCGGGTCACGCTTTGCCACTTCATCAAAGCTCAACCCGTCCCAATCGCCAAAATTAAACTCTCGCAACTGCGGGGCAGGGGGCTGGCGTATGCGCCCCTTATCAATTGCATCCGCAGTGGCGGTCGCCCGGATCAAATCGGAAGACAGCAAAACCGCACCCTTGGGTAAATAGGCATCCAGCCGGTCAACCGCGCCGGTGTCTGACAGGTCAGCCGCCACATCCCGCCAGCCCAAAAACGCCTTTTCATGGGTCGGCCCATGGCGCACCCACCACCAGTTTGTGCTCACGGCAATTGACCCTTCAGCACCATCGGCAACCCGGCCGTAACCTGAACCACCAGATCAGCATCGCGCGCCAGGGCGATGTTCAAAGCACCCTGCGCCTGCCCGAACCGCCGCGCCATCGCGTTTTCCGGAACGCCCCCGCCGCCCACCTCATTTGACACAACCACAATCGGGTTGGCAGATGTCGCCAGCGCGCTTAAAAGCCCCGCCTGTTCACGCGCCAGATCACCTGCCTGAAACATATGATTGCTCAGCCACATACTGGCGCAATCCAGCAAAACAACCCGCCCCGCAGCCATATCGGCAAGCGCCCTGGCCACATTCAGCGGTTCCTCAACCAATTGCCAATCCGCCCCGCGTGATTGCCGATGCCGGGCAATCCGCTCGGCCATTTCACCGTCTTTTGCCTCAGCCGTTGCCAGATAAACCGTTGGTTTACCAGCAGTTTTCACCAAACCCTCAGCAAATGCAGATTTGCCGGAACTGGCACCACCTAAGATCAGGGTAACGGAAGGGAACATGATTGTGACGCTTTGTTTGGCCGGGCTGTGTTAACATTTGGATACAGTCATGCCCAGATTAAGCCAAGCCCGATATTGGATCGGCAAACGGTAAGGCAAGGGGGCACAATGCCACTGGATGAACCTGTAAACCAAAACTTCACCCGCAACGCCATGGCCGCAGAAATGCTGGACGCTGAAACCGAACACGCGCTGGCGCTGGCCTGGCGCGATCAGCGCGATGAGGCAGCCCTGCACCGCCTGATCACCGCCTATACGCGGCTTGCCATTTCCATGGCCAGTAAATTCAACCGCTACGGGGCGTCGCGCAACGACCTGATACAGGAAGCCAGCGTTGGGCTGATGAAAGCGGCCGAAAAATTTGACCCGGACCGGGGGGTGCGGTTTTCAACCTATGCCGTCTGGTGGATCAAAGCCTCCATTCAGGATTATGTCATGCGCAACTGGTCCATGGTGCGCACCGGCTCAACCTCGGCGCAAAAATCCCTGTTTTTCAACCTGCGACGGGTGCAGGCGCGCCTTGAACGTCAGGCAATTGCCCGGGGCGAAACCCCCAGCCGCCACGAAATCGCCGGTCAAATCGCCACCCAGCTCGGGGTGCGCCTACGCGATGTAGAAATGATGACCGGGCGCATGGCCGGGGGTGATCTGTCGCTGAACGCCAGCCAATCCTCCGATGAAAATGGCCGGGAATGGATTGATATCCTGCCCGACGATGCCACACAGGGCGCTGAACTGGTGGGTCAGGATCACGACCAGCGCACCCTGCGCCGCTGGCTGGCGCGTGCAATGATGCTGCTTAGCAAACGCGAACGCTTCGTGCTGCGCGAACGTAAAATCCGTGCGCATCCGCGAACCCTTGAAAATCTGGGCCACGAACTGGGCCTGTCCAAGGAACGGGTGCGCCAGATAGAAGCCGCCGCGCTGGCCAAAATGCGCGCCCATCTGCAGGGCAACAACCCGGAAGTGCATGAATTTCTTTGCTGAATGACGCCCGCGCGCGCACCCTAAAACAGTTGAGTTTCCCGCCCCCGCCCCCTACATATTGCCCTGAAACAACCAGTTGGGGGCAAAATGCTCGCCGGAAAACGTATCCTGTTGATCATCGGCGGTGGCATCGCCGCCTTCAAATCCCTTGATCTGATCCGCCGCCTGCGCGAACGCGGCGCAACGGTCACGCCGGTTCTGACCAAAGCGGCCGAGGAATTTGTCACCCCCCTCAGCGTGTCTGCCCTGTCGGCGCAAAAAGTCTACCGCGACCTGTTTGATCTGACAGATGAGGCCGAGATGGGCCATATTGAACTGTCACGCGCCGCCGATCTGGTGGTGGTGGCCCCGGCCACGGCCGACCTTATGGCGAAGATGGCGCAGGGGCTGGCAAATGATCTGGCCTCAACCCTGCTGATGGCCACCGACAAACCGGTTCTGATTGCGCCCGCTATGAATGTGCGCATGTGGCAGCACGCCGCCACCCAGCGCAACATCACCACTTTACAGGGCGACGGTATCCATTTTGTCGGCCCCAATAACGGTGACATGGCCTGCGGTGAACACGGCCCCGGCCGCATGTCCGAACCTTTGGAAATTACCGCAGCGGTGGAAAATTTACTGCTGAACGGCCCCTTGAAGGGCAAGCATATTCTGGTCACATCCGGCCCCACACATGAGCCGATTGACCCGGTGCGCTACATCGCCAACCGATCCTCCGGGGCGCAGGGAACGGCCATTGCCCGCGCCCTGTCGGCGCTGGGGGCAAAAGTAACCTTTATCACCGGCCCCGCCAGGGTTGCGCCGCCCATGGGCGTCGCGGTGGTGCATGTCCAGACGGCGCTGGACATGCTGGCCGCGGTTACGGCTGTGTTGCCGGTGGATGGTGCGGTATTTGCCGCCGCCGTGGCCGACTGGCAGGTGAAACCGGCCAGCAGCAAGATCAAAAAGACCAAGTCGGGCATTCCCAGACTGGAGCTGGGCGAAAACCCCGATATTTTGGCAACTGTCTCAAAACTAAAGAAAAACCGCCCGGCTTTGGTGGTTGGGTTCGCCGCCGAAACCGACGATGTACTGAAAAATGCCAATGCCAAGTTGAAACGCAAGGGCTGTGATTGGATCGTGGCCAATGACGTGTCACCTGAAACCGGGATCATGGGGGGAACTGAAAATGACGTGACCCTGATTACCGGTGATGGGGTTGAGGATTGGCCAAGAATGTCAAAAGACCAGGTGGCGGCGAAACTGGCGGCGAAGATTGCCGAAACGCTGGCGGGGTAGGGTGATTTTTCTGCGAAAAATCAGGGTCGAAGCCACCGGCGGGGATATTTAGGAAAAGAAGAATTGGGGGCAGCCATGTCAGCGGTTAGGGTGTTTTGGGAAAACTGGGCGGATCAGGAACTGGCGCTGCCCGGTTATGAAACCGCTGGTGCGGCCGGGGCGGATATTAGGGCGAATTTTTCAATTGATGATCGGGCGACGGGTCTGACACTGGCGCCAATGGCACGCGCTTTATTGCCCACGGGGCTGCGGTTTGAATGCCCGGTGGGTTTCGAAGTTCAGGTCAGACCACGTTCAGGATTGGCCCTGAAACACGGTATCACATTGCTCAACACTCCGGGTACCATCGACAGCGACTATCGCGGTCCCATTGGTATTATACTGGTCAATCTGGGGTCCGAAGAATTTACCATCCACCACGGCGACCGCATCGCGCAACTGGTCGTCGCCCCGGTTCTGCAGGCGGATTTTCAGATATCAACCAACCTGTCCGATACCGCGCGGGGTGCCGGTGGATTTGGCTCCACCGGGCGCAGCTGATGGTTTGGATCGCCCTTATTGCCGCGGTCATCTGGGGCATTGGTCAGTTGATGAACGCCCCGATCCGCCAGCGCCTTGGCATGCTGGTCGCGCTTTATCTGGTGGTGCTGCTGATCTATCTGGCCCTGCCACAAACCAACCCGTTGCGGCTGGGACTGGGCGGCAGTCTGACGGGCTGGCTGGTGTTTGGCGGCTCAATTATAACCATCTGGATATACACCAAAACCCTGTCCAGTCTACGCACCCGTGCCAAGGCCGCGCCCCCCAAAAACGCCAGCATCTTCACCGATGCCGAACTGGACCGCTACGCCCGCCATATCGTACTGCGTGAAATCGGTGGCCCCGGCCAGAAAGCCCTGAAGTCAGCCCGTATACTGGTGGTCGGGGCCGGCGGTCTTGGCGCGCCGGTGCTGCAATACCTGGCCGCCGCCGGGGTTGGCACCATCGGGGTAATAGACGACGACGTGGTAGATAATTCCAACCTGCAACGTCAGGTCATCCACCGCGACGCCGCCATCGGCACCCCAAAGGTGTTTTCCGCCAAATCCGAAATGCTGGCGCAAAATCCCCATATCACCGTGCGCCCCTACCATCGCCGCCTTGAACCGGACATGGCGGCTGACCTGTTCGCAGATTATGACCTGATCCTTGATGGCACCGACAATTTTGACACCCGCTATCTGGTCAACCGCACCTGTGTGGCACTGAAAAAACCGCTGATCGCCGCAGCACTTTCCCAATGGGAGGGCCAGATCAGCACCTATGATCCAGCAAATGGCAGCCCTTGCTATCAATGCATTTTCCCAACCGCCCCGGCCCCCGGCCTTGCCCCAAACTGTGCCGAGGGCGGTGTTTTGGGCCCGCTGCCCGGGGTGTTGGGGGCGATGATGGCGGTGGAAGCTGTCAAAGAAATCACCAAGGCTGGCGAAGGCCTGCGGGGTCGGATGTTAATTTATGATGCGCTTTATGGGGAAAACCGCACTATAAAGCTGAAGAAAAACCCAACCTGTCCGGTTTGCGGTGTACTGAATTAATTAATTGTGCAAACACCCCTTGACCTTCCCGTGACTGGAAGGGTTAGCTGCCACCTGTAAGCAACCCAAAGGTGCGCCATGCAAGATCACACAAACCACGCCAGAAAACCGGCCAGCGGTGGCG
>CAZETX010000003.1:0-26489 GCA_964514925.1 uncultured Marinosulfonomonas sp.
CTATTTCGGCAAATAACGCCGCGACTGTGCAGCAGGTTCTGGAGGTTGACCATTTGCTGAGCGCCGGTGCCAGCAATATTGTGCCGGTGGCCATTCCCGCATTTTCGATTGTATTAGGTGTCACCGGGCGAATTACCACTGCAATCACCGGGGCATTGGCTGGCTGGCGTCTGGGTGTGGCAAGCTCTGATAATCGCTACGGAAGTGGATTGGGGCTGGCGCAGGGTTCGTGGGTTCGTGGCTTGAGCTCTTCTCCGTTAACCTATTACAGCGATACCGACCTGTTACTGACGGCTGAGGGCGGTGATTTTGCCGCCGGTAGCATTCGTTTGGCGGTGCATCTGATGCGCCTGGAGATTCCGTCTGTTTAATGGCCAGCGGCGCAGGACAGGCAAGTTGCAAGCGATGGGTCAAATTCAAGGCGTTTGACGGCGATTCCTTCGCCGCAGGTCAGGCAATATCCAAATTCACCTTCATCCAGTCGCAACAGGGCTGCGCCAATTCGGAGCTTTTGCTGATCACGGCGCGCCTGCGTTGCCTTGGCCATGGCCTGTTGCTGCAGCGCGTCCATGCGGGAAAGACGGCCAACGGATTGTTGGTCAAGTGTGACCGTTCGCTGGCCGTCTTTTCCCATATCATCCTGACCATTCAGATCCGACTGCATCGCCAAAAGCGACCTGCGGTATTTAATCTTTAGCGACTCATTCATTTTAGGAATGTAACCCAACATCCATTGTATTTTGCGATCCAAGCCTATTTGTAGTAAATCAACAATACTACAAAAGGAAATTGGTGATGCACAAGCAAGAAACAATACTCGCCGAAGTTGATCCGGTCTGGCGTCAGATCCGTCAGGAAGCCGAACAGGCGGTGGCGGATGAGCCACTTTTGGGTGGTTTGGTACATGCCAGTGTTCTGCATCACGATAGTCTTGAGGCTGCACTTGCCTATCGAATGGCATCAAAACTTGCATCCAGTGAAATGTCCGGGCAGTTGATCCGCGAGATTGCGGATGAAGCGTATGGTGCGGATACCTGTCTTGGAAAAATGGCGCGGGCCGATATTGTTGCGGTATTTGAACGCGATCCGGCCTGCCATCGGTTTTTGCAGCCGCTGTTGTTTTTCAAAGGGTTTCAGGCTGTGCAGGCCTATCGTGTTGGCCATTGGTTATGGCAAACCGGGCGCAAGGATCTGGCGTATTTTTCCCAAATGCGGGTTTCCGAGCAATTTGGCATCGACATACATCCAGCGGCTAAAATTGGGCAGGGGATTATGATTGATCACGCCCATTCCATTGTTATCGGTGAAACGGCCGTAGTCGGAAATAATGTCTCGATGCTGCATTCTGTGACCCTTGGCGGGACGGGAAAAGAAGACGATGACCGCCATCCCAAAATCGGGGATGGTGTGTTGATCGGGGCCGGCGCCAAGGTACTTGGCAATATCAAAGTTGGTTCCTGTAGCAGAATTGCGGCTGGGTCGGTGGTTTTACATGACGTGCCGCCTTGCAAAACTGTTGCCGGTGTTCCGGCAAAAATTGTCGGTGAGGCGGGGTGCGATCAGCCCTCCATGAGCATGGATCAGATATTAAATGGTTGCACCGAGATTTGACGTTTAATCCGGGTGTAAATGGTTGAATTTCTCCACGATCTTCCAACACTGAAAAGGATATTTTGATGGTAAGACAGACCGCGGGCCGTGGACGTTGTTATGATGATGTGTTGGATACGATCGGCAATACGCCCTGTATCCGGATCAATAATATCGGGCCAGAAAATGCGACCATTTATGTAAAAGCTGAAGCTTTCAATCCTGCCGGGTCTGTCAAAGACCGGCTGGCGCTGAATATCATCGAGGCTGCGGAAGAAAGCGGTGAATTGAAGCCGGGGCAAACCGTGATTGAGGCGACCAGTGGTAACACCGGCATCGGCCTGGCGATGGTTTGTGCCGCCAAAGGGTATCCTTTGGTGGTGACGATGGCGGAAAGTTTTTCAGTTGAGCGGCGCAAGCTGATGCGGTTTCTGGGGGCGAAAGTGATCTTGACGCCCAAGGAAGAAAAAGCCGTCGGCATGTACAACAAGACAGTGGAACTGGCTGAGAAACACGGTTGGTTCATGGCGCGTCAGTTTGAAACATCGGCCAATGCCGATATCCACGAAAACACCACAGCGCGTGAAATTCTGGGGGATTTTCAGGGCATGCGGCTTGATTATTTTGTTAGCGGCTATGGCACCGGAGGCACGATTGTCGGGGTCAGCCGGGAATTGCGTAAATCACGACCTGAAACAAAGATTATCATGACCGAGCCCGCGAATGCAGCACTTGTTGCCAGCGGCGAGGCTCAGGAACGTACAGCAACCGGGGGCCCGGCCAAGGGCCATTCCGCATGGGAACCGCACCCGGTTCAGGGCTGGACCCCGGATTTCATTCCGCTGGTTTTGCAGGAAGCACTGGACAACGACAGCTACGATGAACTGATACCGGTCGCCGGGCCAGAGGGCATTGAATGGTCTCGTAAACTGGCGCGGCAAGAGGGTATATTTACGGGTATTTCCGGCGGGGCGACCTTTGCGGTCGCCATGAAAGTTGCCGAAACAGCACCGGAGGGATCGGTGATACTATGTATGCTTCCTGATACCGGCGAGCGCTATTTGTCGACGCCGCTGTTTGACGGTATTGAGGCCGATATGGACGAAGAAGAGATCGCAGTCATGCGATCAACGCCCGGGTGCCAGCTTAGCTAAGACGTTGAATTGAAAGTAACGTGCCCGCGTCACCGACGTGGGCACGCTGTTGATTTCAGGCCAGCATGCCCATGGGGTTTTCCAGGTTTTCCTTGATGGCATTCAGAAATTCCGCCCCAAGTGCGCCATCAATTACCCGGTGATCCACGGATAAAGTAACTGACATAACCGTTGCGACGGCCAATTCACCGTCCGCGCCGACCACAGGTTTCTTGGTACCGGCACCTACGGCCAGTATGGAACCATGGGGTGGGTTTATCACGGCGTCAAAATTGTCGATGCCCATCATGCCGAGATTGGAAATGGCAAAGCTGCCGCCCTGATATTCATGGGGTGCCAGCTTGCGGTCACGGGCCCGGGCGGCAAGATCTTTCATCTCTGCCGAAAGTGCGGACAGGGTTTTGGTTTCGGCGTCTTTCAGAACCGGGGTAAACAGACCGCCTTCAATTGCCACAGCAACAGCAACATCTGAAGGTTTCAGTTGTAATATCCGGTCCCCGGCCCAGACAGAATTGGCGGTGGGAACAGATTGCAGGGCAAGGGCGCAGGCCTTGATGATGAAATCATTGACCGAGAGTTTAATACCCCGTGCCTCTAATTGTTTATTCAGCGTGGCGCGGAATTTTAACAATGCATCCAGATGAATGTCCCGTCGCAGGTAGAAATGCGGAATGGTTTGCTTGGCTTCGGTCAGGCGGGACGCAATGATTTTGCGCATGCCGTTCAATGGGATTTCCTGGTATTCGCGATCCTGGTACATTGCGATGACAGTATCTGTTGCCGGGCCTGTAGGCGCAGCGGTAGCGGCGGCAACGGGTTTTGTAGCTGTCGGGGTTGCAGCGGCATTTTCAACATCTGCCTTTACGATGCGGCCATGTGGACCGGATCCTGTCACGCCGGTCAAATCCAAACCTTTGTCTGCCGCTATTCTACGGGCCAAAGGAGAGGCAAAAATACGCGACCCGTCAGTTGCTTGTGGCTTTGTTGGTGTGGGGCTGGCAGCAACCGGAGCAGGCACGTCCACGGCAGGTGCCGCTGCCGAGGTTGCAGTTGGTGACACAGGCGAGCCAATATCGGAAACGGTTTCGCCATCTTCCAGCAGAATGGCGATCGTGGTGTTTACTTTGACACCTTCAGAACCTTCAGCAATCAGGATTTTCCCGATCACACCCTCGTCCACAGCTTCAAATTCCATGGTTGCTTTGTCGGTCTCAATCTCGGCCAGCAGGTCGCCCGAAACGACAGTGTCACCTTCTTTTACCAACCATTTCGCCAGCGTACCTTCTTCCATTGTCGGAGATAGTGCGGGCATTTGAATTTCGATGGGCATACCTGTTTCTCCTTAGCGGTAGGTTACGGATTTGACGGCGTCGATGACTTCTTTGGTGGTTACCAGTGCCAGCTTTTCAAGATTTGCGGCGTAGGGCATTGGAACATCTTTTCCAGTGCAGTTGATCACCGGTGCGTCAAGATAGTCAAACGCTTCGGTCATGATCTTGGCGGACAGGTGATTACCAATGGAACAGACCGGCCAGCCTTCTTCCACAGTGACACAACGGTTGGTTTTCATCACGGATTTGATCACGGTGTCATAGTCAATGGGGCGAATGGTGCGCAGGTCAATCACCTCGGTTGATATGCCATCTTTTGCCAGTTCATCCGCGGCTTCCAGCGCGTATTTCATGCCGATAGAGAAACTGACGATGGTGACATCCGTGCCTTCACGCCAGATGCGGGCTTTGCCGAAGGGTACGGTAAAATCATCTAAAACCGGGACGTCAAATGACTGGCCATAGAGCAATTCGTTTTCCAGAAAGATAACCGGATTTGGGTCACGTATGGCTGTTTTCAGCAGGCCCTTTGCGTCTGCTGCAGAATAGGGTTGCACCACTTTCAGGCCGGGTATTTGTGAATACCAACTGGAATAGTCCTGAGAATGTTGAGCGCCTACGCGGGCGGCAGCACCATTTGCCCCGCGAAAAACAATCGGGCAGCCCATTTGCCCGCCTGACATATACAATGTTTTAGCCGCTGAATTAATAATCTGATCAATGGCCTGCATGGCGAAGTTGAAGGTCATGAATTCGACGATTGGTCTTAGGCCGCCAAATGCCGACCCCACGGCAATGCCGGTGAAACCATGTTCGGTGATCGGGGTATCAATGACGCGTTTTGCCCCAAATTCATCCAGCATTCCCTGGCTGATTTTATAGGCACCTTGGTATTCAGCGACCTCTTCCCCCATCAAATAAACTGTGTCATCGCGGCGCATTTCTTCTGACATGGCGTCACGTAAGGCTTCGCGCACGGTTGTGGATTTCATTTCGGTGCCCTCGGGGTAATCCGGGGCGGCTGGTGCGGTTGTTATTGGTGTGGCAGGGACAAGGGGGGCAGGCTCGACCGCTTGCGGCGGCGCGGTCTGGGCGGAAGGTGCAGGAACAGAAACCACCAGATCGTCGACGCTTTCACCGTCTTCAATCATAATTGCAATTGCTGTGTTCACTTTTACGCCTTCGGTGCCTTCAGCAACCAAAATCTTGCCAACGATGCCTTCTTCGACGGCTTCAAATTCCATGGTTGCTTTATCGGTTTCGATTTCGGCTATGATGTCACCGGATGATACTGTGTCGCCTTCGCTGACCAGCCATTTAGCTAGTGTACCTTCCTCCATTGTCGGGGAAAGGGCGGGCATCAGAATGTCAGTGGCCACTATGAATTCTCCTTGTCGGTGGCGCGGGTGATGCAAGGCATCACATCAGGCGCGGTTTGTTAGGTTTTCCAGAATACTATAATCTTCTCTGTAATATTCTTTGACGAAAGAATGAACGTCCATGAGGGCAAGAACCTCATCGAGCTCGGGATCACTGTCGCGGCGTAACACGCGCTTAGCACCTTGTTTGGCCAGATCAAAAACCGGCGCTGGCAGGATGCGGGCCGCCATGTCTTTGTACCCGGCCACGCGGCCAAATAACTGACGGTCATAGTGCGGGGTCTTTCGGCGAAACTCGACGACGTTTAAACGTATCTGATACTTCTCAGCTATCTCAGCAGAGAATGCATTCAGGTCGCTTAGCTCAAAGATGTGCTTGGCAATCATGTCGCCGTCAAGCGCCAGGAATTCGGCTTGCGGACGAAAAAAGATCATGGGGAGCGTTTTACCTTCGCCACTTTCCAGCTGGGCGATGACAGTGCCCACCATTTCCTGGAGCGCGGGTCTTGTCATTTGTGATAACTCGCCCAGGAGGGATAATCGGGAAAACTGCGACAGCGCGGATCGAAAGCGTGCAAACGGATCGCGAACGATGGCGTAGACGTCATAGACGCGCAATTTTTCCAGGACCTGTGGATAATGCGTGGCGTACATCTGCATCGTTAGATGATCCTGGTAAAACTCGCCCAATTTGGGATCCTTTTCGATACCCTCAAAGAATCGACTGTCATGCTGAACCTGGTTGGCGATCTGATGCCCCAAGGTCGTGCCGCCAGTTTTTGGCACGTGGAGAAACGCAAATTTCAGGTCGTCGGAAATTACAGTTGGCATCCATCTAAGCCTTGATTTGCGGCGCAATGCCGATGGCCGATGTTTCGGAGCCAATACTGCCGATTTCTACTAATTGACAATCTGTTCCCTCGACAGAGGTCATTATCCGGTCTCCGCATAAATATCAGTATAAAGCTCATTCAGCCCCGGCTCTGGACTTTGCTTGGAATATTCAGCGGCCTCGTTCACCACGGCCTTGATGTCTTTGTCGATTGCTTTCAGATCCTCCTCAGAGGCGTGTTTGCCAGCCAATAGCATTTCACGGATATGTTCTATCGCGTCCCGCTCTTCGCGCATTTTCTGCACCTCTTCACGGGTTCGGTATTTGGCGGGATCCGACATTGAGTGTCCGCGGTAGCGGTAGGTCTTAATCTCCAGAATGTAAGGGCCATCACCGGAACGGCAATGGGCCGTTGCTTTTAGTCCTGCGGCTTTGACGGCCAGGACATCCATTCCATCAACGGCCTCACCCGGAATGCCAAATGCCATGCCGCGTGTGTAGATATCAGGGGTGGACGTGGAACGGGATTGGGCGGTGCCCATAGCATATTGATTGTTTTCGATCACAAATATTACCGGCAGTTTCCAGATCGCTGCCATGTTGAAACTTTCATAGACCTGGCCCTGATTGGCGGCCCCGTCCCCGAAATATGCAAATGATACATTGTTATTGCCCAGATACTTATCAGCAAATGCCAACCCAGTTCCCAAGGGCACCTGGGCGGCAACGATACCGTGGCCGCCGTAAAAGTTTTTTTCCTTGGAGAACATATGCATTGAACCACCTTTGCCCCTGGAATAGCCCCCTTCACGTCCGGTCAATTCGGCCATAACGCCCTTGGGATCCATGCCACAGGCCAACATATGACCGTGGTCTCGGTAGCTGGTGATGCGCTTGTCACCTTCGATTGCAGCGGCTTCCAGACCGACGACGACGGCTTCTTGTCCGATGTACAAATGGCAGAATCCGCCAATCAGACCCATGCCATAAAGCTGTCCGGCCTTTTCTTCGAATCGACGGATCAGTAACATTTGCCGGTAATGCTCAAGAAGTTCTTCTTTAGATGTGTTGGATTTAGCAGCTTTCTTCCGGGCGGCCATGCGGTTTCTCCTGTCGGTCGTCTATATAGTTTAACGTTAAACTAATAATACCGCAGATAAACTGAAATTGCGAACAAATTATTTTGAATGTGTTGGATTTCAGGTATGCGCCGCCGGCATATCTAACAGTTCAGCGGATCACGATCTCATCAGAGCGAACAAGGCCAAGTACATCGCGGGCCTGTTGGTCCAATAAATCAAGGTCCAGATACCCGTCGGAAAGTCGGCGGGTTTTGTTTCGCATCTCAACGACCGACTGCTGCAATTGATCGCGTTCTTCGCGCAAAACTTTTGCTTCTGCATCTATCTGAACGCGGCGGAACAACCCATAATTACCTTGCACGCTGGCAAAAGTGAAATAGATTGCCAGTGAAAAGATGATGGCAAAATATGCCACAACACCAAATGTCGGGGATTTTCGTGGACCGCTCATTATACAACCTCAGATCATGCCTCTGACGGGCAACTGGGTGCAGTCTGGCATATTAAAGTAGCGGTGTGAATTCCTAATTTGGACGGTCTGAAATTTCGCCTCTGAAACTATCCGGCAACGGAAGCATCGTAGATTTTCCCGATGGTATCATCAATCATATCATTGAATTCAGCGTCACTTTGTTGCGCAGAAAGTCCTTCCGTCAGAGCCCGTGAAAAACTGGCGATGACGCCGGAGTTCTGGGAAAGCCTGCTATTTGCTTCTGTGCGTGTATATCCGCCCGACAGCGCAACAACGCGCAAGACACCAGGATGATTGACCAATGACTGATAGTGGTTTGCGTTCTCTGGCAAGGTCAATTTCAACATTACCTGCTTGCCCTTTGGTAAGGTATCCAGTTGTTTGGTCAACTCTTCCAGCAGTATGTTTTCTGCTTCGGATTTGTCGTCTATTGTTATTGTCACTTCCGGTTCAATGATTGGCATCAGTCCGCGGGCACTGATGGCATTGGCGGTTTCAAACTGTTGGGCGACATTGGCCCTAATACCATTGTGTGAGGCGGCGTTTATGACAGAACGCATTTTGGTGCCGTAGATACCGGCCGAAACCGCGCGGTCCAGCAATTCGTCAAGTCCCGGCATTGGTTTCATCAGTTGAACGCCATCTAAATCAGCCTCAAGACCCTTGTCGATTTTCAAAAATGGCACGGTGCCGCGATCTTCCCACAGGTATTTCGCTGAGGATTTCCCGCCTATTTTGCGATCCATTGTATTTTCAAACAGGATAGCGCCAACGATACGGTCGCCGTTAAACCCGGGTGCTTGCACAATGCGTGTTCGCATGGCGTGGATCAGGTCATACATTTCTGCATCGTTTGTAAACTGGTCCTCGGAAATTCCGTAAAGGCCGAGCGCTTTAGGCGTGGAACCACCGCTTTGATCAAGAGCGGCAACAAATCCGTTTCCGGAACGCATTTGATCAGACTGTTGTTGCTTGGACATAATATTTAAATACCTCAATAAAATATGGCCCCGCTGCCGCTATTAGGGGACGCGGATTGGCGTGGCAATTACGGTTGCGCTAACAGACGAAAAGAGTGAACGAAATCGGCATCTTTCCGTGGATTGTTGCCATATTTGGGTGCGGCTTTTCGCACCTGTTCCGACAATCGGCTTTTCCTTTGGTGGGATGCGCCCTATTTAGCGTTAAAACCACATAGCAGGAGCAATAAAATGGCCGATATCAAAGACCCCGAAAACACGATACTGATTGAACTCAAAGACGGAACGGTGACCATAGAGTTATTAGCCGACGTTGCGCCCAAGCATTGTGAACGCATGAAAGAGCTTGCCCGCTCTGGTGCCTATGACAATGTGGTTTTTCACCGGGTTATAGATGGATTTATGGCCCAAACCGGTGATGTACAAAACGGTAATGCCGAAAAAGATTTTAATCTGGGTTCAGCGGGTACCGGTGGTTCGGACCTGCCTAACGTACCGGCTGAATTTTCAAGCCTTCCCCACGATCGGGGCACAATCGGTGCGGCGCGATCCAGCAGCCCTGACAGCGCCAACAGCCAGTTTTTCATCAACTTTTCAGACAACCACTTTTTGAATAATCAGTACACCGTATACGGGCGGGTAACCTCTGGTATGGAACATGTCGATGCGATTTTGCGCGGTGAGCCACCGATGAACCCGGATCGCATGGTCAGTATGAAGGTTGCCGCAGATGCGTAACCTTATTGCTGCAGCGGTTGTTCTGCTAATTCTGTTGTTTGGTGGATATTACTTTTGGTCATCAGATCAAACTGAAACAATGACCGCCGAAACCACCGCCACTGAGGGCACAGATACAGATGCAGACGCCGCAATGGGGCAGGCAGCGCCAGATGGGCCAACAATGGAAATTACTGTTGCAGGTGAGGCAAACGGCACAATTGTTATTGAATTGTTTGACGATGTCGCCCCCAAACACGTTGAGCGGATACGGGCACTTGCTGAGGCTGGTGCATATGATGGCATCGTTTTTCACCGTGTTATCGATGGATTCATGGCGCAAACTGGTGACGTTGAGTTTGGTCAATCTGACGGTGACACGTCCAAAGCCGGGCGCGGTGGCTCTGACATGCCTGACTTGCCGGCCGAGTTTTCGGATAAAACATTCGCCCGTGGTATCGTTGGCATGGCCCGTTCAAACAATCCGGACAGCGCCAACAGTCAGTTTTTCATCATGTTTGCGCCCGCGCCCAATCTGGACGGTCAGTATACTGTTGTCGGTCGGGTCGTGTCAGGGTTGGACGTTCTGGATGCTATAAAAATGGGCACCGGTGGCAACGGGGCCGTTCTGGGGGAACCTGACAGGATGAAGTCTGTCGTTATCAACGAGTAGATTATTCTCAAACTCCCGTGATAGGGGCTAGGATATGGCGCTTCTCTCTGCCAGCTTGTTGGCAGGAGGAGCGTCTTATGCGTTTAAACACTTGGATTGCCGCGTGCGGTATTGCGTTATTGGCCAATGGGGCTGCGGCCAACCCGGATATTTGGAAAAGCGAATGGCCCGGAACAGATTTTTCGATCACCAATGTTGGTAACTGGACTGACATCATGGGCGGTGGACCACCGAGAGATGGTATACCTGCTTTAGATGACCCGACATTTATTCTGGCGGCTGACGAAACCCGGATTGATGACCGTGAACCTGTTGTGACGGTTGAGATTGAAGGACAGGTCCCACGGACATATCCGCTGCGGTACCTGACCTGGCATGAGATCGTGAATGATGAAGTTGGTGGCGTTTCTTATGCGGTGACCTATTGCCCGCTCTGCAACTCTGTCCCGGTTTTCAACCGGACTGTGGATGGCAAAGTTCTGACATTTGGTGTTTCCGGCAAACTGCGCGACAGCAACCTGATCATGTTTGACCGACAAACCGAAAGCTGGTGGCAGCAGGCGACGGGGGAAGGCATCGTTGGGTTTTATACCGAAACTGAGCTGGTGCAGATCCCGTCATGGCAGGAAAGCTGGGCAGAGTTTAAGGCCCGCAACCCGGATGGGTTGGTGTTGGATGAACCAAACTGGCCGCGTCAATATGGTAACAACCCCTATGTGGGTTATGACAGCGCACGCCGGCCGTTCCTGTATAACGGGGAAATGCCGCCCTTTGATATCCCGGCGCTGGCCCGCGTGGTACGGGTTGGTGAACGTGCCTGGCCAATATCGCGCCTGCGCGAAACCCCTGAGATTACTGAGGCAGGCTTGACCATTTCATGGTTTTCAGGTCAGGCTTCTGCTCTGGATTCCCGTGATATTTCAAAGGGTAAGGATATCGGTACGATCCGTGTAAAGGATGCCAGCGGGGCCGATGTTGCCCACGATATCATGTTCGCGTTTTCCTATGATGCGTTCTGGCCGGAAGGTGAATGGATGCTGGGTAACTAAGGTAAAAAGCCTTCGGCGAGAGTATTTGGACAAAGAAAAAGGGCAGGGGAAACCTTGCCCTTTCCTATTTTGTCAGCATCACCAGAGCGTGGCGTTTCTTGCCGGCGCTAAGTTTAATTGGCTCTGACAGGGCGGCCGCGTCCAGAAACAGGCCGGGGTTGTCCAACGGTTCATCATTCAGACGGGCACCGTTTTCTGCGATCAGGCGCTTTGCTTCTTTGCCGGAATTTACCAGCCCGGATTTCACCAGAAGCTGAACGATGGAAATGCCATCGCCAAGTTCAGAGCCGCTTAGGGCGAGTGTTGGCAGATCATCCCCGATACCGCCTTTTTCAAAAACTTCGCGCGCAGTAGCTTCGGCAGCCTTAGCCGCGTCAGCGCCGTGCAGCAGCGTGGTGACTTCGTTGGCCAGTATGATCTTGGCGGCGTTGATGTCAGCGCCATCAAGCGCGCCCAACCGGTCGCATTCTTCCACCGGCAGTTCAGTGAACAGTTTCAGGAAGCGCCCAACATCGGCGTCGGTTGTGTTGCGCCACCATTGCCAGAATTTGTAAGGCGGGCACATGTCAGCGTCCAGCCAGATCGCACCGCCCTGACTTTTGCCCATTTTCCGACCGTCAGATGTTGTCAGCAAGGGGGTGGTCAGCCCATAAATCCCGTGATCCAGCACCCGGCGCGTCAGGTCAATACCGTTGACAATATTGCCCCATTGGTCCGAGCCACCCATTTGCAACAGGCAGCCGTAACGGCGGTTAATTTCAAGAAAATCATAGGCTTGCAGGATCATATAGTTAAATTCGAGAAACGAAAGCGACTGTTCCCGATCCAGTCGGGATTTGACGCTTTCAAAACTGAGCATGCGGTTAACCGAAAAATGCCGGCCGATATCGCGCAGGAATTCCAGGTAGTTCAGGTTGGCCAGCCATTCGTCATTGTTCAGCATGATGGCGTCGGTTTTGTCGTCGCCATAGGACAGATACTTGGCGAACACCTTTTGCATGCCGCCGATATTTTTCGCGATTGCGGCGTCATCCAGCAGCGGGCGTTCGTCAGCGCGAAAGCTGGGATCCCCCACTTTGGTGGTGCCCCCCCCCATCAGGGTAATCGGTTTATGGCCGGTTTTTTGCAGCCAGCGCAGCAGCATGATGTTCATCAGGTGACCAATATGCAGTGAGGCCGCTGTGGCGTCATAGCCAATGTAGGCAGGGGTAATTCCCTTTGACAGTGCCTCATCCAGCCCTTGATAATCTGTGCAATCGGCCAGAAAGCCGCGCTGCATGATCACTGTCATAAACTCAGATTTAGGGTGGTAGGTCATCGGTGAATTGTCCATATCTTATGGGTGCCGCGACCTTATATCGGGGCTGTGGTGAAAGGGAAAGCAAGTGTTGAGCGATGAAGCGGTCTGGGCGCTGGGGGCGATGTCGGGGACGTCTTTGGACGGGGTTGACGCAGCGATGCTGCTTAGTGACGGCGTTGACATTCTGGAATTTGGCGCCAGCGGGTTCCGTGCGTTTTCGGGTGATGAACAGAAAATCTTACGCACTGCAATGGGGGGGTGGCAGCCCGAAGAACATGTTGCCGAGTTAGTAGAAACCGCCCATGCAGAATTGTTGTCGACCTTTCAAGGTGTTGATTTAATAGGGTTTCACGGCCAAACTTTGGCCCATGATCCGGGTGGCCGCGGGACGTTGCAGGTTGGCAGCGGCGCAGTTTTGGCAGAGGTTTTGGGAAAAACCGTCGTCTGGGATTTCCGCACAATGGATGTTGAGTTGGGCGGGCAGGGTGCGCCTTTGGCGGCGTTTTTCCATTTTGCCTGTGCCAAATGGATTGGCGCTACGGGGCCGGTGGTTTTTCTAAATCTGGGGGGGATTTCCAATGTCACCTGGGTTGATCCGCGCTGCGGTGAGCCAACCGATGCCGGGGCTTTGCTGGCTTTTGATACCGGTCCGGCCAATGCGCCGCTGAATGATATGATGGCGGCGCGTCTGGGTAAGGCCCTGGATCGGGACGGGGTGCTGGCGGCATCGGGGCAGGTGGCTGAGGGGGTGCTGGAGGTTTTTCTGGACAGTGCATTTTTCCATAAACTTCCACCTAAGTCGTTGGATCGGAATGATTTTAATGACCTGAAAGTGGCGGTGCAGGAGCTGTCTGATCGCGATGCCGCCGCGACACTGACGGCGGCGGTGGCAGCCTCTGTGGTGAAAGGCGCGGAGCACTTTCCCCGGCGCCCGGAGAAAATTCTGGTGACCGGCGGCGGGCGCAGGAACCCGGTGATGATGGCAATGTTGCAGGCCGGGTTTGATTGCCCGGTGGAGCCGGTGGAAGCTGTGGGGCTGGACGGTGACATGTTGGAAGCCCAGGCATTTGCCTATCTGGCGATCCGGGTTTTGCGGGGGATGGCGACGTCCTGCCCGGCCACGACCGGGGTAGCTGCGGCGGTGGGGGGTGGACAGATCAGCCGGCCAGGGCGGTGATCTTTAAACTTTGTAACAAGAAAGTGCACCCCTGTTTAAACTTTGTAACATGATTTTCAGGTCACATTGTCTGACCTATAGGTGCCAGCGCACGCAGGTTTTACAATCTTTTAACCAATCTTCAGGTCGCGATCTGGCGCGCCAATGCGCAGAAGCCTTCGATGGAGACCTGCTCGGCGCGCTCGGTTGGTTTCAGACCGGCGGCGATGATGCGGTCTTCCATGTCGGGGGCGACGCCCTTAAGCGCGGAGCGCAGCATTTTGCGGCGCTGGTTGAAGGCGGCGGCGACGATATGGGACAGGGTTTTGGCATCCGCCGGAAACCGGGGTTCTGGGCGGGCGCTCAAATGCACCACGGCAGAGCTGACTTTGGGCGGCGGCGTGAAGGCTTCTGGTGGCAGGTCCATGACGATGCGGGCGTCAGCGCGCCATTGCGACAACACAGCCAGACGCCCGTAGGCCTTGGAGCCGGGCTGGGCGGTGATGCGCTGTGCAACTTCGCGCTGGAACATCAGGGTCAGGCTGTCCCAGAACGGCGGCCAGTTCGGCGGGGTCAGCCAGCGCACCAGCAGCTCGGTGCCGATATTATAGGGCAGGTTGGCGACGACGCGGATTGGGGCGGTCAGTTGGGCGGATGCATCAAACTCGAGTGCGTCGGCATTGACCACCTGCAGACGGTCCGGGTAGGCGGCGGAAATTTCAGCCAGGGCGGCGATGCAGCGGGCGTCTTTTTCGATGGCCAGCACCCGGCGCGCACCTTCGGCCAATAAGCCACGGGTCAGACCGCCGGGGCCGGGGCCGATTTCCAGCACATCGCAGCCGGAAAGGTCACCGGCCTGACGCGCGATCTTGGCCGTCAGGTTCAGGTCCAGCAAAAAATTCTGACCCATGGATTTTCGCGCGCTTAGTTCATGGGTTTTGATCACCTGGCGCAGGGGGGGCAGGCTGTCAATCATCGGGCGCGTCTGGCGGCCATATCCCGGGCCATTTTCAGTGCCGCGATCAATGAGGCCGGATTGGCGCACCCCAGCCCGGCGATGTCAAAGGCGGTACCGTGATCCGGTGAGGTGCGCACGAACGGCAGGCCAAGGCTGACATTGACGCCAGAATCAAAGGCCAGCGTTTTGATCGGGATCAGCGCCTGATCGTGATACATGGCAATGGCCGCATCATAGGTTTTGCGCGCCGCCCCATGGAACATCGTGTCCGCTGAAAGCGGACCCCGCAGGATCAACCCATCAGCGCGCAGTTTATCTATCAGGGGGGCGATAAGGGTAATCTCTTCGCGCCCCATAAGCCCGCCTTCCCCGGCATGGGGGTTCAGACCGGCGATGGCGAGGCGGGGTTTTTTGATGCCGAAATCATTGATCAAAGCCGCATGGGTGATGCGGATCGTGGTTTCCAGCAATTCTGCCGTCAGCTGTTGGGCAACATCCTGCAGCGCAATGTGGATGGTGGTGGGCACCACGCGCAGTTGTTCGCAGGCCAGCATCATCACCACATTGTCCACCCCGGCGATATCGGCCAGAAATTCGGTATGGCCCGGAAAGGCAAAACCGGCGCCGTCTTTCAGGGCTTTTTTATGGATCGGAGCAGTGCAGATGGCACTTGCAGCACCACCTGTGACCAGATCACAGGCGCGTTTGATGACATCGATAATGCCCTGCGCATTGGCCGGGTCGGGTTGGCCGGGTTCGGCGGGGGCGGCAAAATCATGTTGCAGGACCGGCAGGCCGTGTTTGCAGGCGTCGGTTGTTTCGCCGGCATCGTTGATGGCGATGATTTTTGCGCCTTTGGGCAGGTGGGCGGCATCGCCGATCCAGAAGAACGGACAGGTCTGGCCAAGGGTTTCCCATGCCCGATAGCTGATCTCAGGGCCGATCCCGGCGGGTTCACCGCAGGTCAGGGCCACGGGGTGGGCGGGTGTCATGGTTTGCGGATATTGGCGTTGGCGCGCAGTTCATCCAGATAGGCGTCGGCCAGACCGGACAGACGGGCGCTGACAAGGCGTTGGCGCACAACGTCGCGCGACACCTCGGCCGTTGGATCACGGTCGCGGCTGCACAGCATCAGCAAGACCAACGTGTCGCCATTGGCCCGGGTCAGCGCGGTCGAGGTTTCGCCGTCATCCAACCTGGCCAGTTCAAGGGCGACATCGCCGGGAATTTCGGCCAGTGGCAGTTGGTTGCGCTCCAACACCTCGGGGGGTTGATTTTGCGCGATGCCGTAAAGGTCATCACAGGTGTCAACATTGGCGCGCACCTGTGCGGCGCGTTCATGGGCGGCTGGCGTGTTGCCACCGGCAATGTAATAGGCGGCATAATCCAGTACCGGATTGGTGGCCGCGGGCGCCGTGGTTTCGCGAAACGCGCGCAACTGGAACAGGGCAAGGGCGTTGGGAATTTCAATAGCGTCTGTGACCTGGCCGGGTTTCATGGTCATGAGTATATTGCGCACATTTGGCGGCAGATTTTCAATGGGTACCCAGTCAGGCACCACACCGCCCCGGTCCCGCGAGGGGCCGGCCGAGAACCGGCGCGCGGCATCGGAAAATTCCGCAACCGTGCGCAGGCGGGCGATTTGCGGGGCCAGTTCAAGGCTGATGGTTTTGTTCTCTTCGGTATTTGTCGGCAGGAATATTTCTGAGATCAGCACCTGCGCGCTGCCTTTGGTGCCCTGCAGGGCGATGGCGCGGTCAATTTCCGCATCCGTGATGTTGGCTTTGCCGGAGAACCGCGCCCGGATCAGCTGACGCCAGGCGATACCGGCCTGCACAAAGGCGCGAAAGCTGTCAGGTGCGACGCCCTGTTGGGCAATCTCGGCCAGAAACTGTTCCCCGGTTTTACCGGTGCGCTGGGCAAATTCATCAACGCCACTGGCCAGATCGCCGGGATCAAGTGTTACACCGGCGCGCGCGGCGGCCTGCAGTTGCAGGCGTTCATTGACCAGCCGTTCCATGGCTTCTTTCTGGTTGTCACCGGAGGAGCGCAGCACCTCAAGCAGGCGGATGCGCTGCTGAAGTTCATAATTGGTGATGGCGCTGTCATTGACATAAAGTGCCGGGCTGAACAGGTTTTGCGCAAGTACCGGCAGCGCCATCGAGATCAGCGCCAGTGTCAGCAGGGTTTTTATCAGGCGGGCGGGTTGTCTGGCCATGGTCAGTTTCCGATTTGTCATAGTCCGGTGCAGGAGCTTGTTTCACCAGCGTCGCCTGAGCCAAAGCCCAGGAGGCTGACCGAAAATCCCACCTCGGTTGTCGGGGTTACACTAGAGGAGGAAGTAAAGCGACGCGAGAGGGAAAGATTAACGCTGATGCATTCATTGCGGTATTCCAGCCCAAAGGCGGCTTTGGTCGCCTTACTGGCCGAGAAATCATAGAGGTAGTTCAGGCTGCTGTTCCAGTTTTTACGAAACTTGTAATCTGCATCCAGGGTAAGCTGAGAGGTCAGATCGGGGCGGTTTTCGGCGGTATCGGGCACGATCCAGCTATAGGTGGAGGCAAGGGCGACATCATCATTGTTCCAGCTGATACGGGTTTCGGCCTTGGTGATGTCCAGCGCGTCTTCAAACAGCGCGCGTCCGGTGACGCTCAGGCGGCTGTCCAGCTTGAATTGTCCGGCAAACAACCAGTCAGAGCGGTTGCCATCAAGACCGGAAGCGTTGGTGAACTGGCCGTTGTCACCATCGCGAAACACCCGGCCCAGGGCGAGGCTAAGCCTGCGGCCGTTCGGGTCAAACCGGGTCCATTTCAGCCCCAGCGTGGTGCGCACGCCGCTTTCATAGCGGTCATCCCCGGGAAAGCGGGAAATGGTCAGCAGGTTGCCTTCGTCAAATTCAACGATGGTGCTGTCTTCATTGGGCACGTTGGTGCCGATGTTTCTGGTCCAGGCCAGATGGATGACCGGTTCCAGTATCTGGCTGCCACCATTGGCCGAGGCCCGGAGCAGGGGCCAGCGCAGTTCGGCCTCAAGTGCCGGGGTGATGAAGGCAAGGGCGGGGGCAAAGCTGCTGTCCTGGGCGATATTATAGGCGTCGGCCGACAATTCGCCGCCAAAGCGCGCCACCATACCGTTGGTCAGGATGCTGCTTTTGCTCCAGTTCAGGCGGCCATAGACATGGGACACATCCCGGCCAATCTGGTCGGTTTCCGATTGCCGCCGGTGGGTTTCCAGCCCGGCAGACCAACTGCCCTGTCCACCAAGACGGTTCGGAAAAAAGCGTCGTTCATACAGCAGTTCGCCCTGAAAGTTCGGCAATTGATCATCAAAGGCCAGTTCCGAGCCGCGCAGGGTCTTAAAACTGGTCAGCCCGGCGTTGAAATAGTCGTTCTGCCGGGTTCGGGTGATGGCGACGTCGCTGTCCAGCCGGTCTTTGTCGGAAAAGCCGTATTCCAGCAGGTAGGCGGGATCTGTGGTGAGTTCGATGTCAAAACGCAGTATAAAATCCCGGGGCAGGTTAAAATTACCATTGCCAAACAGATAGGCACGGTTGACGCCGGGGCGGATCTTATCACGGGTCAGGGCGGCATCAAATTGTAGCCGACCCCGTGCAAATGCCTGTCTGTACCGTGCCCCCAGCGTCAGGGTTCGAGGCGAGATATAGGGCGTCAGGGTGATATCGGCACTGTCGCCAATGGCGATAAAATACGGAATTTTGAACCCGGTACCAAGCTGGGTGGAGGTGTTGCTGCTGGGGACCAGAAATCCGGTGGCGCGTTTCAGGGTTGGATCAGGCAGGCGCAGGCGCGGGATGAAAAACACCGGCACCCGGCCAATGAGCAACTGGGCATTTTCGAAATAAAGCTGACGTTCCTGCTGATCATGGATGATTTTATCGGCGCGGATTTGCCAGAGCGGCACCGGATTGGAAGCACACACTTTGCAGGAGGACGCGATTGTATTGCTAAGCTGTGTGTAGCGCCCGTCGACCCGGTTGATCTGGGCTGCGGCCAGTTGCAATTGCTGATTTAACACCATGCGCGCGCTGCGCAAAACACCGTTTCTGAGGTCAGTGTCCAGATCGGCAGAGCTGGCAAGAAACAGGGTGCCATCGTTTTGATGCAGAATGATCGGGCCTTCGATCTGCAGCGTACCGGCGCGGGCATTATAGGTGATTGATCCGGCCTGAAGACGCGCGCCATCAATCAGAATTTCAACATTGCCCGTCGCAATGATGGTGGTGTCATTCTGAATAATGATGGTATCTGACAGCAGCGAAGCGAACTGCGCCGAGGCCTGTGACACCCCAAGCAACAGAACGCAGGCCGCGGCCCCAAGCCATGCACCAAGACGGGCCATTGTCAGCCATCCTCCATGTGTAACAGCAGGCCAAGGGCCAGCATGATCCCGGCGGCCGGGGGGGCCCAGGCGGCCAGCAGTATCGGGATCTGTCCGTTTTCCCCCAGAATACTGGCGAAATTCCGGATGAAGAAAATTGAAAACCCCATGGCCAGTGCCGCCAGCACCATCACGCCGGTATTGCCAAAGCGCGTGTGGCGCATGGTGAAACCAGCCCCCACCATGACCATGGTGACCAATAGGAACGGCAGGGCCAGTTCGGTTTGCAGCCGCATCCGGTAACGGCGTGACGAAAACCCAGCCTTTTCGAGGTTGTCAATAAATTCAGGCAGGTCCCAGATCTGGATGGATTTTGGCGTGCCAAAACCATCAAGAATTTGATCCCGTGTCAGGTCGGTCGGGATGCGGGTTTGTTCAAGCTTGACGGCATTCAATTCTGCATTCTCCCCGGCATTGAACCGCCATTCTTTTACATTGTTGGCCAGCCATGCGCCATCCGTCAGGGTGGCCTGTTCCGCTTCGATCCTGAATAACGGAATACTATCAGAGTCAAAGCCCAAAAATGTTGCCCCCATCAGGGTGGTGCCATCAAAATTTGCGCGATCCGCCCGAATGACAGTTTGCCCGGCGTCTGAGCCCTGTCGCAACCAAAGCCCTTCGCGACTAAGGGAAAGCGTTGACTGGGTCCCACTTAGGTGGCCATTCGCCGTGATCGTGTAGATTTTTGATGTGGCGGCAACCAGTGGGTTAAATACTGCGACGGTGAATACACCCATTATGAATGCCACAATCAGCGGCGAAATTAACGAGCGCAATGCGCTGCGACCGGCCGCCCGCGCGACCACAAGTTCACTGGATTTTGCAAGGCTGAGGAACATGGTAAGTGTTGCCAGTATAAAGACCAGCGGTAAAATATCATATAGCCCGCTTGGCATGCGCAAGGCAGTCAGTTTTACGATTTCAATGAACCCGATATCAGAGCTGTCAAAGCGTTTCAGGACTTCGATCATTTCCAACAAAACCGACAACAGAACAAATACCCCGGACAGGCCCAGTATTCCCATTGTAAAACGTCTGGCAAAATAGAGATATAACCGCATCACACCCCCCTGCGGATGGGAAAGATCCGGCCACGGGCCGCGATCAGCAGGATAAGATAGGCGCTCAGGAAGCCAAGGACGGATGAAGCATAGGTCATTGGCCAGTTTTTCGGGTCTTGCCGGGCGATATCATTAAACACATTGTCCAGCGTTTTCAGAAGGATAAACAGGATAAGCGCTGCAAAAATCTGACGCCACAGGCCAAATCGGCTGAAGCCGCCCAACAACAGGCTGGAAAAACCGATCAATGCCAGAGCGACGCTGAAAATTGCCTGTGCAAAGCGCTCATGGCCGGCCTGAAGAAAATTGGCACGGGTGGAATTGGCATCTGAAATGTCCTGTTCGCTGGGGTTGAGCAAAACCGAGGTCGGCAACTGCGTCGGGTTTTGACTGCGTTTGCCAATGCCTTTGATCAGGGGGGCCAGATCAAGCACAAATTCACTGAACTGGGTGGTTGTCAGGCGCTGGGTGGACGTATCCAGGTTTTGGATCATGCCGTTGATCATGATCAGTTTCGGCCCGTCTTCCCCGGCGAAAAGTACGGCCTGTTTGGCGGAAAAACTGGTTTGCTGGTCAACGTCCCGGTTGTCAGACAGAAAAATACTGTTCATCGCGCCATTGGCTGAGATGTCTTTGACATAAAACGTAATCCCGTCGGAAGGGTGCAGGAACACGCCTTCCTGCAAAAACCGCGCGGTGGAGTTTGTTTCAATCTCTACCCGGCGTTCGGCCAGTTGCACCAGGCTGGCGGGGACCAGAAAATGGGTGAGTATTGACAGCATCAGCCCGACCATGATGCCAAAAACCAACACCGGGCGCGCCAGTCGGTAGGGGGAAAACCCGGTGGATTGCACCACCACCAGTTCACTGTCAGAGGCCAGTCGGTTGGCGCAGAACACCGAAGCGGCAAAGGTGGCAATGGGCACCACAAGGCGGATGACATTGGGCAGGGTCAGGGCGCTGAATTCAAGAAATACCAGTGCCGAATGGCCATTGGCGATCAGCTGATCAAACAGTAAAACCGCCCGGTTGACCCAATAGATCATCACCAGCACCAGCGCGAAAAACCCGAACTGCACCATAAGTTGCGATATCAGATATCGGTCAAATTTGGCCACGCGGGTTCCCTGTTTGAAATGGCTGCCTGTTGTCGGTGTTTCTAGCCGATTGCGCGGGCGGGGAAAACTCATATCTGGTCAATTGCAAAAAGCCCGATTACCAATGGCAGGATATTGCCTGAAAGGAATCCCATGAACACGCCCATCATCCCCAAAATCACCGCCATTGATCTGAATGTCATCGAGGGGTTCGAGGGCCGGGTGGTTCTGAGCATCGGTGCCGAAGGTAAACTGAACCAGGCGGCGCGCCGGGTGAACCGGCTGACCAAGGGTGCGCTGGGGCGATTGGTTGTTAGTGAGGCGTTTGAAAAGATGAAAACCGGTGAGGCGCGCGATCTGGCGTTTCCGGCAGCCATGCAGGCCACGGCGGTGCAGGTGGTAAAACTGGAGCGCAACGCGTCAGTGGATGAGGCGCGCAGGGCCGGTGCGAGCATTGCCAAAGCCAAGGCAGGCGTACCGTTGCTGGTGTTGCTGGGCAATCTGAAACATGCCGGTGAACTGGCTTTGGGGATTGCGCTGCGGGGCTACAGTTTTGAAGATCACCGCTCCAAGCCCAAAACCGACAGTACCGGGGTGACGGTGATGGTCAGCAATCCGGGACAGATAAACGATCGGGCGGTTGATCTGGCGGCGCTGGCTGAGGGGGTGTTTTTCACCCGTGATCTGATTAATGAGCCATCAAACATTCTGACCACCACCGAATTTGCCGCCCGTCTGAAGGGGCTGAGCAAACTGGGGGTCAAGGTTGAGGTGCTGGACGAACCAGCGCTGAAAAAACTGGGGATGAACACGTTGCTGGCCGTTGGCGAAGGCTCGGAAAGCCCGTCCAGGGTGGTGGTGATGCAATGGCAGGGAGGTGGTAAGGAAAAACCATTTGCGCTGGTGGGCAAGGGCGTGGTGTTCGATACCGGCGGCATCAGCATTAAGCCGTCCGGTGGCATGGAAGACATGACCATGGATATGGGCGGTGCCGGGGTGGTATCGGGTGTCATGAAAACCCTGGCGCTGCGCAAGGCCAGGGCCAATGTTGTCGGCATTGTCGGTATCGTTGAAAACATGCCCGACGGGCGCGCCATGCGCCCCGGTGATGTGGTGACTTCCATGAAGGGCGACACGGTTGAGATCATCAATACCGATGCCGAGGGGCGTTTGGTTCTGAGCGATATTCTGTGGTATGCGCAGGAACGGTTCAAACCCACGGGCATGATCAATCTGGCGACCCTGACCGGGGCGATCATTGTTGGTCTGGGGCATGAAAAAGCCGGGGTGTTTTCCAACGATGACGCGCTGTGCAACTGGTTTTTGAAGGCGGCAGAGGCCGAAGGCGAAGGTGCCTGGCGCATGCCCATGGGCCCGGCCTATGACAAGATGCTGAAATCCCGGGTGGCCGATATGCGCAACAGCTGTGGACGCGAAGCCGGATCGATCACTGCGGCGCAATTCCTGAAGCGGTTTGTCAAGGATGAAACCCCGTGGATACATCTGGATATTGCCGGGGTGGCCAGCACCAAGACCGAAACCGCACTGGCCCCCAAGGGTGCCAGCGGTTGGGGTATTTTGGCGCTTAACCGGTTGATCGCAAATAAGTTTGAGGGCTGATGGGCGCGGTATATTTCTACCATCTGACACAATCCTCGCTTGAGGTGACCCTGCCGATGCTGTTGGGCAAGGCGCGCGCGGCTGACTGGCGCGTGCATGTGCGCGGCACCTCGGGTGAACGTATGGACTGGCTGGACAAACAGCTGTGGCTGGGGCCAGAGGACGGGTTTCTGGCCCACGGGCTGGCAGGTGGGAAACATGACGCCGATCAGCCGATATTGCTAAGCTGCGGAATGGATGCGGCCAATGGTGCCAGCTGCCTGATGGCGGTGGACGGGGCCGATGTAGGTGCCGCGGAGGTCGAAAAGCTGGAGCGGGTTTGTGTGCTGTTTGATGGCAATGATCCGGACGCGCTGGCAGCCGCCCGTGTGCAGTGGAAAAACCTGAGTAAGGCCGGGTGCGCCGCCAAATACTGGTCCCAGGATGGCGGCAAATGGGCGATGCAGGCACAAAGCGGTGGCTAAGCCCCTGAGCGCGCGCGAAAAAATGGCGTCGGGCGTGTGGTATAGCTGTCTTGACGATGAACTTGAGGCACTGCGTACCCTTGCCCGGCTGGCGGTCCATGATCACAATTCAATGTCACCAGATCAGCGCGGCAATATCGCACCATGCCTTAAACAACTGTTCCGAAGCTGCGCCGATGACGTGTTCCTAGAAGCCCCATTTCATTGTGCCTATGGCATCAATATTTCGCTGGGAAAAGGCGTCTATCTAAACGCCGGGTGCGTAATTCTGGATACGGCGCAGGTTTCGATCGGGGCAGGTTCACTTTTGGGGCCCACGGTTCAGATCTATTGTGCTGAGCACCACAAGGAAGCGGATAAACGGGCCAAGGGGCTGGAAATTGCCAAACCGGTTACCATTGGTGAACAGGTCTGGATTGGCGGCGGTGCTATTATCCTGCCGGGGGTAACAATCGGAATGGGTGCCACCATTGGCGCGGGAAGTGTTGTAACCAAAGATGTTGCAGCCGGGGTGACATATGTTGGCAATCCGGCCCGCGCCGTTGACCCCATTACAACCTGACTTTTTCTTTGCAAAAATACTCCCCGAGCGGAGCGGAAATCGCCCGAAGGGCTAAAAGAAATGCGCCGCAGGCGCGCCGCTGGATCAGCGTGTCAGAATTAGCCGGTCGCCTTTAATCTCAATGCTGTCAAACCGCCTGAGATAGGACATGCCCAAAAGGGAGCCATTCATGTCGCCACCGTTGACCGACACCCGCAGATCGGTGTCGCGGATATCACCCAACTGTACCTCATTCACCCGTGCGCGCGCAATTTCAACGGTGCCGTTGGCGGTGTTGGCGCGCCCGGAAAATACCAGATCATCCGGGTTCAGGCCGATGCGTTTGGCGTCTTTCAGGGTCAGAACCACGTCGCTGGCCCCGGTATCGACGATGAATTCCACCGATTTGCCGTTCATTTCCAGCACCAGATAAAAATGCCCGTCCGAATTGCGCGCAACGTCAATCACGCCGTCGCCGATCACCGACTGTCGTGGCATGACATCGTCACGGATATCGTTCCACAGCCCGACACCGGCAATAACGCCGATGAATATCAGGCCCCAGACAATGCCCTGTCGCGTGGCCTTGCCCAGACTGCGCCGGTTTTCAGCAATGAACCAACCGGCAACAGCCACCGCCAGCACCAGCAAATAGGCCAGTTGCGCCATATCATCGCTTTGCATCATGTCCTCCTGTCATGGGGAATAGATAGGTATTGATGGGTGAAATGTCAGCCCAGGCCCGTGGCCAGCCCAAAACTGGCCAGCCCGTCCAGAACAAACTGGACCGACAATGCGGCCAGCAACATGCCCAGCAGGCGGGTGATAACATTGGTGCCGGTATCGCCAAGGACCCGCTCAATCAAACCAGCGGCCAGAAAAAACACCAGCACCAGCGCGATGACCGTGAACATAACCAGATGCACCGCCAGCAGATCCAGCGGATCATTGGCCTGTCCGGTAAGCAGGATCATGGTGGCAATGGCACCGGGACCGGCAATCAGCGGGGTGGCCAATGGGAAGACGGACGGATCGTCGGCGTTGGCAGACTGGTCTTTTCGCCGTGTACTGCGCCGGTCAAACAACATGTCCAGCGCGGTGATGAACAATAATATTCCCCCGGCGATGCGGAAAGCCGGCATGGTGATACCGATAAAGCCCAGTACAGCTTCCCCAAACAGCCCGAACAGGGTCAGTAAAAACGCCCCGATAAAACAGGCCCGAAGTGCCACAGACCGGCGGTAAAGCGGGCTGGCCCCCTTGGTCAACGCCACAAACATCGGCGCCAGCCCGATCGGATCAATCACCACCAGCAGGGTGACAAAGGCGGGGATCAGGGGCGCAAGTTCCATCGTCACGCGTTGGCCTTTTCAAGTTTCTCCAGGGCCGCCATCCACATGGTTTCGGCCCGGTCCAGCCCGTTCATTACTTCGGCATATTTCTTTTGCCAGACCTGCGCTTCGGCCTTTTTATCTTCTTCATAAAGCTCAGGCGAGGCCAGTTTTTTGGCAAGTTTGTCGCGCATGTCATTGAGTTTCTGCACCCGTGCTTCACAATTTTTTACATCCGCGCGCAGGGCCTGCAACTGGCTGTTGCTGGTTTTGGGTCTTGGTTTTGCAGGTTTGGTTTTGTCTTTGGGCTTGTCGGTCGCCAGCAGCAATTTGCGGTAGGCCTGCAGATCATCTTCATAGGGGGCCACATGGCCATCCTTGACCAGCCAAAGCCGATCCGCCACCAGTGACAGCAGGTGCATGTCATGGCTGACCAGAATGACCGCACCGGTATAGGCTGTCAGGGCATCCACCAGCGCTTCGCGGCTTTCGATATCCAGGTGGTTTGTCGGCTCATCCAATATCAGCATATGGGGTGCATCAAGGGTGGCGATCATCAGTGACAGGCGCGCCTTTTGCCCCCCCGACAGGCGGCCCACAAGGGTTTCGGCCTGTTCCGCGCCGATACCAAAGCCCCCCAGACGCGAACGCAGCTTGCCCGGCAGCTCATTTGGGCGCAGGCGGCGGATGTGATCTATCGGGGTTTCGTCGATAAACAGCTCATCCACCTGATGCTGGGCGAAATAGCCCACCCGCAGCTTATTGGCCTTGGTGATCCGGCCCTCCAGCGGTTCAAGACGGTCTGATAACAGCTTGGAAAGCGTGGATTTCCCTTCACCATTGCGGCCAAGTAGCGCGATGCGGTCATCCTGATCTATGCGCAGGTTCAGATTTTTCAGAACCGGTTTGCCATCATAGCCAACGGCGGTGTTTTCCAGAATGACGATGGGGGGCGACAGTTCTTCGGGTTGCGGGAAGGTAAAGCGTTTCAGCGCTGCTTCCTGCGGGGTGGAGATCGGGCTGAGCTTTTCGATCATCTTGATGCGGGACTGGGCCTGCACGGCCTTGCTGGCTTTATAGCGAAAGCGATCAACGAATTTCTGCAAATGGGCGCGTTTGGCTTCTATGCGTTTATTGGCGGCATCGGCGCCGGCAATGCGGGCAGCGCGGGAGCGCGCGAACGTGTCATAGGGGCCCTGATAGAAGGTCAGCTTGCGGTCCTCAAGGTGCAGGATACCACCAACGGCGCGGTTCAGCAGGGCGCGGTCATGGCTGACGATGATAACGGTATGCGGGTAGCGGCC
>CAZETX010000003.1:26589-59114 GCA_964514925.1 uncultured Marinosulfonomonas sp.
ACGGAATAGGATATGTTATCAATCACCAGCATGCGCGCGGTTTGCCCCAGCTTCAGGGCAGGGTCAATGGGGTGTTATGGGTTCAGGCGCGACGATTGCGCATCCCAGCAACTTTGGCAATATCGGGATCTTTTGAGAGTTGGTTAAATTCTTCGGATGCGGGATCAATCAGTGCGATTTTACCGTCGAAATTGTGATGGATAGCCCAGCCGTGGCTTTTGACCAACGGTGACGCACGCAAGCAGGCCTGACCCTTTGAAAAATACCCGGTGCGAAAGTCAGCATAATCATTTTCGGAAATGTCTTTGCGCGTTGCATGGACACGAGTGATCACGTCGTCACTGTCGAGCCAATAGGGGGCATCCATGATTAAATGGAATTGCAGCGTTGCAATACCATTTGGCTTGGTCGGTTCTTCGGCGTCATCGACACGGCAATCTGGCGACGGCGTTATCAGGGTATTCTTATAGTTGGTGCTGTACATGATCGACCCGTTTGTTCGCTCTATGTTCTTATCATTTATTTCCAATGTCAACTATCTGGGAGTGCGTCCGCTAAGGTCCTTTTAATGCGCCGGTCACCATGTTAGGGCGTCGCGAAGATATTAAAGGCGGGTGCAAGGCTTGCCAATTCAAAGCAGATAGAGGTTCCAATGGCCATCCAACGTACATTCAGCATCATCAAGCCCGACGCCACGCGCCGCAACCTGACTGGCAAGATCAACGCAAAATTTGAAGACGCGGGTCTGCGTATAATCGCGCAAAAACGCATTCACCTGACTAAGGCGCAGGCCGGACAATTCTATGTCGTCCATGCCGAGCGGCCATTTTATGACGAGCTGTGTGAATTCATGGCGTCCGAACCGGTGGTGGTTCAGGTGCTAGAGGGCGAAGACGCGATTGTGAAAAACCGCGAAGTCATGGGGGCCACCAACCCGGCGGATGCGGCACCGGGCACAGTGCGGGCTGAATTTGCTGAATCTGTCGGCGAAAATTCAGTACATGGCTCGGATGCACCGGAAACTGCTGCCGAAGAAATTGCGTTCTTCTTTTCCGGGCTTGAGCTGGTTGGTTGAGGCGCGGCGTTTTTTCGCAGGAAAAAACGGATCGAATTTTCTGCGAAAATTCGGACTACCGGGGTGAAATAACGCCAATTCTATTGAGGGTCGCTTCCAGATCGGAGCGGCCCTTATCATGTGAGTTGGCTTTCAGGGCATCAAATTTTGTGCGCAGAGCGGACTTTTCGGCACCTTTGCAATCGTTCCATGGCCGCCCCTGCAGGCCCATAACCAGAACATAATAGCCTATGAAATGTGGGCGTGTACCGTTTTTCAGCAGCAATTTATAGGCGGCATCCGCACCCATGTCGCGCAATTGTTGCGCTGTGTGGATGCCGACGCGGGCGAATTGCTTTTCGCTGGCCGGGCCGAGGTTTCGGATAGTTGAAACGGGGTCGGTCAAATCAAAATTCTCCTGACCCGGGTTTAAACGACGCGGGAACCGGGGGATAGAGAGTTTAGAAACTGGCCCAGTCGGTATAGCGGTAGCTTTCTTCCGTATTTTCTTTTTCGGATTTAATTTCTTTTTCACGGTCCTTAGGTTTGTGCGGACCGTCGTTGATTTCGCGCGTGTTTTCACGCGGGTCTTCATGGATCATCATACCGTTACTCCTGGCAGCTAGGTGTCGGTTGTCGCCCCCTGAAACAGATGATGTGGCAGCTGTTCCTGTGAACAGGGAAACACTGCCTCGTGAAAAAGCGTGGGCAGAATTGTGTGTATTGTGAGGAATTCGAAAATAATTTGCACCGATACTGTTGCCCAAATACCCCAGCGCGCGCTTGCGTCAGGCGATATTAAGGCCTTGTTTGCAGGCTGTTGGCTGAGTTTTCACTAATTTCGGGTCAATGCGAATGGAACGAATAGAAGCAATTGCCAATGAAATCGTCGCCCGCGAGGGCGGCTATGTAAATGATCCGGCTGATCCGGGTGGCGCCACAAAGTTTGGGGTGACATTGGGAACATTGCGTCGGTTGCGCATGGAGCTGACAGGGGATCGCAAGATTAACGCGGCCGATGTGAAGGCGCTGAGCAAGGATCAGGCACGGGATATTTTTATTCGTGATTATTTCTTTCGCCCCCGGATCAACAAATTGCCTGAGGTTTTGCAGGCGTCGGTTTTTGACATGTATGTAAATTCGGGCAGCAACGCGGTGAAGGTATTACAACGTTTGATGTTGGAAATGGGGCATGTGGTGAATGTGGATGGAAAAATTGGTCCGCAAACCCTGCGTGCCTGTGAATTGGCATTTGGCGAGGCACCGGATTTTCTGGCTGATGCCTACGGGATCGCCCGGCGTAATTATTATTACGCGCTGGCGGATCGCCGGGTGGCCAGCCGCAAGTTCGCCCGGCGCCGGGACGGCGGCAAGGGCGGTTGGATCAGGCGGGCTGAGGAATTTATTTCAGAACAATACCATCTGAGTGCGGCCCAACATGCCGCGCGGGTGCTGGCATGGGGTTAGTGGCGGCGATTTTTAATCTGCTGTTTGGCGGCGGGCGCAATCTGGTGAAAGACACTGTTGAGGTGTTTCGCGAAAACACTGAAGCCGGGGCTGAACGCGAGGCGAGGTATCGCGCCGCGGCCCTTGGGCAGTTCGCCAGTGAATTTGCGTTGGAGCGAAAGGGCCTGTTTGACCGGTTCATGGATGGGCTGAACCGCCTGCCGCGCCCGGCACTGGCGCTGGGGACACTGGGGCTGTTTGTGGCCGCGATGGTGGATCCGATATGGTTTGCGTCGCGCATGCAGGGCATCGCTTTGGTGCCGGAACCGCTTTGGTGGCTGCTGGGGGCGATCGTGTCGTTTTATTTTGGTGCGCGCCACCAAATGAAGGGGCAGGAATTTCAACGCTCAATTGCGCTGACCATGGCGCGCGTTGGCAATGTGACCAGCAACCTGGCGGCCTTAGCCGCGTTGCAGGGCGGGGCGGTGCAGGAAGCCAACCCGGCATTGGATGACTGGAGGGCGCAGAAATGACCCCGTCATTGTTTATCAACATTCTGGCCGAAAACGGCCCCTGGGTATTGCTGGTGTTTTATCTGCTGTACCGGGATTATCAGAAAGATCAGGCCACCCGCGATGTGGTGAACAAGAATTCTCAGGTGTTGTCGGAGCTGGCCATTCTGATCCGTGAGAGGTTGCCGCGCAGCTAGCCTTGAGCGGGTGCAAATTAATAGAAGGACGAAAATGGCGAAAAATCTGAAGGAAGCGTTTGTGAAGCATCAACTGGCCGCAGCCGAGCTGGACCGGGCGTTGCGGGATTGTCTGAAGGAAATTCAGCAACGGCCCGATGTTGTGGTTGAGGGCCGGTTTCGTCTGGTTCAGGGGGGTAAAACCGGCCAGCACGCGAAGATGTGACAATTGGCGCGTGATTTCCGGGCCTTTGGCCATTGTGAAAATGCGCTATTTGGCTAGGGTTGGCCTATGTTAGTAGAACTCGGACACTTCGCCCTTATTCTGGCCCTTATGGTCGCCCTTGTACAAACGGTAGTGCCCCTTGTGGGCGCACACAGGCGCAATATTGCCTGGATGAATGTGGCCGAACCAGCGGCCTATGCGCAGTTATTTTTGCTGGCATTTTCGTTTGCGGTACTGACCTATGCCTTTGTCTCATCAGATTTCTCATTGAAACTGGTGGTGGCAAATTCCCATACCGATAAGCCGATGCTGTATAAGTTTAGCGGTGTCTGGGGAAATCACGAAGGCTCATTACTGCTCTGGGTACTGATATTGGCAATGTTTGGCGCCAGTGCGGCCAAGTTTGGCGGTAACCTGCCGTCAACATTGCGGGCGCGGGTTCTGGGTATTCAGGCCTCTATTGGCGTGGCATTTCTGGGCTTTATTCTGTTCACGTCAAACCCGTTTCTGCGCGAAGCCATTCCGCCAATGAACGGGCGCGATCTTAATCCGCTGTTGCAGGATCCCGGATTGGCGTTCCATCCGCCGTTTTTATATTTGGGCTATGTTGGCCTGTCGATGACATTTTCGTTTGCGGTGGCAGCCCTGCTGGAGGGGCGCGTTGACGCGGCCTGGGGGCGCTGGGTTCGGCCCTGGACCCTGGCCGCCTGGATTTTTCTGACCATTGGAATTTCGCTGGGCTCCTGGTGGGCCTATTATGAATTGGGTTGGGGTGGTTTCTGGTTCTGGGACCCGGTTGAGAACGCATCGTTCATGCCGTGGCTGATCTCGGTGGCCTTGTTGCATTGCGCCATCGTGGTTGAAAAACGCGAATCCCTGAAAAGCTGGACCATATTACTGGCGATCCTGGCCTTTGGGTTTTCGCTGGTGGGGACGTTTATTGTGCGCTCGGGCGTGCTGACATCGGTACATGCATTTGCAAGTGATCCGGCGCGTGGTGTGTTTATTCTGGGTATTCTGGGCGTGTTCATGGGCGGGGCGCTGACGTTGTTTGCGTTTCGCGCAAGTGCCATGGAGGCCAAGGGCGTATTTGCCGTGGTCAGCCGCGAAAGCGCGCTGGTGCTGAATAATATCCTGTTGGCAGTGGCGGCGTTTGTGGTCTTTACCGGCACGTTGTGGCCGCTGATTGCAGAACTGTTTCTGGGGCGTAAACTGTCGGTTGGGCCACCGTTTTTTGACGCGGCATTTACCCCGTTTTTCGTGGCGTTGGCCATTGTGTTGCCACTGGGCGTGCTGTTGCCGTGGAAACGGGCCAATCTTCGCAAGGCCCTGCGGCCGTTATGGGCGCTTGGGTTACTGGTTCTGGCAGTTGGGGCACTTGTCTGGTCAATCCAGACCGGTCGCTCTGCAATCGGTCCTATTGGTGCCATGCTGGCGGTGTGGCTGGTGGGGGGCGCGGTGCTGGATCTGATGCAGCGTACCGGACGCGGTAATCTGAGCTCCAAGCTGCGCCGAATGGTGCGGTTGCCCCGATCTGACTGGGGCCGGGTTGTGGCCCATGGCGGTCTGGGGATCACCTTTATGGGCATTGCCGGGATGCTGGCCTGGAGCGTGGAAGATATCCGCGTGGCGGCCATTGGTGAAAGCTTTGAAGTATCCGGACTGACCGTATCTTTGGACAAAGTCCACCGTGAGCAGGGGCCAAATTACATCACCACGCTGGCAACCATGACGATTTCTGAGAACGGCAAGAAAATTGCCACGCTGACACCGGAAAAGCGTATTTATACCGTGGCCCAGATGCCCACCACCGAGGCGGCGATTAAAAACGGTGCCCTGCGCGATATCTATGTGGTGATCGGTGATCAGCAGGCCGATGGCGGCTGGACCGTGCGCACCTATATCAAACCCTTTGCAAACTGGTTGTGGGTTGGCGCGATCATTATGGCGCTTGGTGGTTTCCTGAGCCTGACCGATCGGCGACACAGGATTGCCGCCGGGGCGCGAAAACAGGCCAAAATCGCGGCGGTGCCAGCGGAATGAAGCGTCTTTTCCTGATACTGGCCCTGATGGCCAGCCCGGTTTTCGCGGTGCAACCCGATGAAATTCTGGATGATCCGGTGCTGGAAGCCCGGGCGCGTGAAATGTCCAAGGGGTTGCGCTGTCTGGTCTGTCGCAACGAAAGCATCGACGAAAGCAACGCCGATCTGGCGCGTGATCTGCGTCTGTTGGTGCGCGAACGACTGGTGGCGGGCGACAGCGACGAGGCGGCGATTGAATTTATCGTTGATCGTTACGGCGAATATGTGCTGCTGAAGCCCACCATGGCCGGGGCCAATAAATTGCTGTGGATCGCCGGTCCGGTGATGTTGTTATTGGCGCTTGGCATTGGGATCACCTATATCCGCAAACGTGAAAACGCTGCGGTGCCGGATGCCCTGAGCGATCAGGAAAAAAACCGACTGAGTAAAATACTTAACAGCTAATGCCGGGTTGAGCTTTGCCTTGGCGGATATTCTGCCTATCTAGAGACAAAGTAATTCAGCCGGAGCCGTATCCCCCATGCAATACCAAACCATTCGCCTGTCCCTGCGCGGTGATATTGCCGTGCTGGCACTGAACCGACCCGAAGTCATGAATGCGCTGAACACCCAGATGCGGGCCGAAATTTTGTATGCTGTGAAGGATGCCGAGAAACAGGCGCGGGTTCTGGTGATCACCGGCAAGGGTAAGGCGTTTTGTTCCGGTCAGGATCTGGGCGACCGGGTGACCGCCGGGTCGGTGGATATGGAGCGCACATTGCGCGATGAATATGAGCCGATGCTGCGCGCGATATATGACTGTAAGATACCGGTCATTGCCGCCGTAAACGGGGCGGCGGCCGGGGCCGGGGCCAATCTGGCGCTGGCCTGTGACGTGGTGATCGCCAGCCGTTCAGCGGTGTTTTTGCAGGCTTTCACCCGGATCGGGCTGATACCGGATGCCGGTGGCACCTATTGGCTGCCGCGCCAGATGGGATTTGCCAAAGCCATGGGAGCGGCACTGTTTGCCGAGCCGATAACGGCGGATCAGGCCAGCGACTGGGGCATGATCTGGGAGGCGGTGGCAGACGAGGATTTTGACGCGCATTGGAATGATCGGGCTGCCAAACTGGCGACCGGGCCGACGCTGGCCTATCGCAATCTGAAATCAGCGATGCGGGCTAGTTTTGACAATGATCTGACGGAGCAACTGGCACTGGAGGCCAAATTACAGGGCGAATGTGGCCACACCCGGGATTTCAAGGAAGGCGTTCTGGCGTTCATGGAAAAACGCCCCGCGATTTATGAGGGGCGCTAGGGGTGCGACCTGCGCGATTATTCGCAGAATAATCGAGGTCCCGTTGCCAGGGGCGGTGGGTTTAGCGATCTTCGACATCCACATAGTCACGCAGGGTTGCGCCGGTATATAGCTGGCGCGGGCGGCCGATCTTCATCGCCGGGTCCTCGATCATTTCTTTCCACTGGGAAATCCAGCCGACAGTGCGGGCAACCGAGAATATTGGTGTGAACATTGAGGTGGGAAAGCCCATGGCCTCAAGGATAATGCCGGAGTAGAAATCTACGTTCGGGAACAGTTTTTTCTCAGTGAAATACGGGTCTTCCAGCGCTTGTTTTTCAAGCTCTTTTGCCACTTGCAGGGTCGGGTTGTTTTCGACGCCGAGCAGGCTGAGAACCTCATCTGCGGATTGTTTCAACACCGTGGCGCGCGGATCAAAGTTTTTGTAAACCCGGTGCCCGAAACCCATCAGGCGGAACGGGTCATCCCTGTCCTTGGCACGGGCAATAAATTCGGGAATGCGGTCAACCGTGCCAATATCCTTAAGCATTTCCAGACAAGCCTGATTGGCACCGCCATGGGCCGGACCCCAGAGGCAGGCAATACCCGCCGCGATACAGGCAAACGGGTTGGCCCCGGAACTGGAGGCAAGCCGCACTGTGGAGGTCGAGGCGTTCTGTTCGTGATCCGCATGCAGGGTGAATATCCGGTCCATGGCGCGGGACAGGATCGGGTTTACTTCATATTCTTCAGCCGGCAGGGCAAAACACATGCGCAGGAAATTACTGGCGTAATCCAGATCGTTGCGCGGATAGACAAACGGCTGCCCGACGGTGAATTTATAGGCCATGGCCGCAATGGTCGGCATTTTGGCGATCATGCGGATGGTGGCGACCTCGCGCTGGTGCGGGTCGGATATATCGGTGCTGTCATGGTAAAAGGCTGACATGGCGCCAACCACGCCGGTCATCACCGCCATCGGGTGGGCATCGCGCCGGAAGCCGCGGAAGAAATACATCATCTGCTCATGCAGCATGGTGTGGTTGGTGACCAGATTCTCAAATGTTTCCAGCTGGTTGCCCTTGGGTAAATCGCCGTAAAGCAGCAGGTAACACACCTCAAGGTAATGGGATTTTTCGGCCAGTTGGTCGATTGGATAGCCGCGGTGCAAAAGCTCGCCCTTTTCACCGTCGATATAGGTGATCGAGCTTTCGCAGGCGGCGGTGGAGGTAAAGCCGGGATCATATGTGAAGACATCGCCCTGGGCATAAAGTTTGCGGATATCCAGCACGTCGGGACCAACCGTGGGGGAATATATCGGCAGGTCGACCTTTTTATTGTCAAAGGTTAGTGTCGCGGTTTTTTGAGTGTCTGCCATGTTTTTCCCCTTCTGGCTGGTCGGCCCAAAATGGCCAGACCCGTTCTAATTATCGGCCTGTTGGCCAAGCACGTCATTGATCCGGGCCAGCGTTTCATCGCGGCCCAGTACGTGCATCATATCAAAAACACTGGGTGAAACTGATCGCCCGGCAAGGGCCGCCCTGAGGGGCTGTGCAATCTTGCCTAGCTTGGTGTCACTGGCCGTTGCGTACCCGGCCACGACGGTTTCCAGCGTGTCGCGGTTCCAGCTAGCATTTTGCAGGTGCGGCGTCAATTCTTTCAGTATGCCAAGGGATACAATATCAAGTGACCTGGCGGATTTATCATCTGGGATTATGGGTCTGGATGTTAGGATAAAGTGAGCTTTTTCAATAAGTTGTATAAATGTCTTGGCGCGATCTTTCAGGCAATACATGCTGCGTGTCAGGTCTGATAATTGTATATCACTCAGGGTTGGTTGTCCGGTTGCGACCAGAAATTCACCCAGTTCTGCTACGAGTGCAGCATCGTCGGAAACCGCCATCTGCTGACCACACAGGTTTTCCAGCTTTTTGGTGTCAAACCGGGCTGGGGATTTGCCGATTCCCTTTAGGTCAAACCAGTCGCGGGCCTGTTGATCGGTGAAAAATTCATCATTGCCGTGGGACCAGCCCAACCGGGTCAGGTAATTGCGCATGCCCGCGGCCGGATACCCGAGCGCCTGATATTCTGTGACCCCGGTGGCACCGTGGCGTTTGGACAGTTTTTTGCCGTCAGGGCCGAAGATTAAGGGGATATGTGCCCAGACCGGCACATCCCAGCCCATGGCAGTATAGACCAGCATCTGCCGCGCGGCATTGGCCAGGTGGTCATCCCCGCGGATCACGTGGGTGACGCCCATGTCGTGGTCATCCACCACCACTGCCAGCATATAGGTGGGGCTGCCATCCGAGCGCAGGCAGATCATGTCGTCCAGTTGGTCGTTTTGCCAGATCACATCGCCCTGCACCTGATCTTTGATCACGGTTTGCCCGGTGCCTGGGGCTTTGACACGGATAACAAAGCGGGCGTTTGGGTGGTCGGCCGGATCAGCGTCGCGCCATGGTGAGCGGAACAGGGTTGAGCGCCCTTCGGCCCGGGCGGCATCGCGGAAGGTCTGAATTTCTTCCTGCGTTGAAAAACATTTATAGGCGTGGCCCGAAGCCAGCATGGCATGGGCGACTTCGGCATGGCGGGGGGCCGATTGAAACTGGCTGGTCGCGTCTCCGTCCCAGTCAATGCCCAGCCATTTCAGGCCGGCGTAAATCGCGGCGGTTGCTTCCGGTGTCGAGCGGGCGCGGTCGGTGTCTTCCACCCGGAGCAGGAATTTGCCACCCCGACCCCGTGCATAGAGCCAGTTGAACAGCGCAGTTCGGGCCGAACCGATATGCAGCATTCCGGTTGGTGAAGGGGCAAAACGGGTGACAACGGGGGTGTCGGGCATTGGCATTAACCTTTTGGAAACCATGGGTGTAATAGCGTAACCGCTGGTCTAATCCCTGGACCCAGAGAGGACAAGTGTGCGCCCCATATCCGCCATCGGTCAGGCGATTGCCGCACAACGGGGCGGATTGCTGTGTTGGGTGCCGATCTGTCTGGCGATCGGGATCGGTGGCTATTTTTCACTGTCGGTGGAGCCGGACAGAATGTGGTTGTTCGGCGCTGGTCTGGGCAGTGGTCTGTTGCTGTTGATTGGCCGGTTTACCCCGGAAAATGCCCGCCCGATATTCAGTGCTTTGGCACTGGTTATAGCCGGGATGGTGTTGGCGGGGATACGGGCGCAAAACGTGGCCGAGCCAGTGCTGGGGTATCGCTATTATGGCCCGATTGAGGGGCGGATCGTAAATGTTGATCGATCCGGGTCTGATGCGGTTCGTCTGACGCTGGACCAGGTGGTGCTAAAGCGCGTACCGGCGTGGCGAACCCCGGAGCGGGTGCGGATTTCCCTGCATGGGCAGCAGGGCTATATCAACCCGGAGCCGGGGTTGATTGTTATTCTGACCGGGCATTTGTCACCGCCATCGGGCCCGGTAGAGCCGGGGGGCTTTGATTTTCAGCGCAAGGCATGGTTTGGACGCCTTGGGGCAGTTGGTTATACGCGCACGCCGGTACTGGCGTTTGCGCTGCCCGAACCGGGGGGCGCGGCGCTGCGTCTGACCCGGTTGCGTCTGGCGATATCCGGCTGGGTGCAAGCTGCTATGCCGGGCAAGGCCGGGGCGTTTGCCGCGGCGGTGATGACCGGGGACCGGTCGGGAATGGATCAGGCCGGGCTGGAGGATCTGCGGGCCTCAAACCTGTCGCATTTGCTGGCCATTTCCGGATTGCATATGGGGCTGCTGACCGGATTTGTTTTCGCAATGGTGCGCTATGGCTTATCGGCATGGCCCGGGATTGCGTTGCGTTGGCCGGTCAAGAAACTTGCCGCGCTGGTCGCGTTGATTGTCGGGGCCGGGTATCTGGCGATATCGGGGGGCAATGTGGCCACTGAGCGCGCTTTTATCATGGTGGCGGTGATGTTTATCGCAGTGCTGCTGGACAGGCGCGCGGTGACCCTGCGCGCAGTGGCGGTGGCGGCGACGATCGTGTTGGTTTTGCGCCCCGAAGTCTTGCCGGGCCCCGGTTTTCAGATGTCATTTGCCGCCACCACCGCGCTGGTGGTGGTGTTTGGGTTATTGCGGGGATGGAACGGGCCGAAACTGCCCGGCTGGGCGCGGCCGGTGTTTGCGGTTGTGGTGTCATCCGCGGTGGCGGGGCTGGCAACGGCCCCGATTGCGGCGGCGCATTTCAACAGGATCGCGGATTTTGGATTGCTGGCCAACCTGCTGGCGGTGCCGTTGATGGGGCTGGTGGTGATGCCCGGCGCGGTGCTGACGGGATGTTTGGCGGTATTCGGACTGGGCTGGATCGGGCTGGCGCTGATGCGCCCGGCAATTGAGTGGATACTGGGGGTGGCCCATTGGGTGGCGGGGCTGGAGGGGGCGTTAAGCCATGTGCCGACACCGGGGCCGGCGGTGTTGCCATTCTTAGCGCTGGGGTTTTTGTGGGCAATTCTGTGGCGCGGGGGGTTGGGCGTGCGCTTGGTCGGGGCGGTTCCGGTTATTGTCGGGTTTGTGCTGTGGGTCGGGGTGGAAAGGCCGGCGGTTCTGATTTCAGAATCCGGCGGCCTGATTGGGGTGATGACCATGGATGGCCGGGTGTTGAGCAAGCTGCGCGGCGATGGGTTTGCCGCCAAATCCTGGCTGGAAAACGATGGTGACGGGGTGGTACAGGCGGCGGCGTTTGAGCGGTTGGGATTTGCCGGGCAAAAGGGCGAGCTGGAGTTTGAGCTTGCCGGTGACACCATGGTTTATTTGAGCGGGCGCGGCGCGCGGGACCGGGTATCAGCGGCGTGTAAGCGGGCGGTGATGGTGGTGATCACTGTGCAGCTTGAGCCGCAGGACTATGGCTGTGAGGTCTATGATCCGCTGCGGCTGCGCGACACCGGGTCACTGGCGATCAGCGCCGGGCAGGGCGGTTTGAAAATATTGAGTGCAGCGGAGCAAACCGGGGCGCGCCTGTGGAATTCACCGGCTGTCCGCCGCCGTGTTTTGGATTAGCGGTATTTTGGATTAATAGCTGCGGATCAGGCCGACAAGTTTGCCCTGCACCTTGATCTGATCATCGCGAAAAACCCGGGTTTCATAGGCCGGATTGGCGGCTTCCAGTGCAATGGAATTGCCCTTGCGGCGGAATTTTTTCAGCGTTGCTTCATGGCCTTCAACAATGGCCACGACGATATCGCCATTTTCGGCAGTCGGACCTTCACGGATCACCACAACATCGCCGTCATTGATGCCGGCATCAATCATAGAATCCCCCTTGACCTCAAGCGCGTAGTGGTTGCCGGTGCCCTGCAGCATGGTGCCGGGGACGGCGATATTCTGGGCGCCGTCGGCAATGGCTTCTATTGGCAGACCAGCGGCAATACGCCCCATCATCGGCACTTCGCTGGCGTGGATAGAGGTAACCGGCATGGCGTTGGCGGGGGGATCGGATTTGTCACCTTCGATGATGCGGGGGGTAAACCCGGTGGGTTTGCTGATGGCATCGGGCAGCTTCACGATCTCAATGGCGCGGGCGCGGTGCGCCAGACGGCGGATGAAGCCGCGTTCTTCCAGGGCGGTGATCAGACGGTGGATACCGGATTTTGAGCGCAGGTTCAGCGCCTCTTTCATTTCATCAAACGAGGGCGGCACACCTTCGCGCTGCACCCGACGGTGTATGAAGTTCAACAGATCCAGTTGTTTCCGGGTTAACATATGCCTTATCCTCCGCAGATATCGCGTCGCCACTAATTCGGGCGTTCAGGATATGTTCTATGCCTGTTCCCGTTATGTGTCAACCGGCCGGATCAGATCGGAACGTAGGACACCGGTTCACCCGCCGCGATTGCCGGGGCATTGACCGGGCGCACCAGCAGCGCGTTAGTCTGGGAAAATACGCTAAGCAAGGCACTGTCCTGATTGCCAAAACTGGTGATCCTGCCGCCTTTGACAAGGGCCCGCATGTAATGTTCGCGGGGGCCGTTTTTACCCAGGTCATGGCCCATTAAGGCCGTCAGGCGCGGGGCGGGTTGCGCCGGTAAACCCAGCATCATGCAGAGCGCCGGTAGCATGAATATATGCCCGCAAACCATTGAAGAAACAGGGTTACCCGGAAACCCAAGGTGGATTGAGTTGCCAATGGTGCCCGCCATCAGGGGTTTGCCGGGGCGCATGGCGATCCTGTAAAATTTGCGCGCGCCACCCAATTGATCGGCCACATCCCCGACAATGTCATGGTCCCCGACCGAGGCGCCGCCGATGGTGATGATCAGGTCAGCGCCCTTGGCCAGCCCGAATGCGGTTTTCAGCGAGGCCGGGTTGTCCCGCGCTATGGGCAGCGTCCGTGCTTCAGCGCCATGTTGACGGGCAAGGGCGGCCAGACCGAAGCTGTTGGAAGCAATGATCTGGTCATGATTGGGGGTCTCACCGGGCATCACCAGTTCATCGCCGGTGGCGATCAGGGCCACCACGGGGCGGCGGGTAACGCTGAGGCGGGGGATGTTCATGGCCGCCAGCAGGGCGGTGTCGCCAGCGCTTAGCAGGCGCGGTGCATCCATGGTGTCGCCGATTTTGAAATCGCCGCCTTTTGGGCGGATGTGGTTGCTTTTTTCCAGCGAATTCAGAGTGATATCGGTGTTTTTTCGTGTGACATCTTCCTGTATGACCACCCTGTCTGCGCCATTGGGCACCGGGGCGCCGGTGAAGATGCGCACGGTTTCACCGGGTTTGACGGTGCCCTGATAGCCGTGGCCGGCTGCTGCTTCGCCAATTATTTTAATGGTTTTACCAACCGTCGCGTCGGCGCTGTTGATGGCGTAACCATCCATGGCCGAAGAGGCAAAGGGCGGTTGATCGCGTGTGGCGGTGGCGGGCATTGCAAGAACCCGGCCCGCGGCCTGCCCAAGGGGAATGTCTTTGTGATCCAGGGGGCTGATCAGATCAAAAATCTGTTGTAATGCGTCGGTTACCGGTATCATTAGCTACGCCTCGTAACGCCCGGATTTTCCACCATCTTTCAGCTCTAGACGTACCGCGCCGATGACCATATCTTTTTGCACGGCTTTCAGCATGTCATAGATCGTCAGGCAGGTGATGGACACGGCGGTCAGGGCCTCCATTTCCACGCCGGTCTGGCCGGTGGTTTTGACGGTGGCCTGCACCTGGATGCCGGGCAGGTCCGGGTCCTGTGTCAGTTCCACCGCCACCTTGGAGATTGGCAGCGGGTGGCAAAGTGGGATCAGGTCTGATGTTTTCTTGGTGCCCATGATCCCGGCCAGACGGGCAACGCCCAGAACATCGCCCTTTTTGGCGGTGCTGTTCTTAATGATATTAAGGGTTTCGGTTGACATGGTGATGTGGCCACTGGCCACGGCAATGCGGGCTGTTATTTTCTTGTCCGACACATCAACCATATGGGCGGCGCCGGATTTGTCAAAATGCGTCAGGTCTGCCATTACATGCCCCCGCTTGCGGTCAGGGGGTTGGCCAGAAGCGCGCGGGTGGCGGCGGCGACATCATCCTGACGCATCAGGCTTTCGCCCACCAGAAACGCGCGCGCACCGTATTGCGCCAGATCAGCAAGGTCTTCCGGGTTGTTCAGGCCGCTTTCGGATACAAGGGTTTTTTCAGCCGGGGCCAGTTTGGACAGGTGGCGAGTGGTATCCAGATTGGTTTCAAAAGTATTCAGGTTGCGGTTGTTGATGCCCAGCAGCGGGGATTTGAGGCTGTCTGCGCGTTGCAGTTCGGCTTCGTCATGGACCTCAACCAGCACATCCATGCCCCAGCCAATGGCGGCGTCTTCCAGTTCCATGGCCTGTGCGTCCGACACGGCGGCCATGATGATCAGGATGCAATCAGCGCCCCATGCCCGCGCCTGAGCGACCTGATAGGGGTCATACATGAAATCTTTGCGCAATACCGGCAGATCGACGGCGGCGCGCGCGGCGGTCAGAAATTCGGGGTCACCCTGAAAACTGGGGCCATCAGTAAGCACCGACAGGCAGGCGGCACCGCCGCTGGCGTAGGCCTGCGCCAGCGCGGGCGGGTCAAAATCGGCGCGGATAAGGCCCTTGGAGGGGCTGGCTTTTTTGATCTCGGCGATCAGGCCATAGCCAGAGTGGGAGGCCGCATGCAGGGCCGCGGTGAACCCCCTTGGCGGATCAGCGGCGCGGGCCATGTCGTCAAGCCCGGCCATGGGCAGCGCCAGTTTGGCAGCGGCGATTTCGTCAAGTTTATAGGCTTGGATTTTATCGAGAATATTTGTCATGGCTTTGGAATACCCTGTGGGGCGGATGAAGGGAAGCCGTGTAAGGCAGTGGGTTAAGCGTTTTCCGAAGTGATCCGGGCCAGCGCCTGCAGTTTTTCAAGGGCTTTGCCGCTGTCGATGCTGGCAGCGGCGATTGCCACGCCTTCGCGCAGATCAGCGGCGCCATCGGCGATCAGCAGGGCGGCGGCGGCGTTCAGCAGCACCGCGTCGCGGTAGGCGTTTTTTGTGCCCGAAAGCACGGCGGCCAGAGCGCGGCCGTTTTCCTGCGGTGTGCCGCCGGTGATGTCGTCAAAACTGTGGGTTGGTAAACCGGCATCTTCCGGGTGGATTTCGATATCACTGACCGCGCCGTTTTCCAGCACCGAGACCCAGCTGATGCCGGTGATGGTTAGTTCATCAGTGCCGTCAGAGCCGTGCACCAGCCACGCCCTGTCACTGCCCAGTTCCAGCAGGGTTTCCGCCATTGGGCGGGTCAGGTCGCGCGAAAACGTACCGGTCAACTGGCGTTTTACCCCGGCCGGGTTGGTCAGGGGCCCGAGGATGTTGAAAATTGTGCGGGTGCCCAGTTCCATTCTTGTGGGCATGACGTGTTTGATCGCCGGGTGGTGCATTGGGGCCATCATGAAGGCGATGCCAATTTCAGACAGGGCGCGCTGGACGGTTTCGGGGCCGACCATTACTTCGACCCCGTTCATGCCAAGGGCGTCGGCGGCCCCGGAATTTGACGACAGTTTGCGGTTGCCATGTTTGGCGACCACCACCCCGGCACCGGCCACGGTCAGGGCGGTGGCGGTGGAAATGTTCAGGGTTGGCCTGCCAGAGCCGCCGGTGCCGACTATGTCCATGGCCCCGGTCGGGGCAATTACCGGCACGCATTTTGAGCGCATCACCGAGGCGGCGGCGGCGTATTCGGTGACGGTTTCGCCGCGGGTGCGCAGGGCCATCAGCAAACCGCCGATCTGGGAGGGCGTACCGTCGCCTTCAAACAGGATGGTGAAGGCGCGCTTTGCCTCATCGCTGGTCAGGGGGCGATCGGCGGCGGCATCGATCAGGGGTTTGAGACCATCGCTCATGCGGTCACCGGCACCATATCAAGGAAGTTCTGCAACAGTTTATGGCCATGTTGCGAAGCAATGGATTCAGGGTGAAACTGCACGCCATGGATCGGCAGGGTTTTATGGGCCAGCCCCATGATTGTACCGTCACCAAGGCTGGCGGTGATTTTCAGGCAATCGGGCAGGGTGGCCGGATCAACCACCAGCGAATGGTAGCGCGTCGCCTCAAACGGTGTCGGGATATCTTTGAACACACCGGTGGCGTCATGTTGGATTTCACCCATTTTGCCATGCACGATTTCGTGGCAACGGATAATGTCGCCGCCAAACGCCTGGCCGATGGCCTGATGGCCCAGGCAGACCCCCAATAGCGGGGTCTGGGTTTCGGCGGCGGCACGGGTCAGGGCCAGGCAAATTCCGGCCTGATCAGGGTCGCAGGGGCCGGGGGATAGCAGAATCGCCTCTGGCTGCAGGGCCATGGCCTGTTGCAGGTCCAGCTCATCGTTGCGGTGGACCTGAACATCTGCCCCCAGCTCCCCCAGATAGTGCACGAGATTGTAGGTAAAACTGTCGTAGTTGTCGATCAACAGCAACATATTGCGTGTCTCTTTTAAAAGGGGTGCCCCATCGGGCTTTGTCGCGGTATACTTGCGCAAAGGCAGGCCCGGTGGTCAAGACCAACCGGAGTAAAAACAGGCAAGTTACGGAGGCAACTATGGCGCGCGGGCTATTTTCCGGTGTCCTTTGGGGATCAATACTGTCGATAATGTCACTTTGGATGCTATCGCAAATCACGGATTCATCTGGTTTGAATTCACAGGCACCCGGTGAAGTAGCGGATATTTCACCTGATGCGGCAATGGTTAACACGCAAACAGATGACGCGCCCGAAACGCCCGTAGCTGAAAGCAGTCTGCCTGCGGAAACCGCGCCAATTGCGGTTGAGCCGGAAACTACAGTGGCTGACACGGCCCCTGAGGCAAGCACAGAACCGGCTGAAATGCCGCTGCCCGGTGACGTTGCTGGCAATAGTGAAAACCCGGTTTCAGAGGATAGCGGTGTTGTTGTCCCGGACACTGAAACGGCGGCGCTGACAAACCCAGATATTGTCGCCCCGGTTTCGCCAAGTGGTGATCCGACACCGACTGTGGATGTCCAATCCCCGGAACCGGTTCCAGAACCTGAACCTGAACCAGAAATCGTGGTGGAGGAGGTCGTGCCGGAGGTTGTTGAGGACAACACACAGGCGCAGATAACCGAAGCCGAGCCCGAGCCGTCTGCACCGGAAGTGCCGGACGAAGAAATTGCCCCAATCGCTGAGTCAGAAATAGCCGTGGCAACCCCGCCAGTTCCTGAAACCGTGCCGGGAAGCGATTTTTCGACCCCTGTTGTTGTCGAAACACCCAAGCCGGTTGAACCACCCTCCGAACCGGAAGTTGCAATGGTTGAAGAACCTGAACCAGCCGTGGTGTCCGGCCCTGCCGTTGTGGTTGATCGCACCAGCCGAGAGCCGGTGGTTGACGAAGACGTAAGTGAGCCACCCCTTGAAGCCGAGGCGACCGGGGTGCCGCCAGAAACCGAGCTGACCGGTCCGGCTATAGAAATATATGCGCAGGCGTTTGAAAACCCGGATGCACGCCCGTTAATGGCCATCGTTTTACTGGTGGATGGTGATGCGCCCGACGCGGCAATTCCAGGAACACCGTTGCCGTTTCCGGTTAGTTATGTGGTGGATGCCAGCAAAAACAACGCAACTGATATCATGCGGGCTTTTCGCGCCGGTGGCAATGAAATTGCCATTCTGACACCATTGCCCGAAGGCGCTGCACCCAAGGATGTTGAAGTGGCGTTTCAAACTTATCTGGCAGCGGTGCCCGAAGCGGTGGCGGCAATGGATATCCCTACTGCGGTGTTCCAGTCGGGCCGTTCGGTGGCAACCCAGGTTGCCGAGGCGCTGGCAGCATCGGGGATGGGAATGGTGACCTATTCGCGGGGCTTAAATTCCGCAACGCAGGTTGCCGAACGCGAGGGCGTCCCGGCGGCATTGGTGTTTCGGGTTTTTGATGGCAACGGGCGGGACGCAGCGGCGATCAAGCGGTTCTTAGATCAGGCCGCATTCCGGGCCGGGCAGCAAACCGGGGTAATTCTGGTGGGCCAGAACCTGCCGGAAACACGGGCAGCCCTGTTGGAATGGGCGTTGGGAAACCGGGCCAGTACCGTGGCGCTGGCCCCGTTATCAACGGTGTTGCTGGCCCAATAGTGGCTTAGCGGTTTGAATCTTCTGCAAACAGCCCGGCATCGGCGGCAGCGCGTCTGATCGCGCTGGCTTTGTGTTCGGTTTCTTCAAACTCTGCCTCGGGGTCACTGTCATAGACCACACCACCACCGGCCTGAATATAAAGTTTTTCGTCCTTCAGGACGGCGGTTCTGAGGGCGATGCACATATCCATGTCACCATTTGAGGCAAAATAGCCGACGCCGCCGCCATAAACACCGCGTTTTTCAGGCTCTAGTTCATCAATGATTTCCATGGCCCGGACCTTGGGGGCACCCGATACGGTTCCGGCGGGCATGCCGGCCAGAAGTGCCGATAGCGCGTCGTGATCATCGGCCAGTTCACCCACCACGTTTGAAACGATATGCATGACATGGCTGTAGCGTTCGATGATAAATTGTTCGGTGGGGTGCACGGTGCCGATCTTGCAGACCCGGCCCGCATCGTTGCGCCCCAGATCCAGCAGCATCAGGTGTTCGGCATTTTCCTTGGCGTCGGCCAGCAGGCTGACTTCGTGGGCTTTATCTTGGGCAGGGGTCGCGCCCCGCGGCCGGGTGCCGGCGATGGGGCGCACGGTGACCTGACCGTCAAACACCCGCACCAGTATTTCCGGGCTGGCACCGATGACCTGAAAGGTGCCGAAGTTGAAATAGAACATGAACGGTGACGGGTTGGTGCGGCGCAGGGACCGGTAAAGCGCAAACGGCGGCAACTGGAAATCCTGGGTCCAGCGCTGGGAGGGCACCACCTGAAAGATGTCGCCAGCGCGGATGTAATCCTTGGCGGTTTCAACCGCCGCCAGATAGTCCGGCTTACTGAAATTGGAGATTGGTGCCGTGTCCGGCAGGGTCTGACCCAGATTGTGGCTGGCACCTTTTGGCTGACGTTCCAGGTCACGCACTGCGTCCATCACCCGTTCGGCAGCCTGGGCATAGGCGGCACGTGCGGACAGGCCCGAGCCAACCCATGCCGGAGAGACCACGATGACGTCGCCCTTGACCCCGTCCAGAACGGCGACAACGGAGGGGCGCAGCAATATTGCGTCCGGCACCCCAAGGGGATCGGGGTTAATATCTGGCAGGTTTTCCACCAACCGGATCATGTCATAGCCCAGATAGCCAAACAGGCCGGCGGCGGCGGCGGGCAGATCGTCTGGCAGGGCAATCCGGCTTTCGGCAATCAGGGCGCGCAGGGTGTCCAGCGGTGCCCCGTCAATATTGGTGAAATTGGCGTCATCAAACCGGGCATCGCGGTTGATACGTGATTGTGTGCCCCGGCATTCCCAGATCAGATCAGGTTTCAGGCCGATGATCGAATAGCGCCCCCGGATTTCGCCGCCGGTAACGCTTTCCAGAATAAAGCTGTGTTTGCGGGCCTCTGACAGTTTCAGCATTATGGAAACCGGGGTGTCCAGATCGGCGGCCAATCGGGTGTAGACTACCTGATTTTCACCGCTGTTATAGCCGGTTTCAAAGGCATCAAAATCAGTTTGAATTGCCACTGTTCCAGCCCGCCGTTAATTGCTGGAAAACTGAGCGTGGACAGAGTTAATGGCCGTCTGGTTCAGCGAAATACCGGTGCCCAGTTGCAAAGCGCGGGTGAAGGCGGACAATGCATCCTGAGCCATGGTCTGTCGGTTGCCGCTGTCTATGGCCGCAAGCAGGGCCTCGCGGTCGGGATCCTGTGGATCAGCGCCCTGTATTTTGTTCATCTGGATGATAAAGACGCGGCCGGTATCGGCGACCGAGGTGGCGGCGTTTTCGTCCAGTTCAAACGCGGCGGTCAAAAAGCCTGCGGGTTTGTCGGCAATCTGTGTGTCGCGCTTGGCATTGGTCTGGACAGCAACCGGATAGCCAAGGCTGGACAGGGTGGCACCGGCGCTGAGCTGGCCCAGAATGATGGCGGTTTCTGCCTCAAGTGCTTTGGCCAGCTGGGCGGCTTTCCAGTCATCGGCAACCTGAGCGCTGACATTTTCAAAACTGTCCGGGTGGGCGTCAACATTGGCGTCCAGTCGCAGCGCGAAAATAGAACCATCGTCCAGAACTTCGATGCTGGGGAAATCTTCGGGCGTTATGGCCGTTGCGGCGTTGGCAAAGCCGTCATAGGCGGCAATGCCTTCGGTGGCACCGGCCGTCCAGTTGAATTTTTCCAGCACCATTTCGGTTTCATCGGCCAGTTCTTCCAGGGTGGCGCCCCCGGCCAGCAGGTCATCGTAATCTGCGATCAGGTCTTCCACAAGGCGGCGGGCATTGTCGGCAACTGAGGCATCAAGCAGTTCGGCACGGGCGTCTTCAAAGGCGGTTGAGCGGGCAGCCAGGATTGCATTGACGCGGAAAATTCCCGGCCCAAGGTCGGTTTCCACAGCATCGGTGATGCCGGGATCTGTCATTGAGAATACTGCTTCTGCGCCGGCGTCCAGATCGTTCTGTGTTACGTCACCCAGATCAATATCGGCCAGTTCCAGACCGCGGGCGGCAACGACGTCGTCAAAGCTGGCCTTACCCGAAGCTATACTGGCGCGGGCTGTTTCTGCTTCTTGCTGGGTGGCAAATACCAGACGTTCGACCAGACGCCTTTCGGGAATGTTATATTCATCGCTGCGGCTGTCATAGATGGCGCGCAGGGTGGCGTCGTCAATGGTGATCTGGTCCATGACCATTTCCGGAGACAGCCACGCATAGGTCAGATCCTTGGATTGCGGCACGGTGTAACTGTCGATATTTTCGTCAAAATAGGTCTGAAGTTGATCGGCGGTTGGTTCGGGGATCGGATCGCTGAGTGCGGTTGCGTCGAGTTCCATCCATGAAAAGCTGCGTCGTTCCCCCAGATAGGCCACCATAATGTCCCGGAATGTGGCCGGGGGGGCAATGCCGGTCAGGATCGCGCTTTGCAGGATTGTTCCGGCGGTTTCACTGCGGATGTTGCTTTCAAATTCCTGAACCGACAGGTTGTTTCGTTCAAGTGTAAATTCATAGGCATCCCGGTCAAACTGGCCGTCCAACCCGCGAAAACCCTGTGTGTTCAGGATCTGACGCTGCACTTCGGCGTCGCCAACTGACAGGCCGATGCGTTTGGTTTCGTTTTCAAAGGCAGCCTGACCGATCAGGCGCTGCATCACCTGGGTATCGACGCCAAATTGGCGGGCTTGTTCCAATGAGATATTCTGCCCGGTTTGTTGCTGCAGGGCGCGCAGTTCAGCTTCCAGCGCGCGGGCGTATTCATTGATGCTGATTTCCACATCACCGACTTCGCCGACTGTTCTGATTTGTCCGCCAAAATTGGTGACACCGAAACCGGCGAGCCCAACCATCAGCATCACCAACATGATGCCCACGAGGAATTTTGAAATCTGGCCTTTTTTTCGTGCCATGCCTGCGCCGTCCTGTTGCTGTTATTTTCGCCTGCGGATGTCTACGCGGCTTAGGGAGGTGGGGCAAGGTCAGAGCGACAGGTTTTCCAGTCTTGTGAACAGTGTATTGATACCAGCGCGGTCGGCATTGGCAAAAGCGATGCGAAATTCCTGTTTACCGGCCGTGTCTGTGGCGGGGCGAAACATGGTGCCCGGCAGCATCAGCACGCCGCAGTCTTTGACCAGTTTGGGGGCCAATTGGTCTGAGGCGATATCAAACGGGTGGCGGGCATAGGCAAAATAAGCGCCAAGGCCCAGCAATTGCCATCCCTTCAGGCGATGGAACCCCTGTTCGATGGCAGCGCGCCGGTCAAGGATTTCCAGCCGTTCCCCGGCCAGCCAGTCGCCCAGGTTCTGCATCCCCCAAAGGGCAGCATGCTGGGCAAGCTGATTGGGGCAAATGGTGACGGTATCGAGATATTTTTCAACCTCTTGCAGGCGGGTAAGTGATGCGGTGAGTGCCCCAACCCGGTGGCCGGTCAGACGGTAGGCTTTGGAAAACGAATAAAGCTGGATCAGGGTCTGGCCCCAGTCGGGTTCCTGAAACAGCCCATGGGGGGTACCTGTTCGGCTGTCAAAATCGCGGTAGGTTTCATCTACCACCAGCGCAATACCATGCGCTTTTGCCAGGTCGTAGAACGCTTTAAGCAGGGCAGCCGGGTATTCAGCCCCGGTGGGATTGTTCGGTGTGACCAGAACGATTGCTCGGGTGCGCGGTGATATCAGACGTTTGGCAGCGGCCAGATCGGGCAGCATTTGCGCGTCTGTCGGCAGGGGGATGGCCGTGACGCCCGTCATGTCCAGGTGCATTTTATGATTGAAATACCAAGGGGTTGGCAAGAGAACCTCATCACCATTTTGGGCAAGGGTACTGAGTGCAGCGGTGAAGGCCTGATTGCAGCCGGAGGTGATGGCAACATTGTTGTCGGAAATTTTGCCGCCGTAGGCGCCGGACCACTGCCGGGCAATGGTTTCACGCAGTTCCGGCAGGCCCAGAACCGGGCCATAGAGATGCGCCGACCCGGTGTTGAGGGCGTGATCGGCAATGGCCTGTCGCAATTCCAGGGGCGGTGGATCAAGCGGCGCGGCCTGAGACACGTTAAGCAACGGGTGGTCAGCAGGGAACGAAACGTCTTTAATCCAGCTGAGCGCCTGCATCACCGGCGGTAAAAATGTGCGGGTGAAATCTGGATTTACGGGCTGGGTCATGTCGGCTTTCGGTTATGGTTTCAATCCGTGCCGCGGTAGGGTTCGACATATTGCAGCGCCATGTCCCATGGGAAAAATATCCAGGTGTCCTGTGACACTTCGGTTATAAAGGTCTGAACCATGGGGCGGCCCAGTGGTTTGGCGTAAACTGTGGCGATATGGGCCTTGGGCATGGTGGCTTTGACCACTTCCAGGGTTTTGCCGGTATCCACCAGATCATCGATCACCAGCACCCCGGTGCCATCACCAACAACGTCCATATCGGGGGATTTGATCACCTTGGCTGCGGCCTGAGTCTGGTGGCTGTAGGATTTCACACTGATCGTATCCACCATGCGGATATCCAGTTCGCGCGCCACGATCATCGCCGGGGCCATGCCACCCCGGGTGATGGCGACCACGGCTTTCCAATTGCCATCATCCGGGCCTTTGCCATCCAGCCGCCAGGCCAGTGCGCGGCTGTCGCGGTGCAGCTGATCCCAGCTGACGTGGAAACCTTTTTCGTGGGGCAGACGATCATTCATGTTATTTTCCTGTTGTAATGTCGGGCGCATCCACGGCCTTCATACCAACGACGTGATAGCCCGCATCCACATGCAGCACTTCGCCGGTAACGCCGGAGCCGAGGTCGGAAAGAAGATAAAGCGCGGAACCACCGACGTCATCAATGGTGACGTTGCGCCGTAGCGGCGAATTATATTCGTTCCATTTCATAATATAACGAAAATCACCGATGCCGGAGGCGGCAAGGGTTTTGATCGGGCCGGCGGAAATGGCGTTGCAGCGGATACCGTCTTTGCCCAGATCTTCGGCGATATAGCGCACCGATGCTTCAAGCGCCGCCTTTGCCAGCCCCATGACATTGTAATGCGGCATGATCTTTTCGGCACCGTAATAAGTGAGCGTTAACAGCGAGCCGCCTTCGTTCATCATTGCGGCTGCCCGTTTGCACACTGCGGTGAAGGAATAGACAGAGATATCCATGGTCATGTTGAAATTTTCCCGGCCGGTATCGATGTAACGACCGCGAAGTTCATTTTTATCAGAAAAACCAATGCAGTGGACGACAAAATCAATGCTGCCCCAGTCGGATTTCAACTGCTCAAACAGCGCGTCTATCGATGCTTCATCCGCGACATCACATTCAATGATTTTGTCGCTGCCCAGTTCGGCGGCCAGCGGATCAACCCGTTTTTTAAGCTGTTCCCCCTGATAGGAAAACGCCAGTTCAGCGCCGGCATCGGCGCAGGCCTTGGCGATACCCCATGCGATGGACTTAGAATTTGCCAGCCCCATGATAAGTCCGCGTTTGCCTGCCATTAAATCTGATGTCATGTTGCCCTCATTCGCCCAGCCCTGTTTTCATTCGTTTAGGGGAAAGGCGCACGCTCATCAAGGCAAAGGCCCACACGTATAGGTTGAAATTTAACCACGTTGGGAGTATATTAGAAGAAGGAGAAGATTTATGGTCGATCGTTCGGGAATATTTGCGGGCGAAGATCCCTTTGAAATAGCGCGAAAATGGTTAGCTGAGGCAGAGGCCACTGAACCGAATGATCCAAATGCCGGGGCCCTGGCAACCGTTGATGAGAACAGTCTGCCAAATGTGCGGATTGTATTGTTAAAGGCAATCGAGGACGATGGACTGGTGTTTTTTACCAACTATGAAAGCCGCAAAGGGCAGGAGCTGATCGCCACTGGAAAAGCGGCGTTTAATTTGCATTGGAAATCTTTGCGCCGCCAAATTCGGGTGCGCGGAACGGTGACCAAGACCGATGCCGCCACATCTGACGACTATTATCGTACCCGAGCACTTGGCAGCAGAATCGGGGCCTGGGCATCGCAGCAATCCCGCCCGCTGAAATCAAAATCTGAACTGATCAAATCTGTTGCCATTGCCACGGCGAAACATGGTGTCCGACCCAAAAGGCCGGCTTTCTGGGGGGGATTTAAATTGACCCCGATTGAGATCGAATTCTGGGCGGACGGTGAATTTCGCCTACATGACAGGTTCCGTTGGAGTCGTTCAGAAAGTTCACAAAAATGGCGGATTGAGCGCCTTAATCCATGATATTCACGCTTCGTGAATTGCAACACATTGAAATGCAATTGTAAAATAGCGCTTGCTACAAAGCGACATCTGGCGCAAACCTGTAAATGGGAATGGACAAAAATACCACGTGGAGACCATGGAAGAAGCTGAAGAAGGCCAAAGGGTTCGAGGCCACGTAAAGTGGTTTGATCCGGTGAAGGGTTTTGGGTTTGTGGTTGCTGATAAAGGCGGCCCCGATATCCTTTTGCATGCAAATGTATTACGTAATTTTGGCCAAAGTTCTGTGGCTGACAGTGCCGGGATTGATTTGACAATTCAGGAGACTGAACGTGGTGTTCAGGCGCTTGAAGTCCATAAAATCGACCCCCCCACCGGACAGGTTGGGGCCGGGCTGGAGGATTTTTCAGATTTTGGTGAAATTGCGGATGACGATGTGGCGTTTGAACCGGCCCGGGTTAAGTGGTTCGACAAAGTCAAAGGGTTTGGCTTTGCTAATATATTTGGCAGTGATGAAGATATTTTCATCCATATTGAGGTGCTGCGCCGCTCTGGATTTGCCGATCTGCAACCCGGTGAAGCCGTTGGCCTAAAAGTGATTGTAGGTAAACGCGGTCATATGGCATCTTCAGTCACATCATGGGATTCGGCATCAAAACAACCAACATAGTATTTTCCGGTATTTTCGGATTTTCGGTACTGGCGGCGTTGCCCGTCAGTGCGGTTGATTGCGATGACGCTGTGATTGGTCTGCGCGGTGACTGGGGCCAGGCCCGGTTCAACATAGAAATTGCAGATGATCCCGCCGAACGGGCGCAAGGCCTGATGAATCGCGAAAATATGCCCCGCACATCCGGCATGTTGTTCATCTACGATACCCCGCAGGCGGTGGCGTTCTGGATGCGAAACACGCTGATCCCGCTGGATATGTTGTTTATTGATCCGACAGGTGTGGTCAGTACAATCCAGGAAAATGCGGTTCCTCTGGACGAAACAGCGATTCCCGGCGGTGAAAATATTCAATATGTTCTTGAGATCAATGGCGGCATGTCAGAATTGTTTGGCATTACCGTCGGAAGTCAGGTTTTACACCCAAGAATTGATCAGAATATTACAGTTTGGGGCTGTAACGCGCAGTAACCTCTTTTCAAGCGGCGCTGCACACTATAGATGACGCCTGTCGGGGCGTAGCGCAGCCTGGTAGCGCATCTGTTTTGGGAACAGAGGGTCGGGAGTTCGAATCTCTCCGCCCCGACCATCTAACAATATATACACATTTATCTGCAGCGGTCGCTGCGCGGCAGGTTCGGGAATTGTTGCCCGTGTTGAATACATGATCAGACCACTGATTCTTTGGATTTGCGCCCTGTTCGCCTAATTCTGGTGTTTTGACCAAAATCTTCAATCCTGGCCTGTTGCGAAAAATTGGAATGGGTAAGCCCCTAAAACTATTCCTGTTTTGGGGGATACGCGCCATAAAATGTTGTCTGATGAATATTTGGCGTTGGGCGATGTGGTGCAAACAGGTCGCAGAAATAACGGACGGGGCGACGCCCTGAATTTGTAATTTCTGCCTGTGGATAACTTCAGGCATGTGATGAGCTTGGAGGGCTAAATCAGCCAATCAAAAGCAATAATTTGAATGCTTGCGCCAAACATAGGTTGAGGATGAATCATTGGTTAATTACGTGGCTCAAAGTCAGTCGGTTTGGTCAACATAAAAATCTACAAATTAATGTAAATTTTTCGTTGACCATGGGGGGTGTCCTACGTCAGGTTGTGGGGGCTGACGAAACAACCACAAGATTTAGTGGTAGAGGCGGCGGGAACAAAATAACAGCACAGGCTGGCTGATCCACATGAACTGGTGGTGAAACCATTTGGTCGTGATAGCGCGCACCGGTTGAATTTTGATCCTTGCACCTAACTTTCCGAGGTAGAAAACGGCGTTTTCCGCATCAAGACGGGAACGCTAAACATAGACGATTTGTTACGGGGCACGTTAAAAACAATGAAAATCGAACGCAATTTTACCAAGGCAGGTAAAGACGCTTACGCTGAGCTGGAATTCACCACAACAACATCAGAAATCCGCAATCCGGATGGCACCATTGTATTTCGGCTTGAAGGCATGGAAATACCTGTGCGCTGGAGCCAGGTTGCCTGTGATGTGATCGCGCAGAAATATTTCCGTAAAGCCGGGGTTCCGGCGGCGCTGAAGAAAGTTAAGGAAAAGGGGGTGCCGGAATTTTTGTGGCGCTCTGTTCCCGATGAAAAGGCGCTGGCTAAATTGCCGGAAGATAAACGTGTTGGCAGTGAGATCAGTGCCAAGCAGGTTTTTGACCGTTTGGCCGGGGCCTGGGCCTATTGGGGCTGGAAGGGCGGCTACTTTACGAAGGAAGCAGACGCGCAGGCCTATTTTGATGAGATGCGCTATATGCTGGCAACCCAGCGCGCCGCGCCAAACAGCCCGCAATGGTTTAACACCGGGCTGCACTGGGCCTACGGTATTGATGGGCCGGGGCAGGGGCATTATTATGTGGATTACCAGTCCAAAGAGCTGACCCGTTCAACGTCTTCCTATGAACATCCGCAGCCACATGCCTGTTTCATCCAGTCGGTAAAGGATGATCTGGTATCCGAGGGCGGTATCATGGATCTGTGGGTGCGTGAGGCGCGCCTGTTCAAATATGGTTCCGGCACCGGCACCAATTTCAGCTCTCTTCGCGGTTCCGGTGAGAAACTTTCGGGCGGTGGTACGTCTTCCGGGTTGATGGGGTTTCTGAAAATCGGTGACCGGGCGGCCGGCGCGATCAAATCCGGTGGCACCACGCGGCGGGCGGCCAAGATGGTGATCTGTGACATGGATCACCCGGATGTTGAGAAATTCATCAACTGGAAGGTGATCGAGGAGCAAAAGGTTGCGTCCCTTGTGGCCGGTTCCAAAATGCATGAGCGCCAGTTGAACGAGATATTCGCGGCCATTCGCAACTGGGACGGGCATGGCGAAGATGCAGTTGATCCGGCGAAAAACGAAAGCCTGAAAACCGCTATCCGGGCGGCCAAGAAGGTGGCGATACCTGAGACCTACGTCAAGCGGGTGTTGGATTATGCGCGCCAGGGTTATTCGTCGATCGAATTTCCGACCTATGACACCGACTGGGATTCTGAAGCCTATTCAACGGTTTCCGGGCAAAACTCAAACAACTCGGTCCGGGTGACGGACGCCTATTTGCAGGCCGTTAAAGATGATGCCGACTGGGAACTGATCCGGCGCACCGATGGCAAGGTTGCCAAGGTGGTGAAGGCGCGGGAATTGTGGGACGATGTTGGCCATGCGGCCTGGGCCTGTGCTGATCCGGGCATTCAGTACCACGATACCGTCAATGCCTGGCATACCTGCCCGGAAGACGGAGAAATTCGCGGCTCAAACCCGTGTTCGGAATATATGTTTCTGGATGATACCGCCTGCAATCTGGCCAGCATGAACCTGCTGACATTTCTGCAAGAGGGTGAGTTTCAGTCAGAAGATTACATGTATGCAACCCGGTTGTGGACGCTGACGCTGGAAATTTCGGTGATGATGGCGCAGTTTCCATCCAAAGAAATTGCGCAACGGTCCTATGATTTCCGCACGCTGGGGCTGGGATATGCCAATATCGGCGGTCTGCTGATGAACATGGGCCACAGCTATGACAGTGACAAGGGGCGCGCGATATGCGGGGCGCTGACCGCGCTGATGACCGGCGTTTCCTATGCCACCAGTGCCGAGATCGCCGGTGAACTGGGCACGTTTGACGGCTACAAGCGCAACGCCAAACATATGCTGCGGGTCATTGGCAACCACCGCAATGCCGCCTATGGCAAGACCACTGGCTATAAGCAACTGTCGATCAAACCTGTGGCGCTGGACCATGCCAACTGCCCGGATCAGTCGCTGATTGAACTGGCAAAAACCGCCTGGGATGAGGCGCTGGAGCTGGGCAAAAAACACGGCTATCGCAACGCGCAGACCACGGTGATTGCCCCAACCGGTACCATCGGTCTGGTGATGGATTGTGACACCACCGGAATTGAGCCGGATTTTGCGCTGGTAAAATTCAAGAAACTTGCCGGTGGCGGGTATTTCAAGATTATCAACCGCTCGGTCCCGGCAGCGCTGGAAGGTCTTGGATATTCTTCTGCGCTGATTGAAGAGATCATTTCCTATGCTGTTGGACACGGGAGCCTGGGCAATGCGCCGGGTATCAACCACACCACGCTTGTGGGCCATGGCTTTGGTCAGGCCGAAATTGATAAGGTTGAGGCCGCCCTGCCAAGTGCGTTTGATATTCGTTTCGTGTTCAATCAATGGACGCTGGGCGAAGAATTTTGCACCAAGACATTGGGTATCCCGGCCGAAAAGCTGAATGATCCGACGTTTGATCTGTTAAAGCACCTTGGTTTTGCCAAAAAAGATGTTGAACTGGCCAATGACCATGTGTGTGGCACCATGACACTGGAGGGCGCACCGCATCTGAAGGAAGAGCATTACAACATCTTTGATTGTGCCAATACCTGTGGCAAGCGCGGCAAACGTTTCCTGTCGGTCAACAGCCACATCACCATGATGGCGGCGGCGCAGTCGTTTATTTCCGGGGCGATTTCCAAGACCATCAACATGCAGAACGACGCTACGATCGAGGATTGTCAGGCCGCCTATGAGTTGAGCTGGTCATTGGGGATCAAGGCCAATGCGCTGTACCGGGATGGATCAAAACTGAGCCAGCCCCTGGCAACGGCGCTGATTGAGGATGATGAGGAGGCCGAGGAAATATTGGCGACCGGGTCAGCTCAGGAAAAAGCCGCGGTACTGGCCGAGAAGATTGTTGAAAAGGTCATCGTTAAGGAAATCATCAAAAGCCATCGGGAAAAATTACCGGCGCGGCGCAAGGGCTATACGCAAAAGGCCGTTGTTGGCGGCCATAAGGTGTATTTGCGAACCGGTGAATATGAGGATGGCAATCTGGGTGAGATTTTCATCGACATGCACAAGGAAGGCGCGGGCTTTCGGGCGATGATGAACAATTTCGCCATCGCAATCTCGGTGGGTCTGCAATATGGCGTGCCGCTGGATGAATTTGTTGATGCATTCACGTTTACACGGTTTGAGCCGGCCGGCATGGTGCAGGGTAATGACAGCATTAAGAATGCAACGTCGATCCTTGATTATATCTTCCGTGAGCTTGCGGTTTCCTATCTGGATCGCACCGATCTGGCCCATGTGAAGCCCACCGGCGAGAGCTTTGACGATCTGGGTCGGGGTGAGCAGGAAGGCGTTCGTAATTTCAGTGAAGTTTCTGATGGAAAAGCCAGTAAATCACTGGAAGTGTTACGGCAGATTTCTTCAACCGGGTACCTGCGCAAACGGGTGCCACAGGAACTGATCGTTTTACAGGGCGGTGTCGGCGCAACAGCACTGGGTACCTCGGTTGATCCAACGGCAACTTTGAAAACTCTGGTTCCGGAAGCTTCCGTTACCGAAGAGCTGAGAAGTGGTTTGCCGATGCAAATGGACGACCGTAGCAAGGCGAAAATTCAGGGGTATGAGGGTGATCCCTGCGGAGAATGTGGAAATTATACGCTGGTGCGCAATGGCACCTGCATGAAGTGCAATACCTGCGGGGGAACCAGCGGGTGTAGCTAAAAATTCTGGGGGTGCGAATTTTCTGCGAAAATTCGGGCTCTTGATATCCGGGGCGGGTGCGCTCGCCCTAGACGCGGATCAGGCCGCAGGCAGAATACCGGGCGGTACACTATAAAGAGCCTGATAAGCGAAACTATGGGGGGCCTTTGGGCCCCCCTTTTTCTTTTACGAACGTGGGTCACTGCCTATCGTCAAGTAAGACATCAACTGCGTGCCCCGTCGGCAGGTCAAGATCGCGGCGTAAGCCTGCCCGCGCGCGGGCAATGCGCGACATAACAGTGCCGATGGGCAGATCATGTATTTCAGCCAGTTGTTTATAGCTGGTACCGCTTCTGATCAGGGGGTGCATCAGATCACGTTGCTCAGCCGGTAGTCGGGCCATCGCTTCGCAAACATCCCGGCAGACAATTCGACCATGGGCGTCGGGCGGGCAACTGGGGGTGTTTGCGTCGTTTAGTTCCCGGTCTGGAACGTGTATGTGCCGGCTGGCATTGCGCAGGGTTGTCATCAGGTAGGGGCGCAGGTCTTTGATTGTGCCGCCCTGTTTAAGCCGTGCCCAAACCTGCATCAATGCCTCTTGCGCCAGGTCATCGGCCTGATCTGCAGTTGGGGCCATTATGCGTGCCAACCGGGCAAGCGGCACCATGAGAGATACCAGTGATTGAGAATTGGCATCGCGGGAATTTTGACTTTTAGTGGTCATTTCTGCCCCCTTTTGAACAGGGGTAAATTTGGCCCCCGGGGGGCGTGCGAACAAGCTGGGGGAAATTGGCCGAGCAGGAAATGGCCCAGAATTCGGCGACAAGTTGCGAGATTCACCGGGCAGGTTCGGCGGCACATCGCGCGTTTGCGCAATTCGATCATCGCGTTGGCTTGGCCCGGGAATAAAATTTGGTTTTTCGCCTCTTGTTACATGAAGGCGAACTAAATGCCTTCTAAACCAAATGGTTAGAAACCAAGGAGACAATTCAGATGAATAATTTCGTTAAGCCACTGGCAACAGTTCTGGCGCTGGGTCTTTCGACAACGGTGCTGTTGGCACAGGAAAACATGGACACCGATGGCGACGGGCTGTTGTCCTATGACGAGCTGTTGGTGGCATTGCCTGAGCTGACAGAAGAGGTATTTGCCGCCATGGATACCAATGAGGACGGCATGGTAGATGCAAATGAACTGGCAATTGCGCGCGAGGCTGGTTTGGTACCGGCTGAATAACCAGATCTGACAAGAGCCCCCGGACAGGTCCCCCGGCATTCTCATCCCACATCTTTAGTATATCGGGGGGCCTGTTTTAGCTATTTTTCGCCACGCGATAGTGCGGCCACGCCGGTGCGGGCGACCTCTACCAACCCAAGGGGGCGCATTAGTTCAGCAAATGCATCGATTTTCTCAGACGTGCCGGTGATCTCAAAGACAAAACTGCCCAATGTAGAATCCACCACATTGGCGCGGAAAATATCAGCCAGTCGCAACGCTTCGACACGTTTTTCGCCATCACCGCTGACTTTGAACAGGGCCAGTTCCCGTTCAACCGAGGGGCCTTCAACCGTCAGATCGTTGACCCGGTGCACCGGGATCACGCGGCCAAGCTGGGCTTTTATTTGTTCTATCACGGCCGGTGTACCTAAGGTGACGACGGTGATGCGCGACTGATGACTTTCGTGGTCAATCTCAGACACTGTCAGGCTTTCGATATTATAGCCGCGCCCGGCAAACAGCCCGATGACCCGGGCCAGCACCCCGGCTTCATTATCGACCACCACTGCAAGCGTGTGTTTCTCAACAGTATCGGCGTTGGGGTCGCGAAGTTCATAGGCGGAGTGGCTGGTCGCGCCCTTTTTTATTTTAAGTGCAGACATTTA
>CAZETX010000003.1:59214-66313 GCA_964514925.1 uncultured Marinosulfonomonas sp.
CCTTTCTTAAACCAGAACCGAGCCGCTGGCGTCAATCGCGCCTTCAACGGCTGCGTCCCCCATCAGCATTTCATTATGGGCTTTACCGGATGGGATCATCGGGTAGCAGTTTTCGTGTTTTTCCACCAGACAATCAAAAATTACCGGCCCGTCATAGGTGATCATTTCCATGATGGCGTCATCCAGATCACCCGGATCTTTGCACAGGATGCCCTTGGCACCAAACGCTTCGGCCAGTTTCACGAAATCCGGCAGGCTTTCGGACCAGCTTTGGGAATAGCGTTCACCGTGCAGCAATTGTTGCCACTGGCGCACCATGCCCAGACGTTCATTGTTCAGAATGAATTGTTTGACCGGCAGGCGGAACTGCATGGCGGTGCCCATTTCCTGCATGTTCATCTGCCAGCTGGCTTCCCCCGCGACATTGATCACCAATGCTTCCGGGTGGGCCATTTGCACGCCGATCGAGGCCGGAAAACCATAGCCCATGGTGCCAAGGCCACCCGATGTCATGAACCGGTTCGGATCCTCAAAGTGCAGATATTGCGCCGCCCACATCTGATGTTGGCCCACCTCGGTACAGATGTAACGGTCATGGTCTTTGGTCAGGGCTTGCAGCCGTTCAAGTGCATATTGCGGCTTGATGACCTTGGTGGAGGGGGCATAATCCAGACAGTTGATTTTCTGCCAGTCCTTTATCTGCGACCACCAGTTTTTCAATTCAGGGGCGTTGGTTTTACGGCCCCGCGATTTCCAGATGCGCAACGTATCTTCAAGCACATGGGCGACATCGCCCAGTATTGGAATATCAACCTGGATAACCTTGTTGATTGAGGAGGCGTCAATATCAATATGGGCCTTGGTTGAGCCGGGGCTGAATGCGTCCAGGCGCCCAGTGATACGATCGTCAAAGCGTGCGCCGATATTGATCAACAGGTCGCAGTCATGCATTGCCAGATTGGCTTCATACAGCCCGTGCATGCCCAGCATACCGATCCAGTTTTTACCGGATGCAGGATAGGCGCCCAGACCCATCAGGGTGGAGGTGATTGGAAAATCCGTAGCCTTAACAAGTTCGCGCAACAACATGCTGGCATGGGGGCCGGAGTTGATCACGCCACCACCGGTATAAAACACCGGGCGCTCGGCGGTTTCCATGGCCTCGACCAGCTGTTTTATCGCCTCTATATCGCCCTTGACCTGCGGCGCGTAGCGGCTGGTATTGGCCTGTTTGGCCGTGACATAATCACTGCCGGCAAATTGTACGTCCTTTGGAATGTCCACCAAAACCGGGCCGGGGCGACCGGAGGTAGCCACGTGGAATGCCTGATGGATGGTATCGGCCAGATCCTTGGTATCTTTGACCAGCCAGTTATGTTTGGTGCAGGGGCGGGTGATGCCCACTGTGTCGGCTTCCTGAAAGGCATCTGTGCCGATCATGAAGGTGGGCACCTGTCCGGTCAGAACCACGATCGGGATGCTGTCCATCAGAGCGTCCGTCAGCCCGGTAACCGCATTGGTGGCGCCGGGGCCTGAGGTGACCAGAACCACGCCGGGTTTCCCGGTGGCGCGCGCGTACCCTTCGGCGGCATGCACGGCACCCTGTTCGTGGCGCACCAGTACATGTTGGATATCGTTTTGTTGAAAAACCTCATCATAAATCGGGAGTACAGCACCGCCGGGGTAGCCAAAGACTGTGTCCACGCCCTGATCCCTCAGCGCCTGAACCACCATTTTTGCACCGGTCATCTGACGTGCCATATTCATTCTCCGTCTTTCATCATCATTGCCAATCGGCCATAAAAAAACCCCCGATTTTCGGGGGCGCATGGGAAACCGATATGGTTGCTGTTAAAGCCCCATGCGCCGTTTTTCCACAATCACCACAAGGTTAATCATTTCATTTTCGTCCTTAGTTTATGGCCGCGACCTTAAAAGTGTGAATCGTGGGCGTCAACAGGTATTTTGCGATTTTAACCCCTTGGAATGCGATCAAAAATTAGCATAGTTACAATATTTGCAGGAATTTTGGTTTAAAATTCCAAAACATTGCCGGTAAAAGCAACTAAAATGGATTATCCTATCGAGGCGGGGAGAGTTACAGGCCTATACCTGTACCCTGTAAAACGCCGTGTTCCATCGCATAACGGGTCAATCCGGCGGTGGAGGAAATGCCGAGTTTTTGTTTGATGTTCTTACGATGGGTTTCAACGGTGCGAACCGAAATATTCAGGTCTTCTGCCACAAGTCGATTGGATTTCCCCTGCGCCAGTTGCAACAATATGGTTTGTTCACGTGTCGTGAGTGTTTCGCGGTCCTGCAACCCGTCCGGATTAAGCGATATTTTTGCGCCGGTACAAAGAAATTGATTGCCCTGCATCACGCTGTCGATGGCTTGTTTGATAATTTCTGTCGGGACATCTTTTAGGATATAACCAAATGCGCCATGGCTGAGGGCGGTTGAAATATATTCTGCGCTGTCATGCATGGACAGGATCAGAATACGCGTACTGGGGCGTTTTTCGAGGATCATTTCGATCGCGGGCAGGCCGCCGATAACCGGCATGTTCAGGTCAAGCAGCACCACGTCAGGCGAAAGGTCAATTACCTGATTTATGGCCTCTTGTCCGTTTGTAAGTGTTCCGACAACGTTAATGTCGTCATAGGTTTCCAGAATGGCGCGGATGCCCTCGGCTACCATCGGATGATCGTCAACGATCAGAACACGGGTTGGCTGAGTCATACAGATACCTTATTTCGAGATTCAGGTGGAAGCATATGGGTCAGGGGGACGACGGCTTCAATCACCGTCCCAACCAATTTCCCATCAGTTTTAGAGGTTATTTTCAAACGGCCATCCAATTGGTCGATGCGTTCCTGCATGTTCCGCATCCCCAGACCTTGCGGGTGATTTTTGGGTGATTTACGGAGCGTGATACCACGGCCATTATCGGATATGCGCATGGTGGCGCCCTTGCGGTGGCCGGACAGTTCCAGGCGTACTTCGCTGGCGTCAGAGTGGCGTTCGATATTTGTCAGGGCCTCCTGGGCGATACGGTAAAGCGCGATTTTTGCGTCCTGATCCAGGCGGTTTCGAAAGACCACTGTATTGCAGGTGGTTTTGATGCCGGTGCGCGCAGAAAAATCTTTGGTCAAGGTTTTCAGGGCCGGGCCAAGGCCAAGATCGTCCAGCACGCCGGGGCGCAGATCGTGGCTGATGCGGCGCACCTCTTGGATGGCGCCACTTAACCCGGTGATGCCGCTATCTAAGTTTTCGGCAGCGCGGGTGTCGCCTGTGGTGATGCGGCGGCGCGCAAGTTCAAGCGTGTAGCGCACGCCCACAAGGATCTGACTGATACTGTCATGGAGTTCGCGCGCGACGCGGCCGCGTTCTTCTTCCTGGGTGTCCAGAATGCGCTGGGTCAGATCGTTCAGTTTGGCATCCGCCAGTCGGCGTTCGCGCAGGTTCAGCAACATGCCGGATAAAAACACCAGCAGCAAAGCCGTGAGGGTAATGGCGATCACGTATAGGAAGGTACGCTGAATTCTATTTTCCAGATCGGCGCGGGCGGCGGCAACGGTTGTCAGTATATCGTCAACAAAGACGCCCGTTCCAACGGCCCAGCGCCATGTTGGAAAGCCGACGACATAGCTGATCATCCGTGCCTCAACGCCGGTTGAGGGTTTGGGCCATAGATAACTGTGATACCCCGCACCGGAACGGGCGACTTCGATTAAGGCGTCGACGACGGGCGTGCCTTCGCTGTCTTTCAGGCCGGTCCAGTTTTTGTTGATCATTTCGGTCTGGCGCGGGCTGACAATGTTATTGCCATCATAGTCGTAGACAAAGAAAAACCCTTCTTTTCCGGAAATCATTGCGGCAAGTATCTGGGCGACGCGTTGTTTCGCCTCTTCATCGTCAGGCGCGGCATTGCCGTAGATGAAATAGAAGCCGTTTTTTGCCTGGGTTACGTAATTGCGCAGCTCAACCTTTTTGGCTTCTGTAAGCTGGGTTTCAAGTGCTTCGATTTCCCGTTCAGCAAGGCTGCGTGATTGGCTGAGCGTCAGCATTGAGATGGCGGAAACAGCAAGGACAAGCGGAATGGCCGCCAAAAGGAAGACTTTTTGACCGTAACTTAGTTCAAGTTTCCTAAACAATCGCAGCATCAAATACGGATACAGCGATAGGGGACTGATTTAAAGAGAGATCAGATTTCTTTAGGCCAGGTGGACATGAAATTCTAACAGGCTGCCTTATATGACCAGATCCGTTCCGCCATGGGATTGGGACAGGAGCGAAAGCGGTTCTGACTGCCAGTCTGTGCCAGTGATCGAAAGATTTGTAATGTTACCGGCGCCGTTGATCACCAGCGTGTCACCGTTTGGTCCGGTGAGCACAAATCTGTCACCGTCACGGGCCACGTCAATATCGGTGGCCTCAGCCCCGGCGAAAGATATTGTAAGATCGCCGGCGCGCTCTACATTTACGATGTCATTGCCGGCGTTCTCGCCCATTCGGATCAGGGCGGTACCGACATTCAGATTGATTGTATCGTCACCGGTTCCACCGTTGATTTTATCTACTTTTTTGGCGGAAATCGTCAATTCGTCAGCACCGCCACCGCCATCAACCAGACCGATCGAACCGGCAGTAACCCTAATTATATCGTTGCCCCCTGGCTGATCTGAGACCAGATCACCCCAGCTGTCCACCCGGTCTAGTTTAGCGTCACCGTTAACCACAGCAATTTTTTTGGCGACAATGTCGAGCTGGTCGTTGCCGGTACCACCGTTTACAGAATGAACGCGTTTGGCCAATACTGAGATACTGTCATCACCGGCACCGCCATTTATGAAATCAGCGCGTTTTGCACGGATGTTAAGATTGTCATCACCGTCACCTCCGCCGGCGTTTTTGACGGTTTTTGCCTGAACCGAAATTTGATCGTCACCGGCACCGCCAAATACCCGTTCTACTTTCTTAGCGGCCAACAATACCTGATCATTGCCGTCGCCGCTGAAAACATAACCGACCTTTTTCGCCGTTACCGCAATTGCATCATCGCCACTGCCACCAACCACGCCGGATATTTTCTTGGCGTTAACGACGATCGCGTCGTCACCGCTGCCACCGTCAACCTGACCGACTTTCCGGGCTTGAACAGTGATCAGGTCATCGCCGTTGTCGCCCTGAATTTTTTCAACATTTTTTGCGTCAACGCTGATCACATCGTTACCGGCCTTACCCCGAATCGTACCGACGTTTTTTGCAACCACAGAAAAAATATCATCAGATTGCGTTCCTGTGGCATCAATATTTGAGCCATAAAGGATGCCCAAAGCGGATCCCTGTTGACCGGCAAGGGGGGGATTGCTGGCAGTGAAGCCAAGCATCTGGTCGGTGACAACGACGGGGCGGTTGCCCAGGCTTTTGAGTGCCCCGACATATTCGATCGCTCTTTTTACAAAATACTTGATATTTGGGTTTTGAAAGCTGTCTTCGCGTTTTCGGTGGCGCGCGGGCTTTTCGGTGTCAATATGGTTTGCCGAGGTTCCACCCAGGTCAGGGGCTGAATTGGAACGGTTGCCAATGCCCCTGCCGGCCCCCAAAATGTCTGGACTTGGATTGGGTTGATGCCCGGTATTTGTGGGTACGAAGTTTTGACCGATCATGTTTTCACCTTTGGCTGGCTGTCTGCAACCCATATGCATCGCACCGTTTCGATGGGGTTAACCCTGTTTTCACCGAAGCCGGAAAATGCCACTTTTTTTCGTTAAATTTAGACAGAAATGGCTGAATCCCGGAATATTTCCGAATTTCCTACGTAGTAATAGGTATTCCCAATTCGCAATTGCTTGCCTAGGGTGTGCGTATTCGAAACGATCCGCCCATTTAAAAGAGGTGGGCGAATTCCAATGGGAGGAGAATTATATGGATCGTCGTTCTTTTTTACGGACATCAGCACTGGGTGGCACGGCAGCAGCCGCGTCCACATTGGCAACGCCTGCGTTGTCACAGGGCATTGTGTCTTTGACTATGGTTACATCCTGGCCCCGCGGCTTTGCGGTTCTGGATGATGCAGCTTCAAAGCTGGAAGAAATTGTCGCTGCCACATCTGACGGCAGCCTTGTTATCGACAAGAAAACACCGGGCGAGCTGGTTGGCGCGCTGGAAGTGTTTGATGCGGTGTCTTCCGGTCAGGCAGATGCCTATCACTCGGCTGATTACTACTATATCGGTCAGCATCCCGGTCTGGCGTTTTACACAGCGGTTCCGTTTGGTGCGACTGCACAGGAACTGACCAACTGGTATCACCACGGTGGCGGACATGATCTGCACAGTGAACTGGGTGAAATTTTCAACCTGAAATCATTTCTGGCCGGTAACTCTGGTTCCCAGTCCGGTGGTTGGTTCCGCAAGGAAATCAATTCAGCCGAGGATTTCCAGGGTCTGAAATTCCGCATGCCCGGCCTTGGCGGCCAGGTGCTTGGTAAACTGGGCGCTTCGGTTCAGAATATTCCGGGCGGTGAGCTGTATCAGGCGCTGTCTTCGGGTGCTCTGGATGGTTTGGAGTGGGTTGGACCTGCAGCTGATGAACGCGCTGGTTTCCACGAGGTTGCAAAAGTGTACTACACTGCTGGTTTCCATGAGCCGGGATCCGGCTTGGCCTTTGGTGTAAACCTTGATGTCTATAACGGTCTGTCCGCACAGCATCAGGCGATCTTGCAATATGCATCCATGGCGACCACACAGTGGCAGCTTGCGCTGACCCTGTCACAGAATGGTGCCGCATTGGCCCGTTTGCAGGCACAGGGCGTTAAAACGCTACAATTCTCTGACGATGTCTGGGATGCGTTCGGCTCAGCCTCTAAAGAGGTTCTGGACGAAAATATGGATGACGAGCTGTATGCCCGTATCCGTGCCAGCTTTGACGCATCTGTCGCGACATCGTCGTCCTGGCTGGAAAAATCTGACGCATTTTATGTCAGCCAGCGCAACCGGGTTCTGGGCGGCTAATTCCGCAAATAAAATCAGGCGGTTCCCGCAAATAATGCGGGGGCCGTTTTCTATCTAATGCCTGACAATAAATGATCAGGC
>CAZETX010000003.1:66413-131765 GCA_964514925.1 uncultured Marinosulfonomonas sp.
CTAATGCCTGACAATAAATGATCAGGCACGGGGAGTCTTAAATGACTGACGGGGTTGTCTGGTTCTTTACGAGCCTATTCCAAGCGTTTTACAATATCGGCTATGCGTTGACCCATCTGGAGACCTGGCTGGATTGGTCAAACAAAGAATCGATGATGCGGTTCATCTATTATGGCGCCAGTCAGGAATTGTTTTTTGCCGTATTATTGATTTTCATTATTCTGACCGCCATTGGTATGTGGCGAAACCAGTTCATGTGGGCGATGGTCCGCGGGCTTGAAGGTATATCAAACGGCGTCGGACGGTTTTTTGCTTGGGCCGGTATTCTTATGGTCCTTCAGCAGATCATGATCGTTTTTCTGCAGCGGATATTCCGCGTCGCTGAGATTACCATCGGCCCGGTTGGTATGGATTTCACCCGCGATCTGAGCTGGTTTGGTGAAGAGCTGAAGCTGTATAACGCCATTATCGTTTGCTTGTGTATGTCGTACACATTTGTTCAGGGTGGGCATGTTCGGGTTGATCTGATCTATGCCAAGGTCAAGTTTCGGACGAAAAAATCAATCGACATGTTCGGATCGTTGTTTTTCATGTTGCCGATGGCGACATTGATCTGGCTGTATGCGTGGTTTTTCCTATGGCGACACCTGATCACACCGAAAGTGTCGGCCTCTGACAAATTGGAATTGCTGATGCGCAAATCCAAGGTGTTGAAATGGAATGTGGAAACCATTGGTTTTTCGCCAAACGGCTTTGACGCCTATTTCCTGTTTAAGGTCTTGCTGCTGAGTTTTGTCTTTCTGCTCTATCTGCAGGCTGTTGCCTTTTTCTACCGTTCCTATCTGGAGCGCAAAGAGGGTGAAACAAGCGAAAATAAATACCTGGTCAAGGATACCCTTGGCGAAGGTGAAGAAGCCTTTGAGGGCGTTCATTGAATATGGTTGGGACTTAGATAATGTTTGGACTTGATGGCGTCGAAACCGGCCTGATCATTGTATTCTTGTGCCTGTTTGCAGGTATTTTATCCGGCTTTCCCGTGGCGTTTGCCATTGGTGGCGCGGGCATTTTTTCGTTTGGCATTTTGGCCGCGTTGGACAGCGCCGGGTTAATGACCCACTACGCGGTGGACGCCACCAGTCAAGCCTACCGGGATTTGGTGAACTCGGGCGTCAGTCCGATAAATATATCGTTGTTTCGATACCCGGATTTGCCGCAACTGGCCGAACCCATCTTTGATGGCGGGTGGGAAAGGGCGCTGAACCGCAACATTTCCTTTATCGTAAACCGGATGAACGAACGGGTTCTGGCCGGGCAATCCATTGAAACGCTTTTGGCGGTTTTGATGTTCGTGCTGATGGGCATCACGCTTGAGCGGTCAAAAATAGCCGACGATTTGCTGACCACCATGGCGCGGGTGTTTGGCCCTCTGCCGGGTGGTTTGGCTGTATCTGTTGTGGTTGTGGGTGCGTTTCTGGCCGCCAGCACCGGGATTGTGGGGGCAACTGTTGTGACCATGGGCCTGCTGTCGCTGCCCACGATGTTGCGCAACGGCTATTCTCCGGAATTGTCCACCGGGGTGATTGCGGCATCGGGGACGTTGGGGCAGATCATTCCGCCGTCAATTGTTATTGTTCTGCTTGGTACACTGGCGGGCGATTTATATGCCGCGGCACAGGAAACGCGCGCGCAGGCGGCTGGCTGTACGGACGCGCTAACCTATCTTGGGCAGGCGGCTGTGTTGTCGGTTGGGACCTTATTTCAGGCAGCGGTTTTGCCGGGAATTATGCTGGCGCTTTTCTATGGGCTTTACGCCTTTGGCTACGCCATGGCCAACCCGGATAAAGCGCCACCTGTGGTGGTTGAGCGCCGCGAGGGTGCAGAGATTTTGAAAGCCGGATATGTTGTAAAATGGCTGGTGTTTGTACCGATTGGCATTATCGCTGCCGGCATTTTTTCCGCCTATGTCAATGTTGCGGGCAACCAGAACATTGTGGTTGACAGCTATTCCGATGTTGGTGCCGCATCGTCATTGCGCACCAATGTTGGGGATGCCTGCAAAGCGTCCATGATTGAACTGCATGGTCAGGAAAACTGGGATATTGCTGTTGCCGAACAGGCGGTGATTACTGAGTCCGGTGCGGTGCAGGAAAGCGTTGCACTAACGGATGAAGAAAAGGTTCAGGCCCGTTTGGATAACATCGCCAATGCCGCACCTTTGGGAACGGGTGTTCTGATCCTGTTTATGATGATGGGCATTACCTTGGCTTTTGCCCGCGGTGTGTCGCTAGTGTCTGATCCGCGCCCGCTATTGATTGGTGGTGTGGGTGTCATTCTGGGGCTGATGGCGGATATATTCCTGATCGGCCCGGCCGACACATCGGGCAAGCTGGTACTGATTTTAGCCATCCCAACCGTGCTGGCACTGTATGGCTGTAAATATGCGGCGACGATATTGGGTCGTAACGACGTAATCCGCGTGGTGTTTCCACCACTGGTTCTGATCATCGCCGTTCTGGGGTCCATTCTGGGGGGCATCACCAATCCGACGCCCGCCGCGGCACTTGGTGCAGGTGGCGCGATTATGCTGGCCGCCTACAGAAAACTTCAGGAAGAAAACGGCAACGGCAAGCTGATCCTGTTTGCCGCATTTTCAATTGTGATCATGATCCTGATCGGCATCAATTTTGACCTGCGTGTTGGACGCGAAGAGGTCATGGCAGAGGAATGGATCGCATTTTTGGTTGCCCAGGGCGCCTATCACTTTGCGATGTTCGGCATACTTTACAGTGTTTGGGTTTTGTATCGAACCGGTGTCATGCGACCTGTGGTGCGCGAAACTGCCAAGGTAACGTCGATGGTATTTACCATATTGATCGGCTCACAGGTGCTGAACCTTGTGGTGATTTCATTTGGTGGTGAAAACTACATTCAGGATTTCCTGCGCTCATTTGATAAAGAGTGGGTGGTGTTCCTGATCGTGATGGCAGTGCTGTTTTTCCTGGGCTTTGTGCTGGACTTTCTGGAGATCATTTACATCGTGATCCCGATTGTTGGGCCGGTGATCTATGGCGGCACGATGGATCCAAAATGGGTGACAATCATGATCGCTATCAATCTGCAAACGTCGTTCCTGACGCCACCATTTGGTTTTGCGCTGTTCTATCTGCGCGGGGTGGCGCCGCCGTCGGTGACCACGGGGCATATCTATCGAGGGGTTATTCCGTTTGTGATCATCCAGGTGCTGGCGCTGGCGTTCCTGTGGATGGTTCCGGGGGTTGTGACCATCGTGCCATCACTGATTGGCAACTAAAAGCTGGTGTGGCTTAAACCGTGGTCGGTCGTGTTTCGGGCAAGCTGATGCGGGCCACCTGTTCGGCGATCGGATCGGTCGAAAGGGGATGGGTGTCGGCGATCAGGTTTTCTGTCTCTTCATATTTGCGCCATTCGCCTTTGTGGTAAATCTCAAGCGCTGAGAACCGTGACTTGTAATCCATTTTGGGGCTGCCGGGCACCCAGTAACCCAGGTAGACATAGGGCAGGCTGGCTTCGCGGGCGATACGGATATGATCCAGAATGACGTATGTACCCAGGCTTTTGCTGGCGCTGTCCGGATCAAAGAATGAATAAACCATCGACAACCCGTCATCCAGAACATCCGTCAGGCAGACAGCCGTGAGTTCACGATCATGGTTTGTATTTTCGGGGTTGGTATATTCGATGACCCGGCTGCGGATCGGGGTTTCTTCGATCATGGCGGCGAATTCAAAGATATCCATGTCGGCCATGCCGCCCTGTGCATGGCGGCTTTCCAGATATTTGCGAAACAGCGCAAACTGATCTTCGGCGGCCCATGGCGATATTGCATCCCGTGTCAGATGATCATTGCGGCGCAATGTCCGTCGCTGGCTTTTGTTTGGGGTAAAGTCTTTGACCCGGACCCGGGCAGAAAGACAGGCCGAACATTCGGCACAGCTGGGGCGATAAAGAACATTCTGGCTGCGTCTGAAACCCTGCTTTGACAGGCTGTCATTCAGTTTGGTGGCGTGTTCACCCTGTAGGGCGGTAAACAACTTACGCTCCATCCTGCCATCCAGATAGGGGCAGGGTTGCGGGGCCGTCACATAAAACTGGGGCGCGATGGGAAGGGTGTGGCGCATATACTCATTACTCTGTAAGTCTTTTGCCACGTTAGCAACCGATTTTTCGGTGGCCAAGTCCACTGTTTGGATAGAATAGGATTGGCGACAATAACGGTAAATTCGGCTTAATGTCGCTAATTCATCGCCGATTTATTTACCACGGCGGTTCCCAACAGCAGATCATTCAGACTTTGGCCCTTGGCAGTGGTCAGGATCAGAATGATGGAAATGACCTGTGGCAGGACCATTGATATGGAAAAGGTAAACAACAGTGTATGGGCGATTGCCAACCCGGGGCTCATACGCTCACCTTTATGGGTGCGAAATTCAATTCCCATCATCCGCATGCCCGGGGTCGCGGATCGGTTGGATAGGGTCACAATCCGATAAATCAAACTGATAATAAGACTGAGCGCGCCAAAGAATAATAATGCGACAAATGCCGTGAGTGGCACAATAATGACGGCAAGTATCGTAATCAGGACTGAGTCTATGATGAAGGCGAACAGCCGTTTGGTTGTCACATCCGCATAAAATTCACGGTGTGATACCGGGTCCGGAAAGTTAATGTTTGTATCCTGATAGGCCATGGCTGTTAACTGTTATTCCTTGAATTGATAATGTCTGCCCATTCCGGTGAAGGGATTAACCGAAATCAGCCTTTTTCTACCGTTAGTGTTTCATTTTCTTTTGCGGCGCGGTCATCCATAAAACGATCAAATTCCTGAGCATCGTTTGCCTTGCGCAGACGGACCAGGAAATTTTCGAAATCCCGATTTTCCTGTTCCAGGCGTTCCAGCATGTCGGTCCGGTATGCGTCAAAACTGGAATTGCCGGTGGAGCGGTTTTTTGAAATTGTCGGCGCCAGATCGGTGATTGCACGGTTTACGATGTTCTGGTCTGTATTGGTGCGCGCGGAAAATGTACGGGTGCCCGACCAAAGCGATGCGATGACAATAGCCAGAACCAACCCGGCAACCCAGAAAGCATTAAAAGCCAAAACAACACCAACAATGCTAAATACCCCAAAGGCAATAACGCTGAGAATCTGAACCACCAGGTGCGGGTCTCTTGGTGCGTATTTCCCGGATGGTGAGGCCGCGTTATTTGGCTGCGGTGCGTCTGTGTATTGCGTGAAAGTAGTCGTATTCATTACTGTCTCCCTGTGGAATTGGGCCAGCTTTTCGGCTGGCCCGTGGTATGTTCAATGCTTTGCTTCAGACATCTTGCATCAAATCAGGCCGTGTCTTTGGTGTCTTCTTCAGATGCATCAGCTTCCTGCGCGTTCTTGGCGCGATCATCCATGAACTCATCAAATTCTGCTTTGTCTTTGCTTTCTCGCAGACGTTGCAGGAAGTCTTCAAAGTTTGTCTGTTCCTCTTCCAGACGACGTAACGTGTCACCCTTATAGGCGTCAAAGGCCATGTTGCCGGAGGATTTGAATGCAGCGCGATGGCTGCGGCGGGATACGTGGTTGCGCCGACGGGCGCAGTTGCCAGAAAACATGCGTTTGCTCCAGATCATATAGGCGAGAATGGCGAGGCCAACCGGCCAGACGAAGATAAAGCCAAGGACCATTGCGGCGATCCAGGCGCCCTTTCCGCGCTCATCAAGCCAGGTTTCAGCTTGGTTGGGCCATGTTGCGACAGTGCTCATTTCGGTCTCCATATTTGGTTAACTGTTAATGTGAATGCGTTTCACATAACATAGATTGCAATGATCCGGCCGATCTTCAAGGGGTAATGTGAAAGATATTTACATTATCATGTGATATTTGATAAAAAACAATGAGTTAAGCGGTTATACTATTTGAAATATTTATTACCCTGCGCGGTAGGTATACCTGAATTTGGCTGCAATAATGGGTTATCTTGACGTAATTTTTGCCTGTTGGTCACTGTAAACAATTGTATCATGGCAGTATAAAAATATGGAGAGCGGTATTGTGACAATTCAACTTGCCGAAATTTTGGCTTTGGAAAAGGCGGTCTGGCAGGCATTGGTTGATGGCGACGCGCGCCGTGATGCTGAATTGCTAAGCAAGGATTTTCTGGGTGTCTACCCAAGTGGTTTTTCCGACAGGGACGGCCATATTGGGCAGCTTGCAGATGGCGCAAGTGTTGCGGCTTATGAATTGAGCGCGTTGCATTTACGCCCCCTTTCACCTGATCTGGCGCTGTTGTCCTATCGGGCAGATTTCACAAGATCCGGGGCAGGGGTGCCTGAAGTCATGTTGGTCAGTTCACTATGGCAGCGCGAAGGTTTGGGCTGGGTAAATATCTTTAGTCAGGACACCCCGTTATTGGATTGAGCGGTTGACCGGAAAGCCAACGCGTTTCAGTGTTGGACCATGGAATTTTCAAAGCGCATCACCCGCAGCCCACAGGCATTTGACCCGGATCGGGGAAGCGAGATTGCGCAGCTGTTTGCAGAGCTTCCGAAAGAAATAGTTGATGTGCTTGCCGGGGCGGGCGGGTCTAGCCCCTATCTTTATGGCCTGATGCATCAGCAGAACGACTGGTTGTGTCATATTTTACAGGGATCGCCTGAGGACGGATTTGAAGCGGTACAAAACGGAATTAGAACGATACCAACATCCGAGCTTGCGCGCGGATTACGCCAGGCCAAGGCGCAGGTCGCATTGTTGACCGCGCTGTGTGATCTGGCCGGTGTCTGGACGCTTGAGCAGGTTACCGGTGCGTTGACTGAGTTTGCTGATTTGGCGGTTGATTGTAGTGTCCGTTCACTGGTCAAAGCTGAGATAGAACGGGGCAAACTGCCCGGTATGGGGGCGCAGGACGTGGCCACTGCTGCCGGGATGACGGTGCTTGCCATGGGGAAAATGGGTGCCCATGAGCTGAATTATTCATCTGATATTGACCTGATTTGTCTGTTTGATGAAACCAGATTTGAACCGGATGAGTATGGGGAAGCGCGCGCGGCGTTTATCCGGGTGACCAGGCGCATGGCCGCGATGCTGTCAGACCTGACCGGGGACGGGTATGTGTTTCGCACAGACCTGCGGTTAAGGCCCGACCCGTCGGTGACGCCTGTGTGTCTGTCTATGGAAACGGCTTTACAGTATTATGAAAGTGTTGGTCGCACCTGGGAACGCGCCGCCCATATTAAGGCAAGGCCCTGTGCCGGGGATGTTCAGGCGGGATGGAAGTATCTGGAGCAATTGCGCCCGTTTATCTGGCGTAAACATCTGGATTTTGCGGCAATTCAGGATGCCCATGATATGCGTTTGCGTATCCGCCGCCACAGGAAGCTGCATGGCCCGATTGTGCTGGAGGGGCACGATATGAAACTGGGGGCAGGGGGTATACGTGAAATTGAGTTCTTTACTCAGACCCGCCAGATTATTGCCGGTGGCCGTGACGAGAGCCTGCGCGCGCGCGGTACAATCAAGGCGTTGGAAGAATTGGTTGCCAGAGGCTGGGTTGAAAAGGAAGTTGCGAATGTACTGACAGCGGACTATGGCGCGCACCGTGAAATTGAACATCGCCTGCAAATGATCAATGATATGCAAACCCACGAATTACCCAAATCGGATGCGGATTTTACCCGGTTGGCGATGCTGTCGGGTCGTGATGTCACCGAGATGCGTACAGATATTGCCCGAAGACTGGAACGTGTTGCAAATGTAACCGAAGGTTTCTTTGCGCCACAAGTCAGTGGACCTGACGGTGTGGAACTGACCCCAGCTATGGCTGACATTGTGGATCGGTGGCAGACCTATCCGTCACTGCGTTCTGATCGTGCTGTGGAAATATTTGAGCGGTTAAAGCCAGAGATACTTGAGCGATTGCAGGTTGCCGCGAAACCTGAGGAAGCGCTTATTCAATTTGATAGTTTTCTGGCTGGATTACCCGGTGGTGTTCAGGTGTTTTCGATGTTTGAAGCCAACCCGCATTTGGTTGATTTAATCGTTGATATTGCGGCAACGGCACCCCGACTGGCAAAATACCTGGGGCGCAACGCGCAGGTATTTGATGCGGTGATTGGTGGTGATTTCTTTGCGCCATGGCCTGAATTAGAAGGTTTGAATAGCAATTTTCAATCAGCGCTTACAGCAACCAGCAGCTATGAGGGACAGTTGGATGCCGCAAGGCTGTTGATGAAGGAATGGCATTTCCGAATTGGGGTACACCATTTGCGGGGTCTGATAAATGCGCAGGCCGCCGGCAAGCAGTATGCCCAGTTGGCGCAGGCGGTTTTGAACAGCGTCTGGCCCATTGTACTGTGCGAATTTGAAACCAAGCATGGGCCAGCGCCTGGCCGGGGTGCGTCGGTTCTTGGCATGGGGTCTTTGGGGGCCGGGCAGCTATCGGCGGAGTCTGATCTGGATCTGATTGTAATCTATGATCCTGATGGCGCAGAGTTTTCCGAGGGGCGACGACCACTGGCAAGCCGCAGTTATTATGCCAGGCTTACACAGGCCCTGGTAACGGCCCTAAGCGCGCCCATGGCGCAGGGGCGTCTGTATGAAGTGGATATGCGTTTGCGGCCTTCGGGGCGCTCAGGACCGGTGGCAACGTCATTTGAGGCTTTCAAATCCTATCAGTTGAACGAAGCATGGACATGGGAACATCTGGCGCTGACACGGGCGCGTCCGGTGGCCGGGGATGATACGCTGGGGCAGGATATTGAGGGTTTTCGACGGGAATTGATTGCACGCCCATATGACGCCCGTGCGATTTTGGATGACGTATCTGAGATGCGCGGCAGGCTGGCCCGGGAAAAGCCAAGCCTGGGGGATTTTGATGCCAAACAAGGGGCGGGCAGGATGCAGGATATTGGTCTGCTGGCACAATGTGCGGCCCTGTTGGCGGGGGAACCGGTGCAAAATGTGCGGCGACAGCTGGATTTGGGTAGTCGTAAGGGCTGGATTGCCGAGGCAAGTATTCTAAAGCTACAACTGGCTTATGATCTATTGTGGAAGCTGCAATCAGCTGGCCGGTTGTTAACCGGTGAGACTTTGAAGACGGATGATATTGGTCAGGGGGGGGTGGATTTTCTGCTAAGGGAAACCGGGGCAAAAAATGTGAAAGAACTGGTTGAAATGGTGCAATCAGCTACGCAAAGTGCCGCTGACGTAATAGAGACGGCAATGGGTTCTGTTCCAAAGTCGAATTAACCGGGTTTAAGATTGGGTCTGAATATGAACTTGCAGGAAATTGACAAAAGCGAACTGATCCTGGAAAGTTTTCGCATTGAGGGTATTCAACTTAGCGAGTGTCGTTCAATTTTTTTGGACTGGGCACTAAAACTGCCCGACGGTGTTGATCAGAAAACAGCGATCAGATTTCTAATTGAACAATACAGTGAAATCGACCCGGATCATCCAATGCGTATTGTCCTTAAGGAGGGGTTGGGCGCTGTTTCCAAGACTGGCCGTCGCGGAGGGCGGGCGAACCGTATTCGTAATTTGACCTGAATAACCTGCAAGTATTTGCATTTTTGAATGTATTAATATAGAGCTTACCCTGCAAATGGGAGGCAAACATGAAAAATTACCAAATACTTTGCGCGATTGCTGTGATGGCCACAGGCGCATTTTCAACAACTGCGCTGGCTGAAACTGTAAACTACCTGCGTAAGGGCAAAGAGACCGTAGCCGTTTCAAATGATGGCGGTACCCTGTCTTGTCTGAGAGTTTCCGATGGTTTTGAGATGTGCAATGGTATGGTAAAACAAAGTGACGGCACCTGGACCGGTAAAAATATGCGCCATCCGGCGATGCCAAAATTTATGAAATTTAACGGCACTGTCACCTTTACCGAGGCTGGTCTGAATATCCGCGGCTGCGCCCTGGGGATATGCAAAGCCGAAGATTGGTTGAAGAACTAATTCTGAATTTGGGCAGCAATATGGGCTAAGCGCTCAATCGCTGCCCAATCCTGATTGGCCACTGCCGTTTTTGGGGCAACCCATGACCCACCAACACAGATTGTGTTATTAAGGGCCAGATAATCAACGGAATTTTGCGGGGTTATGCCGCCGGTGGGGCAAAAGCTGACCTGTGGAATTGGGGCGCCAATGGCCTTTAGGGCAGGCGCGCCGCCTGAAGCCTCTGCCGGGAAAAATTTTTGAACACTGTAGCCGCGTTCCAGCAAAACCATCACTTCAGTTGCAGTGGCCGCACCGGGCAGCAGCGGCAATTCCTGATCTTCACAAGCCTTGAGCAACATCTCAGTTGCACCGGGGGAAACACCGAATTGAGCACCGGCTTCTTTGGCTGCGGACACGTCCTGCGGTGTGAGCAAAGTTCCCGCGCCAACAATGCCGCCGGGCACTTTTGCCATTTCACTAATCGCTTGCAGCGCGGCAGGCGTGCGCAACGTCACCTCTAAAACGGGCAAACCGCCGGCAACCAAAGCACTGGCAAGTGACTTGGCATATGTTGCGTCTTCTACGACAAGCACAGGTATCACCGGTGCAAGGCCACAGATTTCCAGATTTCGTTGGCTTGCGTCCTGCGGTGTCATTTTACGTTCCTGTATTGGGTTGCATCAGACGACAACGCTTGCCCCGGTGTCGCCGGAGCCGACATTTTGGCGGAAAACCTGAAAAAGTTCGCGACCCATTCCCGTTTGATCCGTTTCCAGGTCGATTTCAACTGGCGTTCGGTTTTCAAAATCTTTTTCCAACACGTCCAGTTTACCGTTTATCGCATCAACAGTTACCATGTCTGCGTCACGAAGTTTCGCCAACGCTCCACCGCTGGCCGCTTCCGGGCTGACATGAATGGCGGAGGGCACCTTGCCTGAGGCGCCGGACATCCGACCATCCGTTACCAGCGCAACCTTTAGCCCGCGATCCTGAAGCACAGACAAGATCGGCGTAAGCGAGTGCAGTTCCGGCATCCCGCGGGCGCGTGGACCCTGAAAGCGGACGACGACAACTGTATCGCTGGTGAATTCACCAGCCTTAAAGGCAGTTTTCACTGCGTCCTGATCATGGAAAATTCGTGCGGGCGCCGTTACGGTCTGATGTTCCGGGGCGACAGCGGACACTTTCATGACACCGGCGCCGATATTCCCGCGAAGCTGTGCCAGCCCGCCAGAAGATTGAAACGGATTGGAAACCGGGCGAAGGATTTTTTCATTATGCGAGTTTTCAGGCCCGTCCACCCAACGGATATTGTTACCTTCCAGTTTGGGTTCACTTGAATAGTGTGCCATGCCTTTGCCGGTGATCGTTTTGGTGTCAGGATGCATTAGTCCGACATCCAGCAATTCCCCGATCATATAGCCCAACCCGCCCGCTGCATGAAAATGGTTCACATCCGCAAGGCCGTTTGGATAGACCCGGGCCAGCAGGGGGGTAATGCTGGAAATATCGGCGAAATCCTGAGGTTCCAAAATGATGCCGGCTGCACGTGCCATTGCAGGCAAATGCAATACCAGATTTGTTGAGCCACCGGTTGCCATCAAACCCACAATGCCATTCACAAATGTTTTCTCACTTAGAATATGTCCGGCTGGGGTATATTCATTTCCCAATGCGGTAATTTGCAGCGCCCTTTGCGTGCCGGCGATTGTCAGTGCTTCACGCAAAGGCGTGTTTGGATTCACAAATGATGACCCTGGCAGGTGAAGCCCCATAAATTCCATCAGCATCTGGTTGGAGTTGGCGGTGCCGTAAAATGTACAGGTGCCCGGCCCGTGATACGCGGCCATTTCCGCTGCCATTAATTCTTTGCGTGATATTTCACCAGTGGCAAATAGTTTGCGAATACGGGCTTTTTCATCATTTTCCAAACCGCTGGTCATGGGGCCGGCAGGTAGAAATACTGCGGGGATGTGACCGAAGGATGCGGCAGCCATTACAAGGCCGGGTACAATTTTATCGCAAACACCCAGGAATACAGCGGCATCGAAGGTGTTGTGAGACAGGGCGATCCCCGCTGACAGGGCAATAACATCGCGCGAAAAAAGGCTAAGCTCCATGCCATTCTCGCCCTGTGTGATCCCATCGCACATGGCCGGAACGCCGCCTGCGACCTGCGCCGTCGCGCCATTTTTCCGGGCCGTTTTCCGGATCAGCTCTGGGTAGGTTTCGTAGGGTTTATGGGCTGACAACATGTCATTATAGGCGGTTATTATGCCAAGATTTGGCGCGTTGCAGGCCGCCTGTTGCCCCTGATCTTCAACATTTGCGGCAAAGGCGTGGGCCTGCCCGGAACAGGACAGATGTGCACGACAGGGGCCGTTTTCGCCGGCCCTTTTGATATTTTCCAGGTAGCGCTTGCGCGAGACAGTGCTGCGGAGGATAATATTTTGTGTTATTTTATGAAGTGCTGGATGAAGCGACATCGCGGATCCGATGGGTTTGTTTCATTTGGGTCGATTACTGCTAGCGCTAACAATTGAATAAATCAACGGCTGATTTGTATCGTTTGGTTGTTTTTACAAAAGAATTTCCTGTTTGCCTGATATACCCGTTCCGGCTTTGTTTAAGAGTTATTTTAACTTTCAATCTTATTGATTTTAAGCCAACTATACGGCTGATTGAGCTGTCAAAAAAATGGAGGATTGCTTGGTGCGTGCGATAGGGATTTTGGTATTTGTTTTGTTGGCAGCGTGTTCCGGGGAAACAACAGGGCTGTTTGGCCAGGGAACTGAGGGGCCAGAGAGAACGGTGGACGTGACCCAACTGCCGCCAATGCGTGTAACAAACGTGACGGTGGTTGTGCCTGAAACATTGCTGGTTTCAGAAGAAAACAGCTATAAACCTGTTGCCGATATTGTCTGGCGTGGCGATCCATTTGGTGACCGATACGAGCAGGTACAGGATATTATTAAAGCCGCCGCCGAGCTTGGTGTTTCACAAATGCGGGGTGATTTGGCAGTAGATGTTAATATAGAAGTCACCCGGTTTCACGCAATTACGGAAAAGACCCGTTATTCCATTGGTGGTGTGCATGAGATTAGTTTTCTTTTGACAGCAACCAATAGCGATACCGGTGAAGTCGTTATTCCAACCTATCAGGTCAATTCTGAATTGGATGCCTTTGGCGGTGATCAGGCGATTGAGGCGGATCGTATGGGGTTGACTCAGAAACATCGGATTTCACAGTTTATTTCTTCGGTTATTCTGAAGGAATTGACAGGCATGGTGCCGGTTGAACCGGCCGCAAATGCCGGCTGAGCAGCGTGCGATTGTATTTGGCGACAAAAATTGAAAGCTGTTCTGGACGCTTGCGTGCTTTATCCGACAATATTGCGCGAAGTTTTGATGGGACTTGCGGATAAGAAGTTGTTTATACCGCTTTGGTCGGATCGAATTCTGGAAGAATGGGCAAGGGCGGCCGCCCGGTTGGGGGCGGAACAGGAAATTATTTGTCGCGGAGAAATTACTGTTTTACGCGCAAATTGGCCGGAAGCGAATATTGTTGCCGCGCCGGAAATTGAGACGGGGTTATACCTGCCGGATGCGAATGACGTACATGTTCTGGCAGCTGCAATATCCAGCGAGAGCCCTTTGATTATCACCGCAAATCTCAAAGATTTTCCACAAAAATACCTGTCAGAGTTTGGCCTAACTGCCGTTCATCCCGACATGTTTCTTTGCCAGTTGTTTGGTAATTCACCAGATATTGTTGCGGAACAGGCTTTAAAGGTTAAAGACGAAGCCGAGCGGCTTTCAGGGCAGGTTTGGCCGGTACGTAAATTGTTGAAAAAAGCGCGATTGCCAAGGTTTGGTAAGACCGTTGAATTTTATGTTAACCAGACCTAGCTTGAGCGACATCCAATGTTCTGCTGCTCACATCATTTCCGCCATTTAGCTTCGTTGCTTTCAATTGCCAGCACCCGTTCCTTGGTCTTTGGATGGCTCATCAACCAAGCAGGAACAGTTCCGGCATTTTGTGCGGTAAGGTTTTCAAGCTTTGAAAACAGAGAGATTTGTGGATCAGTTCCAACGCCAATTTTAATCAACAACGCCGAGGCATAGGCGTCAGCTTCGTATTCGTCTGCCCTAGATAGCCGTGCGGCAAGCAGGTTTGTAAGAAACCCTGCAATATAGACACCGACACCAGGAATAAATCGTGACAGAACCATTGCAAGAGCGGTTCGCAATGCATTTTGGCCAGAGAAATCGATCATACGGCGTCTGGAATGTCCAAGCGCGACATGGCCCAGTTCATGGGCAATAACGCTGGCAAGTTCGTCAGCCGTAACGTCACCAGCCAGGTATTTCTTAAAGAACCCGCGGGTGATAAATATGCGCCCATCCGGTGCCGCAAGCCCGTTTACCGGCTCAATTTCATAGATATGAACGCGCACCCGCGGCAAATCCAGTGCTTTGGCCATTCGCTTAGTGAGTTGGATTAATGCCGGGTCCGCCAGTTCGGTCGATTTTGCATCCAGCTCTCGCCCTGTACGCCAGGCGGAAAACCGGTACATGAAAAACCCGTAAAGCAGGGCCAGCAGAATTGGGGCAAACTTGAGCATGGGGTTTATATGGGGTTGCTATGTGCGAAGGGCAAACAGATATTCCGCGCGCTTCAGGCTGGTTCAGTCGGTTTTCGGTGTTCTTTGCTTTTTTGGAAAGCCAATCGGCCCAGCAAAAGCATTAGGACACCGGCCGCGAGAAAGCCGCTAATATTACCTGCAATATCTGTGACCATTTCGATCTGGTCGGAAAATACAAAGCCGAGCCCGGTGTAAAGCGTTACCCAGACAGCTTCCCCGGCGGCAGAATAGAGGGTGAAAACTGTCCAGTTCAAGCCGTTGGCGCCGCCAATAAAATTAACGTAAGGACCAAGCGGGCTAAAGAGCCAGCGGGACAGGAATACACCTGTGCCCCCCCATTTTTCAGAAAAATCCCTGGCACGTTGAAAGAGAATGCGCCGCGATCCGCCTGTAGATTTCATGCGATCAACCAGACCGGAACCTTTTCGCCCGATGGCAAATCCGGTTTGGTCCCCTATGATGGCCCCAAGAAATGCGGCAATAACCGTTGTAAACAGAGACAAATCTCCGGCGGCGGCAAATGCCCCGCCAGCAACCATCAGCAGTGAAGACGGAACCGGCACTGCAAGGCAGCTGAGAAATGTGACCACGGCAATCAGCCAAATACCATATTCGGGGATCAAGGCCATCAAACTGTCGTTCATTTGCTTTCAGCCCGAAATTCTGTGGCGGCAATCTGTATCCGGGCTTGCAGTTCGGCAAGGCTGATACCCTGGTTTATTGCAATTTCACTAAGGGTTTGACGGCGGCCCGGCATTTTTTCTGTGCCCAGAGCCATGTACATCACTTTTGGCGGTAAGTGCCAGGATTGGGCAACATAACGCGCTGTCATCCACCCCTGAATGTCCTGATCCTTTTTGTCGGGGTCTGACCAATACACCATGAAAACCACACTTCGGACGGCGAACATCACCGTCATTAGCGTGGCTAAAGTGAAACCCAGAGTCAGTAAGGGATGGCGGCGCATTGCGGAAATGTATCGTTTCATCTGCCAGTTTTATCCACGTTAATTAATAAGGCGGTAAGTCGGAATGAGACCGGATATTTAGCGTCAAATCAACCCCGGCCCCTCGCTGATATGTCAACGGCCCAGTGTTTTCATGCCACGCTCGATGCCGCCAAGTGTCATCGGGACCATGCGGTCCTTACCGAAAATATCCTGTACCATCGCAATTGATTGGGTGTAAGGCCAGTATTTTTCATTCAATGGATTTATCCATAATGTATCCGGCCACTGTTCTTTTGCACGCTGAAGCCAGATGCTGCCGGCCTCGGCGTTGGAATGTTCATTGGCACCGCCCGGATAGGCGATTTCGTAGGGTGACATGCTGGCGTCGCCCACGAATATGCATTTGTAGTCAGTGCTGTAGGTATTGAGAATTTCCCAGGTTGGTGTCTGGTCGTTCCAGCGGCGGACGTTATCGCGCCACACCCCTTCATAAAGGCAGTTGTGGAAGTAGAAATATTCCAGATGTTTAAATTCACTACGCGCCGCACTGAACAGTTCCTCGACGGTTTTGATATAGGGGTCCATGGAACCGCCGATATCCAGAAACAGCAGAACCTTGACCGAGTTGCGCCGTTCGGGCCGGGTTTTGACGTCAAGATACCCGTGTTCCGCCGTTGCCCGGATGGTGCCATCAAGGTCAAGTTCTTCGTCCGCCCCGTCGCGGGCCCATTTGCGCAGACGTTTTAACGCGACTTTGATGTTACGTGTGCCCAGTTCAACGGAATCGTCCAGATTACGAAATTCGCGTTTGTCCCAGACCTTGACGGCGCGTTGGTGGCGGCTTTCGTTTTGGCCAATCCGGATACCTTCGGGATTATAGCCATAGGCCCCAAATGGCGACGTTCCGGCGGTGCCGATCCATTTGTTGCCGCCCTGATGCCGCCCTTCCTGTTCTTTCAGGCGTTCACGCAGTGTCTCCATCAATTTGTCAAAGCCACCCAGTGCCTCGATCCCGGCTTTTTCTTCCGGGCTCAGATGTTTTTCGGCGATTTTTTCCAACCAGTCAGCGGGCAGATCCATGGCCTGTAAAACCTGTTCAATTTTAAGGTCTTCCAGCCCCGAAAAACTGGCGGAAAAGGCGCGGTCAAACTTATCAAGATTACGTTCATCTTTGACCATGGCGCTGCGCGCCAGATAATAGAAACCGTCGATGTCATAGGTTGTCAGATTGGCGGCCATGCCTTCAAGAAACGTCAGAAACTCACGTAGCGAAACCGGCAGACCTGCCGCGCGTAAGTTATTGAAAAATGGCAGGAACATACCGCTAGAGCATCCGCCCGATCAGGATTGTAATGAACAGGCCAAACAGGGCGAAAATTGTTCCGAAAATAAACGCGTATTGGGCCATGTCCAATCGGTTGCCCTGCCGGCGTTTCGCCCGCATTGCACCACCCACAGCACCGATAATAAATGCGACAATTACGATCATTGGTTTTGCGCCTCGTTTTTGGTTGGTGCCAGTGCAGCTATTTCGCCCAGGCGGGCGCGTATGTCGCTGGCATTGCCCAGCCCATATCGTGCCCATGCAAGGCTGTCGAGCCGCACAATATCACCTTGCGCTGATTTGCCCGAGGCCTCAAGTGCGGCCGCTTTGATCATGAGCAATGTCGCCAGCAAGGTCGCGTTTTCCGCCCGTAAGGCAACCGCGCTGTTGTCGTCAACAATTCTGATGGCAGCTTCGGGGCGGCCAGCAGAAAGGGCAAAGGCGGCGGATTGCACTGACAGATGTGCGGCATGCAGGCGGGTTTCAGGGTTGGCGCGGAATATGGTGTCGGCCTCGGCAAAGGAATTCAGCGCAAGGTTCGAATTTTGCGCAAGCGCCAGCCTGCCTTGCGCATAAAGGCTAAAGCCCAGCCGATTATCGTTCCAGCCCTGTTCGCGGGCGATTTTGACCGCGCGTCTGGCGGCTGCAAGTTGCGACGGCCCGGTACCGCGTGCACCAAGGGCACTTTCTATTTCCAATTTCCAGTTTCGCGGTGTCGAGCTTGCAAAATTTGCCGCACCGCCGCGCCCCTGTGGGTGAATCCGGTTCAAAATAGCCGGCAATCGGGCGGCGACTTTACCCTGCGTCATACCACTTTTTAGTGCGTCATCGTAATAAGCGCGCAGGATGAGCATATCAAAACCGGTCAGAACAATCTGAAAGTTATCATCGTTAAAAATTGAATCCGTCAGGCGGTACAGATCATTGACCGGCCCAAGTGCCTGGGCGATTTCTTCATGCAGGCAATCGCGGATTTCCTGTGGGCTGACATCACTGGGGATGAAAATTGCCATGCGGGTTCGGGTTGTGAGTGTTGTCCAGTTGCGACCACGGGCATTTCGCCCTTTTATGAAATCCGACCAGCTTTCCACACCGGGGGCCACGAAACAGGCGGCCTGAGGAACAGCGCGGCGAAGTCGTTTTTGTTTCAAAAACTCAACTGTGATATTTGCCGGCTGGTCACCGTCAACAAGCGAAATTGGGATTTTTGCTTCTTTGCGAAACCGCACCAGCAGCTGATTTAAATCTCGCCCGGTGACGGCGCTGACGCTGGCACCGGTGACACGCAGTGATATCGGGCCCTCAAACCGTGACAGAACCGGTAATTCGCGCCCGCTTTCAAGAAAAAACGCAAGCTGTAAAAAGTCACGGGCAACCGAAGCGTTGGATCGATTGCTGACCGGGGCGGATTTACCAGCCGGCAATTTCATTGTTGGTAGGACAACAGGGGATACGGGCAGGCGGGCGACTTGTGTTGTGTTGCCGACCGGTGCACAGGCTGCAAGTGTCAGCAGCAGCACAAAGTTAAATTTTCTAATATCAAACACCGGGGCTATCGCTGTCCGCGTGCGATAAAGGCCAGCCGTTCAAACAGATGAACGTCCTGCTCATTTTTCAAAAGAGCGCCGTGCAGTTTGGGAAGCAGCGAACCATTGTCAGATTTTAAGTCATCGCTGGTTAAATCTTCTGCCAGCAATAGTTTTAGCCAATCCAAAACCTCACTGGTTGAAGGTTTCTTTTTCAGGCCGGTCTGATCGCGTATCTCATAAAATTGCGTCAGGGCAGTGGTCAGTAACGCCTCTTTGATATCCGGATGGTGTACCGCAATTATTTTGCGCAAAGTCGTTTCATCCGGAAAGCGGATATAGTGGAAAAAACATCGCCTTAGAAAGGCATCCGGCAGCTCTTTTTCGTTGTTTGAAGTGATGATAACGATGGGGCGGTTTTTGGCGGTGATTGTCTGGCCGGTCTCATAGACGTGAAATTCCATCCGGTCCAGTTCCTGCAGCAGATCGTTCGGGAACTCGATATCGGCCTTATCGACCTCATCAATCAGCAGAACCACTTTCTTATCGGTCTCAAAGGCCTGCCAAAGTTTGCCTTTGCGAATGTAGTTGCCGACGTCATGCACCCGTTCATCACCAAGCTGGCTGTCACGAAGGCGGCTGACGGCGTCATATTCATAAAGCCCCTGTTGTGCTTTGGTGGTGGATTTGATGTGCCATTCAATCATTTCAAGACCAAGTGCCTGTGAGACCTGGCGCGCAAGTTCTGTTTTGCCGGTTCCTGGTTCGCCTTTTACCAACAGTGGCCGTTCAAGCGTTACAGCGGCGTTGACTGCAACCTTGAGGTCTTCTGTTGCAATATATTCTTTGGTACCGGTGAATTTCATGGTCAATATCAACTTTTTGCCGTGCATTGTTCACGCATTCCTAACTGTCCTGTCACAATCCGGCAAGCACCGGAAAAATGCTAGTGACAACCACCCGAGGTTGGTCTACATGGGCGAACAAAAGCTGGGTTGGGCTGTCTTGATTTTTCGATGGTCAACGGTTTTGCAAAGGAATGATGATGAAAGCAGAAGTATTCCTGCCTGACGATTACCGGCCAGCAGAAGATGAGCCGTTCATGAATGAGCGCCAAGTTGAATATTTTCGCCGCAAACTGACGGATTGGAAAGCCGACCTTCTGGACGACAATAAAAACACCATTGAAGCCCTGCAGGATGGCACGAGGAATATCCCGGATGATGCGGATCGTGCTTCTGAAGAAACCGACCGGGCGCTTGAATTGCGCACCCGTGACCGGCAGCGTAAACTTGTTTCAAAGATAGACACCGCATTGCGACGGATCGATGAAGGCGAATTTGGCTATTGCAGCGTTACCGGTGATCCGATTTCGTTGAAAAGACTGGATGCCCGGCCGATTGCGACCATGAGCCTTGAGGCACAGGAAAAGCATGAACGCCGCGAGAAAGTTCACCGCACTGATTGATTGTGCCAAACATTACGATTTATCTGACACCGGTACCAATTGGCGCCGGTGTTTCTTTTTGAGGGGTGACAAGTGCTGAACGGGCGGAGCGTGACAGTTGTTGGGGCCGGAATTGCCGGTTTGACCTGCGCCATTGCACTGTCACAACGCGGCGCAAAGGTCAGAATTTTAGAGCGCGCCCGGGGAATAACGGAAATTGGGGCAGGGTTGCAAATAACGCCAAACGGCTTTGCCGTTTTAGATGCACTGGGGCTGGGTGAGAAATTAATAAAATTGGCGGTGGTTTCCCAAGCGGTGGTGTTACGCGACTACCGTCTGGGCAAAGAGGTTGTTCGGCTGGAATTGGCGCGGGGAAGCGCGGGGCGCCCCTATCTGTTCTTGCATCGTGCCGATCTGATACACCTGTTGGCAGCGACCGCAATAGCGGCCGGTGTCAAGATTATGTTTGATTGCGAAGTCCAGAACACGTCGCATGACGGTGACTGTATTTCAATAATTACGAAAAAAAGTGGTACCGAAGTCGCAGATTTTGTAATTGGTGCTGACGGGCTGCATTCTGCAATTCGCAAAGCGCTGAACGAACCAGAAGTACCGTTTTTTACCGGGCAAGTGGCCTGGCGAGCAGTTGTTAGGGGTACTGGCGACAAAGTGGCGACGGTTTTTATGGGGCCGGGCAAACACCTGGTGACCTATCCGTTACGGGGCGGTGCTTACACAAATATCGTTGCAGTTGAAGAACGAGATACCTGGTCTGAAGAGGGTTGGCACCATCCCGGGGATGTTTCGGAGTTGCGTGATGTATTTTCGGATTTTTGCCCTGAGGTGACGGCGCTGTTGCAACGGGTTGAGACCACCAACGTTTGGGGGTTGTTCCGGCATCAGGTTGCAAGGCTTTGGTATGGGCAGGGGATTGCTTTAATCGGGGACGCCGCCCACCCGATGTTGCCATTTCTGGCACAGGGGGCGAATTGCGCGATTGAAGATGCCTGGGTTCTTGCCAAGTGTTTGGCAACGCAACCACGGGATCAGGCGATGGGAGCTTACCAGCAACGCCGCAGGGGCCGTGCGATCAAAATTGTTAACGCCGCCAACGCCAATGCCCGAAATTACCACCTGCGCAACCCGCTGCTGCGCTATGCGGCGCATCAGGGGCTGCGGGCGGTGGAGCGGGCGATGCCGGGCAAACTGGCAGCGAAGTTTGATTGGATCTACGACGAAAACGTTACCAATTTCGAAGGGCAAAAATCCGATTAAGAACTGGTCTCTAAGGCTTTGATAATAGGTGAAAAATCTTCCGCTTTCAATGCCGCGCCGCCGACAAGAGCGCCATCGACGTTAGACACAGCAAAAATTTCTGACGCATTGCCCGGCTTTACCGAACCACCATAGAGAATTCTGACAGAACGCCCGACACCAGCGCCAAACCGTTTTTCCAGTGTGGTGCGGATAAAGTCATGCACTTCTCCGATTTGTCCCAGCGTCGGAATTTTACCGGTGCCAATTGCCCAGATTGGTTCATAGGCGACGACAAGGTTTTCGCCCGTCACGATGTCCGGGATTGAGCCGGCAAGTTGTCCGCCAATGATATCCAATGTGTTTGCGGCTTCGCGTTCGCCAAGGGTTTCCCCGACACAGACGATTACCTTTAGCCCGTTTTCTATCGCGACCCTGGATTTGGCACGAACATCATCATCACTTTCCCCGTGGTCGGCACGGCGTTCGGAATGGCCCAATATCACATATTCAGCGCCCGCATCGGACAGCATAGTTGCGCTGATATCCCCGGTATGGGCACCGGATTTATCGGCATGACAATCCTGACCACCTGTCTTAATCGCGCTATCAACCGTCATGTCTGACATGCGGGACAACAGTGTTGCAGGTGGGCATAACAACACTTCGCACACAGGGGCAGGGTGTGCTTGCATCAGGCTTGTTACTTCACTCAGACCGGACCAGACGCCGTTCATTTTCCAGTTTCCGGCGGCTAGTTTTGTGCGATGTGTCATAGAGATTTTCCTGTTGTTTCAGTTCTTTTAAGGCAGGCGCCGCCCAAATCCAATTGGTTTAATGGTCGCGGTTTACAGAAAGTCCAACGCCCGACGGGCCCAATCCGATGCATTTTCAGGATCATCCAATGCATCATCTGGCAGGGTCCAATAGCCCATTGTTTTGCCAGTGTCGGAGCTAAATATCTTAGAACCAGACGCTGCCATTGATTGTGCAAACTCTCCGGAGGCTTTCAAATACACGGTGCCGGAACTATCCATGATAGAGAAAATCTGCCCGCCCAGATAAATCGACAAACCACCCATCATTTTACGGTGTGTTACTGGCCCTAAGGGGGCGAATAATTCCTCAATAAATACGATCTCATCTGCCGAAATACTCATGGGTTTCCTTTGGATTTGCTGCGTTTCAGGGCTGCCATTTGCGCCGGGACCAGCGACAGGCGCGCCCAGAAAATCGCTTCAATAGGATCTTCCAGCGCGTCTTCTGGTAGTGACATCAGCCCGGGGATTATCCGTGTACCGGTTTTGGTGCCATAGGAAAATGGCGATGAACCAGCGGTAAGATAGCGTGTTTTCAGACTGTCATCAGATTTCATGTAAACCACGTCACCAAAAATAACGGCGAACATCGCACCTTCGGCATAAAGCGATGTGCCGCCAAACATGCGGCCGGTTTTTATTGGCCCGATATCAGAAAACAGACCGATAACATGGTCAAGAAACCCCGGGTCAGTCGCCATCAATTTCGGCGAATTTGATTGATTCACCACATCCACAGGCGTCAACAACATTTGGGTTTTTGAACCGGAAACCGCTTTCCAGCAGGGATGTTTCATAGTCAATTTCGGTGCCAAACAGGAACATCTGGGCCATGGGTGCGATCATGACGCGGGCACCACCCTGTTCGACAACTTCGTCGAGTGGGTCAACATCGGCCACGTAGTCCATGGTGTATTCCATGCCGGCACAGCCGCCTTTTTTGACGCCAATACGCAAACCTTTGGTGCCATCTTTTTCCATCAGCTGAGCTATTTGAGCAGCCGCTTTTTCGGTTATCGTCACGGCTTGTTTGCCGGGGATGGAAAACATTTTTCTAGCCCTTATTGTTTATACTGTACCCGGAAACAAAGACAAATATTCTGTTTTGTTTCGGATTTGGACAGGCAATCACATGAACCCCAGTTCAAGTCTTGCCCCATCAGACATCATTTCCATGCCCCATGGCGGTTCCCATATCAGTTCCACATTCACCTGTTTCACACCTGCCAGGGGTTCCACCGCATCGGCAACCCAGCCGGGCATTTCGCCCGCCACGGGGCAACCCGGAGCGGTGAGGGACATCAGGATCGATACTTCATTTTCATCATTTATTTCAATGGTATAGATTAAGCCCAGATCATAGATATTAACCGGGATTTCGGGGTCATATACAGAGCGACAAGCCAGAACCACATCCACATAAAGCGGGTGATTTGTGCTTGATGGTTTGATCAGTGGCGCCCCTTCAACGGGGTTAACGTCAGCAGTCATGTCGGCCTCATTCAATTTCTGACTGATTATATAAGGATTAGATGGAGCCACGTCCAGTGGTGGCATTTGCACTTGGTATTAACGTGGGGTAGGCGATGCGGATGGGCGACATGTTTTCTTTTGATCTGAGTGCCACCGATGGCAATGCACGTACTGGCGTTATTCACACGCCACGGGGTGATATCCGCACCCCGGCATTTATGCCGGTGGGAACGGCTGCGACGGTCAAGGCTATGCTGCCGGAAAATGTACGCGCCACGGGTGCTGATATATTACTTGGCAACACTTATCACCTGATGCTGCGGCCAACTGCCGAACGTATTGAAAGACTGGGTGGCTTACACAGGTTCATGAATTGGCAACGCCCTATTTTGACCGACAGTGGGGGCTTTCAGGTGATGAGCCTGTCGTCATTGCGAAAACTGTCTGAGGATGGGGTGAAGTTCAAATCCCACATTGATGGATCTTCCCATATGCTTAGCCCTGAAAGCAGCATGGAAATTCAGCGTCAGCTTGGGTCGGACATTGTCATGTGTTTTGACGAATGCACACCGTTTCCGGCAACAGAACAAGTGGCCCGTGACAGTATGCAGCGCTCAATGAGGTGGGCGCAAAGGTCGCGCGACGCCTTTGGCGATCGGCCGGGTTACGCATTGTTCGGGATACAACAGGGTAGTATTTTCGCTGATCAACGGGCTGAAAGCGCTGAAAAGCTGCGCGACATTGGGTTTGATGGCTATGCCATTGGCGGGCTGGCGGTTGGCGAAGGGCAGGGCGCCATGTTTGATGTGTTGGATTATGCACCGGACATGCTGCCCACAGACCGGCCCCGCTATCTGATGGGGGTGGGCAAACCGGATGATATTGTTGGTGCAGTTGCCCGTGGTGTCGATATGATGGATTGTGTATTACCCACGCGATCCGGGCGAAATGGGCAGGTGTTCACCAGACGGGGTGTGGTTAACATCAAAAACGCCCGCCACGCAGATGACCCGCGACCTTTGGATGAAAATTGTTCGTGCCCGGCCTGTCAAAATTATTCGCGAGCCTACCTGCACCACACTTTCAGGGCCAAGGAAATAATTCAGTCAATGCTGCTGACCTGGCACAACCTGCACTATTATCAGGACCTAATGCAGGGAATGCGGGACGCAATTTCCAACGGGGTGTTTGGCGAATTTGAAAAATATTTCAATGAGTTGCGCGAAGCGGGTGATATCGACCCTTTGTGACAGTACCAGGATTTTTTTATGGTCCGGAAAGCAAACTGACACTGGCGTAAAAATTTAGCTATTCACGCCTTGTTCACACCAAGATTGAACGTCACAATACAATCAAAATTTTGGTGGCCGTTGTAATGCCCAAAACAAACACCAAATATTGAGGCCAAGACCGCAGATACCGATGGTTGCCAAAAACGGGACCTGAATATCTGGCAAACTAAGGAACTTATATGACCGAGCAACTTGCCCCATCTTACCCCGTTCTGCCGCTGCGAGATATCGTGGTTTTTCCACATATGATTGTGCCGCTTTTTGTCGGTCGCGATAAATCTGTTCGCGCCCTGGAAGAGGTGATGCAGGATGACAAGCAAATTCTGTTGTCCAGCCAGATTGACCCGGGCGTCGATGATCCCACATCTGACGGGATTTATCGCATTGGTGTTTTGGCAAATGTTCTACAGCTTTTGAAGCTGCCTGATGGCACTGTAAAAGTACTGGTGGAAGGAAAAATTCGCGTTAAAATTACCGAGTTTGTCGAAAATGATCAGTTTTTTGAGGCAAAAGCAGAGCCGCTGAGCGAAAGTTTGGGGGAAGCCACGGCGGTGGAGGCATTGTTACGTACAGCTGCAACTGAGTTTGAGCGCTATGCCAAAATTAAAAAGAATGTCCCCGAAGAGGCCCTAACTGCCGTAGGAGAAACCACAGAACCGGCAAAACTTGCGGATCTGGTTGCCGGGCATCTGGGCGTTGAAGTGGATCAGAAGCAGGAATTGTTGGAAACCCTTTCAGTCGAGGAACGGCTGGAAAAAGTCTATGGGCTGATGCAGGGTGAAATGTCTGTTCTCAAGGTTGAGAAAAAGATCAAGACCCGTGTTAAATCGCAAATGGAACGCACCCAGCGTGAATATTACCTGAATGAGCAGATGAAGGCCATTCAGAAAGAACTGGGCGACGGTGAAGAGGGTAAGAACGAGATCACCGAACTGGAAGAACGTATTGAAAATACGAAGTTTTCCAAAGAAGCCCGCGAAAAGGTAGAAGGCGAACTGAAGAAGCTTAAATCCATGTCTCCGATGTCGGCCGAAGCCACGGTAGTACGCAACTATCTGGATTGGATGATGTCCATTCCATGGGGCGTGAAATCCCGTGTTAAAAAGGATCTGACGCGCGCTCAGGCCGTGTTGGACAATGACCATTATGGTTTGGAAAAAGTAAAAGAACGCATTGTTGAATATCTTGCAGTGCAACAGCGATCCAAAAAGCTGAAAGGTCCGATCATGTGTTTGGTCGGCCCGCCCGGTGTTGGTAAAACATCGCTTGGGAAATCACTGGCCAGGGCGACGGGGCGGGAGTTTATCCGCATTTCTTTGGGTGGTGTGCGTGATGAAAGTGAAATCCGCGGGCATCGTCGAACCTATATCGGCTCAATGCCCGGTAAGATCATTCAGGCGATGAAAAAGGCCAAAACAACCAACCCTCTGATCCTGCTGGATGAGATTGATAAGATGGGTCAGGATTTTCGTGGTGATCCGGCCAGTGCCATGCTGGAAGTGCTTGATCCTGAACAGAATTCCACCTTTTCAGATCACTATCTGGAAGTCGAATATGACCTGTCCAACGTGATGTTCGTGACCACGGCCAACACCTATAATATGCCGGGGCCGTTGCTTGATCGCATGGAAATTTTGCCGCTTTCCGGATACACTGAGGACGAAAAGCGAGAGATAGCGCTGCAGCATCTGATACCCAAGCAGGTCAAAAACCATGGCCTGAAAAAGGGTGAGTTTTCGATTGAGACTGAGGCGCTGCAAGAGATTATCCGCACCTATACCCGCGAAGCCGGGGTGCGGAATCTGGAACGTGAAATAGCAAAACTTGCACGAAAGGCCGTAACAAAGCTGGTCAAGAATGAAACGGAAGAAGTGATCGTAACACCCGAAAATCTGGAAGATTTCCTGGGTGTAAAGAGGTTCCGCTTTGGTCTTGCCGAAGAGGAAGATGTGATCGGAGCCGTTACCGGTTTGGCCTGGACAAGTGTTGGGGGTGATCTGCTGACAATTGAAGCGCTGCGTCTGCCTGGCAAAGGTCGCATGAAAACAACTGGTAAGCTGGGTGACGTGATGAAAGAAAGCATTGATGCGGCTTCTTCCTATGTACGCTCAATTTCGCCCGAGATTGGGGTGATACCGCCGGAATTTGAAACCATGGACATCCACGTACACGTGCCGGAAGGGGCGACACCCAAAGATGGGCCAAGCGCCGGGGTGGGTATGGTGACGTCGATCGTGTCCGTTCTGACACAAATTCCGGTTCACAAAGACATTGCCATGACCGGGGAAGTTACATTGCGTGGAAACGTGTTGCCCATTGGCGGACTAAAAGAAAAGCTGCTGGCAGCATTACGTGGTGGTATCAAGACGGTTCTAATTCCGGCGGAAAATGAAAAAGATCTGAGCGAAATTCCGGATAATGTAAAAGACGGTCTGACAATTATTCCGGTGGCCCATGTGCGAGACGTATTGAAACATGCGTTAACTCGCCAACCCACGCCGGTTGAATGGGATGAAGAGGCAAGGGCCGCCGCCCGGGCAAAGGCTGCCATGGTTGCAGAGGATAGTTCTGGCGCAACGGCGCACTAACAAATATTGAATAAAATCGTCCTGGGCGTCCTTATTCAGGGCGCCCATTTCGTTGGTGGTGGGGGTGCCGTTTAGATGTTATAATCTACGAAACTTAAACAAAAGTCAGGTGGCAGGAAGTGGTAGTCAGGAAATCCGAGAGTACGAAAAAGCAAACGAAAACACCGGTTAAGACAAATGTTGCCAAGACATTCGTTAAAGACACCGCTGCACCAGATGTGGCTCAGGTTAAAGCCGCACCGTCCAAATTTCTGCGTCGAAAAGAAATGGTTGAACGTGTGGTTGCAAGCTCTGGTCTGAAGCCGAATGTTGTTAAGACAGCGCTGGATGCTGTTTTGTTGGAGCTGGGCAACGCTTTATCCGCGGGTGAAGATCTGAACCTGCAGCCACTGGGCAAAGTGACTGTGAACCGCAAGAAACAGGTGAAAGACAGAGAAATAATAATTTGCAAAATTCGCCGTAAACTAGCGGGTTCCGAAAAGATTGCTACTTTGGATACCGCCGCCGAATAAAAACTGATAAATCTGGATAGCGGCCGAATTTTTTGCAGGTTATTTGCAAGTCGGGCTTGCATGCCTGCCCCTGCTCGGGTTATGCCCCACGCCGGACGGGTGATTAGCTCAGTTGGTAGAGCGCTTCGTTTACACCGAAGATGTCAGGAGTTCGAGTCTCTTATCACCCACCATTTTCCCGGTTCGAGTTAATTACGGAACCCGATGTCCAGATACCCTGAAATATTCGTACTTCGACATGGTCAGACTGAATGGAATAGCAGCGGTCGCTATCAGGGCCGGCTGGATTCACCCCTGACAGATGCGGGGCGTACTCAGGCGCTGGAGCAGGCCAAAATCATGAAAAAACTGTTGTCCGGTCGCAGCGACCTGCCAGCATTTTGCAGCCCACAGGGCCGCGTTGTCGCGACCGCCAAAATCGCCCTGAAATCGGTTGGCCTGACAGCCCAGACCGATGACCGGTTGTGTGAAATTGCTTTTGGCGAGTGGCAGGGGCTGACATTTGATAAAATTGCCGATCGCTGGCCGGAATTGTGTAAATACGCCGATCAGGACATGTTTTTGTGGAATTTTAATGCCCCCGGTGGTGAAATATTTGATGATGTTTCGGATCGGGTAGAGAGTTTTCTGAACAGCCTGACAGGACCCACTGTGATCGTAACGCATGGGATAACATCCTATGTGATCCGTGGGATGTGGCTGGGGATTGGACAGGATGAAATGCACGCTCTAGGGGGCGGGCAGGGCTGCGTTTATCACCTGAGTGAGGGTGAACAAAAACGGTATCCGATGGCCTGAGACCAGCGCACTGGCATTCAAACCAGCATTCGCCAGTTTAGAAATTGTTTTGCATTCCGGTAGAAAACCGTATCTAACAAATTCATAAACATGAATGAATTGTATAATTGGGAGGATTCAGATGGCTGATATTGTGATTCTTGGGGCCGGTATTGGCGGCGTACCAATGGCTTTTGAAATGAAACATGAAGCGCGCGGAAGCGATAACGTAACCGTAATATCTGACAATGCCTATTTTCAGTTTACGCCTTCTAACCCCTGGGCGGCTGTGGGGTGGCGGAATAAAAAAGATATTACCGTCGAATTGGCACCGGTGTTCAAGAAAATGGGCATCAATTTTATCCATGACGGGGCCAAGAAACTGGACCCTGAGAATAAAAAAGTAGTTTTACAAAGCGGCGCTGAAGTGAGCTATGATTATTTGGTGATCGCAACCGGGCCTGAGCTGGCTTTTGACGAAATTGAGGGGCTGGGGCCGGATGGGTTTACAAAATCTGTCTGCTCCATCGATCACGCGATCAGCGCCAACGAAGAATGGGAAAAATTCTGCGCTAATCCCGGACCAATTGTTGTGGGTGCGGTACAGGGGGCGTCCTGTTATGGACCGGCCTACGAATTTGCGATGATCATGGATACCGATCTGAAAAAACGGGGTATTCGCGATAAAGTTCCGATGACATTTGTAACGGCTGAACCCTATGTGGGCCACCTTGGATTGGGCGGAGTAGGTGATACGAAAGGCATGCTGGAAAGCGAAATGCGGGGCCGCCATATCAAGTGGATAACCAACGCCCGTGTTGACAAGGTCGAAGACGGTAAAATGGCAGTTAGCGAAATTGCCGAAGGTGGAGATGTGGTGAAATCCCACGAGCTGGATTTCAGTTATTCGATGATGTTACCGGCATTTCGCGGTATTCCGGCGGTGCGTGACATTGAGGGTCTGGTTAATCCGCGCGGGTTTATAACCGTGGATAAATACCAGCGTAATGGCACGTTTCCTGATATTTTCTCAGTCGGAGTTTGTATCGCGATTGCGCCATTGGAAGCAACACCGGTTGCGGTTGGCGTGCCCAAAACCGGGTATATGATTGAAAGTATGGTGGCGGCTGCATCCAAAAATATTGGACAATTGCTAAGGGGTCAGGAACCCAGCCACGAGCCAACATGGAATGCATTTTGTCTGGCGGATTTTGGGGATGGCGGCGTTGCGTTTCTGGCACAGCCACAGAACCCGCCCCGCAATAAGAACTGGGCAAGTGAGGGCAAATGGGTGCACTGGGCAAAAATCGGTTTTGAAAAATATTTCCTGCGAAAAATTCGCAAGGGGATATCCGAACCCTATTATGAACGCATGATCATGAAACTGACCAAAACGACCCGGCTTAAGGGCCAATGAGCCCGGCGAACGAAAGAAAATCTGTAACCCGGGCAAATAGCGGCATGTGGGGACTGAAAATTGTACGTAATGCTTACAGAACCGCTTGACGCCCGCAAATCGCAGCCCTAGAACCGCCTTCACGTTCAGATAATGATTTGTTCGTGAAAAGCGCGGTTGTAGCTCAGTTGGTTAGAGTACCGGCCTGTCACGCCGGGGGTCGCGGGTTCGAGTCCCGTCAACCGCGCCATTTTACCACCAGAGGTGTTTAATATGTCTTTCCTAGACCGCATCCCCATGCAGCCCCTCGTCGTTGCGGCGATCTTTTTGGGCTTTGCTCCTTTTGTGCCCGAGCCCCATATCTGGCAAAAGATTAAGTTGTTGGCATCCGGTGAATTGACACAGATTGTAGATATCGGCGATATGATATTTCACCTGGCGCCATCGCTTTTGCTGATTGCAAAGCTGTTTCGCAACCGTCGCCTGGATTAGGAAGACGAATATTCGCGGAATATTCAGTGCAGTCCTACCTGGAACTGATTGCATCCAGAATGCGTGCCCAGGAACGTATTCCTTTGTGGAAACTGCTTAGGTCGTATTTTTCGTTTGGACTATGAATCTGGTCGTCATCTTTACCAAATCCTATCAGCATTGCGTCCATATCAAGCACGTCCTTAAAGTGTCCGGCGATCGGGATTGAACCGCCACAACCAACATATGCCGCAGATTTCGGCCATTCTTGGGATAGTGCAGTACGGGCCTGTTCAAAGGCCGGGTGGTCTGTTGCCATATGCGCCGCTGGTGAAGTGCCATGATCGGCAAATTCAACCGTGCAGTCATCTGGCAGCAGGTCAGACACATAGCTGCGGAAAGCAGCGCGGATTTCCAAAGGGTCCTGGGTTCCCACCAGCCGAAAGCTGATTTTGGCGCTGGCTTTTGACGGTAAAACGGTTTTGAAGCCGTCCCCGGTATAGCCACTTTCCATACCGTTCACCTCACAGGTTGGGCGCGACCAGATCATTTCAAGTGCGGAGCGACCTGCTTCGCCTGCAGGCGTGGATAAGCCAACATCGCCCAGAAATTCTGTGTGGTCAAATTCTAGGGCGGCCCATTGAGCGGCAACCGAATTAGATAGTTCCGGGACACCTTTATAAAACCCCGGTAGGGTAACTTTTCCATTTTCGTCATGTAGCCCGGCAATAATTCGGGCCAAAACCCGTGCCGGATTTATTGCCGCCCCGCCATACATACCGGAATGTAGATCTTTGTTTGGTCCGGTAATTGTAACTTCTTCCCCGAGCAGACCACGCAACATTGTGACGATTGTTGGTGTCTCATCGCCAAACAGACCCGTGTCACAGATCAGTGCAATATCAGAAATTAGCTCGGCCGCATTTTCTTTCATGAAGGGAACCAGTGAAGGGGATCCGCTTTCTTCTTCGCCTTCAAAGAAAAACGTAATTTGACAGGGCAGGGTGCCATGTACCGTTTTCCAGGCCCGGCATGCTTCGACAAATGTCATCAATTGCCCTTTATCATCTGAAGACCCGCGGCCCCTGATTACTTTGCCTTTGGATGTTTCCTGCAACGCCGGGTCAAATGGGTCCTGGTCCCACAGATCTAGCGGGTCGACGGGTTGAACATCATAGTGACCATAAAATAATACATGTGGGCCTGTTTCACCGATGTGCCCGACCACCATCGGGTGGCCCGTTGTTATTCGCTTACTTGCATCCGCGCCGAGAGACTTTAGGTTTGCAACCAACCAATCTGCGGCTTCTTCGCATTGGGGTTTAAATGCCGGATCCGTTGATATTGATGGGATGCGGAGCAACTCAAGCAGGCGGTCAATTGAATTGGGTAAGTCGGTGTCAATTTGGTTGAGAACGGAGCTTAGCGGCATTGTTGTGGATTCCTAGTTTGGTGAACTGTTTTAAGGTTATCAATACCCTCTATTGTGCCCAGACGTTAGATATTACGCAAAAAGTTGTAAATTTTGATCTATGTCAGGTAACTGAAAGGTGGCAAAAGGTATCATTTCTTGAATGTGAATGGAAAACGCAGGTAGATTGATGATATATGGACGTAACATATCTATTTTATTGGGGACCTTGAATTGAGTTATTCTGAACAGATTGATCAGGCATTGCAACGCCTGCACGATGAAGGCCGGTACCGCACCTTCATCGAAATTGTTCGTGAAAACGGCGCATTTCCCCATGCAATCTGGAACACACCTGATGGCACCAAGAAACCTGTAACTGTCTGGTGTGGAAACGATTATCTTGGAATGGGCCAACATCCGGTGGTGTTAGAAGCGATGCATCAGGCCATTGATGCAACGGGGGCAGGATCTGGTGGAACACGCAATATTTCCGGTACCACGATCTATCACAAACGGCTTGAGGCAGAGCTTGCGGATTTGCACCAGAAAGAATCAGCGCTGCTGTTTACTTCGGCTTACGTTGCAAACGATGCGACTTTGTCGACGTTACCCAAATTATTCCCGGGGTTGATAATTTATTCGGACGCGTTGAACCATGCATCAATGATTGAAGGCGTGCGGCGAAATGGTGGTGCTAAGCGTATTTTCCGCCACAATGATGTAGAACATCTGCGTGAACTGTTGGCAGCTGATGATCCAGCAGCCCCGAAATTGATTGCATTTGAATCAATTTACTCAATGGACGGTGATTTTGGCCCGATCGAGGCTATTTGTGATCTGGCTGATGAATTTAATGCACTGACCTATGTTGACGAAGTTCATGCGGTTGGCATGTATGGCCCGCGCGGGGGCGGTGTCGCTGAGCGGGATGGCCTGCTAGACCGGCTAGACATTATCAACGGCACATTGGCCAAAGCATATGGCGTGATGGGGGGCTATATCGCAACTTCTGATAAGATGTGTGATGCAATTCGTTCATACGCGCCCGGGTTTATTTTTACGACGTCGTTGCCCCCTGCAGTGGCAGCAGGAGCAGCGGCATCTGTCGCCCACCTCAAGTTTGATCAGGAACGTCGTGACCAGCAACAACTGAACGCGAAAATTTTAAAGATGCGCCTCAAGGGGCTGGGCTTGCCGATAATAGATTTTGGCAGTCACATTGTACCAGTGCACGTCGGTGATCCCATCCATTGCAAACAGCTGTCAGATCTATTGCTGGACGAACACGCCATTTATGTCCAGCCGATCAATTTCCCGACCGTTCCCAAAGGAACCGAGCGCCTGCGGTTTACCCCGTCTCCGGTTCATAGTGTCGATGATATTGATAAGCTGGTAAAAGCTTTGGACGGCCTTTGGTCCCATTGTGCGCTGAATCGCGCCGAACTTTCTGCCTGAGTCATTCCACCTTGGTGCATTAACGCTTCCAGTATGGTAATATTTGACCAATAGATTGCCGCTTAGTCGAATCGGTAATGTACGGGGACGCTGATAGCTATGGGACAAGGTGTATGATCGGGCGGAGGGACACTCCACCGGAACTGCCATCATCAGAGCCAATGGGCTATGATGATTTTGACCTGCGTCTTGGTGATGTCATGCGTGGCGAACGCGCGACATTGGGCAAGAGCCTGTTAGATGTTCAACGCGAACTTAAGATAAAAGCTGCCTATATTGCCGCGATAGAAAATGCTGATCCTGCTGCGTTTGAAACCCAGGGTTTTGTGGCCGGGTATGTGCGTTCTTATGCACGATATCTGGGTTTGGATCCGGAATGGGCCTATAACCGGTTTTGTCAGGAAGGTGATTTTGTAACGGCGCATGGGATGTCGCCCTCTGCTTCTGCAGGAAAAATCAACACTGACGCAAAACCGAAAATCAAACCAAGTGATCCCTATTCAGATCCGAACGCGACCTTTATCCCCCAGGGAGAGGCCATTTGGTCTAGGCTTGAACCGGGTGCAATTGGCTCAGTGTTAGTGCTTTTGATGCTGATAAGTGTTATTGGCTACGGCGGTTGGTCGGTATTTCAGGCCATTCAAAAAGTGGAATTGGCACCCGTTGATCAGGCCCCCGGCGTATCGTCAGATATTGTGAATATTGAGATATCAGGTGCAGTGCTTTCAGCAACAAATGAATATTCCGGTTTTGAGGCACCCTCAATAGATGCACTTGACAGAATTTATCGCCCGGAGGCACTTGAGGTGCCGGTTCTTGTGGCGCGAGACGGAGCAATTGCGACGCTGGACCCGGCAAATATTGGAACTCTGGCACCGGGGCCAACAGTCGATCGGATCGCAAATGTTGCCCCTGATTCAATTGATCCCCCGATTGATTTAACGCCTTTACCTGTACAAGTGGTTGCCGGGGATATTCCAGAGGTGGTACTTTTTGCTGTTCGGCCATCGTGGGTAAGGGTTCAGGCCGCGGATGGAACAGTGATTTTTGAAAAAGTTTTGGACGCTGGTGAGAGATATATTTTACCTAAATCAGAAGAGGCGCCCGTTTTGCGTGCGGGTAATGCTGGCTCTGTCTATTTCGCTGTAAATGGCCAGAATTATGGCCCCGCTGGGGAGGGGCCCAGTGTTGTCAAAAACGTAAACCTGAACTCGCGCAATTTGACCGAAAATTACAAGCCGGCGGACCTGTCAAAAGATACCGACCTGGCCCGGTTCGTGGAAGTTGCGCAAACTCAGGCACAAAGCCCGCCTGAATAAAATGTCATTATGACACTGCTGGCTTTTGCTTTGCCACCATTGCTTGCTACTGAATGCCGCTAAGATTATGTGATACGGGAGAACCTAATCTACAGGCGCTATAATAATGTCCCATAATCCAATTCGACCCTGGCGCGATGTCATGCGTCGAAAGTCACGTCAGATAATGGTTGGAAATGTACCTGTTGGCGGGGATGCACCCATCACGGTTCAGACCATGACAAATACTGACAGTTCGGATGTCGCCGCTACACTAAAACAGGTGATCGCAACCGCAGATGCCGGTGCCGATATCGTTAGAATTTCGGTTCCGGACGTTGCTGCAACTAAGGCCCTTAAAGAAATTGTTGCTGAAAGCCCGGTACCGATCGTGGCAGATATTCACTTTCACTATAAACGGGCAATTGAAGCGGCTGAGGCCGGGGCGGCCTGCTTGCGGATCAATCCGGGCAATATTGGTTCAAAAGAAAGAATTGCCGAAGTTATTGCCGCGGCACGCGATCATAATTGTTCAATTCGAATTGGGGTTAACGCCGGGTCCCTGGAAAAGCACCTGCTGGAAAAATATGGTGAACCTTGCCCTGATGCGATGGTTGAAAGTGCTCTGGAACACATAAGAATTCTAGAGGATGCAGATTTCCACAATTTCAAGATCAGTGTAAAAGCATCCGATGTATTCATGTCAGTGGCAGCCTATCACGGACTGGCAGAGGCGACGGACGCACCGATACATTTAGGAATAACCGAGGCCGGAGCGATGTTGCCCGGAACTGTGAAATCAGCAATCGGTTTGGGCAGTCTGCTTTGGGCAGGGATTGGTGATACAATCCGGGTTAGTCTTTCAGCCGACCCGGTTGAAGAGGTGCGCATTGGGTATGAAATCCTTAAATCACTTGGGTTGCGCCACCGCGGCGTAACAATTATTTCCTGTCCATCCTGCGCCCGACAGGGCTTTGATGTCATTAAAATTGTAGAAACACTTGAGGACAGGTTGGCCCATATTAGAACCCCAATGAGCCTGTCAATCATCGGCTGCGTGGTCAATGGACCCGGTGAGGCCCTGATGACGGATATTGGTTTTACTGGTGGTGGTGCCGGCGCCGGGATGGTTTATTTGGCGGGAAAGCAAAGTCATAAGCTTTCCAACGCAGAAATGGTGGAGCATATTGTCCAACAGGTTGAGCGCCGTTCAGCTAAGCTGAAGGCAGATGCCGAATGAAGTTTTCAGGTGAGAGTTAGCGCGAGGCCAAACGAATATCCGCAACTATTTCCTGCATGGCTTTTAGGGGCGCATAACCGCGAACCATTTGATCACCAATGACAAAACCGGGCGTTCCGTTGATCTGCATTCTTTGTGCAAGGGCACGATTTTGGGCAATAACATCGGTAACGGACGGGTCAGTCATACCTTGCATAATAACATCGACGTCCAGATCAAGATCGCGGGCGACACGTTCCAGTGTTGTTAATGATATTTCACCGCGGAACATCATCAGGGTGTTATTCACTTCTGCATAGATTTCTGGATTTGTGTTTTGCAACACTGAAATTGCAAATCGTGATGCCAGTACTGACTGCTCCCCCAAAATCGGGAACTCTTTTACGATATACTTAATATTACCGTCCGTGCGGATTAATTCGGCCACCTCCGGGTGCGCTTTTTTGCAGAAACCACATTTGTAATCCAAAAATTCAACCATCACGATGTCGCCATCCGGATTTCCACCTTCATAGGAAAACCCATCCGAGAATAATGCATTCCCGTTGGTCGATATCAGATCGACATCTGATACAGCCGAAGCGTCCGTCTGACGCTGCTCAAGAACCGCGATTGCTTCCATTAATACCTCTGGGTTTTCCAACAGGTATGATCGCACTTCCTGACGGAATATCCCGCGTTCTTCAGGCGTCATTTCATTAATCTCAAAAGCGCTGACTGTTGTTGTCAGTCCAATGCAAAAGGCAGCCGTCCAAAGTATTTGTTTCTTAAAACCCATGTCGATGCCGCCATTCCTTTAATATTAAAATTTACGGGTAACTGGTATCCTTACCGCCCGCATACTCTGCAGCTGCAAAGTATGATTATTTGACTGATTAGTTCAAGCCTAACAGACTAATCTTGCGCGATTGTGATGGGCGCGTAGGCCAGGTTTCTGCCGGAAACCAAGGTGATCGGAATGGCGGTAATTTGGCGTTACATTGGTTAGAAAAACACCTATAGTTTGCGAAAAAAAGAGTAGTAATCATGAGCAGCGTGCGAATGTTAGCCGCGGTGATTTTGACGTTATTTGGTACAGTTTCTGGTGCGCAGGAATTTATTGCTTTGGCAAGCATAGAACCAGATGCATCAATAATCTCTGATTCCAAAGATGGAATGGAAATTCGCCTTAATCTGACGCGGGCTGTGCCATATCGAATATACACGCTGGATGCCCCACCAAGGGTTGTGATTGATTTCAACGAAGTTGATTTTTCAGCAATGCCAAAAACCGGTTTCAACCAATCAATTCGTATCCTTGATTTTAGATACGGTCCGATAATGCCGGGCTGGTCACGCCTTGTACTTGAATTGGATGCCTATTTTCGTGTTGAAACGGCAGCGCTGAATTTGAAGAATGACGGTCGGGCGACAGTTTTTGTACAATTGGAAGCGACTGACGCACTGTCATTCGCTCAGGATTCAGGTGCGCCTTCAGAGTCACAATACCTGCCAAATCCAAATGCTTCCGCCCAAGTACTATCGGGCAAACGCCAGACCGGCGATGGCCCCATTACTGTTGTACTTGATCCGGGGCATGGCGGTATCGACCCCGGTGCGGAACGCGGGGATGTTGTAGAAGCAGCGCTGATGCTAACTTTTGCCCGGGAATTGCAGGAATTGTTGTTGCGAACGGGAAACTTCAAAGTGGTTCTTACCCGGGATTCAGATTACTTTGTCCCACTTGAGGCCCGGGTTTCTATAGCGCGTGAAGCGCGCGCGGATGTATTCATATCATTACATGCTGACGCGTTAGTGGAAGGGCGGGCATCCGGTTCGACCATTTATACACTGTCTGAAAACGCATCTGATATTGCGTCGCAAAAACTGGCAGAACGCCATGATCGAAGTGATCTGTTGGCGGGCGTTGACCTTAGTAATCAGGATGATGTGATTGCAGGGGTATTAATGGACCTGGCCCGGGTGGAAACTTCTTCAAGGTCCGAAAAGCTGGCCGATGCACTGGTTTCAGGGTTGTCCAGCACAGTTGGGATGCATAAACGGCCAAAGCTTTCGGCAGGATTTTCGGTTTTGAAAGCACCAGATATTCCATCGGTATTGTTGGAACTGGGCTTTCTTTCGTCAAAACGTGATCGTGAGCGCTTGAATGATGCGGAATGGCGACAACAGGCAGCTATTGGGATACATACCGCGCTTTCAAATTGGGCCGTAACTGATGCTGTTGACGGGCTTTTGCTACGGAAATAAAAATGACCCCTGATAGAGGGCCGGCGTCAGCGCAATTTGGCGCAGAAATCGTTAGGGTTCTTTTTGACCTTCTGACGACCTATGTATAAGTTCGACGGGTTAGAGAAATGAGAGCTTAGCGTGATAAGATTTATTGCTTCCTTTTTGGGTGCCATTTTCAGTTGGCTTACCATCGGTGCTCTGATGGCTGTACTGACAATTGGCGCAGTGTTCTGGATGTATGGGCGTGATCTGCCGAACCACGAACAACTTGCAAATTATACCCCACCAACAATCAGTCGGATCTATTCCGGCGAAGGGCGGATTATTGACGAATTTGCCCGTGAACGGCGATTGTTTACCCCGGCCGAAGAAATCCCGGATCTGGTAAAAAATGCCTTCATTTCGGCTGAAGATAAAAATTTTTATAGCCATAAGGGATATGATCCTCGGGGCATGGTGGCGGCTGCTATTGACGCTGCGCGTGGAAATCGGTTGCGCGGCGCTTCAACCATCACCCAACAGGTGATGAGAAATTTTTTACTTTCCTCGGACCGGTCAGCTGAGAGGAAAATTAAAGAGCTTATTTTGGCCAGCCGGCTTGAGGGGACACTGAATAAAGATCAGATACTTGAACTCTACCTGAATGAAATTTTTCTGGGTCAAAACAGTTTCGGTGTAACAGCTGCTGCGCAGACATATTTCAACAAGACATTGGGCGAATTGAATCCGGAAGAAGCAGCCTACCTTGCGTCACTGCCAAAATCGCCTTCTAAGCGGCATCCGGTGCGCAATCTGGAAATTGCATTGTTTTGGCGCGACAATACGCTGCGGGAAATGTTTGAGAACGGCTATATCGATGAGCCAACATATGACACTGCGAAAGACGCGCCATTGTTGACCGTGCAGAACGGTGATTTTGAACCATTTCGGGCTCAGTTGCCTCCGCGGGACTATTTCACGGATGAGATACGCCGACAATTGAGCCGTAATTTTGGAGAAGAAGAGTTTTTTGGTGGAGGTCTTTCAATACGTGCAACGATGGACCCGGATATGCAATCTGCTGCGGCACTTGCTTTGCGCACTCAACTGGAAAAAATAGACCGCGACAAAGGCGTCTGGCATGGCACCGTTGCGCAACTTGACCCTGAATTGTTGAGCGATGAAGCGGGCTGGCGGGATGCGCTGGCAGATGCAAACGTCGCGCGCGATATTAGTGGTTGGTTTCCTGCCGTTGTCCTGGAAGTCGGGAGCAGTGATGCCCGTATCGGCATTGAAGGTATAGAAGATGGTGAGGCTGGAAGCTGGGTGCCGGCCAAGGATGTAACATGGGCAAAAAAACTGTTGGAAGACGGTACAACGGGACGCACCGCTAAGGTTGCCGGTGATCTTCTGGATGTTGGCGACGTTGTTTTTGTCCGTCGTATGACCAAGGATTCAGATGGCTCATTTATTCGTTGGACGCTGCGCCAGATCCCTGAGGTTCAGGGTGGTTTCATGGCGATGGATGTCAATACCGGCCGTGTTTTGGCAATGCAGGGCGGTTTTTCTTACCAGGATTCGGTGTTCAATCGTGCAACCCAGGCTACGCGCCAGCCGGGATCAAGTTTCAAACCCTTTGTTTATGCATCCGCGCTGGACAGCGGGTTTACCCCGGCGACAATAATTGTCGATGCGCCAATTGAAATTGATACACCCCAGGGCGTGTGGCGACCACATAATGCTTCCAATAAGTTTTATGGACCGACCCCCTTGCGTACCGGGATTGAACGCTCACGTAATCTGATGACAATCAGGCTGGCACAAGAGGTCGGGATGGATGTGGTGGCAGCCTATGCTGAGCGATTTGGTGTATACGATAATATGGGGCGCTTCCTTGCAAACGCACTTGGGTCTGAGGAAACAACCCTGTTCAAAATGGTGGCGGCTTATGCCATGTTTGCCAATGGCGGGGAACGGGTGGAACCAACCCTTGTTGACAGAGTGCAGGACCGTTGGGGAAAGACCATCTTTCGGCACGATCAGCGGGTGTGTGAAGATTGCAGTTTGGCTGAGTTAACGCCAGATCAGATGCCGTTGATAACCTCAAACAGAGAACGGGTGATGAATGCTGTGACGGCCTATCAGTTAACGTCAATGCTGCAGGGGGTTGTTCAACGCGGTACGGCTGCGGGCCGTGTACAGTTGCCTGTGCCAGTTGCTGGAAAAACCGGGACAACCAATGATGCTAAAGATGTTTGGTTTATCGGTTTTACATCCAATATCGTTGCCGGTTGTTATATCGGCTACGACCAACCCAAACCCTTAGGCCGGGGCGCTTCCGGGGGCGGATTTTGCGGACCAGTGTTTAACTCATTCATGCAGACCGCGACCGAAAAATTTGGCGGTGGACAGTTTGAGGTTCCGCCTGGCGGGCGTTTTATTAAAATCGATCGTTTTTCCGGCGCGCGTTTGCCGGATGATGCCTCGGGCGAGTACGTTGTCTCGGAATATTTCAGGGATGGGGAAGAACCAGTATTTGGCCTTATGTTTGATGGTGGGTTTGCGATGTCTCAAAACTTGCCGCTATTTGCACCAGAGGTTGGCGCCGCAAACAGCAACACAGTCAGAACCTCAAGGGGGGATGTTGTGGTCGTACCGGATAAAGCGGATTTCGGAACTCTTTCTTCGGGCGGATTATACTAAAAATTCCAGACTTCATTGTCTTGTTTGCCGGAGAAGTCATTGGTACACCCGGGTGATTAAAGTTCACAGGGTGAGTTAAGTGCGCGCAGAAATCGCCAGTACTGTTACGGCAATCCAAAATTCCCTAACTCTGTTGAAGCAGCGGTTGGATTGGGATACGGCCCAGCATCGGCTTGAAGAATTTGATGCGATGATTGAAGATCCGGATCTTTGGAATGATCAGGACCGGGCTCAGAAATTAATGCGCGACCGTCAGTTTCTGGTCGACGCAATTGAAACCTGCTCTGGTATCGCACAGGACCTGAATGACAATGTCGAATTGATTGAATTAGGTGAGGTGGAAGATGACACAGATGTGGTCGAAGAAGCCGAAGCGGCGTTACTAGCCCTAGCCGAAGCGGCTGCAAAAAAAGAACTTGAAGCGCTTTTAAATGGTGAAGCCGATGGGAATGATACCTTCCTAGAGATAAATTCCGGTGCCGGTGGAACCGAAAGCTGTGATTGGGCCAGTATGTTGGCGCGGATGTATGTCAGATGGGCAGAGCAACATGGGTATAAGGTTGAACTTTTGGCCGAAACCGGCGGTGAAGAAGCCGGGATAAAGTCGGCAGCATATCGGATTTCGGGGCAAAATGCCTATGGGTGGCTGAAATCAGAAAGCGGAGTTCACAGACTTGTCCGTATTTCGCCCTTTGATTCAGCGGCGCGCCGGCACACGTCATTTTCGTCAATTTGGGTTTACCCCGTGGTGGATGAAAACATCGATATCGATATCAACCAATCGGATTTACGAGTTGATACATACAGATCATCAGGGGCAGGTGGTCAACATGTAAATACGACCGATTCAGCTGTTCGTATAACCCACATCCCAACGGGGATTGTGGTAACCAGTTCGGAAAAGTCCCAGCACCAGAACCGTGCCAATGCTTTAGCAGCACTTAAGTCCAGGCTTTACCAGATTGAACTTGAAAAACGCACAGCTTCTATTCAGGAGGCCCATGATGCCAAGGGGGATGCCGGATGGGGCAATCAAATCCGGTCTTATGTTCTGCACCCTTATCAGATGGTCAAAGATTTAAGGACAAATTTTGAAACATCCGATACCCAGGGTGTTCTGGACGGTGATTTGGATGAGTTGATGGCAGCGACATTGGCATTGAATGTTTCTGGAAAGTCCCGTTCTGAAGCGCAAGCCGACAATTAGGATTTGAGCACTCGGTTATTAGGAGCAAGTTTTGAACGAAGATCATCCACCCGTTGCGTTGCCGGAAATTGGCCAATTGACTGTAAGTGAGCTGTTCACCTCTCTGCGTGGCGGGTGGTACGATTTCAAGAAAGCGCCGCTATTCGGAATATTTTTCAGCGCTGTTTACGTTCTTGGTGGTGTAGCGCTTGTAGGGTTTGGGGCAGGGGCTGTAGCCTGGACACTGTCAGTATCGTTGGGGTTTCCACTATTGGCGCCGTTCGCTGCAGTTGGATTATACGAAGTATCCCGCAGGTTGGAAGCAGATCAGCCGCTGAAATGGCGTGAGGTATTGGGCGCAGTGTTTCGTGAAAAAGATCGACAAGTACCATGGCTGGGGGCAATTGTTGTATTCTACTTTCTGCTATGGACCCTGCTGGCGCATATGTTGTTTGCGCTGATAATGGGGCCATCAGCGTTACTAAATTTGTCGTTCTCCTTTGAAATTTTCTCAACAACACGCGGGATAATTCTTGTCGTCGCAGAATTATTGATGGGTGCGGTTCTGGCATTCTTGCTGTTTTCCTTGACCGCAGTCAGCTTGCCATTGTTGCTGGATAAAGAAATTGACTTTGTCACGGCGATGATGATCAGCCTGAAGACCGTGAAGAAAAACTTTTTTGTGATGGTAATCTGGGCGGCCATGATTGCAGCCCTGATGTTTGCAGCATTGGTGCCATTCTTCTTAGGGCTGTTTATCGTTTTGCCAATCCTTGGCCATGCAACCTGGCACCTTTACAGGCGCGCGCTTTTTTAGCCGGTGCCCAGGGTTTTGGGCACCGATCGCATACCAATGTTGTGGATGGGGTTGCCCGTCACATTATGCGTTAGTTTTTTTCGCTGCTTTTGTTTGCGGCAGGTGTCGGCAATGGTGTCTTGTTCCCTGTGTTCAAAGGATCGTCCTGACGCTGAACAGAACCTTCGAAATGGGCCCCGCTCTCGATTGCGATAGTCTTGTGAACTATGTCACCCTCGACACGTGCAGAAGACGTCAGACGGACTTTCAAACCGCGAACCCTGCCAACAACCCGTCCATTCACCACAACGTCGTCAGCAATACATTCGCCTTTAACTGTCGCGCCTTCGCCAATCGTTAAAAGATGGGCATAGATATCGCCTTCAACTGTACCCTCGATTTGGATGTCGCCTGTGGTTTTGATATTTCCGGTGATGACAAGATCTGCGGCCAGCTGGGATGCAGGTGGTTTGGCTTTTGGGGCGCTTGGGGTGAATTCCGGAACAGGTGCTTTGGCAGGGTCACCGGTCTTGGATTTTTTGTCGTCAGTCGCCCCATCCGGGCCAGGTTCATTTATTCTGCTCTTAGAAAACATTGGTTGCCGCCTTAATAAATGTCATCGGGTTTACAGGTTCTCCGTTAACGCGCACCTCATAGTGAACATGCACACCAGTTGAATTACCAGAGTTTCCCATATCACCAATTTGTTGCCCGCGCGAGACCCTTTGTCCAGTTTTTACAACCAGATTTGATTGGTGCGCGTACCGTGTTTCAATTCCGAATGCGTGTTCAATGATAACTATTTTGCCATAGCCATTTTGCCAACCAGCAAATTTAACGACGCCGTCGGCGGTGGCGTAAATGTCTGTTCCAAGCGCAGCAGCAAGATCAATACCAGTATGTTGACGACCCCAACGGGGGCCAAATTTGCTGGTGTTGCGAAACGGCGATTTAACAGGCATCGAAAACGGTGTTTTTTCTGCCGCTATCCGGTAAAGATTCATCCGATCCATACGTTCCAGAATGCCGTTTGCCCTTAGTTCATCAGCGCTTGGTTCTGAACCTCTGGTCGAAAATGTCAGCGGCATCAGTGGGCCGCCTTGCCCTGAATAGCCTTGTCGAACTGTGCTTAATATTTGTTCAGTCGGCATGCCCGCAGCTTTGAACATTTTATCCAGTGGTAACAATGATAGGCTAACTGCGTCTTCCAACTGCGAAAATATTCTGTCATTTTTTTCAAAAAGCAGTTTGCGTTCCAGTTCAAGGTCAGCCGCATATGTTTTTGCAGTCGCAGCCAGTTCCCTTTGCAGGTCGCGTTCTTTTGATGCCATATTAAGGGCCGAGGTCAAAAATTCGACAGTGCTATCAATTTCAGAGTTGTTGTTGCTATCGGGCGAACTGTTGGCCTGGCCGGTTTCGATTCGCGCCAATATACTTTCAGAGGTCGCAAGTGCTGCATCTCTTTCTTTTAGAGTCCGGCGCAAAGTGGCCTGTATTACCTCAATGCCTGTTTCCATCTCTTTGCGGCGATCTTCACTTTCAAGTAAGGCCAGCTGCATCTTTGAAATTTGACTAAGGGCAACGCTGAATCTGTCTTGCGCAAGCAATACATGCTCTGCGCTTTGGTCCCGTTCACTTGAAAGATCATTCAAGCGCTGTTCATAAAGAGACTGTTCGCGCAGTGCCTGTTCTCTAACGGATCCGCTGCCAATGCTGTCCATCAACAAAAACGCAGTCGCACCAATGGACCATAGAACAAAAAATGCCCCGCCTGCCCATGCCAGTATCTGGCTTCCAGGTGTCAATCTGACGAAACGCGTTTCGTTCTCGGATCGGAGAAACAGACGTTTTTCCGGGAATCGGCTCTCGACCAGTGTTTTCAGTCGTGTCAAAATTCTATGTACCAATTCATTGCCCCCGCAGAACTCAGTTTTTCGTAGCTGCCAACCAAATCCCCAAAATTAGGAAAGCATTACTGTGTTTACAAAACGCCCCCCCGTATCGCAAGAAAATTGCTTAAGATCGTTTACAATATCTGGATATCATTGAATACAGGCGATTAATCGCCGAAAAGTGTATTGTTCTTCCCCTGAAAATACAAATACTTTTCATATGTTTGGGTGGAATGAGGCTACAACTTGATTGGCTTAACGTTTCGGCGATTTAGGCTAAAATACTGATGCAGTTGTATTCTTCAACGTTACCGAAAGATGACCAAAACCAATATGCCCGATCAGCAGGATCAAAAACAATATAAACGACGCCGCAGGCGGGGTCGTGTCGGGTTTTGGATGATCGCCAGTATTTTATTACTGACCGGACTGTTTTTCCTTATTGGACTATCCTTATCAGGGAAACGTGTAAGCGCCCCGGCTTGGGTGACGGCCCAGGTTGTAAAACGCGTAAATGCCGGGATCGGCAATGGCCGCGTAACATTAGGCAGATTACAGTTTCAGGTCGACGGTAACGGTGTTCCCAAGCTAATTATGGGCGATCTGGGCGTGTTTGATGATCGTGGTTTAGAGATCGTACGAATGAATGATGTTGGTACCAGGTTTTCAATACCAGCATTATTGAACGGGAAAATTAAACCACTAGAAATTGATCTTAGTGGAGCACAGATGACGTTGCGCCGACGTATTGACGGCCAGTTTGATATATCGCTTGGCGACGGGACTTCGACCACAGGCACATTACCGGATGTACTGGATCTGGTTGATAATATTTTTGCTTCGCCTTTCCTGGAAGAAGTCAGCGACCTGGGAGCAAACGACCTGACCATTACGCTTGAGGATGCCCGATCGGGACGTTTATGGCAGATTACAGATGGCGCCTTGCAAATACGACCTGGCAAAGAGGGCTTGGATATTTCCGTTTCATTTGATGTGTTCAACGGAACAGAGGAGCTGGCAAAAACCGTCATTGGAATTCGCACGGAAAAGGCCAGCTCAAAAGTTTCGATTGGTACAAGCTTTGAAAATGCGGCTGCAGAAGATCTTGCATTGCAGACACCGGTACTAAGTTTTCTGGGTGTTATTAATGCCCCAATTTCGGGTGCAGTAAGGGCAGAATTTGATGCCCAGGGCGCATTGGAGACCTTAGCAGGCACACTTGAAATTGGCCAAGGGGCCCTGCAACCGAGCGCAGAAATTGCCCCTGTGCCTTTTTCCTCAGCAAAATCGTATTTCAAATTTGATCCGGACCAACAGAAAATAGATTTCTCAGAAGTGTTTGTTGAGTCAGAAGCAATCAGCCTTGTCGCACAGGGTCATGCCTACTTAAATGATTTTACAAACGGATGGCCATCTGTGCTTGTTGGGCAGTTTTCTGTCTCAGATTTAAAACTGCACCCAAAGAATGTTTTTGATCAGGAAATTGAATTTTCCCAGGGTGCAGCCGATTTCAGACTAAAGCTGGATCCGTTTTCCGTGGATTTTGGTCAGTTTGTTCTTTCAGAAGGAAAAGAAAAGCTCGTAGCGCGGGGCAGAATATCAGCAGGGGAAGATGGCTGGGGAATTGGTGCTGAGCTGGTATTGAACCAAATGTCCAATGATCGCATGCTTGCTTTCTGGCCGGTATCTTTTTCACCAAATACGCGAAAATGGTTGTCAGAACATGTACAATCTGCGGATTTCAGCAACGTAAATGCAGCCCTTCGTATTGAGCCTGGCCAGCCAGTCCGCCGGTTGATCGGGTGGAACTTTAGCAATACCAACGTCCTTTACATCAACGCCCAACCTGAAATTGAAAATGCTAGCGGATACGCGTCTATCGATGGAAACACTTTAACAATTAATGTCGAAGACGGGCTGATTTCACCGCCAATGGGTGGCGAAATTGCGATTAAAGACACCTATATCCAAATTCCGGATATGAGCCTGAAACTTTCGCCAATAGAGATCAGCATAGGTGGATCTGCGTCAACAACAGCGCTACTATCATTATTGAATGAACCGCCTTTTAGAATTCTTAAGAATGCAAGTTTTGACCCGGATGTTGCGCAGGGCAAGGCGAAGTTTAGAGCGGACATTAAATTTGATCTGAAGAGACAGATCGGGATCGAAGATGTTGAATATTCTGTTTCAGCCGGTCTAGGCAACATACATTCAGACAAGCTGATAGCCGGCAGGGCTTTGTCGGGTGATGCATTGACGTTAATTGCAAATAACGATCGGGTTGAAATTTTTGGCCCGGTCAAACTTGGAGAAGTAGCCGCAGATATCAGCTGGCTACAGCAAGCTGCGGCCCCGGGGAAAAGTTCCGTCAATGGCTCAGTCGAGATTTCGAAGGCATTCATCAAAGAGTTTGGCATCGGGTTGCCCGAAAGCGCAATTCGTGGTGGTGGCACCGGGCAGTTTTCACTTGATCTGACGCGGGGGGAAGATCCTAAATTTACGTTGAGTTCTGATTTAAACAAATTGGGTTTGAATATTTCACAGATTGGGTGGAATAAGCCGTTAAATTCAATTGGATTGCTTGATGTCAGGGGAACGCTTGGCAATACGCCAAACATTGATTTTTTGGAAATAAAGGCAAGCGGGTTGAGTGCCATTGGTGGCAAGGTTTCGTTTAATGAAAACGGTTCGATGCGTGAGGCGGGGTTTACAAATGTAAAAGTTAACGGCTGGCTGGATGCACCGGTAGTTCTAAGGGGGCGTGGTCCAAATGTTGTTCCGTCGGTTCACCTGAACAGCGGAACAATTGATATACGTAAGACTTCATTTGGTGGGGCGTCGACAAGTACTGCTGGTGCGGGTGGTCCAATATCCCTGAACCTGGACAGGTTGATTGTTTCCCAGGGAATGACGCTTAGGGATTTTAGCGGAGAGTTTTCCAGCGCCGGGGGATTGAGTGGGGATTTCACAGCGAATATGAATGGTAAGACCAAACTTAACGGCAGCCTCGTTCCCGATAAGAATGGAACTGCTGTACGCATCAGAAGTGATAACGCCGGTGGGGTGCTGCGTGATGCTGGGGTTGTTGAATATGCGAACAACGGATCACTGAATTTAACCCTGCGACCAAGGGTCCAAAACGGTGTATATGACGGGCGGATGCGCATTCGTCGCACTAATGTGCGTAACGCACCGGGCATGACAGATTTGTTGTCGGCTATTTCGATTGTTGGTTTGTTGGAACAACTAAGCGGAACCGGAATTCTATTCGAAGAAGTTGATGCAGAATTCGTATTGTCGCCAACAAATGTCCGGCTTATTCGATCCAGTGCCGTCGGGCCGTCACTGGGTGTTTCACTGGACGGGATTTACGACTTAACAACATCGTCGATGAACATGCAGGGGGTCGTTTCACCGGTCTATTTTCTGAATGGGATCGGGCAAATTTTTTCACGCAGGGGCGAAGGATTGTTTGGGTTTAACTTTAGACTGAGGGGGTCCAGCAATGCCCCCAGGGTGACGGTTAATCCATTGTCCATTTTGACGCCCGGAGTGTTTCGGGATATTTTCCGCTCGCCTCCGCCAAAGCCCAGCCAATGAAACTGTCGGAATTTGATTTTGAGTTGCCGGATGATCTGATTGCATTGCGTCCGGCCCGACCACGAAGCGGATCACGCTTGCTTGTCGCCAGTCCTGAAGGGATTGAAGATAAGATGTTCAGCGATTTGTCTGAGTACCTAAACCCTGGGGATCGGCTGGTACTGAACGACACCAAAGTTATTCCGGCGCGCCTGGCGGGTGTAAGAGAACGGCAATCGGATGAAGGTTTGGTGCACGCGCGCATTGAAGTGACGTTGTTAGAGCCGACAAATGACGGCCACTGGCGCGCGCTGCTTAAACCGCTTCGGAAAGTGCGGAATGGTGAGAAAATTGATTTTTCACCGACGTTATCTGCGGTGTTGGTCAACCGGGTGGACGGAGTAGGTTTGTTAAAGTTCAATATTGAGGGCGCCGAATTTGATGCGGCACTTGAACAGTCTGGCGCGATGCCTTTGCCACCCTATATTGCCGCCAAACGGCGGGCTGATGAACTGGACAACGAAGATTATCAAACCGTTTGGGCGCGCAATCCGGGTGCCGTTGCGGCCCCAACGGCGTCATTGCATTTTGACAAACCTATCATAGCGCGCCTGAAAATCGCGGGCATCAGGTTCAGCTATGTAACGCTTCATGTGGGAGCCGGAACTTTTTTGCCAGTGAAGGTTGATGAAATAAGTGAACATAAGATGCACGCAGAGCGCGGCGAGATTTCCAAAACCGCAGCGCAGGAGATAATGCAGACTAAACAGGATGGGGGCAGAGTAATTGCAGTGGGGACTACTGCGCTTAGGTTGCTGGAAGCGGCCTGTGACGAAGGCGGGAATATACCGGCCTGGCAGGGAAAGACCGATATTTTTATTTCTCCGGGGTTTGAATTTCGGCTGGTTGACGCCTTGATCACTAATTTTCATCTGCCAAAATCAACTTTGATGATGCTTGTATCCGCGCTTGTCGGGGCGGAGCGAATTAAAGAAATTTATTGCCATGCGATCGCGCAAAAATACCGGTTCTTTTCCTACGGGGATGCGTCGTTATTGGTGCCGCCCGCTAAAAGGCGACGTCGCTAAGTCGTTTCCGTAGGATCAATTATATTTGAGAAGACTATCAATTCCAAAACAGCAATGGCGGAGGCGATTTGTTCCAAGTTCTGAAAACTTCCTGGGCTTTATTGCTTGGAATGCTGCTGTTAATGGTGGGCAACGGATTGCAAGGTACGTTGCTTGGGGTTCGAGGAGCGATTGAAGGTTTTTCTACGTTGGAAATCTCAATTGTTATGTCGGCCTATTTTGCAGGTTTCTTTGGTGGTTCCCGCATAACACCCGAACTAATTCGCCGGGTCGGTCATGTTCGGGTTTTCGCTGCACTGGGATCATTTATCTCAGCTGCACTGATCCTGTTCCCTACGATAGTTGAACCTTGGGCCTGGATAATATTGCGCATGGCACTTGGGTTTTGTTTTTCCGGCGTCTACGTCACAGCTGAAAGCTGGCTGAACAATGCTGCAAGCAACGAAAACCGTGGCAAGGCGCTATCGCTCTACATGATTGTTCAGATGCTGGGTGTGGTTTCTGCGCAGGGTCTTTTGGTTGTGGGGGATCCATCCGGTTATGTATTGTTTGTTATTCCTTCAGTGCTTGTTTCAATTGCATTTGCACCGATCCTGTTATCCATCAGCCCCACCCCGGCATTTTCTGCGGCCAAACCGATGAGCTTGCGAAAACTATATGAAGTCTCGCCCCTTGGATGTGTTGGCTTGTTTCTTTTGGGTGGTGTCTTTTCTGCTCAATTTGGAATGGCGGCGGTTTACGGAACGCAAGCCGGGCTTAGTATTGGTGAAATATCGGTTTTTGTTGCGACGATCTATATCGGGGCGTTGTTGTTTCAGTACCCCATCGGCTGGCTATCGGATCGAATGGATCGTCGGGTGTTGATTATGGTGGTTGCTTTATTGGCTGGTATTTCGGCAGTTACCGGGATGCTGCTGAGTGACAGCTACTATACAATTCTTTTGGTAGGTTTTTTGGTTGGCGGAACCTCCAACCCACTTTATTCTTTGCTGATTGCCTATACAAACGATTTTCTGGAACTCGATGACATGGCGGCGGCTTCGGGGGGGTTGATATTTATCAATGGTATGGGGGCAATAGCGGGGCCGCTTACGACGGGTTGGATGATGGGTATCACAGGCCCGGGCGGCTTCTGGTTGTTCATCGGAATATTGATGCTGATTATGGCCGGCTACGCAGCCTATCGTATGACACAACGTGCCGCTACCCCGGTTGAAGAAGCCAGCGCCTATGTAGGGGTGTCCCAAGCTGGTTCTGTTGTGGCGCTTGAGGCGGCACAGGAATGGGCGGTTGATGCAGCTCAGGATCACAATTCAGAAACAACAGGCGTTTAAATGTTTCATTTTATACGAAGTTAGAAACAACGGAAACTTCTGACTTGCCAAATCAATATAGGTTTGAAACGGTGAAGTAATCTTGGGGCAGAACACCAGTGAGGAGGGTGGTCATGGCTAACCCTGATGATATCCTAGCCTATTGGCTGGATGTAGTAGGTGAAGAAGGTTGGTACCGGGGAGGTGCTGATTTAGATCAGGAGGTTCGCGACAGGTTTGGAAAAGTCTGGTGCGATGCTCAGGACGGTGCCTATGGGCTATGGTTAACCCATGCCAGTGGAACCCTTGCCTACATAATATTGGCCGATCAGTTTTCCAGAAATATGTTTCGAGATACGGGTCAGGCATTTGCGTCAGACCGATCGGCCCGCGCCGCCGCCAAAGTGGCAATCTCGCGTGGTTGGGACGTAAAAATAGATGAACCGGCCCGGCATTTCTTTTACATGCCGCTCATGCATTCAGAGAACCTTTGTGATCAGGATCGCTGCGTTCGTTTGATCAAAGAGCGACTGCCAAAAACCGGCAAAACGCAGTTGCTGCACGCAAAGGCCCATCGCGAAATCATTCGTCAGTTTGGGCGTTTCCCCACGCGAAATTCTGCTTTGGGTCGTGAAAATACCGACGCAGAAAACAATTTTCTGGAATCAGGGGCCTATGGCGCGGTTGTTGAAGCTTTGAAAGAAAAACAAGCAGCTTAAAATTACCCTAAGATATGCAACTGGTTCTTTTCAGAATAAAATCAAAAATTTTGAAATAGGCAGTGACGCCAGTTGCTGGTCAAATGGCGATGGTCTAACCTTCTGCGAAACACCAATTTTTCGGAGGCTGACCAATGGCAGCAAATAAATTCGACATGATAGTTATCGGAGCAGGCCCGGGGGGCTACGTTGCCGCCATTCGTGCGGCTCAGCTTGGAATGAATGTTGCGATTGTTGAAAGGGAGCATCTGGGGGGAATTTGTCTGAACTGGGGATGCATTCCGACCAAGGCGCTGTTGCGTTCTTCCGAAGTGTTTCATCTGATGCAAAGGGCAGAGGAATTTGGTCTTAGCGCTGGGAAAACCGGTTTTGATCTAAAGGCGGTTGTCAAACGATCTCGTAAAATTGCCGCACAGCTATCGGGCGGCATTGGCCACTTGATGAAAAAAAATAAAATCAAGGTCATTATGGGGCAGGCGACCCTTCCGGCAAAGGGGCTGGTTTCTGTTAAGACTGAAAAAGGCATTGAGGAACTGACGGCTAAATCGATTGTACTTGCCACAGGTGCCCGGGCGCGTGAACTACCGGGTCTGGAAGCTGACCATGATCTGGTCTGGACTTATAAAGATGCCCTTGATCCGGTTCGTATGCCAAAAAAACTGTTGGTTATCGGATCTGGCGCCATCGGGATCGAATTTGCCAGTTTTTATAATACGCTTGGATCCGACACGACTGTGGTGGAAGTTATGGATCGGGTGCTGCCGGTGGAGGACATAGAGATATCCAAATTTGCTAAGAAGCAATTTATCAAACAGGGTATGAAAATCATGGAAAAATCCATGGTCAAACAGCTGGACCGTGGTAAGGGCAAAATTACTGCGCATATTGAAAGTAATGGTAAAGTTGAAAAACTGGAATTTGATACCGTCATCTCGGCTGTTGGGATTGTTGGTAATGTCGAAGATCTGGGGCTAGAAGCGCTGGGTGTGAAAATTGATCGTACCCATGTGGTGGTAGATGAATTTTGTCGGACCGGGGTTGAGGGACTGTTTGCAATTGGTGATATTGCGGGCGCCCCCTGGCTAGCCCATAAGGCCAGCCACGAAGGTGTAATGGTTGCAGAGCTGGTGGCGGGCAAAAAAACCCACGCAGTTCGCCCTGAAAGCATCGCCGGCTGCACGTATTGCAGCCCGCAGATAGCCAGTGTCGGCTATACCGAAGCGAAAGCGAAAGAGCTTGGATATGAGATTAAGGTAGGCCGCTTTCCCTTTATTGGAAACGGAAAAGCGATCGCTTTGGGCGAAGCAGAAGGCATGGTTAAAACGATTTTTGACGCAAAAACCGGAGAGCTTCTAGGTGCCCATATGGTGGGGGCGGAAGTTACCGAACTCATTCAGGGTTATGTTGTGGGCCGCCAGTTGGAAACAACCGAGGCCGATCTGATCAACACAGTTTTCCCGCACCCCACGTTAAGTGAAATGATGCACGAAAGCGTATTGGACGCCTACGGCCGCGTAATTCATATGTAGAGTCAGCGGATGACTTTTCCGCCCGCGGCGATCCACTGTGACAGACTTCCGATATTTGAAACTGACTGGAAGCCAAATTTTTTCATGGTGCGAACGGCCATGCCCGATCTTGCGCCGGAGGCGCAATAAACAGCGATCGGTTTTCCCAGCTCAAGTTCGGTCCGAAAATCCGGGTGTCGTGGATCTGTTTGGAAACCCACTGACATTAGGGGGATGTGTAAAGCCCCTTGCGCTTTCCCAGACTGTTTGACCTCTTTGATGTCCCGAACATCCACCAATGTTACCTCGCCTTTGGCAACACTTTGGATCGTTTGTTCGAGCGTTACTTTTTGTGATTGACCGCCTGAAATCTGTGATCTTAGGAATTTAAACATCTTAGTCCGATTGGAATTAGAAGGTGAGTTTGTGACTCCTATATATTCCAAAAAATGAATATGACAAGGTAATTATTCATTGATTTTTAGTTTAGTTTAGGATGATCGGACGCGATCCGATAAATGCAGATGTGTTACCCGACTTGTAGTGCAACATATATTGGCCAATTTGTTCTGGAAGCATCAGTATTGCCGGGTTTCCCTGCGACGTTTCTATTTCGGCCACAGCATCAGATGAGCCAACTTTTGTGATTACAATCGTATCACCCTCAGCGTTCGGACCCACCCAGAATACTTCAAGCTGACCACCGGTGCCGGCACTTTCTGAGGCTTCCAGAATTGCGGTTAAAGGCGGCTCTGTGCCGGGCTCTGCAACTTTGATTGACCGACGCGCCAATACTTTTACCGGGCTGCCATTCGCGACATATCGAATAAGATAAGTCCCGGGTACTTCCGGCAGGTCCAATGTCACTGGATTTCCCCGGGCGGTATATTTGAAGTCAACATATTTGTTCGCCGCCGAGCCAATTTCGGCGACTGAAATATAGTCATTTTGGTTGTTGGGGCCGATATACGAAACCTCAATTGAAGCACCAATTACCCCCTGATCCGGCGCATCAAGTGCCACATTGGCGGCCACTACGTTGATCATCTTGGTGGCCAGTATTTTATCAGGGTTACCATTAGCGACATATCTGATTTGATATTCCCCGGGTTCCAATGGCATTTTAACGTCCACCGGGTTGCTGCGCGAAGTGTAGCGATAGTTCACATATTTTTGCGCGGCATCATCGATATTGGCCACAGAAATATAGTCATTTGAATTGTTGGGGCCATCCCAGGTAACCGCAACATTTGAACCAGCAACCGCTTCAGAGGGGGCCTCAAGCGACACAACAGCCGCGACGATCTTGATTGAACGGCTGGCAAGTATTTTGTCAGGGCTGCCATTGGCTATGTAACGCAGTTCATAGATACCTGCTTCAAGTGGCATCTTAACCAAAGCAGGTGTTCCTTTATTGGTATATTTGTAATTCACATATTTTTGCGGTTTTTCGTCTCTGGCGGCAACTGAAATGTAATCATTCTTGTTATCAGGGCCCTGCCAATTTACCTTAATAATGCTACCGGCAACGGCTTGGTCGGGCGCGTTAAGTGAGACATCGGCCGCGACAATATCGATAGGGCGCGTTGCCAGAATTTTGTCAGGGTTGCCATTGGCGACATAGCGAAGTTCATAACTGCCGGGTTCCAATGGCATCGTTACCGACAAAGGCGAACCTTTGTTGGTGTAGGTATAGTTGATATATTTGTTTGGGCTGGCGTCAATTTCTGCCACCGTGACGTAGTCATTCTTATTATTTGGCCCATCCCAGACTATTTCCAAAACCTCACCGGCACCGGCCTGTTCAGGGGCGATTAGACTTGCGTTGTTGGCGACGACCTGCACCGAACGAACGCCCAAAATTCGATCTGGATTACCGTTGGCGACATATCGAATTTCGTAAATTCCGGGTTCAAGTGGCGCTGTGATGTCCGCCGGGTTGCCTGGTTCGGTATAGGTATAACTGGAATACTTGCTGTAAGCATCGCCCGGTTTCGCTATGGAAATATAGTCATTTCTATAGTTCGGGCCGTCCCATGCTACGTTCACCACGCTGCCTGCAGCAATTTGTTCCGGCGCGTCCAGTGTAGCCACAATATCATTTAGTTTTATCGACTGGGTGGCAAGAATTTCTGGTGACGTCCCTTTGGGGCTGCGAATATAGCGCAGTTCATATTCGCCCGGAACCAAGGGCAAGATGAGCGGCAGGGCATCAGACCCCTTAACATATGTAAAGGCAGCATAACCGGCAGTTCGGTCATCTGGTTCTGCGATCGAAACATAGTCATTTTCTGTTACGTCCCGGGCTGACCATACAACATCAATTGTAGCCCCAATGTTTGATTGATCAACAGCAGATATCGAGGCTTGGTAGGCAATTTTTGGCAATACCAATACCACGCGGCTATCCAAATCTGCCACCGTGAAATCGGTGCTGACGCTGGTTTCATCCTTGAGCCGGAGGACAGTTACCACATAGTTTCCCGGCAGGAGTTGCCGTTTGATATCACCGCTTTCAGTGGATGTTTCAGCGGCGCCATCAGCGAATGTCCAAACCAAACCATCGTTGATTGCCGGGCCGTTCACTTCAAGCGTTGCCCTAAATGAAACTTCAACGGGTATTGGCTCGGGTTCGGGCGTTGCCGCTACGGTTTCCAGGGCCATCGCCAGTTCATCGGCATTATCCGCACTTAGAAAAGTACCACCGGTTTCATTTGCAAGGCATTGCATCTGAGCAATAGCCTCGGGGTCAGAAATATTAAACCCAACGACATGTGCGGTAAAGTCGACGCCGGTTTCTTCCAGCATGCGCGCTGCTTCACACACATTTGGATTACAGGTTTCGATGCCGTCTGACACCAGTATCACGGTGGCCTTTTCTTCGGTGAAACGCAGGGCATTGGCCGCGGCGATAACAGCGTCCGTCATCGGGGTTTTGCCCTTGGGCTGAATGGAATTTACCGCGTCAGCGATAGCGCTCCGGGGGCCACCGGGCTGAATGATGGTTTCGATATCGGAACAATCACCTTTGCGCCGGTGACCATATACGGTTAATCCAAGTTCCTGATCCATCGGCAATGTATTAAGCAATTTACCGATGACTTCCTGCGCAATTGTAATTTTGGCTTTGCCATCTATTTGCCCCCACATGGAGCCAGATCCATCTAAAACAAGAATTGTACGGCTGGAATCTTGTGCACTTAAAGATGTTGCACATAAATAAAATGCTGCAGCTAAAACAGGTTTGAACATTATTTCCCCGACACGCTAAATTTATTAAGCAGGTTAATAGCAGCTGGGGATTCTAACCAGCATATTTTTTACACATAGGTTTTAGCGCAGTTCATCTGGCCAGCTGGCCCAGTGAGTTTTAAAAGTTCTTTGTTTGTTCTCACTTTTCGGTTGGAAGTGATGGACACATCAACTATCTCTTAACCAGTGGCACAAACGGGGTGAGTATGGCCGATCTGAAATTCATCGAAGTTCGTGGCGCGCGCGAGCATAACTTAAAGAATATTGACGTGGATATCCCGCGTGATCAGTTGGTTGTTATCACCGGACTTTCAGGGTCGGGAAAATCCAGCCTGGCCTTTGATACCGTCTATGCTGAAGGACAGCGCCGTTATGTTGAAAGCCTGAGCGCTTACGCACGGCAGTTCCTGGACATGATGGAAAAGCCCGATGTAGATCACATATCAGGTCTGTCACCGGCGATTTCTATTGAGCAGAAAACCACCAGTAAAAACCCCCGTTCAACAGTTGGCACAGTCACAGAGATATACGACTACATGCGTTTGCTGTTCGCCCGGGTTGGGACCCCCTATAGCCCGGCAACCGGTAAGCCGATTGAGGCCCAGCAGGTTCAGGATATGGTGGATAGGATCATGTCCATGGATGTCGGCCTGCGAGCATTTCTGCTTGCGCCAATTGTACGGGATCGCAAAGGTGAATATCGCAAAGATTTTCTTGAATTAAGAAAACAGGGTTTTCAACGGGTCAAAGTTGATGGGAAATTCTACGAACTGGATGATCCGCCAGAACTGGACAAGAAATTCCGCCATGACATTGATGTGGTTGTAGACCGGATTGTTGTGCGCGACGGCCTTGAAACCCGGTTGGCAGATTCGCTGCGAACCGCACTTGATCTGGCTGATGGCATTGCCATTCTGGAAATCGCCCAAACCGAAGTTGAGCCGGAACGTATCACTTTCAGCGAAAAATTTGCTTGCCCGGTTTCTGGATTTACAATCCCCGAAATCGAACCGCGCCTGTTCTCATTTAATGCCCCTTTTGGTGCCTGTCCCACATGTGATGGTCTGGGGGTAGAGCTGTTTTTTGATGAGCGGCTAGTGGTGCCGGACCAGACCTTGAAAATATACGATGGGGCATTGGCGCCGTGGCGAAAAGGTAAATCGCCCTACTTTTTGCAAACCATTGAATCGCTGGCAAAACATTACAGTTTCAAACGATCCACCCTATGGAAAGATCTGCCTGAGAACGTTCAGCAGATGTTTCTTTATGGCTCAGGTAAAGATGAAATCCTGTTTCGGTATGACGAAGGCGGCCGGGTTTATCAGGTAACACGGGTTTTCGAAGGCGTTATTCCAAATATGGAACGGCGTTATCGGGAGACAGACAGCAACTGGATTCGCGAAGAATTTGAACGCTATCAGAACAATCGCCCCTGCGGGGATTGCGGAGGTTATCGGCTGCGGCCAGAGGCGTTGGCGGTGAAGATTGCCGGGCTACACGCCGGTGAAGTTGTCCAAATGTCGATCCGTGAGGCCTATGAATGGTGCCAGACAATTCCGAAAAAACTGACCAAACAAAAGAACGAAATTGCCCGCGCAATTCTAAAGGAAATAGGTGAACGCCTTGGGTTCCTTAATAATGTTGGGCTTGAATACCTGACACTTAGCCGAAATTCTGGCACATTATCCGGTGGCGAAAGCCAGCGCATTCGTCTGGCCAGCCAAATTGGTTCAGGTTTAACGGGCGTTTTGTATGTGCTGGATGAACCGTCCATTGGTTTGCACCAGCGTGATAATGGCCGCTTGCTTGAAACCCTTAAAAACCTGCGTGATCAGGGCAACACCGTGATCGTAGTTGAACACGATGAAGAAGCGATCCTGACAGCGGATTATGTATTTGACATCGGCCCCGGTGCCGGGGTTCGCGGTGGTGAAATTGTCTCCCAGGGATTGCCCGAGCAGGTGGCGGCAGACCCCAATTCACTGACCGGTCAATATTTAAGCGGAAAACGGGAAATTTCTATTCCGGTTACGCGGCGCAAAGGAAATAAGAAAAAGATTGTTGTTTCAAAGGCTTCCGGTAATAATCTAAAGTCGATTACAGCTGAGTTTCCGTTGGCAAAATTCGTTTGTGTGACCGGGGTTTCGGGGGGCGGTAAATCGACCCTGACAATTGAAACCCTGTTCAAGACTGCCAGCATGCGCCTGAACGGCGCGCGCCAGACACCGGCGCCCTGTGAGGCGATCAAGGGGCTGGAGCATCTGGATAAGGTGATCGACATTAACCAGCGGGCTATTGGCCGCACGCCGCGCTCAAACCCGGCGACATATACCGGGGCGTTTACGCCGATCCGGGAATGGTTTGCCGGATTGCCGGAAAGTAAAACCCGTGGCTATAAGCCGGGTCGGTTTTCGTTCAACGTCAAGGGTGGGCGCTGTGAGGCCTGTAAAGGCGACGGGTTGATTAAAATCGAAATGCATTTTTTGCCGGACGTGTATGTCACTTGTGAGACCTGTAACGGCCAGCGTTACAACCGTGAAACCATGGAAATAAAGTTTAAAGGCAAGAGCATAGCGGACGTTCTTAATATGACAGTCGAGGAGGCCCAGGCGTTTTTTAAAGCGGTGCCCAGTATTCGGGAGAAGATGGACGCGCTGGTGCGGGTTGGTTTGCACTATATTAAGGTTGGTCAGCAGGCGACAACACTGTCCGGTGGCGAAGCGCAGCGGGTAAAACTGTCTAAGGAACTGGCACGGCGTTCCACCGGGCGCACACTTTATATTCTGGACGAGCCGACGACCGGGCTACATTTTGAAGACGTGCGCAAGCTGTTGGAAGTGCTGCATGAATTGGTTGATCAGGGCAACACAGTGGTGGTGATTGAACATAATCTGGATGTGGTGAAAACCGCCGACTGGATCATTGATATTGGCCCGGAGGGCGGTGACGGTGGCGGTGAGATTGTGGCCGTTGGCACGCCTGAGCAGGTGGCAGTGGCCGCGGGCAGCCATACAGGGCTGTATTTGAAAGACATGCTGAAGGGGCGCAAATTCGCGGCCCAGTAATGTGCTAGCCTTGGGCGTGTCGCAGCATCCGCCAGTGCATCACAATTGGCGGCATGAAAAACAGAACCAACCCGAATACAGTATAGGTAAAAAGCATCATCGGTATCCACAATAACGCTATTATGAAGCCAACAGCGCCACTGATCCTTGTTGCAATTGTCGGATCCAAAAACCGCATCAACAACAGCTCAAACAGCTTGCCACCGTCCAGCGGCATCACCGGCAACAGATTTAGCAGTGCCAGGAAAATATTGATATATGCCAGTGTTTCAAGGGCCCAGGCAAGGTTTCCGTAGGGAATGAGCGGGTAGATTAGCGACGCAACGGCCCAGATAACCAAATTGACAATTGGCCCCATGGCGACAATCAGTTCCTGTTCATGGCGGCTGGCGGATCGGGTGCGTTCGCAAAAACCACCACCCCCGTGCAACATGATCCGGCGCACCGGAATTCCCTGTATCAGGCAGCCCCAGGCATGGCCAAGTTCGTGCAGGAAAATCGAACCGATCAGGAGGGCAAAGAATATCAAGTCATACATTATGTCACGTGGCGAGCCGGTGAATGAAATGAATACAATGGCGAGAATAATGATACTTGAGCCGATTTGGACAGGGACGCCAAAGGGGCCGCGAAATTCGTAGATTGGTTGGGAATCAGAAAACATTTTGCCGCCGTTACTGTAAGAATTCTAAACGTAAAATGGCAGTCTGGCGTATCAATGCGGCCAAATTATAACGGTTTGTGTTAATCTTGGTTGCGCCTTAACTAGTTGTTATTAAAAGCTAAATATCCAGATCAATCCAGACCGGAACGTGGTCTGATGGTTTTTCATAGCCGCGAATTTTAGAATCTATCTGGCAGTCCTGTAACAGGTCGGCGCATTGCGGGGTTAATAGAAAATGGTCGATGCGGATGCCGTCATTTCTTTCCCAGGCACCGCGTTGGAAATCCCAAAAGCTGAATTGTTCGGGAGATTGGTTTTGCGCTCGGAAGGCTTCGGTGAATCCAAGGTTTAAAATCCGGCGATAGGCGGCGCGGCTTTCGGGCAGGGCAAGGGCGTCTTTGGACCAGTCTGACGGGTTGGCCGCGTCGATATCTTGGGGAATTATGTTGTAATCCCCGGCCATTAGAGCGGGTTCTTCATCTAATAACAGTTCTTTTGCACGGGTGTAAAGCCGCTCCATCCAGGCCAGTTTGTAATCATATTTTGGCCCCGGAACCGGGTTTCCGTTGGGTAAATACAGCCCGCAAACGCGAATGGGTGTATCCGCCAAAACGGTTGCTTCAATCCAGCGGGCCTGTTCGTCTGTTTCATCCCCGGGCAGACCGCGAACCACGTCTTCCAGCGGAAACTTTGACAGGATTGCCACACCGTTGAACGATTTTTGTCCATGGGTTTCAACGGTGTAGCCAAGATCTTCAAATACCTCACGGGGGAATTTTTCGTCAACTGACTTAATTTCCTGCAACAATACAACGTCTGGTTTGGCCTCTTGTATCCATGCCGGTACCGCGGCAATCCGGGCTTTGATGCCGTTGATGTTAAATGTTGCGATTTTCATTGGAATTCCCATGCTCTTTAAACTTTGTAACAAATTTAAAGGGCCTCTTTAAAGAGTGTAACAAGAGATTTTGGTAATTTGTTAATAAATCCTCAACCGGCATCTTGAATGTGAAGGCGATTAACATACATGCCAGATGTCAGGTTAGCTGATGGAAAAATCGCAGGGTGAACAATGAGCATTTCAAAAACATCGACGGCTGCATTTCTGGCCGGGGCAACAACGCTGGCGGTATCTTTGCCGGCATTTTCTGAGGAGCGTGCATTTGACGTCAGCGGATTTGATCGGATTGAGGTTTCAGCGGGGCTTTCGGTAGAGGTGGAAATTGGCCCGGATTTTGAAGTTGTTGCAGAGGCCAGCAATAGTAAGATTTTGAAGCGGCTGGATATCAAAGTGAAGGGCGACAAATTAATTGTAACCCAGGACAGCAAATGGCCGGGGTTTTCGCTTTTCTCGGCACAACGCAATGCGACGATCAGAATTGCCTTGCCGGGGTTGACGGCTATTCAGGCAAATTCGGGTTCTGATGTTTCTGTTACCGGTGAGTTTGGTGAAAGTTTACGGGCCGAAACCAGTAGCGGGGCGGATTTGGATCTGTCAAATGTCAGTGGTGGAATGTTGCGTTTTGACGCATCATCCGGGTCTGAATTGCGCGCCGTTGGCAACTGTTCAGAACTGGAAGTTAATTCTTCAAGTGGCGCCAGTATCCGGGTTGATGAATTAAGTTGCAAAACCGTTGAGGCCCATGCCTCAGGCGGTTCAGATATCCGGGCCTATGCCAGTGTGCGGGCCATTGCCTCTGCTTCCAGTGGCGGTGGCATCCGCATTTCAGGTTCCCCTGATCAGGTTGAGCTGACTGAAAGCAGCGGCGGCAGTGCGTCGCTTAACTAGTGGCGGGCTGGCGCGGCAATAGTAGCGGCACCAGCAGGATCAGGATCAACAGACGCGCCACATGGCTGGCGGCGACAAAGCCGGGATTAGCCCCGATCACCGCGCCCAGGGCGATCATGGTTTCCAGACCCCCCGGGGCAAAGGCAACCAGTACATGCAACAGTGGCATGTTCAGAAAACCGGCAACAATGGTTGCCGCCAGGAGCGACCATGTCAGGGACAGCAGGGTGACGCTAAGACCAGCCAGCAGGCTGCTTTTGAGCAAGCTCAGGCTGACACCGGAAAACCGGGTGCCGATCATGGCGCCAACCACCAGAAAACCGGGCAGGGCGATGGCCGGGGGCAATGGGCCGGGTGTCAGGTTGAAAACATGGGCGATTGTTGACACGATCAATCCGCCCATCAACATCGGGGCCGGGACCTTTAGCAGTTGCAACAGATAACCCAGCCCCGCACCCACGACCAGTAACAGGCCGATCTGAAGCGGGCCCATCGGGTTTTCTACCATTGGCGGGAAAGCCGTAAGGTCAACGCCAAGGGCCGCGGCGGCAAACGGCACGATCATGGTCAGGGAAAACAGCCGCACCGCCTGTACCACCGCGATCTGGGCCACGTTCAGGTTGAGCGTGGTGCCCATGGTTAAGACGAAACTGAGGTGGCCGGGGGTGGCGGACAGCACGGCACTTTGCCGGTCATAACCGAAACCGCGCATCAAAAGATGCCGCGACGACAGCAGGATCGCGACCAGCATTGCCCCGAGCACCGCAAACGCCACCGGCCAGCGCAGGAACGCATCGGTGGCCTGCGCATTCACCCCGGAACCGATGCCAACACCGATCAGCAAAAGCGCGGCGTCGCGGATTTTGTCAGTGATGGCGAAATGCATGCCGGTCAGGCTAAGGGCCATGATCAGGATAGCGGGGCCGGTCAGCACGAATACCGGAAAGGACAGGGCGTAGCCCAGTGCCGCGCCGACCACGCCGACAACAAGTGTGTAGGCGGTAACAAAGGTCGGGTTTCTGCCATCGGTGCCGGTCATGAATTGTCGCTATCAGGTGGCGTGGGCAGATGCCAGATTGTGATTGCAGTTTCCGCAGGCTTCATGCAGCTATCAGTGAATTGGGGTTCTGCAGGGGCGCATGACATGTCTGGTATGGTGTTTCTGGCGGTGATGTTTGCGGCCTGTTTGCATGCGGTCTGGAATGCGCTTGTGAAATCAAGCGCGGATAAACAATTATCCATGGTGGCGGTTGTGCTTGGCCATTTGCCGCTGGCGCTGATCGGGCTGGCAGTATCCCCGGTGCCGGCACCTGAAAGCTGGCCCTATATCGGTGTCGCGATTATTTTGCATGTTGGCTATCAGCTGTTTTTGCTGGCGTCCTACCGGATTGGCGATCTTACCCAAGTCTACCCGATTGCGCGCGGTTCTGCCCCTTTACTGGTGGCGGCTATTTCGGTGGCTTTTCTGGGTGTGACCCTGCAACCCTTTGAAATAGCAGGGATTGTGACCATTGGCATTGGCATCCTTAGTCTGATGCTGGTGCGTCAGGCGGATGGGCAGAAAAACCTGAAAGCCGCTGGGTTTGCCCTGACCACGGGGTGTTTCATCGCAGCCTATTCGCTGGTGGATGGCACCGGCGCGCGGTTGGCGGGCACGGTTTTGGGGTTTTATGGCTGGCTGGCGGTTGGCAATGCCGCTGTTATTGCCGCCATAACCGCTGTGCGAAATCCGGGAGTGTTCAGGCGCTTGCCAACTGAGGGTCGTCAGGTGTTTCTGATCGGTGGTTCGGCGTCGTTTTTCGCGTTCACCATCGTGATCTGGGCCTTTACACAGGCGCCGATTGCGCTGGTCACTGCATTGCGGGAAACCAGCATTGTTTTTGCCCTGCTGATCGGGGTCTTTTTCCTGAAAGAGCGGCTTAATCTGGCCAAGGTAGCCTCAACCTTTCTGACGCTTGCCGGTGCGGCGCTGCTGCGCTTTGCCAAATGAATGCCCTGACGGCCCAATCGCGAAACAACCTGAGCCTGCTTTTATTGATGGAGCTGTTTGCCGGGGCGTCACGCGGCGCTTATCTGGTGTGCATTGGCTGGGGCACACTTGTTATCACCGGCGATGTGGCCCGTGTCGGGCAGGTGTTTGTGGTCTCAATGCTGACGATCATGCTGGCCGGGCCGCTGATCGGAGTGATCGTGGATCGCTATGATCGCCGAAAGCTGACGATACTGGCGCATCTGCTGATCACGGTCACTATGGTCATTTTCGGGCTGGTCCTGAGCGGTGGCGGGAAGCCGGCGCTGGTCTGGTTTTTTATCGCTGTGGCGTTGTTGTCGTCGTTTCGGCTGGCCTATCAGGTTGCCCATGACGGGTTAATTCATGCCAATGTACAAACCGCAGAAATGGTAACGGTACTTGCCCGGTTCCGGGCGCTGCATCTGCTGGCCACGGCACTTGGCACTGTTGCCACCGGGATGATCATCGCGCGATATTCACCCGGTGGCGGATTTTTGTTCGCCGGCGGCCTGAGCCTGCTTCTGATCGTGCCGGTACTGTTTGTTAAGGGCAGGATCGCACGTGAAAACCCACCGGGTTTTTCGGGCTTTGTCGCCGATCTGGTGGGTGGTTGGCAGTTTTTCCGCGGTAACCGGACAGTGCGCGCGGCCGTTATTCTGACGGGTGTGGCGCTGCCGGTTGGCCAGTTGTCAAACGCGGTGCTTTCGTCTTTTATCCGCGATGATCTGGGGCTGGGCAGCGATGTGTTCGGACTGATTGATGGCGCCTGGCCGTTTGGGGGTATGCTGGCGGCGTTGGCTTTGGCTCTGGGGTTGCGCCGGTTGGGTGCGCGCAATATCGAATATGGCCTCGGCGTGCTGGTGGGGGTGTTTACGGTGGTTTTTTCGATGACCAGTTCAATTGTCGCCCTGATAGCGATCCATGCAGCGATGGGTTTTTTGGTCTGGTTGTGTAACATCATTATCGACGGGCGGGTTTTGCAAACTTGCGAGGCGGAGAATGTTGGCCGGGCCAAAACCTATGTTTATGTGATGTACAGCCTGTCGGCGCTGATCATGGTGCTTTCGCCAACTCTGGTCCGGCTGCCCAATACCAGTGATTATTTTCTGTATTGGGGTATATTTATTTCGATTGGTACTGTGTTGTTGTGGCTTGGGCGCAAGGTTGCTTGAAAGTCTTGTACGCCAATGGCCTGTTCTTTATCTGGCCCGGCACCCGGCTACATTGAAAACGACGTTCCACACCCACAAGAGCTGGTGGCGTTGGGATTTTCGATGGTGAAGCGCGCACCGATCAGTTCCTGAGTGTAATCAATCACCGAGTCGCTCAGAAACGGCAGAGAAACCGCGTCAATCACCACGGATTGACCGTCACTGCTGAGCACCAGATCATCCTTGGCCGGCTCATCCAGCTTGATATCATACTGAAAGCCCGAACAGCCGCCGCCTTCGACAGCGACGCGCAGGGATTTGCTTTCACCGGTTGCGGCGTTGATCTCTGCCAGACGGGCAAAGGCGCGGGGGGTGACTTTGGGTGGGATGTTCATCTGCCAGACCTTGGGTGTTTCGCTTTGTTAACAAAGCCAATATAGGGGGGGAGGGACGATACGACAAGATGGGATCAGTTGATGCTGAAATGCTATGCATCCGATCCGGCGCGCAGCCGGGGGCGGCAGTTTGATGAGGTGATCAGCACCTTTCGCAGCCCGTTTCAGCGCGACCG
>CAZETX010000004.1:0-10438 GCA_964514925.1 uncultured Marinosulfonomonas sp.
TCCTGCCCGTGCTGCTGGCTGATCCGGCGCACATAGTCAAATTTGTTAGGGGTGAAACCCACGGCACACATGATGTCGCTGAACCCGGCGCGTGCAAAATATTCCGCCTCTCCCAGGGTTGAAACGGTAACGCCGCCCATACCGCCACCGGTACCAAATCTGGCCACATCAGCCGATTTTCAGGTCTTCAGTTGCGGCCGGAGCGTTACCGCATTTTGCTGCGCAAGCCCCAGTAATCGCGCGGTATTCAGTTGCAACCTGCCTTGTCCAGAACCAGACAGGGCGTCCAAACCTGATCAAACATGCGTAAAGTTCACTTTACCCTGGCCCACCCTCAAACATCTGGGCGCCGCGCAGATATCCCACGCGGCGCCCAGCTGTAGTCGTCAATACTACTTACAGACCCAGTGCGGTCTTTACCTGTTCCAAAGCCACTTTCAGCAATTCAGGGCTGTCCTTGGCCAGATCAACAGCTGTTTTCAATCCGCTCTTGATATCGTCTGCCAGCTCGGACCCATCAATCAGATCACCAACTTTACCGATATCAAAATTATCCGGGTCCAAAACTTTGGCGCTGGCTTCCTTAGCGGCGGCTACGGCTTCTTCAACCGCAGTCATTGCAGCCTCCTCAGCCTGAGCAGCCGCTTCTTCCGCTGCCATTGCAGCCTCTTCTGCTGCTTTGGTTGCCGCTTCTTCCGCTGCCATTGCAGCTTCTTCTGCCGCTTTGGTTGCTGCATCCTCTGCCGCCATAGCAGCATCTTCCGCAGCCTTCGTAGCGGCTTCTTCCGCTGCCATTGCAGCTTCTTCTGCCGCTTTGGTTGCCGCTTCCTCTGCCGCCATTGCTGCCTCTTCGGCTGCCTTCATTGCTGCTTCCTCTGCCTCTTTGGCAGCATCGGCCGCTTCTTCCACGGCCATTGCTGTGGCATCTTCAGCCTTTTGGGCAGCCATTTCGGCCTGTTCCATAGCGGCATTTTGCTTGCCATTATAAATATAATACCCGCCGGCAGCGACGGCAGCGACCAATAGCGCGATGATTGTACTCTTGTTCATAGGATGATCCTCGTTATCTCTGGCCAATACACTTTGACTGCGCGCCATATGGCAGACCACCTTCAGGAAGGAAAGCTTTCAACGCAGATAACACGGCCAAACGGCAACAATTTGCGAATAAACGACTTGTAAGCTGCGCCGTACCGTCCTATTTTCCCAACGCTAATAAACTTTGCTAATCAACTTCAACGACTAAAAGGAACGACGTTATAGCCCGCAGACCACACAACGCTCCTCCGCAGCGTGATACAGGCCCGAAAATCAACGAAAGAATTCTGGCGCGTGAAATCCGGCTCATTGGGGCCGAAGGCGAAAATGTCGGTGTCGTCACGCCTGCCCGCGCCATAGAAATGGCACAGGAAGTCGGGCTTGATCTGGTGGAAATCTCCCCCAATGCCGCCCCTCCGGTCTGTAAGATCATGGATTTTGGCCGTTACAAATATGAAACCCAAAAGCGGGAATCCGAGGCGCGCAAAAAGCAAAAAATAATTGAAATCAAAGAAGTCAAATTCCGCCCCAACACCGATACCCATGACTATGACGTGAAAATGCGCAACGTGTTCAAATTTCTGGACAATGGCGACAAAGTAAAAGTCACCCTGCGGTTTCGCGGCCGGGAAATGGCCCACCTTGAACTGGGGCGCGCCCTGCTGGAACGGGTTGCCGATGACGTGGAAGAGGTCGCAAAAATCGACGCCATGCCAAAAATGGAAGGTCGCCAGATGATCATGATGATCTCTCCGACCAAATAATTGGCACCACCTTCAAAGCCAGCCAAACCAATACAATCCAGCTATCGCCAGCGCGGTGACCCAAACGTCACCGACGCCCGGCTTTATGCGCCGACCTTCCCGCGTAACAGCCCGCCAATGATCGCCCAACTGGCCCCTTGGCTGGCCAAACGAACCGGGCCAGTGCTTGAAATCGGCGCCGGAACCGGCCAGCACGCCACAGCCTTTGCACTGGCGTTTCCAGACCTTGACTGGTGGCCCTCTGATCTGGCCCCGGACCACCTGGCCTCAATCAGCGCCTGGCAAAACGCCCTGCGCGCGCCCGAACACCCGCCGCTTACCCTGGATGCCGCCAGCGACTGGGCCACATCAGCAGAACTGCGCGCGCTCACTCCGCTCACGGCAGTCCTGTCAATGAACGTCATCCACATCGCACCGATATCAGTCGCCAAAGGCATTATCTCCGGGGCCGGCAAATGCCTTGCAGCAGATGGCTTGCTGATCTTCTACGGCCCGTTCCGCGAAAACGGCGACCACACCGGGCCGGGCAACATCGCCTTTGATAAATCACTTAGGGCCGAAAACCCCGACTGGGGCATCCGCGACACGGGCGAGATCACAGCACTTGCAAAAACCGCCGGCCTGAACCACGTCGCCCTGATCCCCATGCCCGCCGATAACCGCCTGCTGATCTTCCAAAAAACCTAAACGCAGGGTTAGCCGGTCCTGGCCCTATCCCGCCACATCCCGGTCGCCGCGAAACCATTTGATACTGTCCGGTATATCAAACCCCAAAGAAATCAGATCCACCACCAAAAGCAGCAGCAAATAACTTGCAAACCCGCCAGCAACACCCTCGGCACCGCGCAAATTCAGAATGACAAAAACCAACGGTATCCACAGCACCAGATGCGACAGAGCCATGGCCTTGGACAGTCCGCGCTCCACCGCCATCAGCACCAGATTAGGCAGCATGCCACCAATTGCCAGTGCCGCAACCAGCCATCCCCCCGGTGCGCCGACATAAAACAGTGCCGCCATGTTCACCGGTGCCAGAATTAATCCAACCCAGATTTGCACCCATAAAGGCATTGAGCGAAAACTGCTCCAGATATCAAGTATCAACTGCATGAATATTCTCCCGTATAATTGCAGATGGCAGGTTCATGGCCAAATACAAGCTCCGAGCCGGACAATATCCGCGGGTGTCGCCTGATTTGCATATTCACCCAAACGGTTGACTGTTCAAATTCCCAGTGTTATTCATCCATATGGTTGAACAACAAAACACCCGGCTTTCCGACATCCTGAAAGCCGCCAGTGATCCAACACGGCGCGCCATCCTGACGCTGCTTGCACAGCAGGGACCAACCCGTGTAACCGATCTGGCTGCCCATTATGATATGAGCCTGAATTCAGTTTCAAAACATATCAAAGTGCTGGAAAACGCCGGTCTTGTCAGCCGACAAACCCTTGGTCGCACCCACCTCATTCGGGTGGAAATGGCCCCCATCGGGGAAATTGACCGCTGGTTCAGCCAACTTCGCTCAATCTGGGACATGCGCCTGGAAACCCTGGACTCTCTGCTCACAAAGGACACCGAAAATGACTGAACTAACCCTGAATATATCCCGCACCATCAACGCCACCCCCAAGGTATTGTTCAACGCCTGGCTTGACCCGAAAATCATGGCCAAATTCATGGCCCCCGGCCCCGACATGACCGTTCCCAGCGCCCATACCGACCCGGTTGAGGGCGGGCGTTTTGATCTGATCATGCAGGCCGGAGACCAGAAAATCCCCCATGCCGGCACTTACAAAGAAATCACCCGCCATTCCCGGCTGATCTTCACGTGGGAATCGCCGTTTTCCGTTGATGACAGCACCGTCACACTGAATTTCACACCGGTTGAAAACGGCACCAGAATTGACCTTCACCACGTCAAATTCATCGATGAAGAAACCCGCGCCAACCATGAAGGCGGCTGGACGGCAATTCTGGGCAAACTTGAAACCGCAACCACCTAGGAAAGGAAACGAACATGCACCACCGAACCGCCACACGCGCCGACTGGCTGACAGAACGCACCGCCTTGCTGGCGCGCGAAAAACAGTTCAACACCGCCCGTGACGCCCTCAGCGCCGCGCGCCGGGATCTGCCATGGGTCAAGGTTGAAAAGGATTACCGGTTTTCCGGTGACGCTGGTAAGCTTTCATTGCACGACATGTTTGCTGGCCGCTCCCAACTGGTGATTTACCACTTCATGTACGGCACCGACTGGGACGCGGGCTGCCCGTCATGCTCATTCTGGATCGACAATCTGAATGGCACAGACGCCCATCTGGCCGCCCGTGACACCACCATTGCGCTGGTCTCCAAGGGTCCACTGGGCCAGCTGCTGGCCTACCGCAAACGCATGGGCTGGACCCTGCCGTGGTATTCCGCCGCCGACACCGATTTCAACGAAGACTTTCAGGTGACATTTCCGCAGGAACAGCGCGATACCAACAAGGTAACCTACAATTACCGCCAGACCAAAATGGGCATGAGCGATATGACCGGCATCTCGGTTTTTACCAGCGACACAGACGGTCAGGTGTTCCACACCTATTCCACCTATTCGCGCGGTGTCGACATGCTGAACGGCACCTATCACATCCTCGATCTGACCCCAAAAGGGCGCGATGAAGATGACCTGCCCCACTCCATGGCCTGGCTTAAACGCCATGATGAATATTGACCCGTCAATGATTTTCACCGGGCAATCATGACCGGCTGGCCACCTTCACCGGGGCATCACAATGTTCACACGCAGGGCCTGCCCTAAACCCAATCAGCACCCCGGCCGGGCACTAATGCCAGATGCGCAACAATGCCCGGACTTACCCCCAACATTCACCCCTGCACCCTATTGCGCGGCCCCGCCCACAGACGCTAGACTTGCCGCGGGGAACAGCCGGCGATGAATGCGCCAGCAAGGGGCGAACGCGTGAACAGTACCAGTCTAACAAAACTCATCGATCCGCTCAGCGATCTCGCGGAACCCGAATGGCTGGATACCATCGAAGATATCGCCGAGGATCACGGTTATTTCGAACCCCTCGGCCCAAAACATTCCGCCACCTTCATCGATCGCGGCCCGGTGCTGATTGTCACGTTTGAAACCATCGAAAGCATCCGCAGCCGCGCCCATTGTGATGTCCCCATGGGATGGGAGCTGATTGACAACACTGACTGGTCCCAGCTCTGCCTGCTGTCCAGCGGCGAAACATGGTTCCGCCACCGCGCGGTCTATGAATATTTTGACCGGTTGGTGGATGACGGGTTCTTTGAAAACTTTGACCGGGTGATCTTTTACGGCGCCGAAAGCTGTGGCTACGCCGCAACCGCGTTTTCTGTGGTCGCGCCGGGTTCAACCGTCATTGCTCTCTCACCCCAGGCCACGCTTGACCCCGCTGTCACCGGCTGGGACGACCGTTTCCACCACATGCGTCGCACCAGCTTCACCGATCGCTACGGCTATGCCCCCGACATGCTGGACGCCGCCGAACAGTGTTTCGTGCTCTATGATCCGGGCTTTGACGATGACGCCATGCATGCCGCCCTGTTCACCCGCTCCAATGTCACCAAAATCCGCTGCCCGCATCTGGATGCGCAAATTGAGGCCTTCCTGCGCCGCATGGACCTGATCAAACCCCTGTTGCAAATCGCCGCCACCCGCACCCTGCGACCGGCCGATTTTTACACCGCCCTGCGTGAGCGGCGTAACTACTTGCCCTATCTCAGAATGTTCCTCGCCGATGTCGAAAAAACCCACCGCCCGCTGCTGACGGCCTTCATGTGCCGCTCGGTTCTGGATCGCATCAACATCCCGCGCTTCAACCGCCAGCTGTCCATCGCCACCAAACAACTGCATGAAAACGGCATCCCGCTGCCCAAGGCAAAATCCCGCATTCCAGCCTGACAAATTCGCACAAAACCACAACTCACCACTGGCCCCCTCGAACATGACAGTGTAACCCCTGCAGCCAATGGCCCAGACCCTGACCATACGCCGCCCCGATGACTGGCACCTGCACCTGCGCGACGGCGATATGCTGCGCGCCGTTCTGCCCGAAACCACCCGCCATTTCGCCCGCGCCATCATTATGCCCAATCTGGTGCCCCCGGTGGTCACCGGCGCGCAGGCCGCCGCCTACCGCGCACGCATCATCGCCGCCCTGCCCAACGCCGCCGATTTCACCCCGCTGATGACGCTCTACCTCACCGAAACCACCGACCCGAAAGACGTCGCACAGGCCGCCGCCACAGGCCTGATCCATGCTGTCAAACTTTACCCCGCCGGGGCCACCACCAATTCCGACAGTGGTGTGCGCGATTTTGACAGCGTCCGCGCGGTGCTGGAAACCATGGCCGACATTGGCCTGCCGCTTTGTATGCACGGCGAAGTCACCGACCCCGATATCGACATCTTTGACCGCGAAGCCGTGTTCATCGACCGCGTATTGGACCCGATCCGGCGCGCCACGCCAGACCTCAAGATTGTCATGGAACACATCACCACCAGCGACGCCGTCGCCTATGTCGGTGAAAACGCTAAAAACCTCGCCGCCACCATCACCACCCATCACCTTGTGATCAACCGAAACCACATTCTGGCCGGTGGCATCAGGCCACATTATTATTGCCTGCCCGTCGCCAAACGCGAAACCCACCGCCAGTCCCTCATCACCGCCGCCACCTCCGGGGATGCGCGCTATTTCCTGGGCACAGACAGCGCCCCACACACCGACCCGATGAAACTGCAGGCCTGCGGTTGCGCCGGTTGCTTCACCGCCACCAATACCATGTCGATCCTGGCAGAGGTTTTTGAAATCCAACACGCCCTGCCAAATCTGGAAAGCTTCGCCTCACTGAACGGCCCCGCCTTTTACAACCTGCCCGCCAACCAAACCCACCTTACCCTCACTAAAACACCCCCCGACTATCCCACAAAAATCGCCACCCCCGACGGCCCCGTCACCGTCTTTGACCCGGGCTTTGCCCTAAACTGGCGGGTCTCGCCCTGACCCTCTTTGTTCGCCAAATATCCCCGCCGGAGGCTCCGCGCTCCGCCCCAAAGGACCAACCAACATGATCCCCAGCACCTACCCCCCCAAAGACGAAATCGCCCGCCTCACCGCCCGAATGCTGCTGGAAATAAAGGCCGTTGATTTCAACGCAACTGAACCCTTCACACTGGCCTCGGGCCTCAAATCCCCCACATATGTTGATTGCCGCAAACTCATCTCCTACCCGCGCATCCGCTCAACGGTCATGGATTTCATGGCAACCACCGTCATGCGCGAAGCCGGGCTAGAGGCCTTTGACAACATCGCTGGCGGGGAAACCGCCGGCATCCCTTTTGGCGCGCTGATCGCCGAACGCCTTGCCCTGCCGATGAGCTACGTTCGCAAAAAACCCAAGGGCTACGGGCGCAATGCCCGCATCGAAGGCGACATGTCCAAAGGCCAGCGGGTGTTGCTGGTGGAAGATCTGACAACCGATGGCGGCTCCAAACTGTCCTTCGTTGACGCCATCCGCGAAACCGGTGCCACCTGCGCCAACACATGTGTCATTTTCTACTATGATATTTTCCCGGAAACCGAAAAACGGCTGGCCGATCACGGCGTCACCCTGCACCATCTCTGTACCTGGTGGGATGTACTGGTTGAGGCCCGCTCCCAGCAAAGTTTTGACGCCGCCACCCTAACCGAGGTTGAAACCTTCCTGAAAAACCCCCGCGACTGGCAGGACGCCCACAAATAGGCGCGGATTTCCGCCAAAACGGTTATCCACAGAAACATACATTTTGACCCTCCCGCACCGGCGCGGGTATCAACAACAACCATCGGGGACAGGGGCACCATGACAGAGATTCGCGCAATTCAACCGGACCAATCCGCCACCCCGGACGGCACAATGCCCCATAATATCGAAGCCGAACAGCAATTGCTCGGCGCCATCCTGACCAATAACGATATCTATGACCGCATCGCCCCGATCATCGGCCCGCAGCACTTTTATGACCCGGTACATGCCCGCATCTATGAAGTCGCCCAGACCCGCATCGCCAAAAACGCACTGGCCTCCCCGGTCACGCTCAAGGCCTTCCTTGAAGATGACGAGGGCCTGAAAGAACTCGGCGGCCCCGCCTACCTCGCCCGCCTTGCCGGCTCGGCGATTTCATCCTTTGCCGCACGTGATTACGCCCAGACCATCTATGATCTGGCCATCCGGCGCGAACTGATGACCCTTGGCAACGAAATTTCCGACAAGGCCGCCCGGGTTGACGTGGAAAGTGAACCCAAGGAACAGATTGTCGAAGCCGAACAGGCGCTTTACGCCCTTGGCGAACAGGGCCAGACCGACAGCGGCTTTCAATCCTTCCTCAAGGCCGTCACCGATGCGGTCAACGTGGCCAATGCCGCCTACCAGCGCGAAGGCGGGCTGGCCGGGGTCTCGACAGGCCTGACAGATATCGACAAGAAACTCGGCGGTTTACACAAATCTGACCTCTTGATCCTCGCCGGTCGCCCCTCCATGGGCAAAACCGCGCTGGCCACCAACATCGCTTTCAACATCGCCAAGGCCTATAAAAAAGGCAAACTGCAGGACGGTTCCGAAGGCGCAATCCAGGGCGGCGTTGTCGGGTTTTACTCCCTTGAAATGAGCTCGGAACAACTGGCGGCCCGGATCCTGTCCGAAGCCTCTGAGGTCCCCAGCGACCAGATCCGGCGCGGCGACATGACCGAAGCCGAGTTTCGCCGCTTTGTCGAAGCCGCCAAAGCACTGGAAGCCTGCCCGCTTTACATTGACGACACCGCCGCCCTGCCGATCAGCCAGCTGGCGGCCCGCGCCCGGCGCTTAAAACGCACCCACGGGCTGGATGTGCTGTTCGTCGATTACCTGCAACTGGTGCGCCCGGCCACCGCCAAGGACAGCCGTGTCAACGAAGTCAGCGAAATCACGCAAGGTTTAAAGGCCATCGCCAAGGAACTTGAAATCCCGGTGGTCGCCCTGTCGCAACTTTCCCGTCAGGTCGAAAACCGCGACGACAAACGCCCGCAGCTGTCTGACCTGCGCGAAAGCGGTTCAATCGAACAAGACGCCGATGTTGTCATGTTCGTCTACCGCGAAGAATATTACAAAGAACGCGAAAAACCCGGCGACCATGAGCTGGAAAAAATGGCCAGCTGGCAGGCCGAAATGGAGGCCCTGCACGGCAAGGCCGAAATCGTCATCGGCAAACAACGCCACGGCCCCATCGGCCATGTTGAACTGTCCTTCGAAGGCCGCTTCACCCGTTTCGGCAATCTCGTGAAACCCTGGCAACAACCCGGCGATGACACCGAATTTTAGACCGGGCCGGTTTACCCGCCGCTCTTTCACAACAGGTGCAACCCTCGCCCTGACAACCATCCCCTGGGGACCTCCGGCAATGTCGAATGATAATCAAAAATTCGTGGTGCCCGCGCAAGAAGCCCGCCATGAACTGACGTTTATGCAATGGCCTGCCAGCCGCCACGTTTACCCCGACCCGGTCTTTTTGCGCATGGTTCAGCAAACCATCGCCGATATCGCCAATACAATTGCTGAATTTGAACCGGTCACCATGCTGGCCCACCCGGATGACCATGCAAAAGCCCGCAAACTTCTCGGCTCAGATATCAGCCTCTGGGATATCCCCACAGAAGATCTGTGGTGCCGTGATACCGGACCGCTTTTCGCAATTGATACGAACGGAAAACCTGTCGTCAGTCACCTGAAATTCAACGGCTGGGGCGGCAAACAGGTTCACACCCGCGACGGTATAATCGCACAATCCGTGGCCACCCGACTGGGCATTGCACTAATTGACAGCGGCCTGCAGGGCGAAGCCGGCGGCGTTGAACATGACGGCCACGGGCTGTTAATGGCCCATGAAAGCAGCTGGCTGATCAACAACCGCAACCCCGGCCAGGCACGTCAGCAAATCGAAACCCGCCTGCTTGCCGCCTATGGTGCCAACCGCATGGTCTGGTCCCCCGGCCTCAAAGCCCACGACATCACCGACTACCATATTGACAGTCTTGCCCGTTTCACCGGCCCCGGGCGGGTCTTGCTGAACCTGCCCAAAAACCCCGATATGACCGATCCGTTCCATGTCGCCGCCCTGCAAACCCATGCTGCCCTGATCACAGCGGGCCTAAGCGTTGATGTCATCCCCGACCCCACTAATCACCGCATAAAGTCGCCGGATTTTGTTGCCTCCTATGTCAATTACTACGTCTGCAACAACGCAGTTATCACCGCCCAGTTTGGCGACCGCGAAACCGACGGGCTGGCGCAAAAAGCACTGAAAACCCACTATCCGGACCGCGAAATCATTGCCCTCAACGTCGATCCACTGGGCGAAATAGGCGGCGGCATCCACTGCGCCACCCAGCAAATGCCGGCAACTTAGCCCACTGTGCTCAGAATTTCGGCTTCACAGCCTTGATCCCTTGGGGCATATGGGGTGCAACAGCAGCATCCGCCCTCAGAAAGCCCGCCCCATGCACGACATCCGCACCATCCGCGACAACCCAGCCGCCTTTGACGCCGCCATGGCGCGCCGGGGGTTGGAACCGCAATC
>CAZETX010000004.1:10538-104210 GCA_964514925.1 uncultured Marinosulfonomonas sp.
CGGCCTTGATTTTGAAACCGCCGCCAAACTCTCCGGTTCCCGCTTCGTGGTCCTGCGCGGCGCCATGGCCCGCCTGCACCGCGCCCTTGGCCAGTTCATGCTCGACATGCACACAGACCAACACGGCCTCACCGAAATGATCACCCCGGTACTGGTGCGTTCAGACGCCATGTACGGCACCAATCAGCTGCCTAAATTTGCCGAAGACAGCTATCAAACCACCAATGGCTGGTGGCTGATCCCCACATCAGAGGTCACCCTGACCAACACTGTTGCCGGCCAGACCCTTGACGCCGCTGACCTGCCGATCCGCATGACAACCCTGTCCCAGTGCTTCCGCTCCGAAGCCGGCAGCGCCGGTAAAGACACCACCGGCATGCTGCGCCAGCACCAGTTTGAAAAGGTGGAAATGGTCTCAATCACCCACCCGGATGCATCGGATGCTGAACATACCCGCATGACAACCTGTGCCCAGAACGTGCTGGAAGCCCTTGAATTACCATACAGAACCGTCAACCTCTGCACCGGTGATATCGGCTTTGGCGCCACCCGCACCCATGATATTGAGGTCTGGCTACCGGGCCAGAACACCTACCGCGAAATCAGCTCGGTCTCGACAACCGGCGCCTTTCAGGCCCGCCGGATGAACGCCCGCTTCAAACCCGACGCCGACAGCAAACCCGAATTTGTCCACACCCTGAACGGCTCGGGCCTTGCCGTTGGCCGCTGCCTGATCGCGGTCTTGGAAAACGGCCAGCAGGCTGACGGCTCCGTCACCCTGCCCGCCGTGCTGCACCCCTATCTGGGGGGCAAATCCGGCATATCTTCCGGCGGCCACCTAAGCTAACCAGCCGCCTTTCTTCTTTTCTAAAATATCCCTGCGCAAAGTGCATCAAAGCACTCTCAACACGTGTTGAACTGATAAACCGGGTCTGCCCGTCAAGGGCGGCAATTAGCCCGAACTGACGACAAAACTCAGTTGGATATCGCTAGTTTTGCACCAAGAAACCCGAAGGTTCCGGCAAAGCATCGCTTGATCCATTTCATCACAGATGGGCGGCGAATTACATAGTCCCGCGCATAGGATGCAAACGCGCCATAAACGACGAATACCGCAAATGTCATCGCCATGAACACAACTGCCAGCCAGACCAAAGAAGCCGTCGCATTGCTGGCGGAAGACGAAATGAACTGGGGCAGAAAAGCCAGAAAGAACAAAGACAGCTTGGGATTCAAAATGTTCAGAAACGTACCGGTAACCGCAATGCGCCAATATCCGACCCGGTCGGTATTTTCTGACACTTCCATGCTGGTGTCATCCTTCAGAATTTTCCATGCCATAAAGAACAGGTAAGCGACCCCCAGATATTTGAGCACCTGAAACGCCAATGCACTGGTATGAAGCAGGGCCGCCAAACCGATGATGCTGGCCACCGCGGCAGGAACAATCCCAAAGGTGCATCCGAACGCTGCGGCAACACTGGCCTTGAAGCCATGTCCAAGACCGATGGCCAGGGTATAAATCACACCTGTCCCCGGTAAAAGCACCACCACAAGCGAGGTAAGAAGAAATTCAACTGACATGATCAGGCTCCCAAAGTTGCGCCAGCTTCGGTGCAGAATACGAAAACGTCAACAGCCGAAAATACCCCCGACGTCACCCCGGCAAACACCTTAAATCCAAACATGCCGGATTTCGCTCAACCACACTGATTAACGCGCGGTTCAGGCACAGCCAAACCATTACCCCCCCGAACGGTCCGGATTTGCCCAAATCCCCGTGTTACAAAGTTTAAACACCGGGCACCAAACTTGTTACAAAGTTTAAACATTCGCGCAAAACCGGCTATTCGTCGGCCCGGCCCTTACCCAGATGTTTACGCAACCGCGATGGCTTGGATTTGGTGCGGCCCTTATAGGGGTTTTTGTCGGCCTGACTGCGAAATGTCAGCCGGATCGGTGTTCCCGGCATATCAAAGTCCAGCCGTAACCCATTGACAAGATAGCGGGAATAGCTGGCAGACAGTTTGTCCGCATAGGACGCCATCACCACAAAACCCGGCGGGCGCGTTTTCACCTGCGTCATGTAACGCAGCTTGATGCGTCTGCCCCCCGGTGCCGGTGGCGGATGCGCCTCAATCATACCGCTTAACCATTCGTTAAGCCGGGCGGTCGGCACCCGCCTGTTCCAAACATCGTGGGCACTTAATATGGCCGTCTGTAATCGGTCCAGACCCTTGCCGGTCAGGGCCGAAACAGTCACCAATGGTGCGCCGCGCAACTGCGGTAACAGCCGTTCAAATTCTTCTCGCAACTCTTTGACTTTACTGTTTTTATCGGTTTCCAGGTCCCACTTATTTACCGCCAGAACTACGGCGCGACCTTCCCGTTCCGCCAGATCGGCAAGGCGCAGATCCTGTTGTTCAAAAGGTATTTCCACGTCCAGCAAAACCACCACAACTTCGGCAAACCGCACCGCCCGCAGCCCATCCGCCACTGACAGTTTTTCCAGCTTGCCCTGCACTTTTGCCTTCTTGCGCATGCCCGCCGTATCAAAAATCCGAACCGGCGTTTCACCCCAGTCCATCGATACCGATATCGCGTCCCGTGTGATCCCGGCTTCGGGCCCGGTCAACAGACGATCTTCGCCCAGTATCTGATTGATAAGGGTGGATTTTCCCGCGTTTGGCCGCCCCACAACAGCAACCTGAAGCGGTCGTGATTTGGTCGGAATTCGCGGCCCGTCCTCAATGTCCACATCGGTTTCCGGCATGTCCTGTTCGGCGCGCTCCGCAAAGCCATCCGCCACCGGCATCAGTACAGAATACAGCTCATTCATCCCTTCGCCATGCTCGGCCGACAGCCGTATCGGCTCGCCCAAACCAAGGGAATACGCCTCAATGACACCGGCATCAGCGGCCGAACCTTCGGCCTTGTTTGCGGCCAGAAAAACATGGGCATTCTTCTTGCGCAAAATGTCCGCAAATATCTGATCTGCCGCGGTTATTCCGGTTCTGGCATCAATTACAAACAGGCAAATATCGGCCATTTCGACAGCCCGTTCGGTCAGCAAGCGCATGCGTCCCTGCAGCGATTCATCATGCGCTTCTTCCAGCCCGGCAGTGTCAATTACAGTGAACCGCAAATCCCCAAGCCGCGCATCCCCTTCGCGCAGATCACGCGTCACACCCGGCTGATCATCCACCAGCGCCAATCGCTTGCCCACCAACCGGTTAAACAGCGTCGACTTACCCACATTCGGGCGCCCAACTATGGCAAGCGTGAAACTCATATCATATTGCTCCGGAGATACCTCAGAGCGTGGCCATATACCCTACGCGCGTCAACGAAAAGCCAAAAGCTCGCCGTCGCCATTTACAAGATACATAACACCCTGAACGACGATTGGTCGTGTGGCGGCCCCACCACTTATTTCTGTGTTGTAAACCAGCTGACCATCCACCGGGTTAAAGGCCCGCAATACACCATCTCCAGACGCAACCCACAGCCTGCCTCCTGCCAGAACAGGCCCATAATGTGCATAGACATCGCGTTCGCGTCGTGTGTTACGTGCCGGGACAAGATTAGGTAACTGAGTTCCCCAAATTCTTGTGCCATTTCCGGCGTTTAGGCGTATCAGCTCCGCCCGGTCAGACACCAGAAATACTGAGCCGCCCTCAACCCAAACCGGCCCGGTCGCACCTTCGTTTGCGCGCCAAATAGTTTCGCCGCTGTCAGCATCAATGGCCACGGTGCGACCTGACGGATTACCGGCGTAAATAACTTTTCCCCGGATCACCGGATCGGCTGAAACATCGCTAAGCTGTGCATAGGCTTTGCCCGGTCTGGAACCAGCAACCGAACTGCGCCAAACCTGAAACCCACCATTTGGAAAGGCCGCCGCCAGTTGCGCTGATCCGAAAGGAAAGATCACCAAACTATCGCTCACCGCCGGTGCCGCGCCGCCGACAACACCACTAACTGACGGCGGGCTGTTCAATTGCCAGCGCACTCGCCCGTCACTTGTGTCAATTGCCCAGCCTCTGCTATCGCGCGTTACCAGATATACCAGCCCAGAACGGACCGTCGGCGCGCCTGTAGCGGGTGAACCAAGGCGCTGTTGCCAGATCGTGACGCCGGTTGTCGCGTCAAGCGCCATCAGATTGCCAAACCCGGTTGTTACAAACAGCTGTCCGCCAACAATCGCAAGGCCACCACCGGATGCATCATCTGTGTTTTCACCGGCTGGCGTCAGATCACGCATCCATTGCGACTGACCGGTGATGGCTGTTGCAACAACCCGCGCCCGACTGTCCAATGTGTAGATCAAACCGTTAGCAGCAACCGGATCGGCTGTAATCCGGTGACGTTTGTCATTACCAGCGCCAATGTCTGCTGACCAAACCTGAACAGGTGCCGTGGTAAAAGAAGCGTGCTGTATTCGGTGGTTGGCATTACCCGCGCGATGTGTCCAACTGCTAAGGTTTACAGGACGGGATAAGTTTATTTGAACGGAATTGTTGGCACTCGAAATATTCGCACCTGACCCGGATCCTCGGATATCCAACCTTTCACCGGGTAGAATAACATCCTGAGAACCGCAGGATATGAGGATTGTGATCGCCAAAGAGCCAGCAAAACAATTTCGGATCAATCCCAATTTCCCACCCTCGTTTTTAGCACACAACTCAACCCAGGTTCACCATTCCAAATCAGGATGGCACCAGTTCCCCCCCCAGGGCAACAACCAATTGAGAAGCGCGCCTGCGCAAGCCTATCGTCAGCTCATCATCCGACAATATTATCCGAAGTCTTTCTAATCCAGCATCGGTATCCCCGGTAGAAATTTCAATCAACGCGATCTGTTCCTCAGCAAGCAATCTATAGGGTGCGCCCGGATTAGCGATGGCTTGGAACCGGGATATCCGCTCGGGTGCTTCAATATTCTCTGCATCAGCCAACAGTAGTTTGAACTCAGCCAGATGCCGGTATTTGTCCGAAATACTTGTATCATCGGCAAGGGTCGACAACGTAGCGACAGCCTGAGCTTGTTCACCATCTTCTACAGCATCGCCTGCGCTTAACAGTGCAAGCAGTGCCGCACTTTCGCCGTCTGACGCAATGGCACCATAGGCCAAGTTTCTCTCTGCCGCGTCCTCAATTTGTACTGCACTTAAAATCTCGGTTCCAAGAACTTCAGCTATAGATTGAGAGCGGGCCTTTGCCCATTCGTTATAGGCTGCTCCCCCAACCAGTAATACCACCAATGATATCGGCAGCCAGCCCCATTTGCGCATAAGCTTGAACAAACGGTCGCGACGCACCTCTTCACTTACTTCATCGATAAAACTGTCGGTATCACTCACGCCTGATCTCCTGCTTTATTAGCCTCTCATACCTCAACCCAATCCCGGTTGCCAATAGCAGGTTTTCAAAACCAACTGTCAATCGTCTGACCCCCGTGTAAACCCGTGAATTAACAAAAATTGATCCGAACGAATTCGCTTTATAATTAGGCAAATTGGGTTGAGAATTGAGCCGGGTGTGACTATGTGAGCCACACAGCTGTGTGTCCGCCTGATATGGCAAGAGGTTTGTATGAGAATTTTTCCGATTATCACTGCAATATTAGTGATGACAGCATTGTATCTATTGGTCTTTGAACGAGAGAAAATTGTCAACTTTGCAGCCGGCACTGACCCGTTGACTGCAGAAGCTTCAGAAGAAATTGTTAAACCCCAAAATAGCGCGGATAATGAAGAGATGAAACGCGTATCAGTCGTTGTCATTTCATCGAAGGCGCAACAAATAGCCAGTGCTGTACTTGTGCGCGGCCAGACAGAAGCCGCCCGCCAGATCGACGTTCGGGCTGAAACTGCAGGAAAAGTTATCTCACAGCCTTTGCGTAAAGGTACTACGATCAGTTCCGGGCAGCTGCTTTGCCAACTGGACCCCGGCACGCGCAACATTTCACTTCTTGATGCAGAAGCACGCCTGGCCGAAGCACAGGCGCGGGTTCCCGAGGCCGAGGCCAGATTGCCAGAAGCAAAAGCCCGATTGGCCGAGGCCAACGCACGGCTACAGGAGGCAGAAATAAATCTAAAAGCCGCTCAGCGTCTTTCAGTAGACGGTTTCGCCTCGGAAACGCGCGTTGCCTCAGCACAAGCTGCATTTGAAAGTGCCACAGCATCCGTACAGGCCGCAATATCCGGTGTTGCCGGGTCAGATTCTGGAATTCAAAGCGCAACTGCGGGGATTCAATCTGCACAAGCTGGCGTTGCAGCCGCAAAACAAGAGATTGACAAACTTTCGATCACCGCCCCTTTTGAAGGATTACTTGAATCCGATACAGCCGAGATTGGCGCGTTTTTACAGCCCGGCGCACTATGTGCCACGGTTATTCAGTTGGACCCTATCAAACTGGTTGGATTTGTACCTGAAACCGATGTCGGACGCATCCAAGTTGGCGTGCCCGCAGGTGCCCGATTGGTAAATGGGGTTGATGTGGTAGGCAAAGTTACGTTCCTGTCCCGATCGGCTGACAGCAATACCCGTACTTTCCGTGTTGAAATCCAGGCGCCAAATCCTGGCCTTGAAATACGTGATGGTCAAACCGCAGAAATCATCATTTCTTCTGCTGGAAAGTTTGCACATCTCATACCTTCGTCGGCGCTAACGCTAAATAATCTTGGAGATTTGGGAATACGGGCAGCCGACATTGATAGTAACGTTCAATTTTTTGGTGTCAGTGTTTTGCGAGATACCGTTGAAGGTATCTGGGTCGCTGGTCTGCCCGAACAGGTTGATATCATCGTCGTCGGACAGGAATACGTGATCGAAGGAGTCCCCGTAAAAGTCTCCTACCAAGAGGTATCACAATGACCGGCATTGTTGATTGGGCAGGTGAACGCGCCCGAATGGTCATTGCCTTCATTATTATGACTGTTCTTGCAGGTGGTTTCGCCTATGCAACCCTACCCAAAGAGGGCGAACCAGATATTGAAATTCCGCTTATGGTGGTTTCCGTTCCATTCCCCGGAATTTCAGCCGAAGATTCAGAAAAACTACTGGTCAAGCCAATGGAAACAGAGCTTGGTGATCTTGACGGTCTAAAAAAGATGAGCGCTACAGCCGCCGAAAACTATGCTGTTGTGGTTTTAGAGTTTGAATTCGGCTGGGATAAGTCAGCAATAACTGCGGACCTGCGTGACCGTATGAATACGGTAGAGGCTCAATTCCCCTCCGGGGCAGATAAATATACGGTTAGTGAAGTAAACTTCTCAGAGTTTCCAATCATCATCGTCAACCTGACCGGGGCTGTTCCGGAACGAACATTGCTGCGCGTTGCCAAAGATTTGCAGGACAGGCTGGAAAGTCTTGAACCGGTGCTTGAGGCCGTCTTAACCGGACAGCGTGATGAAATGCTTGAGGTGGTTATCGACCCGCTTCGTCTGGAAGCCTACAATGTTACAGCGGCAGAACTTATCAATGTCGTGCGCAATAATAACCAGCTTATTGCAGCTGGCGAAGTGGAAACGGCATCCGGGGCGTTTGCTGTTAAAATTCCGGCCTCCTTCAATGATCAGCAGGACATTTACAACTTGCCTGTAAAGGTGAACGGGGACAGTGTGGTTACCCTGGGCGATCTTGCTGACATTCGCCTGACGTTTGAAGACCGACGTGGCGTAGCCCGATACAACGGCGAAAATACTGTTGCACTGCAGGTAGTAAAACGAAAAGGGTTTAACCTAATCGATACATCTGCGCTGGTTCGCGAAGAAGTCGCAAAAGCCTACGCTGAATGGCCCTTGGATCTGCAACAATCTGTGGATGCGGGCCTTTCCAACGATCAGTCAATTGTCGTGAATTCGATGGTGCGCCAGTTGGAAGGATCAGTCATGACTGCCATTGCGCTGGTTATGATTGTTGTCCTGGCTTCACTTGGAACCCGGTCAGCATTGCTGGTAGGTTTTGCGATACCCACTTCCTTTCTGTTGTGTTTCGTCCTCTTGGCGTTGATGGGGATTACCATTTCCAACATTGTCATGTTCGGGCTGATATTGGCCGTTGGCATGTTGGTGGACGGTGCCATTGTTGTTGTGGAATACGCAGACCGAAAAATTCGCGAAGGCTCTGGCCCAATGCATGCCTATATCGAAGCGGCAAAGCGAATGTTCTGGCCGATTGTTAGCTCTACTGCTACGACGCTCTGTGCTTTTTTACCTATGTTATTTTGGCCCGGAATACCTGGTCAATTCATGGGTATGCTGCCTGTCACCTTAATATTTGTTCTATCGGCATCACTTTTGGTTGCCTTGGTTTACCTGCCAGTTATGGGTGGCGTTGCCGGGCGCATGTCTCGTATGTTCGAAGGCGGTTCCGAATTATTACGCCCCCTGCCTTGGCTGGTTCGCGCCATCCTGGTTCCCCCTTCATTGTATGTGTTATTCTTGGCCGCGATGCAGACACTTAACCCCGGCTACCTGTTTGGCGGCATCTCCCCATTCTCTGGGTTGTTCGCTGTATTTCCCGGGGTCATTCTGTTCATGGTCGGTGCCGTAATTTCATCCATCACATTGGGTGCAGCCAAAATAATCCGTGCCCCGCGCAAGGTGGTAGCTGGTCACCGGCGAACTTTGGTTGGCAGGTTTATTAAGTTCATTGTCGGTAACCCGATCATGCCGGTGGTAACAATTGCAGCCGTAATTTTTATTGTGGTCAACGTCTTCACTTATTTCGGTGAAAACAATAATGGTGTTGAGTTTTTTGTAGAATCTGAAACCGAGCAGGCCATAATTTATGTTCGCGCCCGGGGCAATTTATCCGTAACGGAAAAAGACGCACTCGTCGCTCAAGCGGAAGCTGTCATCCTGGATACAGATGGAATTGAAAGCGTGTTTGCATTTGCCGGTGCGGGTGGATTGAATCAAAATACCGGCGGTGCAAGCGGCCCACGCGATACGATCGGACAAATTCAGATAGAACTTACCCCTTGGGAGGATCGCAAAAATAATCCGGCTCTTGATGGTGATGTGGTTTTAGCAGGATTGAATGCCCGCTTGGCGGAAATACCGGGGATTAAAACTGAAAGCCTTAGCCTGTCGCGGGGACCTGCCTCTGGCAAGCCAGTTCAGCTGCGTCTGAAAAGCGAAAACTGGGTCAACCTTCAACAGGCCGTTACCATCGTCAGCCGCAAATTTGACAACACTGTGGGCCTTGCGGATATTGAAGACACCCTGCCCTTGCCAGGTATTGACTGGCAGATAAACGTAGATGTTGAAAAGGCTGGTCGTTTTGGCGCGGATGTCGCGACAATAGGCGGAATGGTTCAACTGGTTACACGCGGTATTCTGCTGGATACCATGCGTGTTGACAGCTCGGATGAAGAAATAGAAATTCGTGTGCGCCTACCTGAAAAGGATCGAGTGCTATCTACGTTGGATACTTTGAAAATACGTACTCGGGATGGCCTTGTGCCGATGTCCAATTTCATAACGCGCGAACCTGTCAAAAAATTGGGTCAGATCGACCGGATTGATCAAAAGCGATTTTTTGAAGTTAAAGCCGCGATCACCCCTAACCTGACAAAGCCGGAACTGGATGAAGATGGAAACCAGGTTTATGACGACTCTGGTTCAGCAAAAACCATTCCAATTACAGCCACTGAGCGTAGAGAATTCATTGCCGATTGGCTAGACAACGACAAACCTCTTCCGGCAGGTGTCAGTTATGAGTGGGGGGGCGACCAGGTAGAGGAACAGGAAAGTCAGGATTTCTTGTCAAAAGCATTTTTGGCTTCGTTGGGGTTAATGTTTGTAATCCTGCTTGCGCAGTTCAACAGCTTTTACAATGCAGCCCTCGTTTTAATGGCAGTGGTGTTGTCAACCACCGGTGTCTTAATTGGCATGCTGGTCATGGCCCAGCCATTTTCAATCATAATGACCGGAACAGGCATACTCGCCCTTGCGGGGATTGTGGTGAATAACAACATTATTCTCATTGACACCTACCAGGAATACAGCCGATTTATGCCCAGAATTGAAGCAATTATCCGAACAGTAGAAGTCCGCATCAGACCTGTCCTTTTGACGACAATAACAACGATGGCCGGGCTTTCCCCAATGATGTTTGGTCTGTCTCTCGATTTTATAGGCGGCGGATTTTCAGTTGACAGCCCGACTGCTCTTTGGTGGAAACAGCTGGCTACATCGGTTGTTTTTGGTTTGGGAATTGCCACTGTTCTCACGCTTGTTTTCACGCCCTCAATGTTGGCGCTGCGGGTTTGGATCAGCACCGGTGCGTATCGTTCTGTAAGTCGGCTTAGGGCGCTTTCACTTGGTAGTAAAAATCAGACAGCGCGTGACATAGCGCTGCAAAGCGCTGCCAACAAAATTAAATCGCCAGAAATCGTCTGGGGCCTGGAAGAAAGGATACCCCCTTCTTCAGCTACTGATACAACACCTGTCGAACCGCAGCCTGTCACCCCGGCAATAACCGAATTCCTTGAAACGGGCGCGGAGGCACTTGATGACCCCGGCGAACAAATCGACTTGCCTGAAATGCAGGAACCATCGGTTGCCTTGGTTGAACGGGCCCAGTCGGTTCCGAAAGAGCAATCCAGCAAACCAACGAAAGCAAAAAGAAAACCGCGTAAAAAACCACCCCTACGCGCTGCAGAATAGGCAGCCTGCTGCTAAGCGAGCGGCCGAAATGCTCGTAAATGTGTTGGCCTTAACCCACCCGAATTGAATGCTGCCGACGAACCATTCCTGGAACTGAGCCATTCGTCGTAGGTTTCCTGCCCCGATATCGCGATCAACTTTTCTTTTAGTGGGCCCTGAATCTGCACCAGTTCCTCAAGCGCCTTTGGCGCGTACCATTCGTGGCGGTCCAGCGTGCTTACGTTGCAAAACCCAGCACTATTCAACGCCGCTTCTGTTTCGCGTGCAGTCGCCATCCTGTAATCTAAATGTCCCTTGGAAATATACTGCAAGTAACCTGGATCAGTCTCTGCATTCTCACCTTTAAGCCAGTCACTGGCGGCAAAAAAACCACCCGGTTTTAATATCCGAAGGACGTCAGAAAAAAGACTGGATTTATCAGGAATATGCAAAATTGCTTCTTTGCTAAAAACACCATCAATCTCATCATCGTTAAATGGCAATGGACCGGGTTCTACCAAATGAAATTCTGCAAATCCGCTTAGGCCTTCTTTTTCAAAATTCAGACGCGCCCGGTCAACCAATTCTTGTTCAACGTCAAGACAGACCATGTGGGCGCCAAAATTTTGCGCCAACACCATCGCCGGACCGCCGGCGCCACAGCCAATGTCCAGGATCCGCTTTCCTGATAGATCCAGTCCTTCGACAATTTTACACACTTCTTCCGGCCCGCCGGGTGAAAGGAAACCCGCGCCCCAAACCAGATGCAGCCTGTCTATGAATTCGCCCGGATATTGTGCCATTGTCTGCCCTGCTATGCTGCTTCTTCTTCAGCCTGCTGACGGTCCCACATTTGCGCATAGCGGCCGTTACGCGCCAACAATTCGTCATGGTGTCCCTGCTCTGATATCACACCGTCTTCAAGCACAACTATCTGGTCTGCGTCAGCAATAGTTGAAAGCCGATGTGCAATCGTGATCACAGTACGTCCCTGACTCATTTCTTGTAAACTCTCGAGAATATCATGCTCGGTTTCGCTATCCAAAGCAGAAGTCGCTTCATCCAGAAGCAGAATTGGGGGGTTTTTTAATAGGGTTCTGGCAATTCCTACCCTCTGCTTTTCTCCTCCCGAAAGCTTCAGACCACGCTCACCTACGGTGGTCTGATACCCGTCTGGCAGCCCCATTACAAAGTCGTGTATCTTTGCAGCACGAGCAGCAACTTCCACCTCTTGTCGGCTGGCGCCTTCTAAACCATAGGCAATATTGTAGTAAATGGTGTCGTTGAACAGAACTGTGTCTTGTGGCACAACACCGATGGCATGATGCAGGCTGGCTTGGGTAACATCGCGAATATCTTGCCCATCAATCCGCAAACTGCCCTCATTGACATCATAAAAACGGAACAAAAGCCGACCGATGGTTGATTTTCCGGAACCCGATGGCCCTACTATTGCGACGGTTTTTCCGGGTTCAACACGTAAACTTACACCTTTCAGAATTGGCCGCTCTTTGTCGTAACCAAAATACACATTATCCAATTCTACCGCCCCTCCCCGCACATCAAGATTTTTGGCGTCAATCTTATCGCTAACCTCCGGTGGCTGTTCTAACAAATTGAACATTTCAGCCATATCAATCAACGACTGGCGTATTTCCCGATACACAGTTCCAAGAAAATTCAGAGGGAGCGTTATCTGTATCATATAAGCATTCACCAGAACAAAGTCGCCGACAGTTAAATCGTCGTTTTGCACACCAAGGGCGGCCAAAACCATTACGCCAACAAGACCGCTCGTTATTATTACCGCTTGCCCAAAATTCAAATAGGCAAGCGAATAACTGGTTTTTAACGCAAGGGCCACGTATTGGCGCATTGCACCGTCGTATCGTTCAGTCTCTCGTTGTTCTGCGCCAAAGTATTTTACGGTTTCATAATTTAATAAGCTATCAATCGCTTTCTGATTGGCGTCGGTGTCCTGATCGTTCATTTCCTTACGTATTTTCACGCGCCACTCGGTTACTGAAAAAGTAAACCAAACATACAACGCAATGGTCAGAACTACAGCCGCCAGGTACCAAACGTCAAACAAGGTGAATAGGACAACCGATATCATCAACAACTCAAGGATCAGTGGCCCGATACTGAACAACATGAAACGAAGCAGAAACTCTACCCCCTTTACACCGCGTTCTATGATACGGCTAAGCCCTCCGGTTTTTCGAGTGATATGATAGCGCATAGAAAGCCGGTGAATATGGCCAAAAGTTTCAAGTGCCAACTGGCGCAACGCCCGTTGCCCAACTGCGGCAAAAATTATGTCCCTTAACTGTTGAAAGCCAACATTCATCAAACGGGCAATACCATAGGCCAAGGTCAACCCGACCGCTCCAAAACCTAACATTGCAGCACCAGAAGTAGCGCTACCGGAAAGTGCATCAACTGCAGCTTTATAGAAAAATGGCGTACCCACAGAAATAAGTTTTGCCAAAATAAGTACCGACATAGATAAAACGACGCGGCGCTTAACCCATGGTTGATCTGCTGGCCATAGATAGGGGATTACACGGCGGATAGTTCGCATTCCGCTTCCGCGCATTTCCCCTGATAGACGAGCATTACTGACTGTTGTTCGTGCCAATGGGTTCCCCAAAAAATGTAAAGAAAAAATTTTCTGAAACCTTTATCTATGGTTTGCAGCATGGAAATGCCAGCTTACAGGCTAAAAAAATATCCTAATCCCGCAGCCGAACTATTGCGGGGTCAGTACATAAAATTTGTCTGGCTTAATTTGGAATCGAAAATACCTGGCCAGGGTAAATTAAATCAGGATTTCGAATGCGATCCTTATTCGCATCGAACACGCGCACATACAAAACGCCATCTCCATAATTATTACTGGCAATTCCCCAAAGCGTGTTGCCCGGTTGTACGGTAACCAGAGTCAGCTTTATACCATCTTCGGGTACGCTATCAGAACCAAGCGCTGACAATACCGACGGTTCTTCCCTTTTAAAGGGAGTTTCAACACGCGAAACCACAACCCCTTCAGCATTAACTTCGTCAATTCGCAGCGTGTAAACACCGGTATCCACATCAGGTAATGGCGCGCGCCATTGTCCATCACTATCAATTTTCAACGTTTTAATTGGGGTATTGTCCAAATAAATACGAACAAATCCTGCCCCCACACTACGACCCGATAAAGTAACATCGCCTGATGGTTCATAACTGATAGAGTCTAACGCAATCTCTTTTAAAACCTCGGGCGCTGAACCTCCCGGTTGCAAAACCGTAATACCTTCTTCTGTGGCCAGCAATATTTTAGGGGCATCACCCCCAACTTCGTCTACAACCGGTTCGTTTTCAACATTGGCCGAAGGTAATGTGGCTTGGGGTTGCAGTTCTTCTTCCGAAACTGCAGATGCTATTTTATCTTCTACTTGCGTTAATGTAGCATTTTCGCCGTCACCGATTGGCAATTTATTGTCGACCGTTTCAGTATCTTCTTGCCTACCTTCAGTCGCCTGACCAAATGCTGAAATGATAACATTTTGCGCGGATGCAACCAAAGGGCCCGCTTCTGAGTTTGTCTTAAGACTTAAAATACGCGGGCTGTCTGACGGCGGCACTGAAAATAAAGCAACAAAATCACCATTCGCACCGGCCGTCGTCTCACCCACAGCAACATCGCCCATTAATATTGTAACATTGGAAAGTGGCTGTGCACTGCCTGCAACAACAACGTTACCGTCAGGATCAACACGAACCAATTCAAACTCAGGTTCCAGCGGAACAACTATCACCGCCTCCGCAGGTAAATTTTCTTCGGTTTCGTCGCTTATTTCCTCGGCATTGTCAGCCTCTGAAACCATCGCTGTTTCCGTGTTTTCAGTGGGCCCCGGGTCTTTGGCGCCTTCGGGTGCAGCAATTGCAGCTGGTTCAGCTGGTTTAGCTATAACCGGTTCAACGGGGTCGGTAATTGCAGGATCAACAAGTGTATCTTTTGAAATTGCTTCGGTTTCGTTCAAGGGCGGTTTAGGTGAGCCAACAAACAAGTCACCTTGATTTGCAAAATATACAACCGCCACCAATACAGCAGCGCCGGATGCAATAATGAAAGATTTGTTAAGCGTACCCGCAGATGACCAAAAAGACATCGAATTCCCCCAGAACAACAAACCCGAGGTTTGCCTAAAAGACCATAACAATCCATGGTTCAAGGGTCAAAAGGGAAAAGCGTCACCCATGGAACCCCGCCGATTGAAAATCTGTGTATTGGTGGACTGCCAAAAGGGAATAACCCCCGGATACATCGTTTGAATTGCTTGAATTTCTGGCGTGGCCCCAACACAGCTTTCATGAAAACCCAGTAATTATTCAGAACCAGGGCTGCTATGCTAAAAAATATATTGATTTGGCAATTATTTCCAATTCAAAAATTAGCTGATGCCAACCCCAAAACTTTTAATTTACCGGACATATTTTCGAACAAATGACTATGATACACTTGGCCAGAAAAACGGAGCTGCAACTTTGGGTTGGAAAGGTCGCGATCTAAATTTTCGTTAAAATCAGTGTTCTTGTCACACAGGCCAGGTTGCAAATGACCGTTATAGAAACGGTCATTTGCATAGTTTTGCGCCTATAATTAAGCGGATGCCAATCTCTCGGCAACATTCTCCCAGTTCACCAAATTGTCCAGAAAGTTGGATAGATAAACCGGTCGTTTGTTACGGAAATCAATATAATAGGAATGCTCCCAAACATCACACCCCAGCAAAGCCGTCTGATTGAAGCACAGGGGGTTAACGCCATTTTCAGTTTTTGTGACTTTCAAGCTGCCATCAGAATCTACAACCAACCAACACCAGCCAGATCCAAATTGCCCGGCCCCAGCGGCTGAAAACTGCGATTTAAACTCTTCCAAGGATCCAAAGCCATCATTAATCCGGGCTTCCAGCTCACCGGGCATATTACCATTGCTTGGGCCCATCATTTCCCAAAACTGCATGTGGTTCCAATGCTGTGAAGCGTTGTTAAAAATCCCGTTTTGTGCGGTCAGCCCGGAATCATAGGTTCCGACAATTATATCTTCCAGCGACTTGTTGGCCCACTCTGTACCATCAATCAGCTTATTACCGTTGGTGACATAGGCAGCGTGGTGTAGGTCGTGGTGATATTCTAGCGTTTCTTTGGACATGCCAGCTGATGCAAGTGCATCATGTGCATAAGGTAGATCTGGAAGTGTAAAAGCCATTTGAATGGGCCCCTTTTTTTCACGATTTTGGTCTCATCCTTACCTCTCCCGGGCAAGGGGACACGTCAAGGGTGAATACAGTTGATAGATTATAACGCCAAACCGATATCAGTTTTTATAGGGTGTTTCAAACAAAGCCAACCCGGCTGTTGGTCTGGGCAGCATTTTTTAGTAACCCTAAGACATACTCAGAAACGGATCTGAAACACACCAGCGTAATTTCTTGGTTTTCGTTTTGCCAGAATGCAACCGGCACCTGCGCCAAGCGGCTTCGTCGGATTGTTCCCGGTCCAAAGGCGCGATGTGAAACATCAGCGGGTGTTAGCTTGGCCAACACCTCCGTTGCATCCATGCCTGAAATGGTAAAAATTGAGCGGGCGTCCGACACCTGTACCAGTAGATGATGGCTGCCATTCAAGGCTTTGGAAAGCTGAAGATTAACCGACTGAACGCTTTCCATCGGCATCAGCAGCAACAATTCATCTGGGGACATCCAGGCTACTGCATATTCTTCTTTAACATTTATTCTTCCGGTATCCGGCACAGCAATACCAAATAACTTCTTGATACAGGCTTGTGTTTTTTTGTTGGAAAGGTCGGCACGCAGCGTCAGCATTCCAGTTTGCGGGGATTTCTGAACATGTGCATCCCGCGCAGAATTGTCGCCAGTTTTTTTATCCATCAACTTAGACATTCTGCTTTTCCCCCGATTTATCGTAAAATACCGGGTCAACAATTTTTACCTGTAAATGTGACGAATTCCCAAGCATGGGAAACTCAATCACATCACCCAGTCTCTCTGGACCATTCTTGACCAAACCCATTGCAATTCCTTTGCCAAGGGTCGCGGAATAATAGGTCGATGTAACACGCCCAATGACATTGGTTTGCCCATTTGCATTTTGACCTTCGCCAACCGCATAGGCACCATCCGGTATGACCGAGCCATCCAAAGTTTCCAGCCCAACCAGTTTCCAACGGTCTTGGTCGGACATATGCGAACGTTCCTGTGCCCGTTTGCCCATGTAATCCGGTTTCTTTTTTGACAAAGCCCAGCTTAGCCCCAAATCCTGTGGAATAACCGTTCCATCGGTTTCATCCCCCATCATGATAAAACCCTTTTCTGCCCGCAGAACATGCAAACATTCGGTACCATAGGGCATGGCACCAAATTCTTTTCCTGCCTCAACCAGCATTTCCCAAAATGCCAGACCTTGCTCAGCTGGAACCGCAATCTCATATGAAAGTTCACCAGAAAATGAGATGCGGAAAACACGCGCGTCAAATCCACCAATCTGGCCATCTTTCCATTGCATGAACGGAAGTGCATCCGCGCTTAGATCCGCCCCGCTCAAACCCTCCAAAAGTTTGCGCGCATTGGGACCAACAACTGCGATTTGGGCGTATTGCTCCGTTACGTTTGCGGTGTAAACTTGCCAATCCCACCATTCGCATTGCAACCAGTCTTCCATATGGCCATGAATGGTGTCTGCACCGCCCGTGGTGGTGTGACACAGCCACGTATCATGATCAATTCGGGCAACGACACCATCATCAATCAAAAATCCATTTTCATTGCACATCAATCCATAGCGGCATTTTCCGGGCGCCAGATTACTCATCATATTCGTGTAAAGCATATCCAGAAATTTTCCGGCATCAGCGCCTTTGACTATAATTTTTCCCAGTGTTGATGCATCTAGCAAACCAAGGTTTTGTCGGGTGTTCAACACCTCCCGGTTTACCGAAACCTTCACACTTTCATTCGGGCGCTGATAGCAATAGGGCCGTCGCCAGTGGCCCACAGGTTCCCAATGGGCGCCATTCGCATTATGCCAAGCATCAATGGGTGATTTTCGTAAAGGTTGAAAACTTTCACCACGTGCCTCACCGGCAATCGAAGCCATTGAAATTGGCGTATAAGGTGGTCGAAATGTCGTTGTGCCAACCAGCGGAATATCTCTGTTCAATGCGCCCGACAACACTGCCAGCCCATTGATATTACTTAGCTTACCTTGATCTGTGGCCATGCCTAAAGTTGTATATCTTTTCGTGTGCTCAACGCTTTCAAACCCTTCCTGCGCTGCCAGTTGAACATCGGAAACTTTCACATCATTTTGGAAATCTAACCACATCTTTGTGCGCTTCTTAATCCCGGCAGCCCTGGGCATGATCCAAACCGGTAATATGGGGTCTGCCACCTCCGAGCCTGCCTTTGGCAAACCCACAGGTTTCGGCTTGAATCCAGCAGCCTTAGCCGCAGACTCCCCTGCTTTTTGGGCATTGCGTAATACGTCGATAGTCAGCAACTCACCGCTGGCGATACCCGCTGTCTTTACATAACCAAGTCCGTTTTGGTTGCTGGGCGCGCGGGCCGGGTCTGGTCGGAAAAACGCGTTTTGTTCATCCCAGATCAATTTTCCACCGCAATGGGACCAAAGATGCACAACCGGCGACCAGCCCCCCGACATGGCAACCCCACCACAGGAAATCGTCTCAAGCACTGTCCCGTCACCTGTATGATCAGTAATTTCGACACCCGTGACCCGCTTCCCCCCAAGAACGCGGGATACCGCTTTGCCCATTTCCACCCGAATACCGAGGGCAAGCGCAGATTTTACCAAAACACCGCTTGGTTGTGGGCGTGCATCAAGGATCACCGGAACATCCAACCCCGCCTTTTTGAGAGTTATCGCCGTCAGATATGCATCGTCATTGTTGGTCACCACAACAATCCTGTCCCCAACCAAAACACCATAATCACACAAATAATCCCGTACCGCAGAAGCAAGCATCACCCCCGGAATATCATTTCCTGCAAACGAAATAGGTCGTTCAATAGCGCCGGTAGCCGTTACAATTTGTTTTGCCCGAATGCGCCAAAGACGATGCCGTGAACCTTCCTTGTTTGCCTGATGATCGGTCAATCTCTCATAGGCAAGGGCATAACCATGATCGTAAACCCCTGCCCCCATGCACCGATTGACCAAGTGGACATTTGGCATTTTGGCAAGCGATTTTAGTGACTTGGTTACCCACATGTCAGCAGGATCACCGTCAAGCATCACTTCATCTACAGGGGCCCGGCCGCCCCAATGGGCAGATTGTTCGACAATCAGCACTTTCGCACCAGAGGAACCGGCGCTTAGTGCGGCTTGAAGCCCGGCAATTCCGCCCCCGACAATCAGAACATCAATATGGCAATAGTAATGCTCATAATTGTCGACGTCTTTATCTTTTGGGGCCTTCCCCAATCCGGCAGATTTACGGATTATAGGTTCAAACAAGTGTTTCCAGGCGGCGCGCGGGGCCATAAAAGTTTTGTAATAAAACCCAGCGGGCAGAAAGCGGCTTGCCGCGTTATTCACAACCCCGATATCAAAATCCAGACTTGGCCAGTGGTTTTGACTTTTTGCGATAAGTCCCTGAAACAACTCAGTGGTTGTCGCGCGCTGATTTGGTTCAAATCGTCCCTCCATTCCGACACCCATTAGGGCGTTGGGTTCTTCCGCTCCACTGGCAACCACACTGCGGGGGCGGTGATATTTAAACGAGCGTCCCATCAACAGCTGATCATTTGCCAACAGCGCAGATGCCAGTGAATCGCCCTCATATCCCCGCATTTTTTTTCCGTTAAATGTGAAGTCTAATGGAGTGTCGCGTTTTATCAGTCGCCCGCCCGAGGAAATCCGTGTACTCATGTCCAGCCTTCCCAATCGGGGCGTTTCTTTCTGATTACATTTTCAATAGATTTAGGTGGCTTCAGCGTTTGGGCGCTATAGGTGCCAAATACTTCTAATGTTACTGTATCACGCGCCGCCAAAAACCATTTTCCACAGCCGTAGACGTGGCGCCAACGTTCAAAATGGACACCCATAGGATTTTTTCGGCTGAATAAATAATCTTCAAATTTGCTATCTGAAGAACCAATAGTTGCGCGCGAGATATGAGCTTCGCCGCCACCAAGCAGGTCAGTTTCATCAACCTCGACTTCACAATAGGGACATTTTAAGATCAGCATGCTGGCATCTTGCAGGATATGTTGATCCAAATTGCCTGATCAGACATGATGCACGAATTCTGGTGCTCAAAAAATTCAATTCGGAGGCGCATCAGCAATGCACCAATTCAAGCTGTCGCTTAGCTAATGTGCGCAGCGCCTTTTGAGCGTGGTTTGTGTTTTTCAACACGGCCTTCGTCCGGCGCGTCCTGTGCAGCGGTCCTGAATACAAGAACCACACCCGCAAAAAGAACGACGATAGCGCCGATAATAATCCAGTCTGAAGCCATAACAAATGCTCCCCAGCAAACTTTGCACTGGCTACCAAAGTTTCAGAGGACCACGCAAAACTTTGTTGGATTCCAATAGGTTTGCGGCTGAATGTCGCCCAATACTGGTGGATTGTTGCCGATTGAGAAACATAGGCGACTAAATATGTTGCCGATAGGTGACAATGCAATTGATTGAAGGTTGCAAATGCAGGCAATGCAACCCCGAAAGAAAAACTGAGTCGCACCGTGGCCAAGCAAGATTTTACGGTATGCAATACATCGTGTTGCCGTGCTAATTTTTTCAATGGGCCACCCCCGCTGCTACACTTTCGTCAATAAAGCGACCCTCACGGAAACGGTTCAGACCAAAAGACGCAGCCAGTGGGCCGGGCTCTCCATTGGCAACCAAATCAGCCATGGCCCAGCCGGAACCTGGTATCGATTTAAAGCCGCCAGTGCCCCAACCACAGTCAAAGTAACAATTTCCCAGTGGCGTTTTACTGATAATAGGAGAGCGATCACCAGTCATATCCACAATGCCCCCCCACTGTCGCAGCATCTTAAGTCTGGAAATCATTGGAAAAGTTTCGATCAATGCACGCACAGTTTCTTCGATATGGTGAAATGAACCGCGTTGAGTATAGCTGTTAAAGCCATCCGCCCCACCGCCGATGACCATTTCACCTTTATCAGACTGGGACATGTAGCCATGAACAGTATTCGCCATCACAACTACATCCATGCAGGGTTTAATTGGCTCTGAGACAAGCGCCTGTAGTGATACGCTTTCCAAAGGCAGACGAAAGCCTGCCATTTCAGCCAAATGTCCGGAATGACCGGCGACAACAACTGCAAGTTTACCACAACTGATCCGGCCTTTGTTTGTTTGAATGCCGGTAACTTTGCCTTTGGATTGATGGATTGCACTGACTTCGGTACGTTGTAAAATGTGCATTCCCATATCCGAACAGGCCCTGGCATAGCCCCACGCAACCGCGTCGTGGCGCGCGGTTCCACCTCGGGCTTGCCAAAGCGCCCCCAGCACCGGATAGCGAGGCCCATCAAGCGAAATTATTGGAACCAATTCTTTCACCCGTTCGGGCGAAATGAATTCAGTTTTAACACCCTGTAGGTTATTGGCATAAACCGTGCGTTGAAACCCCCGGACTTCGTGGTGGGTCTGGGCCAGCATCATCACCCCACGGGGGGAAAACATGATATTATAGTTCAGCTCCTGGGAAAGGGTTTCATACAATGACCGTGCTTTTTCATAAATAGCGGCAGAGGGATCCTGCAAATAATTTGAACGAATGATTGTGGTATTACGGCCTGTATTGCCGCCACCCAGCCAGCCCTTTTCGACAATGGCAACATTCTTAATGCCGAAATTCTTACCCAGATAGTAAGCGGTTGCCAAACCATGCCCGCCCGCACCAATAATTATGACATCATATTTTTTACGCGCCTCTGGGGCCGACCACGCCCTTTCCCAACCGCTATGATTTCTGAAGGCTTCCCGCGCGATGGCGAAGGCTGAATATCGTCGCATGGGCGAATCCTTTTGGTACGGCTTTGATCGCACGCCCATCATACATGAAACGGCCGCCGGGATTTGCCAAGGCTCAGAGCGGCATTTGACCGGGGAATCACGACATCACTGTTGCGCGAGATTGCCGCAGTTACCCTACTGGGGGGTTTTGGTTGGCAGCCCAGAGTAGTAGAGGGTTTGCAAGGAGAACTTTAATGGAATTTTGGCTGCTATCAGGGATAATAACGGCGCTTGTTGGTATTGCTTTGGCGTTGTCGGCCATCAGTCGTCGAACCGGCGCTGAAGAAGATAGTACAGATGTACAAGTTTACAAAGACCAACTAAGTGAAGTTGACCGGGATTTCGCGCGTGGTGTTATCAGCGACGACGAAGCAGATAGGCTACGTCTTGAAGTGCAACGTCGGCTATTGGATGCTGATCGCAACAGCCTTGTTCAAACCCAAAAAAACGTTGCAAAACCCAATCCGGTGCTTGCAACGCTGATATTGGTCACGGTATTTGCCGGTGCTTATTATCTATATGGGCAGTTGGGGTCCGCAGGTTATCGCGATTTACCCTTGGAAAAACGATTGGCATTGGCCGAAGATGCCAGACTGATGCGCGCGTCACAGGAAGAAATAGAGGCACAGGTACCGGCACGGGAAAACGCAAATGCAGATCCCGCGCATTTGGAACTGATGGAGAAATTACGCGAAGCTTTAAAATCACGACCGGATGATCTGCAGGGCCACATATTGCTGTCCCGAAACGAAGCCGGCTTGGGTAACTATATTGCTGCCCACAAAGCCCAGGGTCGGGTATTGGAAATTAAAGGTCCCGATGCCAACGCCAACGATTTCGCGAACTACGCAGATTTACTGGCTCTGGCAGCAAATGGCTACATTTCCCCCGAAGCAGAAGCTGCCGTCAAGCGAACCCTTTCTCTTGATCCCGCAAACGGGTCAGGTCGCTACTATCTGGGCTTGCTACAGGCACAAATCGGCCGCCCTGATCTGGCATTCAAAGTTTGGCGTAAACTTTTGTCAGACAGCAACCCAGAGGCCCCTTGGGTGCCCCCAATTCGGGCGCAAATTGAATTTGTCGCGGCGAATGCCGGCATACGCTTTGAATTGCCGCAAGTGCAGCCGGGACCAGATGCTGCTGACGTGGCCGCAGCTCAGGATATGAACGAGGCTGAGAGAAATGAGATGATCAGTGGAATGGTTGATCAATTGTCAGAAAGGTTGGCCACCCAAGGCGGTAGCGCCCAGGAATGGGCGCGCCTGATTGGCGCCCTTGGGGTTCTCGGCGAAAAAGACCGGGCCATCTCTATTTGGACAGAGGCACAACAGGTTTTTGCAAGTGCACAGCAAGATCTTGATATTATCCGGGCTGCAGCAAACAGTGCCGGGATTACCAATTGATTTTTGACGATATCGTTGAATTTTCAAACGCTTTACCAAGCAGGGCAGCACTCATTGGTCTTGACCTTGGGGAAAAAACAATCGGCGTAGCCGTTTCTGACGGTTTCCGCTCCGTTGCCTCCCCCATTGAAACTATCAGACGTAAAAAATTTAGCTCTGATGCCAAAGCGTTGATTGAAATAATGGCCGAACGCCAGATTGGTGGCATCATTTTAGGGTTGCCATATAATATGGATGGCAGCGAGGGCCCCAGATGCCAGTCGACACGGGCATTCGCCAGAAATCTTGTCCGGCTCGTTGATTTGCCAATTGGATACTGGGATGAACGACTGTCTACTGTTGCAGCAGAGCGCGCGCTTTTAGAGGCAGATACGTCACGAAAACGTCGCTCTCAGGTTATTGATCATGTGGCCGCGGGGTATATTCTGCAAGGGGCACTGGACCGGATGGCATATCTCAGGGGGCCGGAATGAGCGATGACATATGGAAACGTGACGAAGTGGATAGCCCCTGTGTCAACATTTGTGTCATCCACCCACAAGCCAAGATTTGCATAGGTTGTTTTCGAACCGGTCAAGAAATATCGCGCTGGTCATCAATGACCAAACAAGACCGCCACAAACTGATAGAGGCGCTGCCAGAACGGGCGTCCACGCTAAGACAGACGCGGAAAGGTCGCAAAAATCGTATCGCGAACCCACCAAAACTATGAAAAGCACCCCAGCGGACGCATTTTTTTTAGCCCAGAGGCCGGTTGCGTTTTAGGCGTGAAAATTTGGGAAAAGTAGAATTCGAATAAATAATTGTTACACGCCTATTCTAAGCGATCTCTGCCATTGCATGTTTAAGCAATTCGCTCCCTGCCCGGTCCTGATTGGCACCATCCGATAGCATACGGCGCCAGGCTCGTGCCCCTGGCTGACCGGCAAATAAACCAAGCATATGTCGGGAAATCTGGCCTAGTCGTCCGCCATCAGCGATATGGCGATCAATATACGGTAACATTGCGGTAACAACCTGTTTGGCGCTGCGTTGTTCAGGCTTTCCAAAGACCAATTCATCCACGGCCAAAAGCATCGAAGATGGGCGTTGGTACGCCGCACGCCCCACCATGACACCATCTATCCCAGCGGCTAAATGCGCTTTGACTTCACCAAGTGAACCAATGCCGCCATTTATCGATAGGTGCAGTTGGGGGAATTCTTTCTTCATTTGGTAGACAAGCCCATAATCAAGCGGTGGCTTGTCTCGGTTTTCCTTGGGGCTCAGCCCCTGCAGCCATGCTTTTCTGGCATGAATGGTAAACCTTTTGACACCGGCCATGGCGACAGTTTCCAGAAATTTCGGCAGTGCATATTCGGGCACCTGATCATCCACACCAATGCGGCATTTTACGGTAACGTCAACATCGCTTGCGTCAATCATTGCGGCCACGCATTCCGCCACTAAATTTGGGGTTTTCATCAAAACGGCCCCAAACGCTCCTGACTGTACCCGGTCTGAGGGACAGCCAATATTCAGGTTAATCTCATTATAACCGGCGTTGTTGCAAAGCGTCGTAGCCTTTGCCAGTTCCTTTGGGTCTGCTCCCCCAAGCTGAACCGCGACTGGATGCTCCTGTGGATCAAAGTCCAACAGATGCAATGCCGCACCCTGTACCAGAGCAGGCGCCGTGACCATTTCGGTATATAAAAGCGCCTGGCGGGTCATTTGACGGTGCAAGTACCGGCAGTGACGATCTGTCCAGTCCATCATCGGGGCGACAGAAAATTTGGCAGCCTCAGTTACAGTCATTTTCTCGTCCGGCAAACAAGAAAGATTTATACCATTATACCAGCCGGGAACAAGAGCCGCTACATGTCGCTGTTGATTTTAGATAATCAAAATAATTGGTTGTGAAAACGAATTATAGAAGTATCTCTAAGCTTAAAATCCAGGAGAATAATGATGGATTACGCCTTCCAGCCAGCCAAACCAGCCAGCATCGCTATCAGTGGTACAAACGCCCGCTTCCCAGTGCGTCGGATTTTCTGTGTCGGTCAAAACTATCTCGCCCATGTTCTGGAAATGGGCGGCGATCCCACCAATCCGCCGTTTTTTTTTAGTAAACCGTCTGATGCAGTCGTGGAAAATGGTGCGCAGATCACCTATGCCAGCGAAACTGAAAATTTGCACTATGAGGCAGAACTTGTAGCGGCAATTGGTACAGGTGGTGCACATATTCCGGACACCGACGCCCTGTCCCACGTCTGGGGATATGCCACAGGCATAGACCTTACACGACGTGACCTGCAAACCCAGGCAAAGGACTTGGGCAAACCCTGGGATATGGCCAAGGGGTTTGACCAATCTGCCCCCTGTGGTGCATTGCATTCAGTCGCTGATGTTGGGCATCTGACACGCGCAGATATAGTTTTGTCGAAAAATGGCCAGGTCCATCAGAATTCAAATATTTCAGATATGATCTGGTCGGTGCCTTCGATCATCTCAACCCTTTCCCGATATATTAAATTGGCACCGGGGGATCTGATTTATACAGGTACTCCGTCGGGTGTCGGGCCGGTGGTGGCCGGGGATCATCTAAAGGTAGAAATCACCGGGTTAAGCGAACTAAATATCAGCATTATTTAACGCGGCGCCATTCGGATCGCACCATCCAATCTAATCACTTCACCATTCAGCATTGGGTTATCAACGATATGGCAGACGAGGCTGGAAAATTCAGTGGGCTCGCCCAGTCGCGAAGGATAGGGCACCTGCGCGCCAAGGGCCGATTGAACCTCCTCTGGAAGGCCTTCCAACATTGGCGTTTTAAACAATCCCGGTGCGATGGCGACAACACGAATTCCCAACCCTGCCAAATCACGCGCCATTGGTAACGTCATCGCTACAATTCCGCCTTTTGAGGCAGCATAGGCCACCTGCCCCACTTGTCCTTCAAAGGCCGCAACTGAGGCAGTATTGATAATGATCCCGCGCGCTCGATCACTTCCTATCGGGGCCTGCTCTGCCATCACAGCCGCTGCCTGACTCGCGCAATTAAAACTGCCAATAAGGTTGATTTTGATGGTATCGGCGAATGTAACAGCATCATGGGGGCCATCACGGTTAACGGTTCTTTCAGCCGGAGCTATGCCTGCGCAGTTAACCAAAATACGCAACGGGGGTCCCCCAAGCGCAGATAAACCCGTGGCCACACTATCTGCATCCGAAACGTCAACATTTTGGTAATTCACCCCTAAACGTTCTGCCAAGATCAGTCCGGCGTGCTCATCTTTATCGAATACAGAAACATGCGCTCCCAACCTGCTAAATGCAGTTACAACGGCCGCACCAAGCCCCGAGGCCCCCCCTGTTACCACGGCGCTGATGTCAGATGAAATTTTCAATGGCATTGTCCTTTTGCAGTCGATGGCTTTCTGTTGGGGCAATCCGTGTGTCTTAGAAGCGAAATCCTAGCTGGAAAGACCAGCCGATAAGTCTTTCAGAATTGGGCAATCCGGCCGGTCATCACCAGCGCAACATTCAACCAGATGCGCTAAAGTTTCGCGCATGCTTGTCAGCTCAAGCAATTTTGCTTCAATCCGCCCTAGATGCTCTTTCGCAACTATTTTCACATCAGAACTTGCACGGCTTTGATCTTCATAAAGTGCCATCAATGTACGACAATCCTCTATTGTAAATCCAAGCGAGCGCGCCCGTCCGAGAAAAGCCAGTTTGTGTACATCTGCCGCACGAAAAGCTCTGTAACCATTTGAATCTCTGGGCGGTTTTACCAATCCGATATCTTCATAATAGCGAATTGTCTTAGCGGGCAGGCCGGCGGCCACTGCCGTTTCTCCGATATTCATTTGCTTTCCAATACTGGTTTGAAGAACTGTAAACGTAACGCATGGCTGACAAAAAATACCGATGACATTGCCATCGCACCCGCTGCCAATACCGAGGGCAACAATGTGCCAAACTTTGTGTAAAACGTCCCCGCGGTAACCGGGATAAGTATGAATTTATACCCAGATGTCCAAAACAGATATTGTCGAATGTTGGCCATAGTATTCTTCCCAATATCAAAAGCGTTTACCACGCCACGCCAATCACCTGACAGAGGCACCACATCAATGGCCTCAATGGCAATATCGGTTCCTGTTCCAACCGCTCGCCCGACGTCCGCTTGTGTCTTAGCAATTGCCTTAGGGTCAAACTCTTGCGTCGCAGGTACTGTTTTTTCTGCGGTTGCTTGTCCGGTAGCTAGGTATACACCCGCATCAACCACACCTTCCTCAGCAGCCAATACCTTTTGTACCCGATCAGCACCACCGGCATAACAAGGATCGTCTGTACCAAAACTAAAGGAGTTTTCAGCGGTCCACTGCGATTCAAACGGCATTTGCTTTAAGTTTCCCCAAGTTGGCTTTGACCTTACATAATGCTTCCCGCAACTGGAAGGTCAAGTGCAAATACTGGAATGTGTTTTAGGGAACCAAGGCCTGGTGCGCATCGAACTGTGACAGGAATACCTGACCAGTCAAACCGTCAAGAAAATCGGTACTTTGCAACTTATCCATCACGGGACCTTTTACTTCGGACAGGTGTAGTTTTATGCCCATATAGTCCAGCCGATGGTTGATCGCTTCAAGACTTTCCAACGCAGACGTGTCAATAATATTTACCGCCGAACACATCAAAACAACATGTTTAATCTTTGTTTCCACCGGGACCCGATTCAGGATCAAATCTTCCAGAAATCTAGCATTGGCAAAAAATAGATTCTCATCAATCCGAAGTGACACCATACTTGGATCAGTTTCAACTTTATGCCGGTTGATATTTCGAAAGTGTTCACTTCCGGGAACCAGTCCAACTTCGGCGACATGGGGTTGAGAGCTTCGATACATATAAAGCAGTATGGAAATTCCAACACCTGCTGAAACGCCAAATTCCACACCCAGGGTCAAAGTTAAAATAATTGTCGCAGCCACCGAAGCAAAATCAGCTTTTGAATAGTACCATGTACGTTTCAAAATGGAAAAATCCACCAAAGACAATACCGCGACAATGATGGTCGCCGAAAGCGTCGCTTTGGGAAGAAAATACAAAAGTGGCGTCAGGTAAATCGCCGCCGCAGCAATCCCAATGGCAGTAAAGGCACCGGCAGCCGGGGTTTCCGCGCCGGCATCAAAATTGACAACTGATCGGGCAAAACCGCCGGTGACCGGGTAACCACCCGAAACAGCGGCTGCAATATTAGACGCACCCAAACCGATCAGCTCCTGATCCGGTTCAATCCGTTGACGCCGTTTTGCGGCAAGTGTTTGGGCAACTGAAACACTCTCTACAAACCCAATTATCGAAATCAATATTGCCGATCCAATCAAACTGGTCCAAATATCAAAATCAAATTTCGGCAACATGGGTTTTGGCAATCCGCGGGGAATTGAGCCAACGATTGCCACGCCTTTGGAATTAAGTGCAAATAACCAAGTCACTCCAGTGGTCAGCACAATCGCTGCGATGGGTCCTGTTTTTGCAATCAGGTCTGCCGGACGTGGTTGAAATCCAACCTTTAACAACAGCGGTTTCAATCCTTTCCTGACCCAAAACAAAAACGCCACTGTCGTCAGGCCAATTATCAATGTAAAAAAATTGGTCTCGGATATGTGTCTGATCAAAGAAGAAATAAACTCAATCAGTGTATGTCCTTCCGCCGGGACCCCAAGAATGTTCTTTAGCTGGCTTGTGGCAATCAGAATACCCGACGCAGTGATAAATCCGGCAATCACAGGATGGCTCAGAAAATTGGCCATAAAGCCTAAACGAAACAGGCCCATCACCAGCAGAATAAACCCAGAAAGAAACGCCAGAACAATCGCAGCCGCAGCATATTCAGCCGTACCTTGCAGTGCCAAATTGCCAACAGCAGCTGCAGTCATCAACGACACAACTGCTACCGGTCCAACCGCCAAAGTGCGTGACGTACCGAATACCGCATAAGCAACCAACGGCAATATCGAAGCATAAAGCCCCATTTCGGCGGGTAATCCAGCCAATAGCGCGTAGGCCAGCGATTGCGGAATTAACATGATCGTCACAATCACAGCCGCCAACAGGTCATTTGTTAATGTAATTTTGCTGTAGGTTTTACCCCATTGCAGTACAGGAAAATAACGTGACAGGGCACGCAATCGTGCCGGAACTGCAAAAGTATTCATACGAAAAGGCTTTCAATTACTCGAATACTAATTGGTTTTTTCTGTCACCGCGCCGTACATATTTGCAGCTCGCATTCCACTTCGGCAATAGCCCAGCACCGGCTTGGGAAGCGCGGTTAGTGCCTCACTGAAATCAGCAAAATCACTTTGTACCACAGCGCCATGCACAATCGGGACATAGCGCATTTCGATACCAGCAGCCCTAGCTGCGTCACTTACCTTTTGGAAATTCGGCTGACCCGTCTCTTCACCATCAGGTCGATTGCAGATAATCGAACGAAATCCGTTATTTACTATGGTTTCCATATGTTCAGGAAGGACCTGCCCGGTGATGAAAAATTCTTCGGAAATTTGCTGAATATTCATGTTGGTTGCTTTCTGTTAAAGACCGTTCAAGGGAACCTTGAGGAAACGTTTACCGTCGTCGTCTTCGGCCGGTAATTCGCCCCCTTTCATGTTGATTTGCAGGGATGGAATGATCAATTTTGGCATTGCAAGACCTGCATCACGTTCTTCACGAAATTTGATAAACTCTTCGCGGGTTTTGCCTTGTCCGACGTGGATGTTATTCGCGCGTTGCTCGGCAACGGTGGTTTCCCATTGCAGTTCACGTCCGCCAGGGGCGTAATCATGGCACATAAACAGACGCATCTCATCGGGGAGCGACAGAACTTTTTGTATTGAATCAAATAGCTCGCCAGCATCACCTCCGGGAAAATCCGCGCGGGCTGATCCGCCGTCGGGCATGAACAAAGTATCGCCCACAAAGGCAGCGTTTCCAACCACATGAGTCATACAGGCGGGTGTGTGCCCCGGTGTATGAATTGAAAATACATCCAGATCACCGATCTTATATGTATCACCATCGGCAAAAAGTTTATCAAATTGTGAACCATCGCGCTGAAATTCTGTGCCTTCATTGAAAACTTTACCAAAAGTTTCCTGAACAACCGTAATCTGTTCACCAACCCCAACTTTGCCACCAAGTTTGCCCTGAATATAGGGCGCGGCAGAAAGGTGATCAGCATGAACATGGGTTTCAATCAACCATTCAAGCTTCAGATCATTCTTCTGAATATAGTCAATTATTTCATCCGCTGAATCATAGCTGATTTTACCGGCGGCATAGTCAATATCCATCACTGTATCAAACACAGCACAGGATAAAGAATTGGGGTCCTTCACTAAATAACTAAAGGTATTCGATTCTTCATCAAAGAACTTTACGACCTCTGGAACTACATTCATTTCAACTGGATAATTGCTCATCTTAATGTACCTTTCGTCGTAGTATTAAACAGAGCGGACCGTAGCTGGCCGCCGCGAAGTGAATCGTTGCTTCAGGAACCGGGCTGTCATCATTCCGGCAACCAGTGCCGCCGAAAAGCTCAGAACCTCAGTGTCACCGGTACCAATTGCCGGGATGGCTCCACCCGGGCAAAATCCGCTAACACCCCAGCCAATCCCAAAAATAACTGAACCCAATACCAGTGGCTTGTCTATATCCCCACCTTTTGGGACATAAAATTTAGCCTCAAAAACGGGGGCTGGGCGACGAAATACAAAACGGTATCCCAGTGCAGCAACGCTCAAAGCGGAAACCATGACCAAACCAAGGGACGGGTCCCAATCCCCAGCGACATCGAAGAAGTTCAACACCTTAGCAGGATTAGCCATACCTGAGCTTACGATTCCAAGCCCAAAGACCAGCCCACTAAGATATGTTAAGAAAATTTTCATCGCTCACGCCCCCGGTACGTGACGAACAAAATAGACCGTCAGAGTTGTCACCGTCATGAATATCAATGTCGCAACGATGGATCGTTTGGACAGACGCGCCATTCCGCACACACCGTGCCCGGACGTACAACCCGATCCCAAAGTTGCACCAATTCCGACCAGAAATCCGCCACCTATTAACATCGGTAGTGTCACAGGTACCTGAATAGTTGGCCAGCCTCCGGTACTGAACAGATACAGGCCCGGCGCCGTAACCATCCCGGCCAGGATCAAAGCGCGCCAGGACCAATCGGATAGATTGTCGGGCGAGAAAAAACCCAACAGAATGCCGGTCGCGCCTAATATGCGGCCCTGAAATACCATAAGAAGAACTGAGGCCAATCCGATCAATCCGCCGCCAAGCATCGCCGAAAACGGCGTAAACTCAGTTTCCATAGTGGCCACCAAATTGGAAAGAAACCGAATTAACGGTTTTGTATTTGTTGTTTAATGTCATTTCGCGCGCCCAATCTTGTATTCCTATTACCTACATAGCTGGCGTTTTTTGTTTGTTTGGTGAGAATGTCACATAACCACGGTTTTTATTCATTATTGGCAAGAATTTTTAGTTCACCCACATCGGTTAGATGAACAGTTCCACGGGACAACTTAACCAATCCGCGGCGTTGAAACTCTTGCAGCTGACGGGAAATAACTTCACGGGCGGTACCTAATTCCGCGGCAAGCTGTTGATGTGTCACGGTTAATCTGTTGTCTTCTTTCTGAAGCGTAATAAGTTTTTGGGCTAATCGGATATCTACACGGCGAAAAGCCAATTCATCAATCACATAGAAAAGATCTGTAATTCGACGAGAATATGACTGGAATACAAACTGACGAAATTCGGGGGAATCTGTAATCAGATCTTCAAATACTTTTCGGGGTATAGCAGCCGCTTTAATTTGCGTTTCTGCAATCCCTTCAGCAGAATGATCATCGTAAGCCAACAAGCAAGCCGTGGTCATGACGCAACTTTCACCTGCATTCACACGGTACAGCACGATCTCCCGGCCGCCTTCTGACAATTGCTGCACCCGCACCGTTCCCTCAAGCAGCATCAGCAGGTTATCAGGTGATGACCCCGGGCCAAACACTTTCGCGCCCTTTTTCAGGGTGACAATACGACTCTGAGCCACAAGTTTTTTACGCAATCTGTCTTCAAGGGAATTCAGCCCCTTAAATCGGGTAATCCAATCTTGCATCAAATTTGCATCCTTCGTTGGATGCTACCTATTGATCTGCGGCGGCCCGCGCAATCCCATCTAGCAGCGCCTGAACTTCCTGCATCTCGCCCTCTGGGAAATTTCGGTAGCCAATCGTAACCTGACCCTCACGGTCAGCAATATATATTCCATAGGGGCAGAATGTGACATTGGCAGGGTTAATTTCCATAACCTTGCGCGATAGCACCGCTGAACAAAACAGATATACATCAGCCGCCTCAAATATGACAACATCACTACCAAGATCAGGCCCGGTCCGGGCAAGCATGTCCCCGGAACGCGCGATAAAGTCGATCACCAGACCAGCGCCAATAATTTCATTTTCAAGGGCAAAACTAGCGTCGTCAAAACTACCATCAAATGCGTAAACTGTGGAATCCTGAGCAATCGCCGGCAATGCCAATATCACCAACCAAACTGATGCAAAAATATTTTTCATCCGGTTCCCCTTATGTCCCAATTAAACCGTACCGCTGGCAGGATAATTGTCAAATCACTTACCAATGAAAAAGGCCGCCCAACCAAAAAGATGGGCGGCCAGATCACTTAGGGTAATACTTTAGCCAAACATGTCAGCGGAAATACCGGCATACCAGCCAACACTTTCTTCATAGGTTGCTTTACGTAAAGCGGCATCTTCACCGGTTTTACTGATAAATCCGTCAACCTTGGCAATCTTTTCGTCCGTTGCCTCGTAGTTTGCTCCAACTTTGATGCCGTCATCAGTTTCAATTAATGACCAGCAGGTGTTTGAAAACTTCGCCGGGAATACCGGGCTGTCAGTTAACGCACCCCGTATCGCCATTGCGCAAACTTTGGCCTGACTATTGGCAGAAAATCCGGATTTTGGCATATCGCCCTGGGCAGAACTGTCCCCCAGAACATGGATGTTTTCATCCGCCTTAGTGGCCATCGTTGCGGCATGTACCGGTGCCCAGTTACCATCCGTTACACCAGCCGTTTCGCAGATGCGCCCCGATTTCATTGCCGGAATAACGTTGCAAACGTCGACCTTGGTTACTTCACCATCAATCAACAACTCCATAGCGTCCGGGCGCACCTCTACATTGTCGCCGCCAAAATCCGGACCAACCCATTCAATCATCCCGTCATAGTGATTTGACCAGCCTTCCTGAAACAGCGCCTGCTTGGAAAACTTCGGCTTGGGATCAGCAATCAGAATTTTTGCTGTTGGGTTAATATCCTTCAACAGGTGCGCCACCATAGAAATCCGCTCATACGGCCCGGGTGGGCAACGGAATGGGTTAGGCGGTGCCACCATCGCGTAAGTGCCACCTGCGGGCATCGCCATGATCTGGGCTTTTAGCAACTCTGTTTGTGAACCGGCTTTATAAGCATGTGGCATCTTGTTCTGGCTGGTGATGTCCCAACCGGGGACAGCGCCGTCAATAAAATCAATGCCCGGTGAGATCACCAAACGATCGTAAGAAACACTTGAACCACCGGCCAGAGTCACAGTCTTTGCGTCCCGGTCGACACCAACGGCCCAATCATGCACAACATTTATGCCGTACTCCGACGCCAGCGTACCGTAGCTATGACCGATCGAAGCCAGATCACGGAAACCACCCAGATAAATGTTGGAAAAGAAACAGGTGTAATAAACCCGTGTTGGTTCGATCAGGGTGACATCAATCGCCCCGTTGCTATCCTTGGCAATATAGCGGGCAGCAGTTGCCCCCCCTGCACCGCCGCCAATTACGACAACTCTGGGCTTGGCATGGGCAGCCCCCATGACCATTGGCGCGGATGCCGAGGTTGCCGCAGCAGCCGCCGTAGTACCGACGAACATTCGTCTATTGATCTTCATATTCATTCCTCCCTGGAATATTGGATCTATTCTAGATCCTGGAAATATACGGCAAGTGCCGCGATCTCTTCGTTTGACAATCTACTGGTTACTAACTGCATAACCGGATGCGGCCGCAGCTTATTTTTGTAGGCATGCAGAGCCACGACAAAATCTTCAATCGGCCAACCAGTGATTGACGGTATACCGTCATCAGCACCGCTGCTTTGATGGCATGTGACGCATTCGCCCGAAAGGTATTGGCCGTAAGCCATATCACCAACCAGCGCTAAAACCTCGGGATCAACCGTTTCGGGTGAAGCCTCTGCTGTGGGTTCCGCTTCAGGCAGGTTTTGGGGGTCATCTGAAAACTGACGCAAATAAGCCAGCACATCTTCTCTGTCTTCGTGGTCCTTTATCCCCTTAAAACTCATTCTGGTTTTGGACACCATGGCCTTTGGGTTTTCCAGAAATGCCTCAAGGGTGTCACTCCTCCAGATTAACCCGTCCGCGCCCATCCGTTGCATTCCCTTGGAATATCTGACCCCTTCGACTGATCCGGCGATGCGGCCAAATAGAAAATTCAAATTTGGTCCGACACCATTTTTGGCGCCCTCACCCACTTTGTGACAAGCTTTGCATTTTTTGAATATTGTCTTACCGCGATCAACATCACCAACATTTGCCGAGAATGCATGGGATGCCAAAATCAAGAGCGCTAAAGACAAAGCAAAAATATTTTTCATACATCATTTTGACCTAGATCATTGCAAAAATCAAGATTGATGAATATTTGCATCCGTTTTGGAAAAATGCCGGGATAGATGATTAATTTTAACTAATAATTACAAAAGGATAATGCAAGTTTCGCCCGAATTAATTAAGAGATCAGTTCTGTATTGATGCAAGATAGGCCAGCATCGCAAGTAATTCTTCATTTTTTCTAAACCCGGAAAATGACATTTTAGTCCCTTTTACAAATTTTCGCGGATTGGACAGAAAGGCAATCAGGCTTTCTTCTTCCCAAACCAATCCAGCGACACCTGCATCCAACATTGGTTTAGAATATTTAAAACCTTCAAATGCCCCGGCGACACGCCCAATCACATTATTCAGGACCGGGCCAGCACGATTTTCTGCACCTTTCCCGACCTGATGACACGCCTTACATTTCTTGAACAACTTTTCACCAGATGCGATTAACTGTGTTTCACTTGGCGAGGTTACTATTGGTTCGGCCTCAACCGTTGGCGTTACATCCACCAACCCCCTTGCGGTAATTATAACATTTTGCTTACATTCAGACATGCAAGGGGGCAGCGAAAATACCGGAATTTCAGATTGTGATCGATCATCAAGAAAAAAATTGGCTTCATTCGGCAACTTAATTTCCGTAAAATTATCGTCGTTTAATTCAAAGTCATCATCCACAAGGTCGTTCAGATAAAGTAAATAGGCCACCAGTGCATAGGTCTGATCATCGCTTAGCGATTGTGCATCTCCAAATGGTTTGGCGCGGTTTATAAAATCGAAAACTGTCGAAAGATACGGAACAAAAGAGCCAATAGATTTTACCGGGCGCGTGCCAATAATACTATCTTCCCCCCCCGCAAGCGCAGGATATAGCCCCAGTCCCTCGCCAAAATCTCCGTGACATACCGCACATTTTTCACTGAATATTTCTTCGCCGGTAAAAACATCACCTGCCCCTTTGGGCAGCCCAACCCCATCAGGGCGCACGTCAATATCCCAGGCGGCGATCTCATCATCATTTGCAATACGACCAATTTCAACCTGTGCAATAAGCGGCTCAACAATCGTAAGTACCAAGAACGTTGCTAAACTAGCTAATTTCAACATTGCTGACTGCCCCCGTATTTTCTACCGCCCAGGTTTGGATGCCGTTATTATGGTAAACAGAATTGCTCCCCCTAATGTCCCGCAAGGCATCTTTCGTTGGCTGAATATATCCTGTGCTGTCATGGGCCCGGCTCTGCAATATTAAAGCGGACCCGTCCCAATCAAACTCGAAATAGAACCTGTGTAACGCCCTGTCAGTAGAGGGCCCCGACATCCGCGCCATGTGCCAGTTTATACCACCGTCCAGCGTTACATCCACACGCGGGATAGTCCCGCGTCCTGACCAGGCAATACCGGTCAGAACTGTTGGGCCCGGTCCATGGGCAATTGGTGCCTCCGGCGACGGACTGGTAATCACTGATTTAGCATCCATCTCAAATGTAAACCGTCGCGACTGACCGTTGGCCAAAAGATCAGTATAACGATTTGCTTCTTCGCGCAGGTGCCAGGGTTGATCCCCAACTTCAAGGCGGCGCAACCATTTGATCCACATGGCCCCTTCAAATCCGGGAACCACCAGTCGCAAAGGATATCCTTGCTCTGGGCGCAGGGATTCGCCATTCATCGCAAATGCCACCAGACAATCGTCGAGAGCTTTTTCCATTGGAATAGATCGCGCCATTTTGGCGGCATCAGCGCCTTCTGCCAACACCCATTTACCTGCCGTCTTCACACCAGCTGCATGCAACAATGTTCGCAACGGAATACCTGTATACATTACATTGTGGATCATGCCGTGGGTAAACTGCACAGAATTCATCTGAGGCCCACGCCATTCCATCCCTGAATTTGCAGCACATTCCAAAAAATACACACGGTCTTCCCGTGGGAACCGCATCAGGTCGGCGACAGTGAATACCAAAGGTGTTTCCACCAAACCATTGATCATTAACCGATGAATATCGGGTTCAATCTCAGCAATGCCAGAATGATGCCGCTCAAAACACAATCCGTTCGGAGTTATGGTACCATTTAACTGATGCAGCGGCGTAAAACTAACCGAACTGATATCATCTGCAGTCAACCAGGGAATGGCACGGCGAACCACATTGGACTCTTGGCTTGCCGGATAGCCATAGGGCCGGGTAGCCACACCATCACCACGGGTGATCATCCACGGTTGCAGCTCTGTGATCGCGGGATCACCTGCGCGTGCAATCGTAGCGCCTGCCCCAGTGGCCGCGACAGTGGCTGCGCCTTTTAAAAAAGCACGGCGTGAAGGCTTTGGGGTTAGGTTCTTAGACAACGAGTTCCCTCACATGCAAACTAAGACACTTTTTCGCAGAAAAAGTGAGTTGAATTTTCTGCGAAAATTCGTAGCCTCAGGCTCCAATAACTTTCACATTGGTGTTTGGCTGAATAGATACAGTACCATTTCGCCGAATATAGTTTTCCACTACATCCCAAATCGCAGGCCCCTCTGTACCTTCGTTAACGCTGGCCCATCCAGCTACAATATAGGTCTTGGCAGGGTCTACCAACTCTCCAGTTTTTAAAACTGTCATCTCTGTTATACGGCTGCCCTGTGGTTTATTGATATCTATACGATACCCCATGCCACCAACCCGCACCATGTCTCCCCCCTGTTGATAATAGGGGTCAGGATTGAACAGATTGTCTGCGACATCTTCAAGAATGGTCAACAATAGCTCACCTGTCATTTCCGAGCGGTAGGCAGCGGGATAGCTCATCGCCGTTGCGTTAAATATATCTTCGCGGGTTATGTCACTGCCTGGCAAGACCGATGCACCCCACCGGAAACCCGGCGACAGCGAAATATCCGCCTCGCGTTCTTCAAGTAAAGCCTGCCCTATCAAATCATCCCAAGTACCATTGAAATTACCACGCCGGTACAACAAACTATCAGTCTTGCCAATGACCTCTGACATTTCTGCTTCGAACGGTGCACGTTGTTTGGTTACAAGGGCGGCCATTTCAGGATCCGGTGTAATCACATCAGAAAAAAGCGGGATCAGTTTGTGTCGAATACCTTTCATTTCCCCACCCTGGATATCAAGATCTATTCGGCTGACAAACTTACCGTGGGAACCTGAAGCTATCAGAAATGTGTTATTCACCTGTACCGGTTCGGGCAGTGCATCATGGGTGTGCCCGGTCAGGATAACGTCGATACCATCCACATCGGCTGCTAATTTACGATCTACGTCAAATCCATTGTGGGAAAGCAATACAACGCATTCAGCACCTGCCGCCCTCACTTCTTCCACTACCTGCGCCATACGTTCCTGACGTACGCCAAAAGAAAGCCCTGGAAACATCCAGCCCGGGTTTGCAATGGGCATATAGGGGAAAGCCTGGCCAATTACAGCTACTTTAACACCGCCCCGTTCAAACATCTTATAGGGCTCATAGGCTGGCTCATCCCATTCAACATCAAAGATGTTCGCCCCCAGAAAGGGAAAATTCAACTCATTGTCAACAATGTCGGTAACGCGGTCGATACCAAGGGTAAATTCCCAATGGCTGGTCATTGCTTCTACACCAAGCGCATTCATGATATTGACCATGTCTTGGCCTTCAGTACGCAGCGCAGTAAGGCTACCCTGCCAGGTATCACCTCCATCCAGTAAGATAGCATCCGGACGATCTGCACGAATGGCATTCACCACGGTTGCCGCCCGGTCAACGCCGCCGATCTTACCATAGGCATTTGCGAGAGCGGTGAAATCACCCTGAGACAGCGCATAATGTGAAGGTGAACCGTCGGAAATTCCATATTTAGCCCGGAAATCTGCCCCTGTAATATGGGGGACCAACCCCTTTTGAGCACCGACGCCCAGATTTATTTCTGGTTCCCGAAAATAAAGTGGCTGGGTTTGCGCGTGCATATCGGTAATATGGATCAGAGACAGGTTACCAAACGTATCAAATTCAAGTAGCTGATCCTGCGTCAATGCCTGCTGAGCAGCAATTCGGGACCAGTTGCCAAAACCAGAGCCCCCCAATACGGCCGCTGCGGCCATTGAGGTTTGTAATATATCGCGGCGTGTCAGCATCCATTCTCTCCTCTAAAAAGAAAACTCCCCCCCCGAATGCACGGAGGAGGAGCCAAAAATCGTATCAGGTTTTCCGCCTTAGTTACGAACGGATGGTGATTCAATCGACAGACCCTGTCCCCGTGAAGCAAGGTAGAATTCCAATGCTTTAAATTCATCCGAGCCTTCTTTGTAGGGTGTTGCACGGACATTCTTCATGCAACCCTTAAACCGGGCATGGGTTGAATTCAGCTTGGCGTTTTTCAAACGATAGGTCGGAAACCCGTTGATCTGACCCTGTGAAAGATTATCTGCACGAATCATATTGCCAAAATTGTCTTCGTGGCAATTTGAACAGGCTAAATCCAGCTGGCCAACCCGGGTGTAGTAAAGCTCTTTACCCCGATCCCAGAATGTCTGGGCACCATCGGCAGCAATGTCGACATTCACCGGCATGCCACGTGATTGCAAACTAATCAACGCGGTCATCGATGTCATCTGGGTTCCGGACCATTTCCATGGTTCAGCCCCCATTTTTTCGACACGTTCACGGTTGATGATTTCTTCCAATGTCTGAACTTGCCCATCCACTACCCGCGGCATTTGGGCGCGTAGCCCGGCAAATTCAGCAACATCCGCATGACAGGACGCGCAGGATTTGCCCTCGCTTCCGTCGACCTCGGCAAATAGATCTATGCCCTGATCAACAAAAACAAAGCCTGGATTGTCAAAGTCATCCAGTTGCAATGCCCGTGTTTCTTCCGCACGAAACACCCAACCGGAATAAATCTCGTTTATGTTTTCCAGATAAGACGGTGCGGCGGTATTTGTGATAAATGTTTCGCCTTCAACTGACAAAACTGAATCTTCACCAGCTGTCAGGGCAGTTGCCGAAACCGCCAGTGCTGTTGCCGCAAGTATTGTTGTTATCTTCATTCGGCTTTCCTCCCCTAGCCTTGGTATTATCGGACGCGCAAACGCCTATCCGATGGCGATGCTTTTGGTGGTCTCATAAATATCACCATCATCATCATACCAAGTAAATTTATACTCTCCTGCTTCCGTAACTTTCGCTTCAAACTCAAAGAATGGGTTTGTTGAAACGGCAGGTTCGACCGTGACATCAACGACATTCTGGCCGTTAAAATCACAGGTGAAGCGATTGATAATTTTGCGCGGAATTGTATTTCCATCGCTGTCTTTGCGTTGACCAGACTCCATTTTGTGGCTGATCAGAGTTTTGATCGTTATTACATCTCCAACTGCCGCTGTTTTGGGGACTTTAACGCGTGGTTTAACACCTTCGGTCATATCTGTTTTCTCCTCGTTTAGCCGCCGCAGCCGCCAATTGTCACTTTTACGTTTTGGCTGGCCTGTATGAAACTGCCATCGGGCATTTTTGCAATCGCAAGAACATCCTGAGTACCCGCTAAGCGAATACGCGTGGATGCCGCCTGTGAACCGGCAAGTGGACCAAAGTTAAAGGTCGCCACCAGCGGTGTTGGGTTTTTTGTCGCAACAATGATAATTGAAACCGCACCGGGTGCGTCGATAGAAACCGGAACTGTATTACCATTTTCGGCGATCTCAGGTGCCTTTAAGCTTACCCCACCTTCACCAATATCAGCGCCACCTGTGAATGTGGCGATTACTTCTTCTGGCGTGGCGGCCATTGCCTGAAACGGCAGGAATGATGCAGCCGTGGCACCCAATCCTAGCGCCAGAGCATCCCGTCGTGTTAATTTCATCTTTCTCTCCTCGGTTTTCGTTTCGCAATCACTCAGTAAGAGTGCGCAAATAGGCCAGAACATCTTCAACTTCCTGAGCGCTCAGAATCGATTTGCCCTCAAATTTTTCCAGATTCCTGTTGAAGCCATCCACTCGGTAAAACGCTGGCATAATGGTGCCTTCAAATGTCATTTTCGAATTGGACACTAGGCCACGCAGCTCTGCTTCCGTCCAGCGATCGGCTGCGCCATCCAGGCTTGGCCCAACTTCACCGTGGAACAACTGATCACTAAGATCAGTATTTACATGGCAGGCAAGACAATTGCCTTTTTTACGGCTGGCAAATATTTTTCTACCCGCTGCGGCGTCCCCGGCAACACCGGTAAGCGATTCTGCAACCGCTCCATCGTCAAAGATGACATCGCTTGGTGCTGTTTGTGCAAAAGCCGAGCCAGTAGCAAAAAGTACGAGCGCTAGTGCTATCGATGTTCGCTTCATGTTTCCTCCCAAAGAACCATTTTTCTTTTAGCTTAACGGACAGAATAGCGAATTGGCAACAACAAATTCAAATAAATGAATTATTATATTGAAATATTATTACCGCACGCAATATTGTTAGTCAGTAAACCCGTCATTTCGTTCGCTAATTCGCCGTGCGTGGTAGCGTTGAAAGTCTTCTTCCGATTGATCCAGATACCGTTCTTCACTAACCCAGGTAAACAAATCCAAGGTTGTTCCCTTTGCGAAAGCCCCCGGCAGCATCGCCACCGATTCAGCCATCGCCGATTTTTCGCCGGACACTTCTTGCGGCAAAAACATTATCGAAGGCGTAAACAAAATGCCCCACTTGCGCGCGATGTCAGACTCACCCAGGACCTCGCCGTCAAAATCTGTCACCTCTTCTGCGCCATGCAAATTTAGCTGAACAACAAAGAAATTCTCTTCGATATAGGCTGAAACTTCCGGGTCAGAAAAAACTTCCTCATGCATTTTGGCGCAATAGACACAGCCGCGTTGTTCAAAGAACAATACCAGCTTTTTTCCCTCCGCGGTCGCATCCGCCAGATCTTCATTCATGTCCTTGAACGTCGTCCGCATCCATGGGCTACTGTATAGCCCATTATCACCGACACCTTCATTTGCCCATGTCGGCACCGACATCACCAGCAACATTAGAAATCCAATTATCACACGCATAATGTTTTCCCTTTTTCCAGTTTAGCCAAACCTGCTGAATATCGGGAAGGTCTCCAACATCCAAAAGCCTATATAGTTTACGGTCTCAGTTGCGATCAGAATACCAAACACAATCATGAGAACACCCATAATTTTTTCCACCTTACCCTGATGGCGACGAAATTTCCCCATAAAACGCATAAAAGGTGCAATAAAAAACGCGGCCAGAACAAAAGGCGCCGTCATACCGAACCCATAAACGAACAACAGCCAAATCCCCTGCGTCGCGCTTTCCTGTCCCGCGGCGGTAAATAGAATTGCCGCAAGCACCGGCCCGACACAGGGTGTCCAGCCAAACGCAAAAGCCAGGCCAACAACATATGCGCCCGGATAGCTCATCTTTGATGTGTTACCGGTTTCAGCGCGCAATTGACGGTACAGAAAACCAATCTTCAAAACACCCAAGAAATGCAGTCCCATCATGATAATAATGCCGGCTGCAATCCAGCGTAAAATATCAAACCACTCTCTTACCAATTGCCCGAATGCCGATGCCCCCGCCCCAAGACCCATAAAAATAGTGATGACACCGGCCGCAAAAAACAGCGCCGAAATAACCGCTCGGCGTCGCACTGCGGGGCTGATCTCCGCCTCCGCATTAATCTGATTAATACCGACCCCACCCAAATAACTAAGATAAAAAGGCACCATCGGCAGCACGCAGGGTGTAAGGAAAGACAACAGTCCGGCGATAAGTGCCCCAAGGGAAGAAACATCAAACATTTCAGGCTTTCCTTGATCTATTCACATATTCAATTATATTACCAATTGTGAAATCGTCAATCAGGTGACTCATGTTCCGCAATATCCTATTCGCCGCCCTTACATCATTTATAGCACTTCCAGCGTTTGCTGTTGAATTAATAATGGTCGAGCAACAGGGTTGTTACTACTGTGAACTGTGGAATGATGAGATATCTGAAGTCTATCCAAAAACTGCAGAAGGCAAAGCCGCGCCGCTGCGCAGGATAGACCTGTACGAAGATTACCCACCAGACTTGAAATTCACCACTTCTTTGCAATTCACACCAACCTTCGTGTTGGTGGACGATGGACAGGAACTGGCCCGAATAGAAGGCTATCCCGGAGAAGAGTTTTTTTGGTGGCTGCTAAGTGAAATGTTGCGCACGAAACTCGGAATCGAAGGGCAGTCCTAATGGTACCCCCGTTGTCTCAACCAACTAATATTGCATCTGGTGTAACCAGTGGAATAGGTGTTGAATGCGCGATAGAAAATATTTCAACTAACAATTGTTATTCTTAATAGGAAAATAAGAGGTTTTTTATGGGTCTTCCAGTGCTTGATGGCGAAATATCCGAAGAGGATATGGAAAAAATGATGGCAAGTGCCTGTGATGCTTCAAATATGCTTAAAGCACTAAGTCACGAGGGCCGGTTAATGATCCTGTGCCATCTGGTAACCGGCGAAAAAACAGTGACGGAATTGGAAGACTTACTTTCGGCCCGACAGGCTGCTATTTCACAACAGCTGGCTCGCCTGCGCCATGAGGGCCTGGTCACACCAAGACGTGATGGCAAGGCGATCTATTATTCATTGACGGACGAACGCCCCAAACAAATACTGGAAGTAATTTACGATTTGTTTTGCAGTGTGGAAACACCGGTAAAAACTTAACTTACCAGCCAGGCACCGTTTCTGGGAGGGGCGGGGATGTTCGATAGTATCGCAGACACAACGCTCGCGGCATTCGTTGGCCTGTTTGGTGGCCTGTTGCTTGGCATTGCCGCCCGAATGGGCCGTTTCTGCACCTTGGGCGCAATTGAAGATATGCTATACCAGCATAGTACTGTTCGCATTCGCATGTGGCTGGTGGGAATTGGTACAGCAATTGTTGGAACATTTGGCTTAATGTCTCTCGGGATATTGCAGCCCGAAGAAACCGTTTACCTGTCATTTGGTTGGAACCCGCTGTCTACAATATTGGGCGGCCTGTTATTTGGGTATGGTATGGCGCTGGTGGGAACCTGCGGTTTTGGTGCATTATCCAGATTGGGCGGCGGTGACTTGCGCAGCTTTGTAATAGTGCTCGTTATGGGGATTTCTGCCTATATCGCTATCTCCGGTCCACTGGCACAATTGCGGGTAACTCTGTTACCGGTTCCAGTCGCAGACGGCTTAGTCCCACCTGGTATTGCCCATTTGATTGGCAATGCCACCGGCATTTCCGCCAATGTGCTTGGAATCGCCATAGGCATTTTAATCCTGCTGGGCGCATTGGCATCAAAGCGGTTCCTGGCCTGCCCAAGGCAGATATTCTGGGGGGCAGTTGTTGGATTTGCAATTATCAGCGGTTGGGCAGGCACCCAGTGGATTGCGGCAAATGGGTTTTCCGCCTTACCCGTTGAAAGCCACACATTTTCTGCCCCCCTGGGGGATACAATTATCTACGCCATGACATCATCCGGCAATTCGATAAATTTCGGTGTGGGGTCGGTTATTGGCGTCATTTTGGGTGCATTTCTTGCAACGCTCTTCAAAAAAGAATTTCGCTGGGAGGCCTGCGAAGATCACCGCGAACTACGCCGCCAGATACTGGGCGCGGTGTTCATGGGTTTCGGCGCAGTATTGGCATTTGGCTGCACCATTGGTCAGGGTGTTTCTGCGTTTTCAGTCTTGGCATATGGGGCTCCGGTGGCATTTCTAAGTATTATCGCCGGCGCCGCATTCGGCCTGCACCAGCTGATCATCGGTTTCGCAGTCATCGATTGAAATTTTCGACATTTACATCGAAATTTTTTGCGGATAATCAGCCGCGCATTGCTGCCCCATTGGCATCAAACAAGGGTTGGAACTGTTGCTTGGCCGAATAAACAGTCCCAAGTATTTCCACTGCCCAACCCGTTTCCTTATCGGCCAGTTCACGCGGTACATAGCCCAAAGCTACAGATGAATTTGCGTTATGGGCATAGCCGCCAGAAGTAACCCATCCAACGACATTATTGTCGTGATAAATCGGTTCGTTGCCAATGACATCACAATCTTTGGTATCCAGTATAAACGTACACAGGCGCAATTTTCCGCCCGCCTTCGCATTTTTTGTTGCACAGGACTTCCCGATAAACTCCGCATCTTTTTTAAGCGCAACAAATGGGTTCAGCCCGCATTCATCCGCGGTATAAATCGGGCGAAACTCTGTGCCCCAGCTGCCAAAGCTCTTTTCCAACCGCAGGGCATTTAATGCCCTCAGACCAAAATTACGTAAGCCCAGATCTTGCCCCGCCGCATGCAACGCCAAATAAATGTGCCGTTGAAATTCCGGCGCCATCCATAGTTCATATCCAAGATCGCCGGTAAAGCTGACCCGACCGACAATCGCCTTGGCCATCGCAACATCCATTCGACGGATATCCATAAACTTAAACACCTCAGCCGAAACATCGGCATCAGTAACTTGGGCCAGCAGATCGCGCGCATTCGGGCCGGCTATTGAAATACCGGCCAATGTCTGGCCATAGGGTTCAACAGTGACTGAACCATCATCGGGCAGATGTTCAAGGAACCAGCGCATGTGATAGTCCTGTGCAACGCCGGAACCGACGATGAAAAAATCATCCCTATCTAATTTCGCCAGGGTGAAATCCCCGATCACCCGGCCATCCTGTTTCAACATCGGCGCCAGTTTCATGCGCCCTGTTGCTGGCATCCGACAGGCCAACAGGTGGTCAAGCCAGGCCTCGGCCCCCTGTCCTTTTACGGCGTATTTAGCATAGCCAGATGTGTCAAACAGGCCAACTTTGTTCCGCACTGCCACAACTTCTGCGGCGACATGTTCAAAATCGTTGGCCCGGCGCCAGCCAAATTCATCCCGAACTCCATCCGGGGCAAACCATAACGGCACCTCAAGCCCCCAGGACACCCCAAATTGCGCCCCATCTGCGGCCAGCAAATCATAGATTGGTGTCGTGCGTAACGGTCGCGCGGCCGGCAACTCTTCATTGGGAAACTTGATCGAAAACCGCCGTGAATAGTTTTCCTGCACCTTGGCATTGGTGTACGCCATGCTCGCCCAATTCCCATAGCGGGCGACATCCATGCCGAAAATATCATATCCAGGATCGCCATTGATCATCCAGTTGGCCAGCGCCAGACCAACGCCGCCACCTTGGGAAAACCCGGCCATCACCGCATTGGCCATCCACATGCCGCCCATACCCGGGATCGGGCCGACCAACGGATTGCCATCAGGGGCAAAAGTGAAAGGTCCGTTAATAATCTGCTTGATACCAGCATTTTGAAACGCCGGGAAATGCTCAAACCCGACTTCAAGGCTGGGGGCGATACGGTCAATGTCGGGGGCCAGCAACTCATGGCCAAAGTCCCATGGCGTTTCCTTTACGCTCCAGGGTACACAGGCTTTTTCGTAGGTGCCCATCAGCATACCACCGCGCTCCTGCCGAAGGTAAAGTTCACCATCAAAATCTACCGCATGAATAATTTCATGGCCGGTTGCCGCGTTTGCCTCGGCAACTTCGGGCATGTCTTCGGTTAACAAATACATGTGCTCCATCGCCAAAAGCGGCAATTCCAACCCGGCCATTCGCCCAACTTCACGCGCCCACAGACCAGCCGCGTTGACCACATGTTCGCATGTGATATTGCCCTTATCGGTAACCACCAACCAGCCCCCATCAGGTTGCTGATGCAGTTCTTTCACCATGGTGTGGGTTTCAATTTCCGCCCCCAGTTTGCGGGCAGATTTGGCGTAGGCATAGGTGACGCCCGAAGGGTCCAGATGACCATCGGTATGGGTGCGCACTGCCCCGACAAATTTGCTCGGGTCCATCAGGGGCATATCAATCTGCGCCTCTTCCGGCGTCATCAGCTGCATTTCCAGACCCAGATAACGCCCCTGCGCAACCACACCTTTAAGCCAGTCAAATCGGTCCTGTGTCGCGGCAAGCAAAATACCACCGGTGATATGAACACCCGTGGCCTGCCCCGAAAGTTCCTCAATTTCTTTATAAAGCTCGATCGTATACTTTTGCAGCCGGGCAACATTGGTATCGCCGTTAATTGTGTGCATGCCTCCGGCAGCGTGCCATGTGCTGCCACTGGTCAGCTCTGAACGCTCTAACAACACCGCATCAGTCCAACCAAACTTGGCCAAATGGTAAAGCACTGAACAGCCAACGACGCCGCCCCCGATAACAACAACACGCGCGTGGGATTTCATATTCTAGCCTCTCATTCGACTGGCATCTGCATCAAACAACGGTGTGTTATTCACCACCGCTTTTCGACGTTTACCCAGTATTTCAATTCCAAACTCGGCACCTTCCTGGATCATGGCCGTCGGCAAAAACCCGATGGCCACCGACTTTTCTGCCCAGTGGGCATACCCACCCGAGGTGCAAAAACCGACCACATCATCACCGTAAAAAATCGGCTCATAGGCCACAACGTCAGCATCTTTAGCATCCACAAAAAATGTACAAAGGTGACGTTCAGGCGGGGCTGCTTTTTCCGCCGCCGCAGATGCTCGCCCGATGAAATCGTTCTTCTTCCAGGAAATAAATCGATCAAGCCCGGTTTCTGCACAAGTATAATCAGGCCGGTATTCTCGCATCCAGGAACCAAATGATTTTTCCAATCGCAAAGACATCATCGCATGCATGCCAAAGGGGCGCATTCCATGGTCTTCACCCGCGCTGTATAACGCTTCATACAGTGCCACCTGGTGGGCTCGGTCACAATAAATTTCATACCCCAGATCGCCTGTGAAACTAACCCGCGCCACAGTTACCGGAATGTGGCCGACCGTAAATTCGCGCACTGTCAGAAACGCAAAAGCTTCATTAGAAACATCGGCCCCGGTTGCCGCCGACAAAACAGCCCGTGCATTGGGTCCGGCAATCTGAAATCCCAGCCGCTTCTGGCTAATATTACTGATCGTAACACCGTCAATCTGATGTGACAAAAACCACCGCATATGAAAGTCCTGCGCGCCATAGCTGGCGGTAAGCTGAACACGCTCCTCACCCAGCCGCATCATCGTGAAATCTCCGATGATCTTACCCTTTTCAGACAACATCGGCGTCAGCGACATCTTTCCAACTTCCGGCATTCGTCCGGCCATGATGTGGTTCAACCAGTTCACCGCTTCCGGGCCCTGGATCATATACTTGCCAAAATTGTGGATTTCATTGATGCCAACCGCATTGCGCACGGTACGGCATTCCTCGCCCACCACTTCATGTGCATTTGAGCGCCGGAATGACGGAGTTTCAAACCGTGGCTCACCTTTGCGCGCGAAATAGTTCACGTGTTCCATACCATAGCCCTGCCCGAACACCGCATTCTGTGCGTCCCATATCCCATAGGCCGGGGTGGTTTCCAGTGGGCGCCCCACCGGTAATTCTTCATTCGGATAACCGATTGAAAACCGACGCTGGTAATTTTCAGTAACTTTAAGCCGCGTCCAATCCGGCCCGGTCCAGCCGCCAAAACGCGCCACATCCATAGCGAAAATATCGTTTTCGGGCTCGCCCCCGATCATCCATTCCGCAAGGGCTTTGCCAACGCCGCCACCCTGACTAAATCCAGCCATCACGGCGCAAGCTGACCAAAGACCGGGTTTGCCGGGGATAGGCCCTACCAGGGGGTTACCGTCCGGTGCAAAGGTAAATGGCCCGTTGATGATCCGTTTCATACCGGCACGTCCCAGCACAGGATAGCGTTTGAATGCCGCTTCCAGCGGTTCTGCAACCCGCTCAAGGTCGTCATTTAACAACTCGTGCCCAAAATCCCAGTCCGTACCATCCACAGCCCATGGCACAGCGTTTTGCTCATAAATGCCAATGCACAACCCCTGTCCCTCCTGACGCAGATAGGTTTCGCCCGAAGGATCCATAACATGGGGCAGTTCAGTGGGGTGATTGACCACTTCCGGGATATCATCTGTGATGAAATACTGATGCTCCATCGGATGTAAAGGCAGGTAAACGCCCGCCATCGCCCCGACTTCCCGCGCCCATAACCCAGCGGCATTGATTACATGTTCGCACCGTACCGTTCCCTGTTCAGTTACAACATCCCATCCATCAGCGACCGGGTTTAGTTCCAGCACTCGGTTGCGCAATACAATTTCAGCCCCCCCCATACGCGCCGCTTTGGCGTAGGCCTGCGTCGTACCGGACGGGTCCAGATGGCCATCCAACGGATCGTAAAGCCCGCCCAACACACCATCAACATTGGTAATTGGCGAAATATCGGCGATCTCATCCGGCCCAATGATGCGCGTATCCAGCCCCATATAACGATGCTTGGCGCGTTCTGCCGTCAGGTAATCTAACCGGTCCTGATCGGTGGCGATGGTGACACCACCCACATGGTGCAATCCGCAGGAAAGACCGGTGATCTCCTCAAGCTCCTTATACAACCGGATAGTATAGCCCTGAAGGGCAGCCATATTTGTGTCTGAATTCAGCGTGTGAAAGCCCCCCGCCGCGTGCCAGGTTGACCCGCTGGTCAACTCCGAGCGCTCAATCAGCATCACGTCAGACCAGCCAAGTTTCGTCAGATGATAGAGCACCGAGCAGCCAACAACGCCACCACCGATAACGACAACTTTACTATGTGTTTTCAAACTATTAATCCCTCATCTTCATTCTTCCCGGCCGTGAATAACCAGTCGTTTATACAAAGCCAGCGCCCGTTCATCACCGCTCTCCAGCGCAAAAATATAGGCGTTTGTCAGAAAATAACACGCGGTCTCAATCTGATTATTACCTTCGAACATATCCGCAGCCTGGGTATATAACCGTACTAATTCAGCCCCATCGCCCTGTTGATGGGCTGCCAGCAAACGCCCCTCCAGTACATCGGTATCATTCTGAAGCAAGCGGTTCATCCAGCATTTGCGACGCCACCCAATGGTGAAAACACCAGGTCGGGTTGTCCATTACCGGGCTAAACTTACCACCATCAAAATGCACTCCGTGCCGGCCTTTTTGCATGCCCTCAACCACGAATATGTCTTCCTCCAAGACACCGCGCCAAAGATCTGAGTTTGCTTGCCTCAGCCCGGCATATTCCGGCCCGGCCGCCTCCTTGGTGGCATAATAAATCTCAACATGCTCAATCGTCCGGTCTTTGGCCAAAGGTTCAAGTATCAGCGCATAGGCATGGTCCCGATGTGTCGCAAACAGCACATTGGGATACAGCGCAATATATTCTGCGCCGGCGTCCCACTTATTGCTCAACCCTTCAAAATCAGGAAATTTTTGTCCGGTCTCAGATATTGACGCACGGTAAGCATACGTCCCCTGACCAGAATACTTCCCTGGCTCCTCGATATGATAATGGTCTTCCAGTTTTGAGTAGCTGTTCAGCCCAGGATGAATCCACGGTAAATGATAACTTTCGCAATAGTTTTCGACCGGCAGTTTCCAATTGCAATTGGCCTCAAACTGAAAGCTGCTGTTGTCGCCGCCATGAAATAATGGCTGCCCCTCAAACTCTGACCATTGCGCAATCAGCTCGGCGGCATAGTCGGTAAATTCCGGCGCCGTGCCAGAAATATTCACGAAAATGACATCCCGCCAGACGTAGCTGCGAATTTCTGTCAGCCCCAGATCACTGCGCTTGATATCGGCGTGGGTATTTTGACCGGGGCCACCCACATGTGGCGTGGTCACCAGCTCACCCGTCTGGGCATAGCACCATGAATGGTACGCACAACGGATCACACCGCCACCGATATTTTTCTTTTCATCAATCAGGATCATACCGCGATGGCGACAGGTGTTCTGAAACACCCGAACCACCCCGTCTTTACCATTTAGCACCAATAGCGGCATGCCCAGAAAATCCACCGGCAACGCATCACCCTTTTTGGGAACATCCTTGGCAAAACCAATGCCCGACCAGTTGTCAAACAGAACCTTTTGCTTTTCCAGTTCAAACATCACATCTGAAACATAGTGGGCGTTAGAAAGCCCGTTGGCCTTTTCGATCGGCCTTAGTACATTTTCCAGCTCTGAATATTTCAAGGCGCCACCATTTTCTTAAAGATATTCGCATCTCATTTTGCGCGGCCTCAAATTTCTACGCAAGCGCCGCGGGCGACTTCAACTTGTCACTGTGCGACATGGTCAGACACGGATGAGCACCTGCAAATCAGCAACATTCGTTCCCGTGGCGCCCGTGATTAACAAATCACCTGAAGCCTGAAGTGCATGGTAGCTGTCATTATCCGCCAGTGCGGCGAGCGGATCAACACCGGCCGCGCGCATCCGATCCAAACTGCCTGCATCCACCATTCCACCGGCCGCGTCCGTTGGCCCATCCCGGCCATCAGTGCCGCCTGACAAAAACACCCACCCCTTGTCCCAGCCAAGCTTTTCCGCCTGTATCGCCACGCGCAAAGCCAACTCCTGATTGCGCCCACCCATCCCTTTGCCAGTTAGATGCACCGTGGTTTCTCCGCCGAACAGCCAGATACCCTTTTGCTTGCACCGAGCCACAACCTGCGCGGCATCGGCAACGTCGCCCGCCAAAGCATGGGGAAACACAATTGCCGATGGTGCCTTAACAGCCATAGCCGAAACGCTTTGTGCATTTGACCCGATAAGGTGGTTCGCTACGCCGGTCATATCCACCCTGTGCTTGTCCGGTTGCTGCAGACTGGCCATGACCGTAGGCGGCATCTGCCCCCAGATACCGGCATCTTTTAAAACCCTGCATGCTTGTTTTCGGTTGCCAATTGGTGCCACCGTCGGCCCACTTGCAACAACCGCCAGATCATCACCCACCACATCTGACAGGATAAACGCTGTTATCCCTGCCGGATGCGCCAGACGCACAAAACCCCCGCCTTTCAGGCGCGACAATTGCTGACGCACCGGGTTCATCCGGGCAATCTCCATGCCCGCCCCCAGCAATAACTGGTTAACCCTGGCTTTATCGGCCAGGCTGATCCCCGCCAGCGGCGTCGGCAACAGGGCAGAACCGCCACCGCTGACCAACACCAGCACATGATCGTTTTCCCCTGCTTGGCCAAGCATCGCCTCAACTGCCAGACCTGCGGCCAAACCGTTTTCATCCGGTACAGGATGCCCACAAGCAAACATTTCAGTACCCGGTACCTTCGTAGCATTCTCATAATTAGTGACCACAATTGCCTGATCGATATCCAGCCGTGACTGCGCGGCTTGCATCATCCCCACAGCTGCCTTACCCAAAGCGACCACCAGCAATCGCCCGGTGCAATCTGGTACACCATGCTCATCCAGAGCCGTTAAAACCGCGTATTTTGGATCCGCCGCCGCAACGCCTGCCAAAAAGATTTCGCGCGCATTTTCTCTGATGCCTTGTGCCATTGGGCAAACAGTTAGCCCCCGGAAACACGCAGGTCAAACCGGCTAATCCCGGTACCTGTCCTTTTTGCAAATTCACCCCTATGTAGTCGCAAACTGAATCGGATTTTCAATGCAACCTCCCCTACCCATTACCCGGGAACTTTTGTTGATTGGCGGCGGCCACACCCATGCGCTCGTGTTGCGAATGTGGGGTATGAAGCCATTGCCCGGCGTGCGGGTTACAGTTGTAAATCCAGAACCCACCGCCCCATATTCCGGCATGCTTCCGGGGTTCATTGCCGGGCATTACAATCGGGAAGATCTGGATATCGATCTTGTGCGTTTAGCCCGATTTGCCGGAGCACGTTTTATCAGGGGCCGTGCAGAAAAAATTGATCCGATAAATAGGACCGTCACCCTGGAAGACGGCCGGGAACTGACCTACCATATCGGCGCGCTGGATATCGGTGTCACCTCCGAAATGAAAACACCTGATGGGTTTAGTAAACACGCCACCCCCGCCAAGCCGCTTTCTGGGTTTGCCAACAACTGGCAGATTTTTCTGCGCCGCTGCTCCAACAACGCCACCCCTGCAGGCGCGGTGGTTATCGGCGGTGGGGTGGCTGGTATTGAGCTTGCACTGGCAATGGCACATGCGCTGCGCACCCAATCAGGGCAGACACCTCAAATAACACTGATTGAGCGAAACCAAATCCTGCCCGGCATGAAGCAATCCCGCCAGCAGTTTTTTCGAGAACGACTGTTGCAAAATGGCGTCAGCGTACTTGAAAACTCCCGGATCACCAGAATTGAGCAGGATAGATTAATTTTGGCTGACGCCCCGGACATTGGCGCTGGCTTTATTGCCGGGGCGGCTGGCGCACAGGCGCAGGTCTGGTTGCAAAATAGCCCGTTAACTTTGGAGAATGGCTATGTAACTGTAGACGAAACCCTTCGCGCCATTGACCATCCAACATTATTTGCAGTCGGTGACTGCGCCCATCTTAGCCACGCGCCACGCCCCAAAGCCGGTGTGTTCGCGGTGCGCCAGGCCCCCGTCCTATTCTCAAACCTGCGCGCCAGCCTTTCTGGTGGGTCGCTAAAATCTTACAATCCACAATCGGACTACATGAAACTGATTTCACTGGGGAAAAAATCTGCCCTCGCCGACAAATGGGGGGTCATGTTTCGCGGCCCCCGCGTCTGGCAACTGAAAGACCGAATTGATCGGAAATTCATGGACCAGTTTAACGACCTATCCCCGATGTCAAAACCCGACCTGCCCAGGGTTGTTGCCGACGGAGTAAAAGAACTCATGCAGGCCACGCCATTATGTGGTGGGTGTGGTGCAAAAATTGGCGGTTTGACCCTTACAAAAATACTGGCCAATATTACGCCAAACCCTCGCACCGACATTCTGACAGGAACAGGCGATGACGCCGCGGTGTTGAAAGGACCAAATGGCGGATTTCAGGTAATTTCAACGGATCATCTGCGCAGCTTCACCCATGACCCGGCTATCTTGGCCCGAATTGCCGCTATCCACGCGCTGGGGGATATCTGGGCAATGGGTGCGACACCGCAATCAGCCTTGGCCAACATCGTGCTGCCACCCTTATCCAATGATTTACAACATAGCTGGCTGGCGGAAATCATGGAGGCCGCACAGGGGATATTTTCCAGACAGGGGGCCACAATAATCGGCGGCCACAGCTCAACCGGCGCTGAGTTGAACATTGGCTTCACGGTCACCGGTTTACGTCGAACAAAACCCATTGGTAAAAATGGCGCCAGACCGGGGGATGCCCTGCTTCTGACCAAGCCAATTGGAACAGGCGTTATCCTGGCAGGGGAAATGGCCATGAAAGCCCGGGGAAGCTGGGTAATGGCGGCCATTGACAGCATGGCTCGGTGTCAGGGAGAAACAGCAAACCTGCTGGGGAATGCCCATGCCATGACCGACGTCACTGGTTTCGGATTAGCTGGTCATTTGGGCGAAATCGCACGCGCTTCTGATGTCGGTTATATTCTCAATCTTAACAACGTCCCGTTTCTGGAAGGGGCACTGGAACTGGCTGAAAAAGGCGTGCGATCCTCATTATTTGAAGCAAACCGTGCCTATGCCAAGAATCTGATAGTATCACCTGATACAAAAGCGGACCTGCTTTTTGATCCACAAACTGCCGGTGGCTTGTTGGCGGCAGTTGACCCTGCAACGGCCGAAAAACTGGTGTCCAAAATCATCTCAATTGGGTACTCCGCCCAAATTATTGGCCAAATCACGGAAAAATCAGCGGGTCAGATCGTTCATTAATTCGCAGCAATCTGGCCAGAAACTTTCAAGATATCACGAACCGCCTGATCCAATCCGCCATTGTCAAAACTTTCAAGTTTAACCTGTGCCATTGTATTGGCAGCATGCCGGGTACGAGACCGCAAATAACTCGGGTCATAATGAAATTGCATCAACTGGCCCGCCAGTTCCTTCATCTTACCCTCGGTTACCAGACTCTTCCAGTTGGCCACCCGTTCACGGCCCTGATACGGGGTCAGCTTTTGTAATTTCGCAATCAGTAAATCCTGATCCGCCAGTATGTCATCATAGGCACGAACCAGATATTCCGCCCGCGCAACAAGCGGCGCGCTTACCGAAATTCTTGGCGCAGTTTTCATTGCCTGCCAAACCGTCGGCGGGATTAATAACTTACCAATTTTACTGGACTCGGCCTCCAGCCAGACGATAATTTTCGGATCAAACCCGGCAAAAGCAGTGGCCAAATTGCCCTCAAAAGACTTTTGCGAAGGCTGATTACTGGCAACCGCTCCAAACACAGAACCTCGATGCGCTGCCAAGTTTTCAAGATCAACAACATGCTCACCCTGTGCCGCCAGCAGATGCAGCAACTCGGTTTTAGCGGTACCGGTATTTCCATCCAGAATGATCAGCCGGTGGGACAAAGGCGTGTCATGCATCGCTTTGCTAACCAGACGGCGATAGCTTTGATACCCCCCCTTAATCACCTCGGTCCGCCAACCCACTTGCGCAAGGATATTGGCAAAAGAACCCGAGCGCTGCCCGCCACGCCAACAATAAACCAGCGGTCGCCAACTTCCGTCTTTGTCAGCCAATGGTCCTTGCAGGTGAAGCGCTGCATTCCTAGCCACCAACGCAGCGCCGGTCTTGCGGGCAGAAAACGGGCTGATCTGTTTATATATTGTCCCCACTTCGACCCGCTCTGCATCGTCCAGAACCGGCAAATTTACCGCACCTGGCAGATGATCGATCGCATATTCCGCCGGCGAACGCACATCAATCAGACTGTCAAAACCGTGGGCGTGAAGATCGGACAATGTGTTAAAAGTAGTGACCATATCTCCTGCCTAAACAGGTGTCAGACAAAGGTCCAACACTCCGGGTCTAAATTCGGGACAATCAGATCTGGCAGCATCGATTTTTCGCAGAAAAATCAGGCGCCTGGATCAGCGGCCAGCAATTCCTCTAATGGGTCATGCTCTGCCACAAAGTGGTCAGGGGCAACCTGTGAAAATTTTGGTACATAATCCCGCTCCCCGGCTCTTAATCGCGACGGTAAGAACCGCAATGTCGCTCCGGGGTCCAGCGGCGATGGTAGTTCACCGGGTAATTTTATCCGAGAGCGGGTCCGTTCCAATCGCGGATCTGGGATCGGAACCGCTGATATCAGGGCCTTGGTATAGGGATGCTGCGCAGAATTATAGATAGTATCCCGATCGGCGAATTCCACCGCTCTCCCTAAATACAAAACCAGTATCCGGTGCGAAATTTCGCGTACCACTGACAAATCGTGGCTGATAAAAATCATCGACAATCCAAATTCGTTTTGCAAATCTTTCAACAGATCAACAACCTGCGCCTGGATGGACACATCCAGTGCAGACACCGCTTCATCACAAATGATCAGTTTCGGTTTGTTAATCATCGCCCGGGCAATTCCAACTCGCTGGTTCTGTCCGCCGGACAATTCATGGGGATAGCGGTTGATTAAATTTTGATCCAGATCGACCTTTTCCATCATCTCGGCCACCACCAGCTTGCGCTGTTTGCTGGTTAGTCCGGGTTGGAAAGTACGCAATGGTTCCATAATTGACGCGGCAATTGTCATCCGCGGATTCAAACTGGCCAGCGGGTCCTGAAACACTATTTGCAGGTCCTTACGATGGGGGATCATTTTCTTACGGCTAAGACCGGTTAGTTGTGTACCCAGCCAGGCGACCGATCCCATAGAAGGTGGTATCAGCTGCAAAACAGCGCGCGCCAATGTTGACTTGCCACAACCGCTTTCCCCGACGATACCAAGGGTTTCCCCCTCTTTCAGATCAAAACTGACACCATCCACCGCCTTTAACGGCACGGTTTTCCCAAACAGGCCCTGATCCAGACGAATTGGGAAATGTACTTTTACATTTTCAACATTCAAAACAGTTTGACTGCCAGCGGGTAAGGGTTTGATCGGTTTAGATTTGTTTGGCTGATCTATGCGCGGCATCGCATTCAGCAACATCTTGGTATACTCATGTTTGGGCGCATGAAAAATTTCCTCAGCCGACCCGGCTTCCACAAATTCACCCAGCCGCATCACAGAAATACGGTCGCACATTCGCGCAACAACACCCATATCATGGGTGATCAGCGCAATTGCTGTGCCCTCTTCTTTTTGCAACCCCACCATCAGGTCCAAAATTTCAGCTTGCACCGTGACATCCAGCGCCGTTGTCGGTTCATCCGCCACCAACAGGCGCGGATTGCATAACATAGCCATGGCGATCATCACCCGCTGGCGCATGCCACCAGAAAGTTCGTGTGGAAACTGGCGCAGCCGGCGTTTCGCTTCTGGTATTTGCACCCGATCCAACCAATGCAGGCATTTTTCCATCGCCGCGGCACCGGTCAACCCTTTGTGAAGGCGCAATACTTCCTGCATTTGCTCACCAATACGCATATGCGGGGTCAGAGCCGTCAGAGGGTCCTGAAAAATCATGGTAATCTGATCACCACGAATTTCATTGTGCTGCTCCGGGGTCAAGTTCAGCAGGTCACTGCCATCAAAATTGACCGATCCCGTGGCCGTGCCATTTTCAGCCAGCAAGCCCATAGCCGCCATAAAAGTCTGGCTTTTACCTGAGCCACTTTCCCCGACAATACCCAAACACTCACCCGGTTCGATGTGAAAGTTAACACCTTTCACTGCCTCAACCGGACCATCCGGCGTGCTGAATGTAACGCGCAGATTATCGACATTTAACAAAACCATATCAGTTATCCTTGGGGTCCAGCGCATCGCGCAACCCATCGCCAATGAAAAACAGACTGATGATGATGATCAGAAAGAAAAACAGCGGCACCAGCAATTGCCATAATGTACCATACAGGATCTGCCCCGCCCCTTCAGATATCAGCGCACCAAGTGATGTATTGGGTTCCTGAACCCCCAACCCCAAAAACGAAATGAAGCTTTCCGTCAGAATCATCGCCGGCACCAACAACGTTGCATAGACAACCACAATGCCCATCAGGTTGGGCAGGATGTGGCGAATGACAATCGTGAACCAGCCAACACCGGCGGCCTGGGCCGCCTCGATGAACTCCCGGTTTTTCAACGATAAGGTCTGCCCCCGGACGATCCGGCTCATATCCAGCCAGCCGACAATGCCAATCCCGATGAAAAGCATAATCAACGAGCGCTCAAAAATCACCAATAGCAGGATGATGATGAACATGAACGGTACCGCGATCAGGATATCAACAATGCGCATCATCAGGTTATCCACCCAGCCACCGATAAAGCCGGATATCGCACCATAAAGTGTTCCGATTATAACTGCGGTGAGCGCCCCGATCACCCCCACCATCAACGATGTTGTGGTTGCCTGAATGGTACGGGAAAATAAATCCCGCCCCAAAAGGTCCAACCCGAAAAAATGCCCGTTGGAAATACTGGGTTTGCCCTCGGTGGCCACATCCCCCATCCGGGCCCAGTCAATTTCCTCATTGCTCCACTCGGCAAAAAACGGGCCCGCTACTGTAAACATCAGCACCAGCAAAATGATCGTCATCGACCCGACAGCGGCCTTGTTGCGGAAAAACCGACCCATGGCATCCTGCCAAAGTGAGCGGCCTTTGATCTGTTCCGCTTCAACCAGCTTTTCAGCGATACGGTCAATCTGCTCTGTTGCTGTAATCATACCCGGCCCCTAATATCTGATCTTCGGATCAAGCCAGGCGTAGATCACGTCGGCCACAAGGTTAAAAATTATTGTCAGACTGCCATACAGAATGGTCAGCCCCAGCATCACCGAATAGTCGCGATTAAGCGCCGAGTTTACAAAACTACGCCCGATACCACCGGTGGAAAAATAGATGTCAATCACCACGGAACCCGTGATCATACCCACGAATGCCGGGCCCAGATAGGATACCACCGGCATCATCGTTGGCTTCATTGCATGGCGCCAGATGATGGTACTGGTGGGCAATCCCTTGGCCCTGGCCGTGCGAATGAAATTTGAATTCAGAACCTCCAGCATCGAGGATCTTGTGATCCGGGCAATTGAGGCCATGAATGACGTCGACAGTGCAATAACCGGCATCACCAGATATTGCCATTGCCCGCCATTCCAGCCGCCTCCGGGCAACCAGCCCAACTGCCATGTGAAAACGATGATCAGGATCGGGGCCATCACAAAGTTTGGCAGGCTTTGCGCAGTAAATGTCGCACCAACGGCGATGTAATCAATCCAGGTATTGTGTTTTATCGCGGCCAGAACACCCAGTGCCACGCCAATGACCACGGCAAACAGAAACGAGATTGAACCATAGGTCAATGTGACGGGAAAGCCCTGCGCGATAACGTCGTTAACCGTCCGGTCCTTGTACTGATACGAAGGGCCAAAATCCAAATGAAAAACAATGCCCTTGATGTAATTCCACATCTGGGCCCAGATTGACTGGTCCAATCCATACTTGGCCTGAATATTTGCCAATACCTGCGGCGGCAACGGCCGCTCAGAGGTAAAGGGCCCCCCGGGCGCAGTCTGCATCAGCAGGAAACTGATGATGATCAGGATCAAAAGTGTTGGAATAGCGATCAAAAGCCGCCGGATTATGTAGCGTATCATAGCTTGAGCACCCCAATAACAAACGCCCCGACCCCATTACAGGGGGCCGGAGCGCCAATTCTACACTCGCCGAATTACTCAGCTATTTTGTAGAGATCTTTTGAGTACCAGTTTTGCTCAACGTTCTGGATCGGCCAGCCGCCCAGATCACTGTCAAGCATCAGAACACCCGCATAGTGATACACCGGAATAATCGGCACTTCAGCTGCGATGATCTGTTCAATCTCCGTGTAGTTGGCCTGTGGATCAGATGATGTTTTTGCATCTGTCAACAATTCGTCAACACGGTCGTTGGCAAACTTACCATCGTTGTAACCAGAGGCAGATGCCACCAGATCAAGGAAGGTTGAAGCTTCATTATAGTCGCCACACCAGGCACCACGCGCCAGCGCAAAGTCCTGATTTCCACGTGTTTCCAGGAACGTTTTCCATTCCTGATTGGCAAGAACCACTTCCACGCCCAGTTTTTGCTTCCACATTTGGCTCATGGCCACAGCGATCTTCTTATGAGCTTCTGACGTGTTGTACAGCATGTCAAACGACAGCGGGTTATCCGCCCCATACCCAGCTTCAGCCAGCAACGCCACAGCTTTGGCATCACGCTCAGCTTGGGTCATGCTGGCACTTGCAACATCAGGAACAGTGAACCCGGCAGTCGCGGCAGGTGTGAACGTGTAGGCATCCACCTGACCACCCTGCAACACTTTTTCTGTGATGATCGAACGATCAACAGCAAGGCTCAGGGCTTCACGGACACGAACATCCTTAAACGCTTCCGGTCCGGTATCTGACAGATTGAATGTGTAGTAATAATTACATAGACGCGGAAAGCTGTTGGCCTGATCAGGGTATTCAGCCTTTAGCTTTGGGTACTGACCCGCAGGCACTTCGGTCCGGTCAAATTCACCGGCAAAGTACCGCGTCAATGCCACATTCTCGTCGTTAACAACAAGTGCTACGACCTTTTCGATAACGGTTTTGTCGTTGTCCCAGTACATTGGATTACGAACACGCACCGAACGCTCACTTGGTACATGTTCGGCCAGCGTATAGGCGCCGTTAGAAACGATGTTTTCCGGCTTGGTCCATTCGGCGCCAAACGTTTCCACAGTCGCTTTGTGAACAGGGAAAGTTGAACCATGTGTGGTCATCAATGGGAAATACGGCAGAGACGCCGTCAGCTTTACCACCAATGTCTGGTCATCAGGTGCCGAAACACCTAGCTCAGACTTGTCCATATCGCCGGCCAGAATTGCACCGGCATTTTCGATCGACATCAACTCACCGAACCAAGAATAGGGTGAGGCCAGTTCAGGGTCTACCAAACGCTGCCAGGCGTACACAAAATCACCGGCGACAACTGGGTCACCATTTGACCATCTGGCTTCAGGGCGCAATGTGAATGTATATTCGTCCTTGGCGTCATTTGTGGTAAATTCAAGCGCCACACCGGGCACCAGGTTGCCGTCTGCATCCTGGTTGAACAGACCTTCAAACAGATCACGTACAACATCGGCACCTGACACGTCTTCCACTACCTGTGGATCAACCGATGAAAACTCATCCAGCATCCGATAGGTAAACGTCTGGTCCGCTGCAAGATTGGTCCCCGCGGGAACCGAAGCAGCAAAAGCTGAGCCTGCCAGCATGGTACTGGCCATCAGGCCCGCGAATAGAATTCGAGGCATCTTCGTCATAATATTTCCTTCCTGAAGTTTTTTAGTTTTTTGGGTTTCGTCGAACAAGGTTCGATATCTCCAACTTAGTTCCCAACGGCTACAGCAGCCGCCAGCGACTTGATGGGGTAATCTGCATAGGATTCAACAAAATGTGCAAGCTTTTCCTCGCGTCACTACGCAATTTGTACAAATTGGCAGCACTAATCTGGCGAATGCCCGCAATAATTTGCCGCTTTGCAAATATATTAAGCGCGCTCTGGCACGATTGTAAAATCCAAACAGACCATAAATCGGTACATCCCCGATCAGACATCCGGTGATTCCCGTTCATTTTACTGCCGCCTGAATGTCAGTTAATTTGAACAGCTGCACGCTCAAAACTCGCATTCTCCTGCGTTCCATCATCGAAGGTCACTTTTACATCTATTGTTTGAACGCTGTTCGGATCAAACGTCAGATAGGGCAGGATATCACTCAGTTTCAAAGCATTGGGTGCGGCTTCATCTTCATAGCAAGGCTCAGTTATTAAGGTCGTCATTTCATTGCCATTAACCGAATACTCAATCTGACTTAACCCACAGCGCCACGCAAGCAGGTTGGTAAAGTATAACAGGTCATTCCCTTCCCACGGCCGGACCGCAATCCAGTTGGACTTTATCGCACCGACAATGGGTTTGACCTCTGCCGTCGTAGTGAAATTCTGGGCGCCCAATGGGCTGCCGATCAGCCCCAGAACCAGCAAAAATATTCGTTTCATTGTTTCCCCCACGGTGTTGATTAGGCTTTAGACCCGCAACATTTTTACATATAGTCAGCCCAATGACAAAACGCAGCCGAGCAGGCGTAGATGACCCATAAGACAAAAAAACTTACGGATTTCAACATTTTTGTTGTCGCTCAAAACGGCCGCCTTATGTATGAGGCGCTTATTTTTGCTGCCTCACTCCGCCACTCTGACCCCGAATTTTCCGGCCGCCTGATCATCGCAGAGCCACAAAAATCCGACCAGTGGAATAATGATCCTACTATCCGCAATCATGCTGTCAGGACATTATTGACAGAAGAATACGGCGCCGAAATTGTTCCATTTGAAAACCAGCATTTCGGGCAATCCTATCCCAATGGGAACAAAATCGAAGCGCTCATGGCTCTGCCAAAAGATCAGCCCTTTATTTTCTTTGACACAGATACACTGGTGACCGGACCGGTTAGTGAACTGGCTTTCGATTTTTCCAGGCCCTCAGCTTCAACCCGCGTTGAAGGAACCTGGCCAAAACCAGACCTGTATGGACCCGGATATGCCGGTATCTGGAAGTCACTTTATGATCGGTTTGATCTGGATTTTGACAGCACCTTGGACCAAAGCCAGCCGAACGAATATTGGCAACGCTACCTATATTTCAACGCCGGATGGTTCTACTACAAATGCCCCCACAACTTTGGTCAGCGCTTTCTGGACTATGCGCTTGAAATCAAAAACAACCCCGGCGATGCATTGGCAGCCCAAACACTGGATCCTTGGTTGGATCAGGTCGCCTTGCCCCTTGTTATCCATTCTTTGGGGGGGGGGCGTAATATGCTTCCCGCTGGGTATTTGGATGGGATAACCACCTGCCACTACCGGACATTTCCATTACTGTACGCGCGCGAAAGCGACCAAACCATTGACGTGTTGAATGCCGTTCTGGCACCTAACAAACTAAAAAAGGTTCTTAAATCCTATGAGCCGATAAAGCGTATGATCTATCAGGGCCGCGGCCTGAAGGTGCGTGATATGTTTGACCGCAACAACCTGCCAAAACGCGAACAAATGATCCGAAACCGAATTAAGAAAGCCGGGTTCTGGATGCGCTAGATTTGCGATAATACGTTGATTTTTCGCAGAAAAATCAATACCCGCCCAATACTGACCTGAGGCCGGTCAGCGCGTCACCTAACCTCTGGAAAACACATCAGGAGATACCAAAATGGCCGATGAACCAAGCTATGGTTTTGATACACTGCAAATTCACGCCGGCGCCCGGCCCGACCCTGCAACCGGCGCAAGGCAAACACCAATTTACCAAACCACGGCCTATGTTTTTCGCGATGCAGAACACGCCGCCGCGCTGTTTAATCTACAGGAAGTTGGGTATATTTATTCCCGCCTGACCAACCCAACCGTGGCCGTTTTGCAAGAACGTATCGCGACATTGGAAGGCGGCGTAGGCGCGGTCTGTTGTTCCTCTGGTCATGCGGCGCAAATCATGGCGCTGTTTCCGTTGATGGCCCCTGGGTGCAACGTGGTGGTCTCGACCCGGCTTTACGGTGGTTCTGTCACGCAGTTTTCCCATACAATCAAACGATTTGGCTGGTCGGCGACGTTCATTGATTTTGATGATCTGGCAGCAGTAAAGGGCGCAATAGACGGCCAAACGCGCGCCATTTTTTGTGAATCCATTGCCAATCCGGGGGGCTATGTCACCGATATCGGGGCAATCGCTGAAATCGCTGACACGGCCGGTCTGCCGCTGATTGTCGACAATACCACGGCCACACCCTATCTTTGCCGACCATTTGAACATGGGGCATCGCTGGTGGTGCATTCAACCACCAAGTACCTGACAGGAAATGGCACTGTCACCGGTGGGTGCGTGGTGGATTCCGGAAAATTTGACTGGTCGGCCAGCGACAAATTCCCCAGCCTGTCCGAACCAGAGCCCGCCTATCACGGCCTGAAGTTTCAGGAAACTTTCGGCCCGCTGGCCTTTACATTCCACGGCATCGCCATTGGCCTGCGTGACCTTGGCATGACAATGAACCCACAGGCTGCCCATTACACGCTGATGGGCATAGAAACCCTTAGCCTGCGCATGGAGCGCCACGTTGCCAACGCAATAAGAATTTCAAACTGGCTGGAAAACAACGACCGGGTTGAAAGCGTAACCTATGCCGGCCTGGAATCTTCGCCCTACTATCAGCGCGCAAAAGACCTGTATCCACGCGGTGCAGGGGCGCTCTTCACATTTGCCATCAAAGGCGGCTACGATGCCTGCGTGAAACTGGTAGAGGCGCTGAACCTGTTCAGCCATGTGGCCAATCTGGGCGATACCCGTTCACTGATCATCCATTCCGCCTCAACCACCCACCGTCAGTTGACGGCCGAACAACAACAGGCCGCCGGTGCCGCACCAAATATGGTCCGGCTCTCCATCGGCACTGAAGACGCCGATGATCTGATTGCTGATCTGGATCAGGCACTGGCAACCGCGACCAGTTAAACAGACCTACGGGCGTATCTCATAGACAATCGTCACAGTTGCGCCCGTAGACACCTCACCCTGAGCGATCGGAACAGAGCCCATCACCGCCATTTCACGCATCACAACAGGTCCAGAAAAACCGGTATTTGTTTCCCTCAGCTCAAGTATCTGCCCCAACTCAACCCCGGCAGAATCTGCATAAAGCCGCGCCTTTCTGGCCGCGTCTTCCACAGCATTTTCACGGGCGATATCTGCTGCAGGAACAGGGTCTTGCAAGCCAAAGCTCAACCCGTTGAACTGATTGGCCCCGGCACTGACAACCGCATCCATGATCGCCCCCAAACGGTCCAGATCGCGCACCCGGATCGTCACTTGATTGTTGACGGTGTAACCCACAACAGCGGGGCTGTTATTTTCGCCTGAATTACGGTTGTTCCAAACCGGAAACATCGACAATCCGCTGGTCTGAACATCCTTCGCAGCCACACCGGCATCACCAATCACCGCCAGCATTTTTGCGGTATCCGCTGAATTGCTGGCCAAAGCCGCCGCCGCGGTGCGCGCCTGTGCAGATACCCCCATGGTAATTGTCGCCATGTCCGGCACCGCCTGAACGCTGCCCTGCCCGATGACCGTAAGGCGGCCCGCATCCTGTGCCTGCAAGGGGGAAATGGTGACCCATAGGGTGGTTAAAATCTGTACAAATAGTCGCATGGTCAATCCTCTTTGATTTCTAATGCAACCGTGCAGCTATTTATCGCATGTTCGCAAGCAACTTTGCCCAGCATGCCCTTTTCCTCGGCAGTTTCCTGCTATACCTTGGGGACGCAGGTAAAGATTGCCTGTGCTATAACTGGTATGTGGTAGAACTGTTTAATGAAACCGAATTTCGCATTGAACCTTAGCCATGAAGGCCTCAGCCTAATGCGCCGGGCAACTGGTGGCTGGCAGGTTATTGGCAGCGTGGAACTGGACGATCCAGCGCTTGTTGAAAAGCTCGGATACCTGCGAAAAACCGCAAGCGAACTTGCCGGGGGGCAACTGGCCTCAAAGCTGGTTATACCGAATTCCGAGATTTTGTATCGTGTCATGGATGCTCCCGGCCTTTCAGATGAGGATCGCGAAAAAGCAATTCGTCTGGGTCTTGAAGGTGCTACACCCTATGCCGTTGATGATCTGGTCTATGACTGGGTAGATGCCGGGGATGGCAAAGCGCTTGTTTGCGCCGTTGCCCGCGACACGTTGGACGAAGCGGAAAGTTTTGCCTCCGAACACCGCTTCAACCCGGTTTCTTTTGTCGCAATACCAGACGGCGATACGTTTGTGGGTGAACCCTTTTTTGGTGAAACCAGCCAATGTGCCTCGATTCTACCCGCAGATGAATCCGTCGAAAGCGACCCCGGACCTATCGTTGTTGTTGGTGATCATGATCCTGAGACGGCACCAATACCCCAGGCAACGCCAATTCCCCAAGAAACACCGGACGAAAAACATTCAAATGATAACGGGGCTGATGAAACACTGCAGCTGCAGACTAAGCTTGAAAATAATGATCCGGAAACCTCTGAAGGTGAACCAGATAGCGTAGCCGCAACAGAAAATAGCGCTGATATCAAAGCCGAATACCCGGACAGCCAAACAAATGAACCATCCCCGTTCTCCAGTTCACGAAAAGGGCTTGTCGGTGATGAAGATGCGCTATCAGGGCTGGAAAATATTTCGGCGCGTTTCGCACTTTATCCAGACAGATCACGGCCAGACGAAATCAGCGGCGACGATGAAAGTCCAACCCCTGCCCCCACGGTAATTCCCAAGGCGGTCAATGCGCCGGACGTGGTCGGTTCAGACGACATTATTGCTGAGACACCTGTCGAAAAGCCAGCGAAACCAAAACCAAAAAAGACACCAAAAGCTGACGTCAATTCACCTGCCCAAAAGCCGGAACCGATACTGCTTTCTGACCAAAATCCGGGCTCAAAAACTATTGCGCCACTGAACTTGGGTAAAATCAATAAAGCACCGAAACGCTCAAAAACTATTGGGGTCAGCCTTGGCCTTAGCCTGACGGCGCTGGTTTTGCTGGTCGTTCTGGTTTCAAGTATTTTCTTTAATCGACCATTTTCTGCCTCCCGTTTGTTTGGCGGTTTCAACGGGGCGGAGACCACACTAACCGCACAATCTCTGAGTGAACCACAGATCGTTGCAACGACAATCGCGCCCCAGGGCCAAACCGAAGAAAACCTTGAACTGGCGGCAATAGATCCGGCGGACCATCCAAATGAACTACAAGCCGCCACCGAGGTAGAGCTTGCAGAAGCAGAACTGGATCTGTCTGCGTTGGGTGAGATTAACGAAGAAGAGGCGTTGGTTATCCAATCCACCACCGGTGTTTGGGTGTTGGCACCCATACCACCCGTAAGCCTTGAAGCCGAAAAAATGGACGAATTTTATATCGCCTCCATTGACCGGCGCGTAAACAGCAACGACGCCGTCGCGCTGCCCGGCACGGCTTTTTCGCTAAATGATATTCGCTTGGGGAAAATTGCATCGCCGGCTCCGGCTGGCACGCTTTATGATCTGGATGAACTTGGGCGCGTGAAACCAACCGTAAATGGCGCGATGTCGGCCGATGGGGTTTTGATATTCTCAGGGAAACCTCCCTACACCCCGGCCCTAAGACCAACAAACGCCGCTGGATTTGAACCCGCCGTTCTGCTGGCACGCTCCATTTCAGACCGGCGCCCAATTCTTCGGCCTGAAAACCTTGCCGAAGCAAATGAGCGGGCGCAGTTAGGTGGGTTGTCGCGGGCGGAACTGGCAAATAAGCGCCCCATTGCGCGCCCCACATCCCCCCAGGACATCCATGAAGAAGTTGACGAAACCCCAACCCAGCTTGCAATCTTAAGCTCTCGTTACCCCGTCAACCGACCTGCGAACTTTGCCCAGGCCGTGACTGCCGCCCGCAATGCCGCGCAGGCAAACGCAGTAAATGCCGCTGTCGCCAGCGCCGCCAGTACTGCTGTTGCCGCCCCCCGTGTGCCCTCCATCCCCACCAGCGCGTCCGTTGCCCGCGAAGCAACCGTTGAAAACGCCATCAATCTGACCCGGGTTAACCTGATCGGTGTTTATGGCTCATCCAGTGACCGACGCGCATTGGTTCGTCTCAAAAACGGCCGTTACGTTAAGGTACAGATTGGCGATCGGTTGGACGGTGGCAAAGTTGCCGCAATCAATGGCAATCGTCTGCAATACGTCAAACGCGGCCGCATGTTAACGCTGGATATTGCCTCTTAGGCGCTTGCTATATGCGGCGCGCCCCGGGCAGGCAGATCGCGTAGTTTCAGAGGCTTATAATGGGCGAATTTTGATGTCAAACGCCGTTGTGCAGCATTGAAATTGCGCTATTATTTGCAATTTGAAAGAAGGGCCGCATCAACAGAATGTCCATCTGCCTTGCACCCGAAGCTCTGCAAAAAACCCGCCAAACCCATCAGGAACTAAGTGACATTCTCATTTCTCCCCAGCCCAGCTGGCAAGCGACGCCATCGCCTTGGCCGGATTGTACAGGCGTTTTGACCTTGACCGGTGACAGCAATTGTCTGCAACAGGTCTACAATCATGACCTTGCAGCCCCCAACATGTTAATTCATGATGCAATCATCCCCTGCCATCTCTGGCTCGTATACATTCTCAGATTGACATGGACCAACATATAGCCAATGCCCCCCTGCCAACCTAAAGGAAATCCACGATGGACAGCTTTCTATTTCAGGCCTCAATTTATCTCGCGGCCGCCGTCCTTGCTGTGCCAATTGCAAAGCAACTTGGGCTTGGCTCTGTACTGGGTTACCTGATCGCCGGCATTATTATCGGGCCGGTTACCGGCCTTGTCGGCTCTGAAACCCAAAGCCTGCAACATTTTGCTGAATTCGGTGTGGTTATGATGCTGTTCCTTGTCGGATTGGAACTGGAACCAGCAGCGCTTTGGGGTATGCGTCACCGTCTGATTGGCCTTGGTGGGTTGCAAATCGGGCTGACAACACTCGCCATAATGGGTGGTAGCATGTTGTTGGGACTTCCCCTTAGCATCGCCCTTGCGGTTGGCCTTACATTCTCCTTAAGTTCGACCGCTATCGTCCTGCAAACATTAAACGAAAAAGGTCTGATGGGCACCAATGGCGGGCGCTCTGCGTTCTCGGTGCTGCTCAGTCAGGATATCGGCGTCATTCCGATGCTTGCGCTGGTGCCTCTGCTGGCAATTCAGGGAATGAATACGACCCTGGCCAAAACCTCAAACCATGATGTTGAGCCTACAATATCATTGGTCGAAGGTCTGCCCGGCTGGGGCGTCACATTGGTTACAATTGCTGCCGTAGCGGCCGTAATACTGGGCGGTATTTACCTGACACGACCTTTGTTCAGGTTTATCCACACGGCCCGTTTGCGCGAATTATACACCGCTGTTGCCCTGCTGATTGTTGTCGGCATCGCCAGCCTGATGATCCTTGTCGGTCTATCACCGGCACTGGGAACATTTCTAGCGGGTGTGGTACTGGCCAACTCGGAATTCCGCCATGAGCTTGAGGCAGATATCGAACCCTTCAAAGGCCTGCTTCTGGGCCTGTTTTTCATCACCGTTGGTGCCGGTATTAATTTTACCCTGCTGTTTGGAGACTTTGCCAATATCATCGGCCTAACCATCGCCGTAATGGCGATTAAGGCGTTAGTTTTACTATGTCTGGCCCAGGTTTTCAAAATCCGTGGTCGGGACAGGTGGCTGTTCACCCTTGGGCTGGCACAGGCCGGGGAATTTGGCTTTGTCATGCTGTCCTTCACTGTTCAGCAAAATGTCATCCCCCGGGAACTGTCAGAAACCCTGCTGCTGGTGGTGGCGCTGTCCATGCTGCTGACACCACTTCTGTTTATCGCCTATGATCAAATATCAAAACGCACAAAAGACCCCACCGATACAACCCCGCACGATGATGTGGAAGCAACCGGCACCACCATCATTGCCGGTGTCGGCAGATTTGGCCAGATCCCGGATCGCCTGCTGCAAGCCAGTGGTTTCAACACCACCGTACTCGACCATGACCTTGAAACCATAAACCTGTTACGCGCCTTTGGTGCCAAAGCCTTCTTCGGTGATCCGACCCGCCCCGAAATGCTGCACGCCGCCGGACTAAAAGACGCCAAAGTCCTGATCGTCGCACTGGACGAACCGGAAGCTGCGGAAAAACTTGTCAGAATGGCGCGTCGGGAACGCCCGGATCTGCACATCGTTGCACGTGCCCGGGATCGCGACGGCGTCTACAAACTCTACCGCGCCGGTGCCAACGATATCGTTCGCGAATTATTTGACTCATCCCTGCGCGCCGGTCGTTATGCACTGGAAGCACTTGGACTGTCGGAATATGAGGCCGCACAACAGGAAAAAGCTTTCTACAAACTGGACCGGCAAGGGGTGCGGGAACTGGCAACCCATTGGGATCCAGACATCCCAAACCAGAAAAATGCCCCCTTTGTCGAGGCGGCCAAGGCGGTGAATGCAGAATTTATGCTCGAACTCTCCGAAGTGCTTGCAAGCAAGCGCGACCAAACTGAAAACGAAAAGTAACTCAATTCTCCTTTTGCCAAATACCCCCGCCGGAGGCCCCGAAATTTTTCAAAAAATTCGCATTGCGACGCACTCGGTGCAGCGCAATCCCTAGCCAGTCGCGACCCCGGCTTCAGCAAACGTAGACATGCCCGAATGGCAGCCAACCGCACTTTTCAAAACTCCAATTGCCAAAGTCCCGCCAGACCCTTCCCCCAGTCGCATTCCCAATGACAAAAGCGGCTGTTTCCCTAGTCTTTCCAATAATATTCCATGTGCTCCTTCCGCGGAAACATGCCCGGCGACGGTGTGATCCAACGCCCCCGACTGCGCCTTTTCCAACACCGCAGCCGCCGCCGTACAGATAAACCCGTCCAGTAATACCGGAATGCGCAGAACCCGTGCCCGCATAATTGCCCCGGCCATTGCTGCCAATTCGCGCCCCCCCAAACAACGCAGAACCTGCAAAGGTTCCCGGTCCGGGTTGGCCGCAAGCGCCATTTCCACAACACCGGTTTTCAACGCCAATCCCGCGTCATCCACACCGGTTCCCCGGCCAGTCCAGTCAGCGGCTTCACCGCCAAACAACGCCAGACAAATAGCCGCTGCAGACGTGGTATTGCCGATGCCCATTTCACCCACAACCAGCAAATCTGCATCCCCATCAACAGCCGCCCAGCCGGTATTTAGTGCCGCCACCAGCTCTGCCTCATCCATGGCCGGCCCCTGACTGAAATCCGCCGTTGGCCGGTCCAGCTCCAGCGCATGTACATCCAGCTTCGCGCCATTTGCTTTGGCCAGTTGGTTGATCGCCGCCCCGCCATGGGTGAAATTCGCCACCATCTGCGCGGTCACCTCAGCAGGAAACGCAGAAACACCCTGCGCCGTCACCCCGTGATTGCCCGCAAAAATAATCACCTGCGGCGCAGTCAGAACGGGGCGCGCATTCCCGCGCCACCCAGCATACCAAATCGCCAAATCCTCCAGCTGCCCCAAAGCACCCGGTGGTTTGGTCAACTGGCTGTTGCGATCCTTCGCCCCAGCCAAAGCCTTGGCATCCGGACCGGGCATTCCGGTCAGAATTTCGCGGAAATCAGTCAGGTTAGCAATTTCAGTCATGGAATATCCCCCCGTTGCGTGTGGCTAGTCATCTCTGTATCGAAGGGGTGCAAACCGCAAGAACAATTGGGCCGATCTGATGGGCAAAAACGACCAGCCAGCACTTATTCCCGGTGATATCTTCGAAGCGATCGCCCTTCTGACCCGTTTACCGGTAACCAGCCGTGACACCCGCGGCGCTCGCGCCGCCTGGGCCTGGCCCATCGCCGGGGCAACCGTCGGCCTGTTCGCCGCAATCGTCGCCAGCCTTGCTCTCTGGCTGGGGCTATCTTCCTGGATCGCTGCGGGCATTGCCCTGACAACACAGATTTTGCTGACAGGCGCCCTGCACGAAGACGGTCTGGCAGATTGCGCAGATGGTTTTTGGGGCGGCTTTGAGCCGGCCAGACGATTGGAGATTATGCGCGATAGCCACATCGGCGTTTACGGAACAATCGCAATTGTCCTTTCACTGCTGTTCCGGTGGTCGCTGATCTTTGCGCTCTGCCAGGCGGGCACGGTTTTTGCTCCGCTCATCGCCATCGGTGCAATCTCTCGCGTCCCTATGGTAGCTCTTATGCATGGCCTTCCGGCTGCACGCGCGGATGGTCTTTCCGCCACAACCGGCAAACCCGGCCGCGACACAGTGATCCTTGCAGCTGTTACCGCCCTGCTTATCGCCCTGCCCACCGCGGGTTTCACAACCATTGCAGCGGCAATTGCAGCAATATTATTAAGCTTTGGAATTGCCAAACTCGCACTGGCAAAAATCAACGGCCAAACCGGCGATGTCCTGGGGGCAAGTCAGCAGGTTTCAGAAATTGGCATGTTGTTGGTATTTACAGCTTTGTTAACCTGACCGGCCCCAACAGGGACCAGCCAGTGTGAATGTAAATTTCTAGGCCGCTGCCTGGGTGCGCGCCGTCAAAACTTCATCAATCTCTTTTTGCGTGTCCATCTCATCGGCCCCCGAAACAGCTGCAAATTCGCGGCTCAGTCGTTCAAGCGCGGCCTCATACAGCTGACGTTCTGAATAACTTTGTTCCCGTTGCTCATCTGTGCGGTGCAGGTCACGCACCACTTCGGCAATCGCAATCAGATCACCAGAGTTGATCTTTTGCTCATATTCCTGCGCCCGGCGTGACCACATGGCCCGTTTCACCCGGGCTTTACCCCGCAGCGTGCGCATCGCATGGGCCACCTCATCCGGCGTTGAAAGCGACCGCATGCCAACTTCAATGGCCTTGTTGGTGGGCACCCTCAGGGTCATCTTGTCTTTTTCAAAAGCAATGACAAACAGCTCCAGCTCATGGCCGGCAACCTCTTGTTTTTCGATGGTCACCACCTTGCCAACACCATGTGACGGGTACACGACAAACTGGTTCGGCTGAAATTCATACTTCTTTGACTTACTCATCTGGTATTCATCCTCATTTGCATCTTATCGCCGACAAAAAACACCGCAAAGGGCTTTATCCACCCCCGGGTGCATATTCTTGCAGCATAAATTATTTGTTTCAGGGCAAGGGATTGCCCAAATCTGGCCAGTTCTCCAACTTACATTTCTTCGCCACTATATCACAAAATCAGGCCAATAAAAAGGCAACCGAATACGCAGGCCGAATTTCGGAAGAATCCGGGTTGGGTTTAACCACCTTCCCCGGGCTTTTCCGAAAAGTATTTCTCCAGTTTGCCCGCTTCACCATCATGGTCATCCGCATCAGATGGTGCGTCTTTTTTGGTGATAATTACCGGCCACATCTCAGAATACTTGCGGTTAAACTCTACCCATTTGTCAGTATCCGGCTCGGTGTCGGGCCGAATAGCATCCACCGGGCATTCCGGCTCACAAACACCACAATCAATGCATTCATCCGGGTGGATCACCAGCATGTTTTCGCCCTCGTAAAAACAATCCACCGGGCACACTTCAACACAGTCGGTGTACTTACAGGCAATGCAGGCGTCGTTGACAATATAGGTCATGGGGGTGTCCGGATAGTTGTGTCAGGGCTACCTAGTGCAGGTGATAGGATCAATCAAGCACCTCACGGCGTGGAAATCCCGGGGCACGGCGTTCTTTTTTAGTCGGGCGACGGTTGGCAATGCGATCAGGCTTGGGCGGGGTAATTTCCGGGGCCGGTGTCAGGTCATCATAGAGCATCCGGGCTTGGGGTGCCGGCCCACGCCGACGGCCCAATTCCACAATGCGAACCACCCGTATCGTATTGCCCTGCGCAAATGTCAGCGTATCCCCTGCCCCAACCATGGTGGCAGGCTTGGATATTTTCACTGAATTAACCCGAACACGCCCGCCTGCCACCAATTTGGTCGCCAAACCGCGGGTTTTAAAGAATCGCGCAAACCACAGCCAACGATCAACGCGAATGCTATCCGGAGTGTCTGACAATCAGGTTTTGTCCTTCAGACCCATCAATGCTGCTGCAAATGGATTATCCGGGTCGATCTTGTCCTTTTTAGCCGGACGGGCAGAAAACGATTTTGGCTTGTTATCCCGTGGTGGCCGTTTGCCCTTTTGTGCCGGATTGGCGCGTTTACGCTGTGGCTTTTGCCGATTGTCAGCCGCAGGTTTCTCAGCGCGAAACCCACCCCATTTGAAAGTGTAAAACACTTCCATCTCAGGTCCTTCCGGCATCTCAGGCCCTTGCAGGGCGTCGCTATCGGTTTCTGGTTTGGTCACCGCTTCCACTTCGGTGACGGCAGGGCTTTCAGCCTTTTTGATCTTTTCAGCCACCGGTTCACTGGGTGCAACCTTTACCTTTTCCCGTTCGCTTTTTTCAGCCTTATATCCAAGGCCGGTCATCAGGTCGGCAAATTGTTCCAGCGTCATCCCGGTGATTGACAGCATATCCGGGTTGCACTCAAATCCGGCCCGGCTGTCCTGAGCCCGCAGCATATCGGCCAGACGCTCCAACATATCAATACGGATCGCGCGCTCACCTGCCTGACGATAACCCGACATTGCGTGGAAACCCTTTGGCGCATCTTTGATAGCTGGAATTGTCACCAACCCCGGCGGCGGACTTTCCGGAAATTCACTTAACCCGTTGGCAAGGGACCACAAAATTAACCTAAGCCGTGTTGGCGCTGGTTTTAATAAGGCCTGCATAAAGATGGTAAACTGACCAAACCGGATACCATGTTTACGCAGTGTCGCACGAGCATCCTGGTCCAGTTCTTTGACCTCACTGGCCACAGTATCACGCGGGATCACCCCCAATGCCTCAGACATTTGAAAGGCAAAGCCCCTGGCAAGCCCAGTTAGGGTATCATCCCGATTCAATTCCAGTATCGGCTCAAACAGGGTGGCAACTTTTCGGTCAATAAAATGCTGTAGACGCCGCTGCACCTTTTCGGCAACATCGGCCCCTGCCTCTTCATCCACAAATGCCACGGCCTGCGGCTTTAGCGCCTCGGCACCTGCGACCAGCTTGCCAATTGCAAATTCGCCCCACATCAATCCACCCTGATCAGTGTAATCAATCTCGGTGTCCGGCGCATTGTAAAACCGGTCCGCACGCAAATGAAATTCAGGCTTTAGCGCTACAAAACTTGCAGTACGCAGGGTCTTGGCCTCTTCGGGTGTGGCACTTGGATCCTGGGAAAATCGAAAACCTTCCAGACGGCCAACAAACTCGCCCTCCACCGTTACATCACCACTGTCACTCACATCCGCCACCAGGCTCTCCTTTTGCTTCAACCGGCGAAGCAGAACTGACGTCCGCCGGTCGACAAATTTTGATGTCAGCGCAGCATGTAATGCGTCCGACAGGCGGTCTTCTACAGCGCGCGTGACCCCGCGCCAATAGTTTTCGTCATCCAGCCAGCCTTTACGCTGCGCCACATAGGTCCATGTGCGGATAAATGCCAGTCGTTTTGACAGGGTGTCGATATCCCCGTCACTGCGATCAATGCGTTTGATCTGCGTGGCCAGCCAGTCATCCGGTATCCGGCCCAGATCAGACAAATATCCATGGATGGTTTCCAGCAGCCCAACATGCTCACCGCCGGAAATTCCGCGAAAATCCGGGATGCGGCAGATGTCCCAAAGCAATTGCACCCCCGGCACGCCGCTGACGCGCCCCCGGCACTCCGGCAATGCCGCCAGTGCTTTCAACCCACGCAAATCGTCAGCCTCACGTGTTCGGGTCAGCCATGGATCAACCGGATTTTGCTCCAGTGACGCTACCAACACTTCAACGCTTGCAAAGGACAGTTTCGTATTGCGCCATTGCAGCTTTTCAATGGGCCTGAACCGGTGATCCATAATCGCCTGCGCCACCTCATCTGGCAGCTTGCCCGCCTCGCCCGTGGTGCCAAAGGTTCCCGGCTGTAAATAACGCCCGGCGCGCCCGGCAATCTGCGCCAGTTCATTGGGGGCAAGGGCACGCATCCGGCGGCCATCAAACTTGGCCAATGCCGAAAACGCCACATGGTCAATATCCAGGTTCAGCCCCATGCCGATGGCGTCCGTTGCCACCAGATAATCGACATCACCGTTCTGGTACATTTCCACCTGAGCATTGCGCGTGCGCGGACTAAGCGCCCCCATCACCACCGCCACACCGCCCTTCTGACGTCGCAATAATTCCCCGGTGGCATAGACATTTTCAACCGAAAACCCGACAATTGCACTGCGTGCCGGTATCCGACTTGTCTTTTTCGAACCTGTATAGGTTAATTCAGAAAACCGTTCCCGGAACAGAAAATGCGCCTCTGGCACCAGATCAGCGATTGCCCTTTTCATGGTGTCAGACCCCAGAAACAGGGTTTCCTTCAACCCGCGCGCGTATAACAAACGGTCGGTAAAAACATGGCCCCGCTCCGGGTCCGCACATAATTGTATCTCATCCACCGCCAGGAAATCCGCGCCATTGCCCAGTGGCATCGCCTCAACCGTTGATACCCAATACTGGGCACGCGGCGGCACAATGCGTTCTTCCCCGGTAACCAGCGCCACCACAGAAGGCCCGCGCAGGGCAACGATTTTGTCGTAAACCTCCCGCGCTAACAGGCGCAGCGGCAAGCCAATAACCCCACTGGAATACCCCAGCATCCGTTCAATCGCGTAATGGGTTTTGCCGGTATTGGTGGGGCCAAGCACGGCCGTTACATTGGCGTCTTCGCGCATATCAAGCCCCTAAAGGCTGGTGCCGCCAACCTTTTCTTCAAGTCGCTGAATTGTCTCTTCTATGCCGCGACTATTGGGATGTATAGCCTGCACCTCGCGGTAGGCTTTCAGCGCCCCGTCGGGCAAATTCAGTTGCTCCAGCATCATTCCCAACCCTGACAACGCCCCGAAATGCCGCGGATTAAGTGCCAATACCCGTTTGATATCATCAATTGACGGGCCAAACAGGCCGGCCTGAAAATAGGCCGTGGCACGCGCGTTCCAGCCCTCGGCAAAATCCGGGGCATGGTCCGTTAACGCCGTCAGATGCTCAATAGCCACCTCAAGTTCCCCGGCGGCCATCGCCGCACGCCCCCGCTCCAGCAGTAAATCCATTGAGGCTGAACCAGAATGTGACCATTCACGCCAAATTTCTGACACCACACGCTGCCAGTCAGGGGTTTCAACATCGGCCAGTTCAGTAAATAATTGATCCAGACGCTCAGATTGGGCGGAAACCGGCACAGAAAAAGCCAACATAAGGCAAAATGCCGTAACGATTGGTTTGAGAAGTCGGATTATAAAGGTCATAACAGAATCAATTCTAACGCACTTGGCGAAAAAATCGACGCCTTTGTGGTCACAATTAAGGGAACAACAAAAATGAGCGATGTAATTGCGTCAGCCGTCAAAGCGCTGAACGAAAAAATTGATGGTGGTTTTGACGGTGTGGCCAAGTTTTCAATTGCCGATGAAGGCGACATAATCATTGATGGTGACGGCGCCCGCGCTGGTGATGATGAAGCCGAGGTGACCCTTAGTGCAGATGCCGACACGTTTCAGGCCATCCTGTCGGGCGACCTGAATGCAACCTCTGCCTTTATGACCGGCAAACTGACGGTTGACGGTGACATGGGCAAGGCCATGCAACTTGGTGCGGCACTGACCTGAACCATGGAAAAAGCCCCGTTTTACAACGATGTCGCCGAGGGTCCTGAAAATGGTGCCGCCTATTGGATAAAAACCAGCGATGGTATTCGACTGCGCGTGGCCTATTGGCCGGGCGGCGATAAAGGCACCATCCTGCTCTACCCCGGACGCACTGAATTTGTTGAAAAATACGGTCGCGCCGCCACTGAGCTAACGGCCCTTGGCTACCACATACTTGCCATTGACTGGCGCGGACAGGGCCTGGCGGACCGCCTGTTGGATGATCCACTGTTGGGCCATGTCGGCACTTTTAACGATTATCAACTTGATGTTGCGGCCATGAACAATGCCGCTGATGAATTGGCTTGCCCCCGGCCACGCTACCTGATGGCACATTCCATGGGCGGCTGTATTGCATTGCGCGCTTTGCACGAAGGCCTGCCGGTGAAAGCTGCCGCATTCAGCGCACCCATGTGGGGCATGTCGGTGAAACCGGCTTTGCGCCCGTTTGCCAAACCCATCGTGCAAACCCTGTCCAAAGTTGGCAAAGGCACCACACGCGCACCAATGACGGACGCAGAAACATATGTGAAAATCGCGCCATACAAAGATAACATGCTGACCACAGATGCAGATATGTATGCGTATATGCAACGTCAGGCGGCCGCCCATCCCGAACTGACCCTTAGCGGACCAACAGTAAACTGGGTGCAACAGGCGTTCACCGAAACAGCCGCATTACAAAATATGACACCCCCCAACTATCCGGCAGTTACCTTTATCGGCAGTAACGAACGCATTGTGGATTCCGACGTTACAAAGGGCCTCATGGCCCGGTGGAAACGCGGTGAGCTTAAAACAATTCAGGGTGCAGAACATGAAATATTAATGGAGCAGCCAAATATCCGCGCTGCATTTTTCACCACGACAGACGTATTGTTTTTTAACAACTCCCGATAAATCCAGTCACCGGGAATATGGCAAAATTCGTCAAAACCCGGGGTTTTTACGCCATTACATCGGCTTAAAACCGCCACACCGATCGTATCTCTCAGCGTGATGTGAATAAAAAGATCAGATAATACGGAGATATATTGTGAAAAGTTTTGTAATCGCCGCGGCATCCGCCGCTTTTCTTAGCGGCTGTATGGACACAACAACCAGCAGCAGCAGCTCAGCAAACCGAATGGTTCAGATCGGCAACACCACCGGTGTCACCATGACCCGGTTTTTTGCCTCAAACACGTCACGCAGCAGCTGGGAAGAAGATATCCTGGGCTCAAATGTTCTGGGCAGCGGCCGTTCGCTTAACGTCAATATTGATGATGGTACCGGCGCCTGCTTGTTCGACCTTAAAGCCGTTTTTGCAGATGGTGACGTCGTCGTTGAAAACGATTTCAACGTTTGCACGCGCTCCAGTTGGACCGTCAGCTAAACCAACACCACGCACCCCACACGCTTCAGGCCAGCCATCAAATGGCTGGCCCCGTTCATGTTTACGTTTGGCAGTTTCTGTTTGAAAATAACCATACATTGCCAATTGGTTTTAGCTCAATCCCATCAATTACTTTAACTAAATTAAGAAACTGAACCCTGCGGCTTGAACCTCCCTGTCCCGGCAGACTATGTCTTGGCAAGCACATGCAAGAGGTTTCACATGCCCCCCAAAATACCAACCCCCGTATTTGACGCCAACGCCATCGGCGCCAATGAAATGGGCAATCTGCCCGAATGGGACCTGAACGATCTTTATACCGGTGAAGATGCTCCGGAACTGGCGCGGGATCTGAAATGGCTGGGCAGTGAGTGCGCGAGCTTTGCTGCCGATTACGAAGGCAAACTGGCCGATCTGGACGCTGCGGGCTTTCTGAATTGCATCAAACGGGATGAAAAGCTGTCGGGCGTCGCCGGGCGGGTGATGTCATATGCTGGCCTGCGCTATTACCAGAACACGGTTGATGCGGACCGGGCGAAATTCATGTCCGATTGTCAGGATCAGATCACCGGAATGACCACGCCTTTGGTGTTCTTTTCCTTGGAAATCAATCGCTTGGATGACGATCATCTGGCGGGGTTGCTGGCTGAAAATGCCGATCTGGCACGCTACAAACCCATGCTGGACCGCCTGCGCGCCATGCGCCCGCACCAATTGTCGGATGAGCTGGAAAAATTCCTGCATGATCAGTCGGTTGTCGGCGCATCCGCCTGGAACAAGCTGTTTGACGAAACCATCGCGGGCCTCACCTTCACCATGGACGGCAAGGAACTGAACCTTGAGGCGACGCTGAACTACCTGACCGAACCGGACCGCGATCAGCGCGAAGCCGCATCGCGCGAACTGGCCCGGGTGTTTGGCGAAAACGTCAAGCTGTTTGCCCGCGTCCACAACACCCTGTCCAAGGAAAAGGAAATTGAGGATAAGTGGCGCAAAATGCCCACGCCGCAAACCGGCCGCCACCTGTCAAACGACGTGGAACCCGAGGTGGTCGAGGCGCTGCGCAACGCCGTGGTCAAGGCCTATCCCAAGCTTTCCCACCGGTATTATGAACTAAAACGCAAATGGCTGGGGCTGGATGTGATGCAGGTCTGGGACCGCAACGCGCCCCTGCCACTGGAAGACACCTCCACCGTGCATTGGGAAGACGCGCGCAAAACCGTGCTGGACGCCTACGCCGATTTTTCCCCGGAAATGGCCAAAATTGCCGAACCATTTTTCGATAAGGGCTGGATTGATGCGGGCGTGAAACCCGGCAAGGCCCCCGGCGCCTTTGCCCACCCCACCGTCACCGACGTGCACCCCTATGTGATGCTGAATTACCTTGGCAAACCCCGCGATGTGATGACGCTGGCCCATGAACTGGGCCACGGTGTGCATCAGGTTCTGGCCGCCGATCAGGGGGAATTGCTGGCCTCTACCCCGCTGACCCTGGCCGAAACTGCGTCGGTATTCGGTGAAATGCTGACATTCCGCAAACTGCTGGCGGGTGCCAAGAATGATGCACAACGTAAGGTGCTGCTGGCCAATAAGGTTGAGGATATGATCAACACCGTGGTGCGCCAGATCGCGTTTTATGATTTTGAATGCAAACTGCACGCCGCCCGCGCCGACGGCGAACTGACACCTGACACCATCAACGCCCTGTGGATGAGCGTTCAGGGTGAAAGCCTGGGGCCAGCGTTTGAATTTATGGATGGGTACGAAACCTTCTGGGCCTACATCCCACATTTCGTGCATTCGCCGTTTTACGTTTACGCCTATGCCTTTGGCGATGGCTTGGTAAACGCGCTTTATGCGGTCTATGAGGAAGGCGATGAGGGCTTTGAAGACAAGTATTTTGAGATGCTCAGGGCAGGCGGTTCCAAACACCACAAGGAACTTTTAGCCCCCTTCGGTCTTGACGCCTCTGATCCTGAATTCTGGGACAAGGGCCTGTCGATGATCTCCGGCATGATCGATGAACTCGAAGCGATGGAAGCCTAACCAGCTGCCCTGAAATATGGCTTTTTAACAAATCCACCCCCTTGTTGATTTTTGCGTAGGGTAACGCATTAAATCAACAAGAAAGCCAAATCTTTATGAATTATCCCCATTTACGCCATGGATAGGGCTTGTCTTCCGTCGTCCCTGACAGAAAACTTGTCGCCTCCGAAAGCCACTCACCCAGATCTTCGCCAAAATCCATCAGCATCGGGTTCTTTTCCTTTGCAAACAGCATCCACACGAATTGTACCAGCGCCACAACACCAACAACCGTCAGCGCCAGCTTGGACAACAACCCAATCACCAGCATCATCAATCCGCGCATCCAGATATTTTCCGGCGCGGCCAGACGACCACCATCATCACCCCCAGCGCCCGGTTCATCCATTTCAACCGGGTCAAGTATTTCATCAAATTCATTCTTATCTATCGCCATAACAATCCCTCAACCCGTAAAAATACCAAACTGGCTGCTTACACCGATTCCAGTATACCTTTTTCCGCCGCCAGTTCCTGCATACGTTTTTGCAGTTTTTCAAACGCCCGCACTTCAATCTGACGAATACGCTCACGGCTTACACTGTACTGCCCCGACAGGGTTTCCAGCGTCAATGGTTCTTCTTTCAGACGTCGCTGCATCAGAATGTCCTTTTCGCGCTCGTTCAGCACTTCCATGGCCCGGGTCAGCATGTCATGGCGAATATCCATTTCATCCTTTTTCTCATAGTCCCCGGCCTGATCGGCGTTTTCATCCTCCAGCCAGTCCTGCCATTGGGCCGTGCCTTCGCCGTCCGCACCAACAGTGACATTCAGTGACGCGTCCCCACCGGACAAACGGCCGTTCATTGAAATGACTTCTTTCTCAGTCACCCCCAGATCACTGGCAATTCGTTTCACATTCTCCGGGCGCAAATCACCATCTTCAAAGGCACCAATACGGGCCTTGGCCTTGCGCAGATTAAAGAATAACTTTTTCTGCGCGCTCGTGGTGCCCATCTTGACCAGTGACCAGCTGCGCAGCACATATTCCTGAATGCTGGCGCGGATCCACCACATGGCGTAAGTGGCCAGACGAAACCCCTTTTCAGGGTCAAATTTCTTCACTGCCTGCATCAATCCGACATTGGCTTCTGAAATCACCTCGGCCTGGGGCAAGCCATAGCCGCGATATCCCATGGCAATCTTGGCCGCCAGACGCAGGTGCGATGTGACCATTTTATGGGCGGCATCCGTGTCCTGATGGTCCACCCAGCGCTTGGCCAGCATATATTCCTGCTCAGGCTCCAGCATTGGAAACTTGCGGATGTCCTGCATGTATCGGTTCAAACCACCCTCAGGTGTTGGTACCGGAAGATTTTTATAATTACCCATGTTTCATTGCCCCCTCTGTGTTAATGTATCAAGGCTTAACATTACATAGGGGCAATAATGGCCCCGTTCAAGATGTGCCGCTAACGACAATACTTTAACGGTATATGAATATGGTTCCGTCGCTCTGCCAGAAATATTTCAACGGGTCACGGGTTTGTGCAAAATTTGTAACCTCAGCCTACAGCGATTGTGGAAAATGCCGCCAATATAGCAAACCCAATGCCAAGCAGCAGGCACAGCGGTGAAAAATACCAGAAATTCAGGGTTTGAAACGGCTCGCTCAGGGCGGCGGCTTTTGCTGCCCAAAGATAGGTCACCGCCCCCCGGCCCAGAAACACCGCAGCCAGCAACCACAGTGCATAGCGACCGGCCCAGCCGGGCAAAGCCGCCGGAATACCCGCAAGATACAGCAGCGGCATAAGACCCGCCGCAAAAATCAGAACCGCAACAACCAGCGTAACCGCCATCGGTGGCATCGCTTTAAGCCCGGGATCCCCGATCACGGTTTTAACCAGTTCACCGGGCGAACTGGCCGGCCACAACCCGCCAAAAGCCCAATACAAATGCACCAGCGCCACCGGCGTCAGAACCACGGCAATAAATACGGCTATCGAAAACATATATTTCCCCTGTTCTCAGGCCTTCGCCAGATTGCGCTCAGCAGATCGCCGAGCCAGGAAGATCAGTACCGGGACCACAATGAAAACGCTCCATTGCGGCATCTGGTTCAGGTTATTAAACCGAACCAACCCGCTAAATACGAACAAAACCGCAAAGCTGAAATACTGGATCGCCAAAATTGTCAGCGCCGCCAGTCCCGCCGCCGCCAGATACCAGATGTTCATTTTCGCATTCCCTTACTTCCATACGCTGGCGTATGTAGGCCCTGCGCTTGCCATTGTCCATACGTAACCGTATGGTGCTGTATGGAATTGCCATGAAGCCACAAACCCTCAGCCCAACCGACTGGATACAAGCCGGGTTTCGCGCCCTGACAACCGGTGGCCCACAGGCAATCCGGGCCGAAGCTCTGGCACGCACGCTTTCGGTCAGCAAAGGCTCGTTTTACTGGCATTTCAAAGATGTCGCCGCCCTGAAAAAGGCAATGATTGAGCACTGGCAACAGGTCGCAACCCATGCGGTCATCAGCGCGCTAAACGCCAAAAGCGCGCCGCCCCGGGAAAACCTGATGCGCCTGATCGACATTATCGTTGATGACCGGAAAGACGCCTATGGCGGCCCATTGACCGAGGCCGCAATCCGCGACTGGGGCCGTTATGATGCGAATATCGCATCAGTCGTTCGCGGCATCGACACCGCCCGCATGCAATACGTGGCCGGGCTCATTCAAAAACTGGGCTTTGAACCGGAAGCCGCCCGCACCAAAACCCGGATATTTTATGCCACCCTGATCGGGCTGGAACAGCTTTCCGGGCATGGTCAGGTATCAGTGGGCCCGGACCTAACTCAGTTACTCAATTCGCTTCTGGCCACCCAGCCAAAGCCGCAACCCGGGTTGCGATAATCGTCTCAATCGGCATTTTGATCAACTGTTTACACTGGCGCGATCCGATCACTGGCAAAGTTTCATTAGCAATCATAGCAAAGGGCCCAAAACCGCAACAAGATTATTGCGCACCCTGCTGGGCATCGACCAGCTTTCGACTTCTTCCAGTGTAATTGCCCGGCTTTGGGCAATATATTCGTCTTGCCGCTCAATAAATTGCGCCGCCAATTCGCGATCTATTGCCAAAATACAGTTTTCAAAATTGATATCAAAACTTCTCCGGTCAAGGTTGGCCGATCCCCAGAAAATTGCGCTTCGATCAACAATCAGCGTCTTGGAATGCAACAGACCGGCCTGGAATTCAAACAGCTCAACCCCGCTGCGCAACAACGGCAGGTAATAACTTCGGCTGGCCCAGGCAACAACAGTGGAATCGTTGCGCTCCGGCAGTATGAATTTTACCCGAACCCCGCGTATAGACGCCGCGCAAATTCGTTGGTGTAATGCCTCTGAAGGTACAAAATACGGTGTTGCTATAACAATTTCTTCCTGTGCGCTGGAAACCAAATTCTGGAAGATATCAGGGACCGAGTTAAAATCTTCACTCGGGCCGGAACCAATCGCCACTGCTGGAAAGCCACCAGGGGTAGGGCTGTGTGGCTGTTGCAGATAATCCGAAATGTCCTCACCGCTATGGGCTATCCAGTCCGAGACAAATATATGCTGCTGCTGCCAGACAATCGGCCCTGTTAGCCGAACCATCACATCCACCCAGGGGCCATATTTCGGCTTAGGGCTGAAATCAGGATCGGCACAATTCTGACTGCCGCAATAGGTGATTTCATTGTCAATAACCACGATCTTGCGGTGGTTGCGAACATCAACGCGGCCAAAAAATATGTGAAATGGCAGAAATGTGATGGGGAATGCAATCGCTGTCATAACGCCCGCTTTTTGCAATGCTGCCCATTCATTTGATTTTGCAAGTGTACTTGATCCGACACCATCAACCATGCAGCGACATTTTACACCCCGCTTGCTCGCCCGTGTAACCGCCTCAATTACCTGCTTTCCATTGGCGTCAAGCAACCAAATATAAAACAACAAATGCACATGGTCACGCGCCTGATCAATATCAGCGACAATCTCCGCTATTGATGCATTTGAATCCGCCAAAAGCGTCCCGGAATTCCCATAGGTGTTTGCAAAACCATTAACCGACCGCGCGCGCGCAAATGCCTGGCGAAAATTCAGTGCCAACTCAGAATGATCACTGGTGTTTTTATCATTTGGCAATGCCCGCGGCAGATTTGTGTTTATTCGGTGCATACGGTCAACCGTTTTGCTGCCAAAATTTGTTTCACCGAACAACAGGTAAATGAACATCCCCAGTACCGGTACTGCCATGATAAAAAATATCCATGCCAGTCGGGACACAGGTTCCCGGTGTTCCCGTGTCAGAACTCGAATAACAGTTGCAATTTGCATGCCATAGGAAACCACCCAAAAGATGATGGTCCATGAAATCGGCAGTGCTTGCATCAACCACCCCATCTATTTGCCGCGGGTAGTATCACAAGGCGATTATTACTTCAGCTTGTCAATTAGCGATGCCATATCCGCCGGCATCTCTGCCTCAAACCGAACCGCCTGCCCACCCACCGGGTGCTCAAACCCCAGCACCGCAGCATGCAACGCCTGACGCGGGAACGCAGCAATGGCACCAAGTGCAGCTGCCCCCAGCGCCTTGGCACTAATCTTGCGCCGCCCGCCATAGGTTCCGTCGCCAATCAGCCCATGGCCCACATGGGCCATATGCACCCGAATCTGATGGGTGCGCCCGGTTTCCAGCCAGCATTCCATCTGTGCCACAACTGCAGGCGCGCCAAAACTTGCCACAGTACGCACCCGCGTCACCGCGTGGCGCGCGCCCTGAAACAGCACCGCCTGTTTTTGCCGGTCGGTCTTATGGCGCGCCAGATGGGTGGTGATCTTCATCACATTGCCGGGCTCAAAATTCACCCCGCGCACCCCGCGCAACCGCGGATCAGCCGCATCCGGCACCCCGTAACACAGCGCGGAATACTTTCGTTCCACCGTATGTTTCTCAAACTGTTTTGCCAGCCCGTGATGGGCCGCGTCAGACTTGGCCACCACCAATAACCCGCTGGTATCCTTATCAATCCGGTGCACGATGCCCGGGCGCAGCTCCCCGCCCACCCCGGACAACCGACCACCAAAATGATGCAACAACGCGTTCACCAGCGTCCCCCCCGGCGTTCCCGGCGCCGGATGCACCACCATACCGGCGGGCTTGTTGATGACAATCAGATCATCATCCTCAAACAGCACCTCCAGCGGGATGTCTTCGGGCAACATATGGGTGTCAACCGGCGGTGGCAGGGTCACGATATATTCCTGTCCCTCGGCAACCCGCGCCTTCTGATCCGTCACCACAACCCCGTCCAGCGCCACGGCCCCCTCGCCGATCAGCCGTACCAGACGGGATCGGGAAAGTTCCGCTGCCTCTGGCACGTCGCGCCCCAGTGCTTTATCAAGCCGCTTGGGGGGCTTTGGCCCGATTAAAATTGTAACCGTAAGGGACGGCATGCAAGAAACTCCGATATCTGCAAGTGACGCAAAGAACCTGCGTTTCCTGCGCCTGTTGGTGACGGTCCTGACCGCCACCATGATTTTAGGGCTTCTAACCATCGTCGCGCTGTTTGTCATCCGTTTCAGTGCTGACACCAAAACCGTTCAGCTGCCCGATGCCATCACCCTGCCTGATGGTGCGCGCGCCACAGCGTTTACCCGGGGCTCTGACTGGTATGCCATTGTCACCCAAGCGGGCGAAATCCTGATATATAATGCCGACAACAACACCCTGCGCCAACGGATAAAGATCAATGAAAAATGACCCCTACAACGCCCTTGGCCTGACAAAAACCGCCACAGATGCCGAGATCAAAAAGGCCTACCGCAAAATCGCCCGCACCAGCCACCCGGATCTGAACCCGGATGACACCAAGGCCGAGGCGCGTTTCAAAGCCGCATCCGCCGCCTATGATCTGCTGAAAGACCCGGAAAACCGCGCCAAATTTGATCGCGGCGAAATTGACGCAACCGGCGCTGAAAAACAGAACCGCCAGTATTATCGCGAATATGCCGACGCCGCTGACAACCCCTACCGGCCGCAAAACCCCTATGACGACACGGTTGACCCGGCCGATATCTTTGCCGAATTTCTGCGCCGGGGTCGAACCGGACCTTCCGGCGGGCAAGAGCATGGCTTTTCCGCCCCCGGCCCGGACCACCGTTATGCGCTGGAAGTATCGTTTCTGGATGCCGTCAGGGGCGCCAAAACCCGCATCACCCTGCCCGATGGCACCTCGCTTGAGGTCAAAATACCCCAGGGCACCCGCGATGGCCAAACCATCCGCCTGCGCGGCAAAGGCGCACCCGGCATCGGCGGCGGCCCCGCCGGCAACGCACTGGTAACACTTAGCGTGCGTCCGGACGCGATCTTCCAGCGCGACGGCAACGATATTCTGGTCACCCAACCGATTTCGATCGACACGGCCATTCTTGGCGGCAAAGTAAAAGTACCCACCATTGACGGCTCAGTGAACCTGAGCATTTCCAAAGGCGCCAGTAGCGGTCAAACCCTGCGCCTGCGCGGGCGCGGCGTAAAACCTGCGGGCAAAGAACCGGGCGACCAAAAAGTTGAACTGCGCATCGTCATGCCAGAAAAGATTGACCCGGAACTGGCCGAATTTATGGAAAACTGGCGCAAAACAAACGCCTATGATCCGGCAAAGGAGGTTCTGAAATGAGCCAACATTTTTCCGAAGAACAGGTGGTTGCATCTGTCACCCGCCTGACCCGTCGCCAACTGGTTTCCTTTGTCAAAGCCCGGATTGTCACGCCACTGCAAACCAAAAACGGCATCGCCTACCGTCAGGTCGATATCGCGCGTATTGAATTGCTGTGCGAACTGTCCGAAGATTTTGAACTGAACGAAGACGCCCTTGCTGTTATTATCTCGCTTATTGATCAGCTGCATGATGCCCGCGCCGAACTGCGTGCGGTCCTTGGGGTGCTGGAAAACCAGCCACAGGAACTGCGCCACAATGTAGGTCAGGCCCTGCGCCTGTCCCGGGCAGGTAACCGCGACCCCGCCAGCTAGCGCGCCATATGGCGTTCCAGTATCGCCATCTGCGCCCGGTCCACACCATTTTCCGGCTCCAGCGTGAAAATGTAATCCCCCCACCACGGCCCGGCTGCCCACCATGTCCAGCCCATCCACACATCGGCATTTGCATCCATATAGCCCAGCATATTGTCCACCGCCGCCAGACAGGTTTCATTCCGCCCGCCTCCAAATTCACTTAAAAACGCCCGCGCGCCCTGTCGGTGCAACCAGGCTGTCATCGCGCGCAACCGCTCCACGCCAACCCTCCGGCTGACACAATCCGCTGAACTGCCCGATGAATCGCCATCCAGATACTGGTGCACATCATAGGCAAAATTTCCGATCGGATCGCGCAGCCCGGTCATCACCTGCCCATTGGGCGTGCCATAATAGTCCAGCCCCCAGGAATGCGCCCCGCTCCAGCCATTGCCCGGCACCAGTATCAGGTTGCCCGCCCCGGCCCCGCGAATGGCAGCAATGGCCCCATTGGCCCCCTCCAGCCACAGCTCGGTTGCCATGTCATTGGGCTCATTCATCAGGCTGAAAATGACGTTCCTGTTGCCGCCAAATTCAACCGCCAACCGACCCCAGAAATCGGCAAATGCCGCCACCGGCACCCCATCACCGATAACCTGCCCGTGGTAACGCGCGTAATTATGCGGGTCCAGAATTACCTTGGCCCCCGTGCCCGTTGCACCATCCACAAACGCCCTGATCCGCGCCAGCTCGTCCGCATCAAACGCGCTGTTCAATCCCCGCTGCAAACGCTCCCAGCGAAACGGCAGGCGAAACACATTCATGCCCTTGGCGGTGAAATAATCCAGCTCAGCCGCCGTCGGATAGGTATATTGCACCCCGAACCGCCCCGGCAGCGTATCCTCACCAAAATCCGCCCCCGCCAGATTAACCCCGGTCAGCGCCACCTGTGCAGACGCAACGCCCCCAAACAGCGCCACAGAAACAACGATAAAAATCAGCCTGAACATCCGCATCAAACACACCTCACAAACACAGGTTTTGGAAACCCTAGGGCAAACCGCGCCGTCCTACATCAAATATTTGGGGGTTGGTACCGCCTCCCCGGCTTGAACGGGGGACCCCTGGTTCCACAAACCAGTGCTCTAACCAACTGAGCTAAGGCGGCACGCTGGCTGGATTTAACCAAGGCTTGGGATTATTGCAAGGGGCTTACAACGCAATTTCCCAGGTTTGACTGACCAGATCGACACCAAACTCGTTCACCTTTTCTTCCGAAGTGATCTCAAAACCATACATTGCTTAAAGCGCACAGGCTGCGTTAAGGTTTTTGTGGGTCCAAAGCACCATGCGGCGGTAACCGCGCGCGCAAACCCTATACAGGCCTCCAACAACTTCCGCCCCAGACCAAGACCCCGGGCTTCGGGCACCAACAGGAACAACCGCAGCTTCGCTGTATATTCATCCTTCCGCAAACAAAACACGCTTCCCTAACGTTGGCCTGCACGTTCGGCAATAAACGCCCGTTCATTTTCCGGGTCGTGTTTACGAACAAATTCCGCAAGTATTTCAGCCACTAAGGCTTCAAAACGGTGATCAAACCCTTCTTCACGTTGATATAGCTCGGCGTGTTTCTGCACCAGCCAACCACTGTCACCCGGCCGCAGATCGCGAAAAATGACATCTGTTTTAGCGCCCGTTAACAGCCGCTGAATACCAGTCATCGCATCAACCAATCTGGCCTGATCAATGCTGTCAACACCCCCCAGCATCTCACCAATCCGCCCGCGCGATTCCTTATTCAAAGCGTCTGCCTTGGTCTGTCCCCCATCCGAAAGCACAAGAATGGATACACGCCGGTCCGTCGGATCAGGGGTTCTCTGCAACCAGCCCTGTTTGGTAAACTTTGCAAGAATTCGGCTAAGATACCCCTCATCCAACCCCAGATCCTGCGCCAAACGTCGCGTGGTTGGTGGGTTTGGTTGGTGCAATTCATAGAGCACCCTCAATTTACTCTGGCTCAATCCGCCCGCCAGATAATTGCGTTCCACCAACCCGATTTGGCGGGTATAAAATCTGTTGATTTCCCGAACCCGGTCAATCGTATCCATCTGCATCCCCTTTTGTGGGGCCAAAGCAATTTTACTTGACTAAATCAAGCTTACAGAACTTGCTAAGCCACAATCAACACGCTACCTGCGGGCAAACCTATGGGGGCCAAGATGGGCATCAACAAAGAAAGCGACGTCACCGCCAACATTCAGATTGGCCCAACATCACTGGGTATGGTTCGAATTTTTATCGAAGGTAAAGGCATCGACCTGCCGCTTGACTTTGACCCGGATGAGGCCCGCGAAATTGCCGAAGAAATCACCGCCGCCGCCAAACTGGCTGAGGCAATGGGCAAGAAATAGCCCCGGTTCAGGTAAAAACCTCCCCCGGCCCCACCAGTTCGAACCCGGTGATCTCAAACTCATAATAGCCTGACAGATCACCCTTCTCTGCCCGCGCAATCAGTTTGCCTTCCGGGTTGTGAAACACCGCATGCACGGTTTGCAGTCCCCGGTAACACCAATCCCCATCCGGGTAATGAAACTTAACCATCATCTTTTGTACTCCCGTTGCTAAACCCGTTATTGATCGCCGCCACACCGGGGTCACGATACCCCTGCAAGCGCCGTGCCGCATGGCGGGCAAACTTTGCCGTCAGCTTTTTGCGCCGCGCCGCCGCCAACTTTGTTTCCGGCCCCATGCGCAGAATTTCCGCATCAAACCCGTCCGCTATGATCAATCCGGTTTCATCGGGCAACAGCTCGGTCGGGAAATCCCCGTCCACCGCCCAGAAATACCGGTCACACCACTCCAGATAGCCCTGCCATTTGTGATCGGTCTGAAAATCGGCGCGGCTGGATTTGCATTCAACCACCCATATTTCCCCCTTCGGGCCCAGTGCCATCACATCCACCCGCAACCCGCGATCCGGTACAAATTCCTCAATCGCCACAAAATCATGGCTTAACAGATGGCGGCAGACACCGCGGGCCAACAGCTGGCCGGGTTGCAGAATATCGGACATCCGCCAAGTGTGAACAATACGTGAACAAATATCAAGTAAAACGTCGCAAACAGGCGTGTTAAACAGAAAATCCGAAATAAGATCAGAAAATATAGGGGGGGGGCAGCATGGCCCGCAGAGTGAAACGCGCGAAAACACACCGGGGGCCTAACCCCTACCCGGCGCAGCTTTGCCACCCGTTTGCCCCACAATCACTGTTTTCCGATGATGCCATCGGTGCAATCCACGACATGGCGCTGAAAGTTCTGGAACAGCTGGGGATGAAAATCCTGCTGCCGGAAGCCGTAAAATTGTTTCACTCCGCCGGGGCAACGGTTGACGGGGATATGGTGCGCATCGGGCGCGACATCGTGTTAAACGCGCTGCAAACCGCGCCAACAGAAATCACCCTTCACGCCCCCAATCCGGCCCGAAATCAGACCCTGAAACAAGGTGCGATGCTGTTTGGCCCCGGCGCCGGCTGCCCCAATGCCACTGACCGGATCATGGGCCGCCGTCCGGGCCGGCTGGTGGATTATGAAAACGCCCTTAGATTACAACAAGCAACTGATGTCATTCACCTTTTAGGCCCCTCTGCCGAACCACAGGATGTGCCCGCCAACACCCGCCACTATGCCTTTATGCACGGCCAGCTGGCGCTCTGTGACAAACCAATATTTGTCTATGCACGGGGCCGCGGACAGGTCGCCGAAAGCTTTGAAATGATCCAACTGGCCATGGGGTTAAGCGCGCACGACTTTACCAATCAGGTCTGGACCAAAACCGTCATCAACACCAACTCGCCACGCCAGATTGACCGGCCCATGTCACAGGGCATCATCGACTTTGCCCGCGCCGGTCAATTGACGATTATCACCCCGTTCTGCCTTGCCGGTGCCATGGCCCCGATCACCGTTTCCGGCGCACTGGTTCTGCAACACGCCGAGGCACTGGCGGGCATCACCCTGGCCCAGATCGCCCGCCCCGGCGCGCCGGTGGTGTATGGCGCGTTTGGCTCTAATGTTGATATGAAATCCGGTGCCCCGGCCTTTGGCACACCTGAACATATCCAGATGACCCTTGGCAGTGGCCAGCTGGCCCGGCTGATCGGCCTGCCATGGCGCTCAGCCGCAGGTTCTGCCGCCAATACCACCGACGCTCAGGCAGCTGGCGAAACCCATATGTCCATGTGGGCCGCCCTGCTGGGTGGTGCCACCATGACCTTCCACGCAGCCGGCTGGCTTGAGGGTGGGTTAAGCTTTGGCTTTGAGAAATTCATCAATGATATAGAGATGTTACAAACCTTCGCTCACCTGACCAACCCGCCGCAAACAGACCCTGAAAGCCTTGGCTGGGCCGCCCTGCAAGACGTGCAACCGGGGGGGCATTTCTTTGCCACCGAACACACCATGGACCGCTACCGCGACGCATTTTACAAACCACTGGTGGCCGATCTGTCCAACTTTGGTCAATGGAGCGACGCCGGCAGCAAAACCGCCGATGAACGCGCAACAGCGATCTGGCAAAACATGCTGCAGGACTTCAAACCCCCAAATGGTGCCGCTGAGCGCGCCGCAAACATTGCCGCCTTCATCGCCGACGGTCAGGCGCGCGGTGGCGCGGCAATTCTTGACTAAGAAACCCGCTTGACATGAAACTCAATGGTATCATATAAAAAGAATACCAAAAGGTTTCATAATCACGGACACCCCCATGCCCCCCAACCCACAACCGACGTTTCGTGCCCTGTCCGACCCGACCCGGCGCGCAATATTGTCAATCCTGACCCGGGGCGACCAAACCATCGGCCAGATCGCCGATCAGTTTGACGTCACCCGCCCGGCGATCAAAAAACACCTGAACATCCTTGAACAGGGCCAGCTGATCCGCGTCACCAAACAGGGCCGCGAACGCATCAACCGCCTTGAAAAGAACGGCCTGCAACCGCTCATCGACTGGCTGTCGGTCTTTGACAGCTTCTGGGATGAGCGCCTGACAACCCTGAAATCCACCATTGAAAAGGACATGAACCAATGAGCACCGGCACAATTGAAAAAACCATCCACATCGCCGCCCCACGGGAAAAGGTCTGGCAATACCTGACAGCACCCGACCAGCTCGCGAAATGGTTCCACCGCCCGGATCAGGAATTATCCGATGCTCAGCCCTTTGATATGAAAGGCAACGACGGCACCACCCTGTGCAACGGCGTGGTTGATGAAATGTCCCCCTATGACCGGCTCAGCTACAGCTTCACCGCCGGGCCAATGAACGGGCTGATGACCCATGTCGCCTGGACCCTGACGGCGGTTGATGGCGGCACCCGCCTGGGCCTGATCCACAGCGGCTTTCCCGCCGGGGGCGATGCCTTTGGCCTGCTGGTCGCCTTTGACAAAGGTTGGGATGGCCACCTGATCCGCCTGCGTGAAATCTAAGCCCCCCTTGCCGGATGCCCGCCAAACACCTATGTTAGCCATTGGCGGGCACTGCCCTTCTCGTTAACGGGGTCCAATTCCAGTGGCCTTACATAAATCCTAGGGAGCTGGCTCTGTTTGAACCCTGGTTCACTTACCCGGTGCCCACCTGTTAACTCAGGCTTCAGGAATTTACGTACCCCAACGGTCGCGCTCTGGCGGTCCCGCCACCTTAAACCAGCAATTGCAATTCCTGCCCGGATCGGGTCAGCTTACCCCAATCCATGACCAAAGGCGGCAACCGTGCTGAGCAAACTCCCCTACCAGATTGATACCATTCAGGTCCCTGTAAAGCGCGCCAAAACCCTTGATCCCGCCAAGGTGGAAGAAATCGCCGAGAGCATTCTGGAAGAGGGTCAGAAAACCCCGATCCAACTGCGCAAAGCCGGTGACAAATTCGTCCTCGTCGAAGGTCTGCACCGTCTTGAGGCACTGAAAGCACTGGGGGAAACCGAGGTAGAAGGCTATCTGGTACAGGC
>CAZETX010000005.1:0-18999 GCA_964514925.1 uncultured Marinosulfonomonas sp.
TGTTTAGAAATGAGATGACTGGCTGTCAACTTGACGAAACCGGTGAAATGGTGCCCAGGAGAGGACTCGAACCTCCACATCCTTGCGAATACTAGCACCTGAAGCTAGCGCGTCTACCAATTCCGCCACCTGGGCAGGTGTCGTAGAGCCGCCAGATAATAGTGCAGAAAGGGTCTGTCAACGGGAATCCGATATTAACCATAGATATGTATACTAATGTAGCTTGTGTGGTGGGGGGCTGGGCTTTAGACCCGGTAGCAGAATATTTGGCCGGGGTTACAATATGACAAAATTAGTCACAATATTTGGCGGTTCGGGGTTCTTGGGGCGCTACGTGGCACAACAGATGGCCCATGAAGGGTGGCGCGTAAGGGTTGCTGTTCGTCGTCCTAATGAAGCGATGCATGTTAAACCGTATGGCAACGTCGGTCAGGTTGAGCCGGTATTGTGTAATATCCGTGACGACGCTTCGGTGCGTGCAGCAATCAAAGGCGCGGATGCGGTGGTAAACTGTGTTGGAATTTTGAAAGAAAACGGGCGCAATAAATTTGATGCTGTGCAGCATGAAGGTGCCAGCAGAGTTGCAGAAATTGCAGCAGATGAGAATGTTGCACGGCTGGTTCATGTCTCGGCATTGGGGGCAGATGAGAACGCGGATAGTGATTATTCCAGAAGCAAAGGCTTGGGTGAAAAAGCTGTATCGGCAAATTTTCCTGACGCAATAATTATACGGCCTTCGGTGATATTTGGGGCGGAGGACGGGTTTTTTAACAAATTCGCAAGAATGTCCCGCTTTGGCCCGATACTGCCTATTGTTGGAGGCGACAGTTATTTTCAACCAGTGTTTGTGGGCGACGTTGCCAGAGCAATCGCTGTTTGTGTATTAGGCAAGGCCCGCTCAGGGGTATATGAGCTTGGGGGCCCCGAAGTTGTAAAGCTGTCAGATCTGGTAGCTCAACTGCTGTCGGTTATTGAGCGTCGAAAGCTGGTTTTGAATTTGCCGTTTTGGGTGGGTAAAATATTTGCCGGTATTTTGGATATAACGCAAAGTGTCTCATTGGGGTTGTTCCAGAATACTATCGTTACAAGGGATCAGGTTATCGACCTTCGGACAGATAAAATTGTATCGCCCGATGCGCGTGGATTTGAAGCACTTGGCATAACGCCGGTGGCAATGGATTCGGTTTTACCGGAATATTTGTGGCCATTTCGTCCGTCGGGACAGTTTGCAGCAATAAAGTCTTCTGCGAGTAATATGAAGGTCTAGCTGTAGGCGACCCACAGAATGCCCAGACCAAGGACAATCCGATAGAGCACATATGGTGTGTAACTGACTGATTTGAGAAGTCGCATCATCAAAGTAAGCGCCAACAGGGCAGCCAGGAATGAAAATAATGCGGCAATAGCGCCGTCGCGCGCCATTGAAATATCAGCAGACGCTATTAGTTCTGCGCCCAATAAAACGCCAGACGCAATTATTGTTGGGATCGACATTAACATAGAAATTTTGGCGGCATCGGTTCGGGTATAGCCAAGTGTTCGGGCGCCGGTAATTGTTATGCCGGATCTGGATGTGCCTGGGATTAGTGCGATTACCTGCCACAGGCCTAATTTTATCGCGTCCTTTATTGACCAATCTGAAGTGGTCTTTGGTGATGGCTCTCGGCGGTCTGCCCAATACAGTACAAGGCCAAAGACCAGCATCGCCCAACCGATTACAGTTGCCGATCTTAGCATGTCCACCAGACCCGTAATTTTAAGAATGACACCTGCAATAACCACGGGAATTGTAGCGGCAATAAGTAAGAACATCAGCTTTGAACCGGGGGTATCAATTTTGCCGGCAAGCAATCTTGGAATTCCAGAAACACATAGCAGAACATCACGCCGGAAGAATAACATTACGGCGAACAACGTGCCAACATGGACGGCCACGTCAATGGCCAGACCCTGATCCTGAAGCCCGGTAAAATAGGGGATCAGAATGAGGTGCCCGGACGACGAGACAGGTAAAAATTCGGTAACGCCCTGTACAATCGCGACAAGTAAAAGGTGCAGTATTGGCATTGGAATTGCTTTCGATTGGATTGTGTCAACCTAACCAATTGGATTCAATTGAAAAGGTTGTTATTAGGTAAATATTACTGCCATTTAATTATAAAAACTATTACTGCTAAATAAATAGAAGCCTTTCGGTGCAATTTTAGGTAAGTATTACTGCCTTTTAATCCTGTAAAGCCCATCTTATAAGGGTAATTCTGAAATTTTGTTTGGATTCTGCAATGGCTAAAGAACCGATGTTGAAATTTGTCGACCTGGGAAGAGATATGCCTTCCAAACGGGATGCGTTGAATCGGCGGGGGGATTTTGCTGAGATTTACGCGGAGTACGCGGAGCAAAAAGCGGCGGAGCAGGCCAGCAGATGCAGTCAGTGTGGTGTGCCCTATTGTCAGAACCATTGCCCCCTGCACAACAATATTCCCGACTGGTTAAGGATGACGGCCAGCGGGCGTTTGCAGGAGGCCTATGAGCTTAGCCAGGCGACCAACACGTTTCCGGAAATATGCGGACGGATATGTCCGCAGGATCGGCTTTGTGAAGGCAATTGTGTGATCGAATTGTCGGGGCACGGGACGGTGACGATTGGGGCGATAGAAAAATTCATCACCGATACGGCCTGGGAAAAAGGCTGGGTGAAACCAAACTTACCGGCGGTAGAACGGGGTGAAAGTGTTGGCATCATTGGCTCTGGTCCGGGGGGACTTGCGGCGGCAGATCGATTGCGGGCGGCGGGTTTGAAAGTGACTGTGTATGAGCGCAGTGACCGGGCCGGTGGATTGCTGACCTATGGTATTCCGGGGTTCAAACTGGAGAAAGAAATCGTGGCGCGCCGGGTGGAGCAGCTGGAGCAGGCGGGTGTTGATATTGCACTGAATACCGAGGTGGGAACTGACATCTCATTTGACGCATTGCGCGGTCTGCATGATGCGGTGCTGATCGCCACAGGAGTGTATGTTTCCAGAGACTTACAGGCACCCGGTAGTGGTGCGACCGGGATCGTCCGGGCAATCGATTACCTGACGGTCAGCAATAAGAAAAGCATGGGCGATGATGTTGCGGAATTTGAGTCCGGTGAGCTGAATGCGGCTGGAAAACAGGTGGTTGTTATCGGCGGTGGCGACACCGCAATGGACTGTGTGCGCACGGCGATCCGACAGGGTGCGAGCAGTGTCAAATGCCTGTACCGAAGGGATCGGGCCAACATGCCGGGCAGCCAGAGAGAGGTTCAGAATGCCGAGGAAGAAGGCGTTGAGTTTGTTTGGCTGGCAGCACCCAAAGGCTTTACCGAGGATGGCAATGTAACCGGGGTGATTGTGCAAAAAATGCGCCTTGGTGCGCCGGATGCAAGTGGGCGGCAGACCCCGGAAGTGATTGAAGGGGCGGATTATATTGAACCGGCTGATCTGGTGATCAAAGCACTGGGGTTCACCCCGGAAAACCTGCCGGAACAGTGGGGGATAGACGCGCTGGAGGTGACCGGCTGGGGCACTGTGAAGGCCGATTTTGAGAGCCATGCGACCAGTCTGGAAGGGGTCTATGCGTGTGGTGATATCCAGCGCGGAGCCAGTCTGGTTGTCTGGGCAATTCGCGATGGGCGCGAGGCGGCGGACGCAATGCTGGATTATCTGGAACAGGAAAATCAGGTGGTGGCGGAAGAGAAAGTCGAGAGTTCTTTAAAGAATGTAACAACTTTTGGCCGCCCTGTTTAAACTTTGTAACAGGCAAAAAACCCGCTTTGGCGGGGATAAAAGACAGCATAACTGACCTAACTGGTCAAAATGGGATAGGCAGATTGGACAAGACAGGTAGATGTATGTGCGGCGCTGTAACCGTTACACTTGGGTCAACCTCTGACCACCTGCGGGCGTGCCATTGTGATATGTGCCGGCGCTGGAGTGGGTCAGCTTTTGTGACCATTCACGCGGATGGCGATGCCCTGAGTTTTGAGGGCCCGGTCAAAACATTTGCGTCTTCCGATTGGGCCGAGCGGACATGGTGTGATCAATGTGGTTCAACCCTGTGGTACCGGCTGACAATTCCGGGGCGCGAAATGTACGGGGTGTCGGCGGGGCTGTTTGAGAATGCGGCGGGTCTGACATTGGCAAGCGAAAGCTATATCGACCGAAAACCTGATGGGTTCAGTTTTGCCGGTGATCATAAACGGATCACCGAGGCAGAGGTGAACGAATTTATTGCAGCCTTTATGGCCGGGGAAAACTGATGGCAAAATATGATGAAAACTGGGTAGCTGCAGAACAGGCCAAGCGGCGGTTCATGGATCAAAACAGTCTCTATTCAGAGGAATCAGAGCATTCTTCCTGTGGTGTTGGCCTTGTGGTGTCGGTGGATGGCAGCAAAAGCCGCAACGTCGTGGATAACGGTATCAACGCGCTGAAAGCCGTCTGGCATCGCGGCGCCGTGGATGCCGATGGCAAGACCGGCGACGGGGCCGGTATTTTGCTACAGATCCCGGTGGAATTTATCTATGATCAGGTCCGGCGTACCGGGCACACGCCCCGCGAGGGTGAGCGTATTGCCATTGGTCAGATATTCCTGCCGCGCACCGATCTGGGGGCGCAGGAAACCTGTCGTTCCATTGTGGAATCTGAGGTTCTGCGCATGGGCTATTACATCTATGGCTGGCGCCATGTTCCGGTGGATGTGCATGTGTTGGGGGAAAAGGCCAACGCGACGCGGCCCGAAATAGAACAAATTCTGATTTCCAATTCCAAGGGAGTTCCGGAGGAAGTTTTTGAGCGTGAGCTGTATGTTATTCGGCGTCGGATCGAAAAAGCGGCGGCGGCGGCGCGGGTGCCGGATATTTATATCTGTAGTCTGAGCTGTCGGACTGTCATTTACAAAGGCATGATGCTGGCCGAGCAGGTGGCGGATTTTTACCCGGACCTGCAGGATGAGCGGTTCATTTCGGCCTTCGCGATTTATCACCAGCGCTATTCGACAAATACGTTTCCACAATGGTGGCTGGCGCAACCGTTTCGCATGCTGGCCCATAACGGTGAGATCAACACACTGAAGGGCAATCTGAACTGGATGAAGAGCCATGAAATACGCATGGCGTCGGGTGCTTTTGGTGATCTGGCAGAGGATATCAAGCCGATCGTGGCGCAGGGAAGCAGCGATTCCGCCGCGTTAGACTCGGTTTTTGAGGTTTTGGTGCGGGCCGGGCGGTCAGCCCCCATGGCGAAAACCATGATGGTGCCGGAAAGCTGGAGCAAGCAGGCGGTGGAACTGCCGCAAAGCTGGCGCGACATGTATTCCTATTGCAATTCGGTGATGGAGCCTTGGGATGGCCCGGCGGCACTGGCGATGACCGATGGTCGCTGGGTCTGCGGCGGGCTGGACCGGTCCGGGTTGCGCCCGATGCGCTATGTGGTGACCGCGGATGGTCTGGTGATGGCTGGTTCAGAGGCCGGAATGGTGCCGGTAGATGAGGCCAATATCGTTGAAAAAGGCGCGCTGGGGCCGGGGCAGATGCTGGCCGTGGATATGGAAAAGGGCAAGCTGTACCACGACACCGAGATCAAAGATAAAATGGCCCGCGCCCTGCCATTTGGTGAATGGGTGGGCCGGATCAATGATCTGGAGGATGAATTATCCGGGGTGCGCGAAGCGGCGCTGTTTACCGGAGGTGAGTTGCGCAAACGCCAGATCGCGGCCGGCTATAGTCTGGAAGATCTGGAGCATATTCTGGCGCCCATGGCCGAGGACGGTAAAGAGGTTCTGGCATCCATGGGGGACGATACGCCCAGCGCGGTTTTGTCGGGGCGGTATCGGCCGTTGTCGCATTTTTTCCGGCAGAATTTCAGCCAGGTGACCAACCCGCCGATTGACAGTTTGCGTGAGCATCGGGTGATGAGCCTGAAGACCCGGTTTGGCAATCTGAAAAACGTGCTGGATGAGGACAGCAGCCAGACGGAGATATTGGTGCTGGAGAGCCCGTTTGTTGGCAATGTGCAGTTTGACCGGCTGGTGGAAAATTTCAACGCGCCGATGGCCGAGATTGATTGTTGCATTGACGCGGATGCCGGCGAGGGCGCGTTGGCGGACGGGCTGGAGCGGATACGTTCTGAGGCGGAGGACGCGGTGCGGTCCGGGGCCGGGCATCTGGTGTTGACGGATCATCTGCAAGGATTGGGACGGGTGGCGATGCCGATGATATTGGCCACCAGTGCGGTGCATAGTGGTCTGACGCGCCAGGGGTTGCGGACGTTTTGTTCGCTGGCAGTGCGATCGGCGGAATGTCTGGATGCGCATTATTTTGCGGTGCTGCTGGGGTGCGGTGCGACGGTGGTAAACCCGTATCTGGCCGAGGATTCCATTGCCGACCGGATTGAGCGTGGGTTGCTGGAGGGGACGCTAAGCGAAAACGTGGCGCGGTATCACGAGGCCATTGATCAGGGATTGCTGAAGATCATGGCGAAGATGGGGATATCGGTGTTGTCATCCTATCGCGGGGGTTTGAATTTTGAGGCCGTGGGGCTGAGCCGGGCGCTGGTGGCGGAATTTTTCCCCGGTATGCTTAGTCGGATATCGGGGATCGGGCTGCATGGCATTCAGCGCAAGTTGGAAAAGGTGCATAAGCTGGGCTGGCTGGGGCGCGCGGATGTGTTGCCCATTGGCGGGCTGTATAAGGCGCGCAAATCAGGCGAGGCGCATGCCTGGGGTGCGACCACGATGCATTTGTTACAATCGGCCTGTGATCGGGCGAGTTTTGATTTGTGGAAACAATATTCGAGCCTAATGCAGGCAAATCCGCCGATCCATCTGCGCGATTTGCTGGATTTCAAGACCATTGGCACGCCGGTTCATATTGAGGAAGTGGAAAGCATTACCTCAATCCGTAAGCGATTTGTGACGCCGGGGATGAGCCTGGGGGCGCTGAGCCCGGAGGCGCATAAGACGTTGAATGTGGCGATGAACCGGATTGGGGCAAAATCCGACAGTGGTGAGGGCGGCGAAGACCCGGCGCATTTCCATCCGGAACCAAATGGTGACAATCCGAGTGCCAAGATCAAGCAGGTGGCGAGCGGGCGTTTTGGCGTTACGGCGGAGTATCTGAACCAGTGCGAAGAGCTGGAGATCAAGGTGGCGCAGGGCGCCAAGCCGGGTGAGGGCGGGCAGTTGCCGGGCATGAAAGTGACCGAGCTGATTGCGCGTCTGCGCCATTCCACGCCCGGGGTGATGCTGATTTCCCCGCCGCCACACCATGATATCTACAGTATCGAGGATCTGGCGCAGCTGATTTATGATCTGAAGCAGATCAACCCGCGCGCCAAGGTGACGGTGAAGCTGGTGGCGGCAAGCGGGGTGGGTACGATCGCCGCCGGGGTGGCCAAGGCCAAGGCGGATGTGATCCTGATATCGGGCCATAACGGCGGCACCGGGGCAAGCCCGGCAACCAGCATCAAATATGCCGGTCTGCCGTGGGAAATGGGTCTGACCGAGGCGCATCAGGTGTTGGCGATGAACAACCTGCGCGACCGGGTGACCCTGCGCACCGATGGTGGTTTGCGCACCGGGCGTGACATTGTCATGGCGGCGATGCTGGGGGCCGAGGAATACGGCATTGGCACCGCGGCGCTGATCGCTATGGGCTGTATCATGGTGCGCCAGTGCCAGAGCAATACCTGCCCGGTCGGGGTCTGTACGCAGGATGAAAAGCTGCGCGCTAAATTCACCGGTTCGGCGGATAAGGTGGTGAACCTGATCACGTTTTATGCCCAGGAAGTGCGGGAAATTCTGGCCAGTCTGGGGGCGCGTTCACTGGATGAGGTTATTGGGCGGGCGGATTTGCTGACACAGGTTTCGAGGGGGTCGGACCATCTGGATGATCTGGACCTGAACCCGCTGTTGATAACTGTCGATGGCGCGGACCGGATTGTCTATGACCGGTCGCGGCCACGCAACGCGGTGCCCGATACGCTGGATGCGCAGATCGTGGCGGATGCAGCGCGGTTCCTGAATGATCGCGAGAAGATGCAATTGTCCTATGCGGTTCAGAACACCCACCGGACCATTGGCGCGCGTATTTCCAGCCATATTGTGGCGAAATTCGGCATGCGCAATGATTTGCAGGCGGACCATCTGACGGTGAAACTGACCGGGTCTGCCGGGCAATCACTGGGTGCATTTGCCGTGCCGGGGCTGAAGATTGAGGTGTCCGGTGAGGCGAATGATTACGTTGGCAAGGGGCTGAGTGGGGGCACGATTGTGGTGCGCCCGGCCATGGACAGCCGTCTTGTGGCGTCTGAAAATACCATCATCGGCAACACGGTTCTGTATGGGGCGACCGACGGGTTTCTGTTTGCTGCGGGTCGCGCCGGGGAACGGTTTGGCGTGCGTAATTCCGGGGCCAGCGTTGTGGTTGAGGGCTGTGGATCAAACGGCTGCGAGTACATGACCGGCGGTGTTGCGGTGATATTAGGCCCTGTTGGTCCTAATTTTGGCGCCGGGATGACCGGCGGCATGGCGTATCTGTATGACCCGGAGGGGTTGTCGCCAACGCTGCTGAATATGGAATCCCTTGTCACCTGCGCTGTGACCGAGCCCCATTGGGAAGATCAGCTGAAAGGTCTGATTGAGGCCCATGCACGTGAGACGAACAGTGCAAAGGCGGTGGATATCCTGAACAACTGGCACGCGGAAAAGCAGTTTTTCCTGCAGGTTTGCCCCCGGGAAATGCTGGTTCATCTAAAATTTCCATTGTCGCTGGAAACCGAGGCAATCCCGGCGGAATAGTTAATTTGTGCTAAATTGAGGTTAAAAACCCGGCATTGCCGCAATTATTCCCGGAAAAACACATCTGCAGGTCATGCTCTGTTGGTACAAATTGTACCGTTGCGTAACTAATAACTCAGGTGACCACCGATGCCGACAACATTCACGGATCAGTTTTATAACCTGGATCCCTATAATCCGCCGCCCTTCGGTACGGTGGTAAATTTTTCGTCCTATGATCTGATTGATCAGAACGATGACGGCGATATTGACCGGTTTAACAATGACACTGTGAATGGACAGGATGTCACCAGTTCCTGGCCAGGTGATGTTGTAACCATCAATGTGCCCGGTGTGGGCAATGTTACCTATACCGGAACGACATTTTATCTGGCGGACGGATCGCGGGTATTTACCCCAACCGACGGGCAGGTTCTGCAAAACGGAACTTTTGTCAGCTCAACCGGTGTGACCACCCAGGGCCCGTTGGATACCACCACTGATCTGGGACCGCCGTGTTTCACCCACGGAACGCTGATTATGACAGCGGACGGTGATCGGGAAATTGAAAAGCTGGAAACTGGTGATCTGGTGCAAACCCTGGATAACGGGTTGCAAGCCATTCGCTGGATCGGGCGCACGACGATTGCCGCTGGCCGAAGCCATGCGCCGATTGTATTTCGCCCCGGTGCCATCGGAAACCGGCGTGAGCTAAAAGTTTCGCCGCAACACCGGGTTTTGGTTGAGGGCTGGCAGGCAGAGCTGCATTTTGGCTGCGATCAGGTGTTGGTTCCGGCCAAGCATTTAATTGATGGTGAAATGGTATTTCAGGAGCCATGTGATCTGGTGACCTACTATCATATCCTGTTTGACCGCCATGAAATTGTTCATTCCAACGGTGTGCTGAGCGAAAGTTTTTACCCCGGGGATCAGATACTATTGCAGGATGAAGCGGTGCGAACAGAGCTGTTTTCGATTTTCCCGGAACTTGAAAATGCCACAGACGCCGCGGGTTTTAAAACCGCGCGCGCGACAGTAAAACGAAGCGACGCAAAAGTTTTGATGCTGGCCGCTTAGTTTTGCGCGACATCTGCTTGACCCGGTCGGTATGACTATGACCTAAAGGGGCGTGGTACGCGCAGCAAAAAAAACCCCCGCCGCCCGGAAACGGGCACCGCGTAAAAAGCGGACAAAGAAGCGATCTGAAAAGGTTGCCGTTGGGCCGTTGCGTTGGCTGTGGCGCTGGATGATGCGTGGTATGCTGGCCGGGTTTGTGCTGCTGTTTTTGGCGGTTTTGGGCTATGCGGTGATTGATCCACCCACCACACCCTATATGTATTCCGAAGGTCGCCGGGTTGGTGGTGTTGATCAGCAGTGGGTGAATTTCGAAGAAATTGCACCGGTGATGGCGCGTTCGGTGATTGCGGCGGAAGATGCGAATTTCTGCCTGCATTGGGGGTTTGATATGGCCGCCATTCGTGAGGCATTGGATGGCGGCAGCAAACGTGGCGCATCGACCCTTAGTCAGCAGGTGGTCAAGAATGTCTATCTTTGGCAGGGGCGCAGTTGGGCGCGCAAAGCGCTGGAAGCGGTGATGACGCCGATGGTGGAACTGGTCTGGACCAAGCGGCGCATCATTGAGGTTTATCTGAACGTCGTTGAGTTTGGTGACGGGGTTTTTGGTGTGGAAGCGGCGGCACAGAACTATTTTCGGGTGGGGCCAGATCGGCTAACCCGGCAACAGGCGGCGCGGTTGGCAGCGCTGCTTCCTGATCCTAAAAGACGATCGGCCAGCAAGCCCGGCGGTTTTGTGCAGAAACGGGCGCGTTCCATTGCCGATGGGGCTGCGACAATTCTTGCCGATGGGCGCGCGGACTGTCTGGAAGGTTGAAATTCGCGGCAGATCGCGCCATTGAAGGGTGAAACCACCGATTTACCAGAGTGACACACCGATGATCAGACTATTCCACGTTCCGCTATCCCCCTATTGCCGCAAGGTGCGCCTGTCGCTTGGCGAAAAGAAGCTGGAAGTGGAACTGGTTGAGGAACGCTATTGGGAGCAGGATCCGGATTTTATGCGGCGCAACCCGGCGGGCAAGGTTCCGGTGGTGAAAATGGACGGTCTGACCATGGCCGAAAGCGGCGCGATTTGCGAATATATCGAAGAACAACACCCCGAGCCGGCGTTGTTGCCAACGGATGCGGCCGGACGTTTTGAGGTGCGCCGTCTGGTCAGCTGGTTTGACGATAAATTCCACGCTGAGGTGACATCAAAGCTGCTATATGAGCGGGTGAATAAAAAGATCATGGGGCAGGGCTATCCGGACAGCAAGAATGTGAAAGCCGGGGCCAAGGCGATCAAGTTTCATCTGGATTATATGGGCTGGCTGCTGGAGGACCGGCGCTGGCTGGCGGGCAATTCAATGTCACTGGCGGATTTCGCGGCCGCGGCACATCTGTCGTCGCTGGATTACATCAGTGATGTCGATTGGAACCGGAACGAGAATGTCAAAGACTGGTATGCCAAGATTAAATCGCGCCCGGCGTTCCGGTCAATTCTGGCGGATCATATTCCGGGGTTTCCGCCGCCGGAGCATTATTCGGATCTGGATTTTTGAGGTTCGATGATCAGGCGGGGGGGCTGTCTGCCCGCCAAATTACCCTGCAGGCGACCCCTGTGGGGATATTTTCAGAAAGAAGATCGGGGCTTTGGTGTCGGCGGGGCTGAAACAGCGCTTGCGGGATCAGGCGTTGACGGAAGGCTTTGGCAAGGTTGGGGTGACGCGCCCCGGGGCTGATCCGAAAATGGCGGATCGGTTGGCCGGGTTTGTGCAGGTCGGACACCATGGGCAGATGGGCTGGATGGCAGAGCGGATGGCGTGGCGGGGCAACCCGGAGGCGCTGTGGCCGGCGGCGAAATCGGTGATCATGCTGGCTGAGATGTACACGCCCGAACATGACCCCATGGCGGTGATCGGGCAAAGGGACCGGGGCGCGATATCGGTTTATGCGCAGAACCGGGACTACCATGATATTGTCAAGAAACGGCTGAAACGGGTGGGGCGCTGGCTGTTGGAACAGGCGCCCGGTGAAGAGATAAAGGTGTTTGTCGACACCGCCCCGGTGATGGAAAAGCCGCTGGCGGCGGCGGCTGGTCTGGGCTGGCAGGGCAAGCATACCAATCTGGTGAGCCGCGATCTGGGCAGCTGGTTTTTTCTGGGGGCGATTTTCACCACGATTGACTTGCCGGTTGATGACCCGGAGCCCGAGAATTGTGGGTCGTGCCGGGCCTGTCTGGATGTCTGCCCGACAGATGCGTTTCCGGCACCGTTTCAGATTGATGCACGGCGCTGCATTTCCTATCTGACAATCGAGCATCACGGCCCGGTGGACCCGGCGCTGCGCCCGGCGTTGGGCAACCGGATTTATGGCTGTGATGATTGTCTGGCGGTTTGCCCGTGGAACAAGTTTGCCGTTGCTGCCAGTGAAGCCAGATACCTTGCCCGCCCGGAATTGACGGCGCCGAGGTTGGGTGAGCTTGCGCAATTGGATGACGCGGGTTTCAGGGCGTTGTTTTCGGGCAGTCCGGTTAAACGGGTGGGGCGCTACCGATTTGTTCGTAACGTGCTGTATGCCATTGGCAATTCCGCAGATGTTGCGCTGCTGGAAGTGGCGCAAAAACTGAGCGGTGACAGTGACGATACCGTTGCGGACGCCGCGCGCTGGGCGGTGCAAAGATTGCGCAAACCTAAAGCGGGAACAGCCCATGGCCAATAACCGGGTGATATTTGACGCGGGCCCCATTGCCGGGGGCACGGTGTTTGCGGCGCCCCTTGCCATTATTCGGGCGGATGGGCCGGGGGATGTGGCACGGGCCTTTGCTGATATTCGACAGGCGCAGGCGGACGGGTATTGGCTGGCAGGTTATGCCAGCTATGAGCTGGGCTATTGTCTGGATGCCAAGCTAAACGGTCTGATGCCATCTGAACGCCAGCTGCCGTTGATGTTGTTCGGGGTGTTTGACCGGCCGGTGCGGGATGAACATGTTCGTACAACCCAACCGGCTGTTCTGGCACCGTTGGAACCCGAGGTTTCTGCCAACCAGTACCGTGAAAGATTTGAGCGGGCTTTGGAATATATCCGCGCCGGTGACATTTATCAGGTGAACCTGACATTTCCATTGCAGGGTGTTTGCACCGCCGACCCGGATGATCTGTTTGCCGCATTGCGCACCCGCCAGGCAGTTCCCCACGGGGCGATGGTTGATCTGGGCGGGCCGGTCATATTGTCACGTTCACCCGAGCTGTTTTTGCAGGTTGACCGGGACGGGACCATTGAAACCCGCCCGATGAAGGGGACCGCGCCGCGTTCGGATATTGCCAGTGAAGATGAAGCGCTGCGATCCTGGTTGGCCAGTTCGGAAAAAAACCGCGCCGAGAACCTGATGATCGTTGATCTGCTGCGCAATGATATATCGAAAGTGGCAAAGGTTGGCACGGTTGCGGTGCCGGAACTGTTCAAGATTGAGACCTATGCCACGGTTCACCAGATGACATCGACGGTGCGTGGTTCATTGCTGGCCGGGGTTGGTCTGGAAGAAATATTCCGGGCGCTGTTTCCCTGTGGTTCCATCACCGGGGCACCAAAAATTCGCGCGATGGAGATTATTGCCGAGCTGGAAACCGGGCCAAGGGGTGTCTATTGCGGCGCCGTCGGCTGGTTGGGACCGGATGGGCGGATGTCGTTCAATGTAGCGATCCGCACGCTGATATTGCAGCAAAACGGCGGGCTGACGCTGAATGTTGGTGGCGGCATCGTTTATGACAGTACCGCGCGATCCGAGTATGATGAGGCGTTGTTGAAAGCCCGGTTCAGCTATTTGCCGGGGTAGCCACAATGTCAGCGGCGATGCGGATTTCCCGCAAGGGGCGTACAAGTTCTATGGCCCGTTGATAAATCGGGTGGGCCTTATAGGCGTCCAGCGCTTCCTGATCGGCAAATTCGCCGTACACCACGACATCAATTTCATTTGACAGGGCATCGGCCAGCAGGTTTGCCTGTACTTCCAGGGTCAGCGCATTGGGTATGTTACCAAGGGTGCGCAAACCGGACATGATATCGGGCAGGTCAGCCTGATCTTTGGCGCTGAAGAATACGATATGGCGGATCATGGTGGTTTGGCCTGTCTGGTGGCGTTTAATTTTTCAATGCAGGTTCTGAACCAGAGTGGCGCTGTGGTAAAGCCGGAAATTGCGCAAAGGCGCGTCGTTATGGGCGGTTGGCGATGTTATAGGCAGCCAATGCAGCGGGGATACCGCTAGAAATGTTGTTTAACCGGTAGGGGCCAAGCCGGGAATTGTCGGTTACAAAGTAGATCTGAATGCTGTCGCCGCCGGTATCCTGAAACCGCAGGCTGAAGTCGACGGTGTAAACTGACAGGGCTTTTTCCAGCACCTGGCGCACCTGTTGCCGGCTGTTTGGGGGATTTGCATTATCACCCCAGTTAATTTGCACTGTGATACCGCCGGATGTTCCGCCAACCAACCTTTCGGTCAGGCTGCTGATGGTGATGCCCAGGGGGCGGAAGGTGGGATCACCGGTTAGCCTGTAGTAAATCAGCGATCCCATTGCCGGTAGCGAGACCAGCAGGATGACACCGGCCAGATAGAGTGCATTTTGGATTTTGAGCATGGGTTTGCCCCGTGATTGCAAATGCGATGTTAGGGCGAACGGTTTGCCAAACGGTTAAGATGCGCTGATGGCGGCGATATTGGTGACCCTTTGTGCAGGCTGATCTGAACCATTGTCAGGTTCAGTGCCATGCCAAGCCATCGCCCGAGGTCGTCGACAAGTGCGGGTGGTTCACCCAGTATTGCAAACCAGCCCAGATAGAAAAATGCAGCCGGGACCGCGCCATAGGTTACGGCGATGCCGCGCATCATCCAGGCCCGGTGACGCGCGATTTTTCGGTGCAAAATGGCGTGTAGCGAGATGCTGAAAGTGATGAGGATGCCGATGCCGGTAGCCGCTAAACTGGCGGTTTTAAGGGGCCCGCCCGAGGGGGGAAAGATGGCCAGCATCCAAAATGCAGTGAGGGCCAGTATATAGACCGCGACGATGGATATCCGGCCGGACAGGCGATGCCGGCTGGGATTGTTGAGGCGCAGGCGGGGTGAAAACTGAAACGGGATCAGGGCGGCAAAGATGAAGCCTGCAAGCCAGTGCAGGATGATTGGAAAGGGTGTGGTAAAGTAATGCATTCGCACCAGGGCGTGCCCGCTGCCATCGGCGGGCGGGCCCATCAGGATGGCGGCTGTGATATAGGCCCCCGGAAGTGCCGGAACCGCGCCCATTAGCAAAAGAAGGGTGACGATGGGCCAGTTGAAGGGGATTTTCTGAGGCATCGGGTTTCCTTTCGAAAATCTTGGCGCAGCTTTCCCGTGCGCAGGGATTTATCCCCTGCGGTAAAACGGGTGCCAGTTCGGTGAACTTATTTTGTCAGGCAGTGCTTTTTGGGTTGTTTTGCCTATTGGTTAGCGGTCGCAACCGGTGCAAATCCTATGGCGATAAGCCAGATCGCCAGAACCATTTCGTTCAGGGCTATTGGCACGGTGAAGGCGATCTCAATCCCGGAAACCGACAGCCCCAGAATTTTCAGGACCCCGAGGCTAAGCAGCAATGCCCCGCCAACAAAGCCCCAGATTGATAACCAACGGGGAATGATCCGGGTTTGTATGAAGCTAAAGTTCAGGATCAATGCGGTGAGGCCAAAGACAATCTCGGCGCCAAGGGTGAATGTGGTTGTGCCGCCCGATAACAGTATCTGGCCAAGGGTCTGGTAATATCCGCCATCGGGCATGCCAGCCTGCACAAAAGCCTGGCCCAGTTCTGACAGTGCCAACCAGCTGGCCCCGGCCAGCGCCAGCATGATGCCTTCGACAATTCGCGCCGCAAGATAGCCCACGGCCAGCGTTTCATGGCTGCGTTTCAGCACCGGGTAAATTACCACGGCAATGGCGACCACCGCCCCGGCCATGATCAGGTTAAGCAATGTTGCCCACCCCACGGTGCCGGCATTTTCGGACATGGTGATCAGGGGGTTTTCGGCGCCAACCAGTGGCCCCAGCAAGATGGCGTTGGTTACGCCCATTGCGGTGGCCAGAATGAAGAACATTCCAATAATTATGGCGGTGTTTCGGTCAGATGTGGTTTGCATCGGCTGGCTTTCAGTTGTCATCGGAAAATACCTGTTCCAGGGGTGTGTTAAAGACGCGGGCGATTTTGAATGCCAGTTCCAGGGATGGTGCGTATTTTGCCTTTTCGATGGCGACGATGGTTTGCCGGGTGACACCGACCAGTTCGGCCAGTTGTTTCTGGGTCATTTCATCGGCGTCAAAGCGCAGGCGGCGGATTGTATTGCTGATCTGGGTTTTGACCATGGGTCAATATCCCCGCCGGTGCATGGCCAGTTGGGTCAGCCCTTCGGTGACGGTGGCCAGCATCATCGAAGCGATGATCAGGTTGAAGACTGTGAACGCGGTGTAGCCCAGGGCCAGTGCAATCATCGAACAAATGAACCCGGCGCCGAATATGTAGTAGGAAATGCGCAACGCGCGCAGTTCGATCAGGCGGTCACGTTCATCCACCACAAAGCTGGGTTTGGGGTCATTGGTGGCGATGGCGAAGATGATCGCTGACAGGATCATCGAGATGATGGTGAGGATGATACCGGCAGGGATCATCAGCAGAAATGTTTTTGCCAGCAGGGCCATGGCGTCGGGGCTGTCAAACCGGCCCTGAGCGTTCAGATAGCTGATGCGCCAGAAATAGAGCACGAAGATCAGAATGCCGCTGAACAGGCTGGCATAGGTGGATCGTATCTGGTGTGACATTGGGCATTTTCCAGTCTGTCGGGAACGGCGGATTGATGCGCCGCCCGGGTAAGCGTTCATAGGTATGGGTTGGCGAGGTGAGTCGCCTTTACCTGACATTATGTAAGAAATATATTACTTGGTGTCAAGTATAGTATACACCATGACCGATCAGACCCCGGCGGTAACAATCGCCTCTGCGAGGATTGGCACAGTGGTTGCGTTCAGCCCGGCGATGTTCAGGCGGCTGTCGCCGACCATGTAAATGCCGTGGCTGTCGCGCATGGCCAGCACCTGTGCCGGGGTTGCCCCGATGCGCGAAAACATGCCGCGGTGGCGGGCGATGAAATCAAACCGGTCTGAGTTGGTGCGCTGGCGCAGTTCAGTCGCCAGCTGCTGGCGCAGGGCCAGCATGTTCAGGCGGGTGTCTTCCAGTTCGGATTTCCAGTCGGCGCGCAGGGTGTCGTCATTCAGGATCATGGTGACCAGACGGGCGCCGTGATCCGGCGGGAAGGAAAAGTTCTGCCGGTTCAGGTAAGCAAGGGTTTGCTGGGTGATGGGCTGGGTTTTACTGTCGGGCGCAATGGCCATCAGAATACCGGTGCGTTCGCGGTAGATGCCGAAATTCTTCGAACAACTGGCGGCAATAAGGGTTTCCGGCATCCGCGACACCACCAGCCGGGTGGCGGCAGCGTCTGCATCCAGCCCGTCGCCAAAGCCCTGATAGGCGATGTCGATGAACGGGATGGCGCTGGCTTTTTCCAGCAGGTCAACAACGCCGGACCACTGATCCAGCGTCAGGTTGGCGCCGGTGGGGTTGTGGCAACAGCCGTGCAACAGCACCACATCGCCGGGTTTCACGGCTTTCAGATCATCCATCATGCCGGTAAAATCGACATCGCGGGTTGTATCGTCAAAATAGCGATACTGGGCCATGTTCATGCCAAGGTATTTGATGATCGAGGGGTGGTTTGGCCAGGTCGGGGCTGACAGCCAGACGGTTGCATCCGGGTTGGCCAGTTTGATCAGTTCCAGCGCCTGACGGATCGCACCTGTGCCGCCGGGGGTGGCGGCAGCCGCGACGCGGTCGTTGTCCACGGCACCAGCAAGGATCAGATCACGCATGGCGGTGCCGTAGGCCGGATCACCGGCAAGGCCGACATAGGATTTGGATTGCTGTGTTTCCCAAAGCTGATGCTCGGCGGCTTTGATGGCGCGCATCACCGGGGTGATGCCGTGGGCGTCTTTGTAGACACCAACACCAAGATCCACCTTATCATTGCGCGGATCTTCGCGGTACAGGGCGATAAGTTCCAGAATTTTGTCTGCGGGCTGTGGTTTAAGATTACTTAGCATTTCATTCCCCTGTGGCGACTTTCAGGTCGCTGTATTTTCCCCATTCAGACCAAGAACCATCGTAAAGCGAATGGCGGTCATGGCCAATGCGTTCAAGTGCCAAACTAAGGATCGCGGCGGTGATGCCCGAGCCGCAGCTGGTGATTACGGGTTTGTTCAGATCGACCCCGGCGGCGTCAAACGCGGCGCGCAGGTCGGCCACCGGTTTCATGGTGCCGTCCGGGTTTTGCAGATTGCCATAGGGCAGGTTTCGGGCGTTCGGGATGTGCCCGGCGCGCATGCCTGCGCGGGGTTCCGGGGCATCACCGCGGAAACGCCCGGCTGAGCGCGCGTCAACTATTTCATAATCCTGTAGCTTGGAGGCGGCGGCGACCTGGGTGACGTCTTTGACCATATGCGCCTGTCGCTGAACGGTTATGTGACGGTCACGCATAATGGGTGGCATGTCTTGGGTCGGGTGATTTTGGGCCAGCCATTTAGGTAATCCGCCGTCCAGTACCGCAACATCGGTTTTGCCCATCAGGCGAAACAGCCACCAGACACGGGCGGCGGAAAATATGCCGGTGGCGTCATAGACCACCACCTGATGACCGTCGCCCACGCCCATGGCGCGCATGCGGGAAATAAACTTTTCAACCGGCGGCACCATGTGGGGCAATTCTGAGCGGTTATCGGAAATATCGTCAATATCAAAGAACCGGGCACCGGGGATGTGGGCGGCATCATATTCTGCGCGGGCGTCGCGTTCAGATGCGGGCATATGCCATGAGGCATCCAATATCCGAAGATCAGGGTCTTTCAGATGCTTTGCCAGCCAGTCGGTTGACACCAGCGTTTTTGGATCACTGTGAGACATGAAAACCCCCTAAATTCGATAATTCTTGCCTAACGAGCGGGGGCAGGGCTGGCAAGGGTCGGGCGCCCGGTTTTGGGCGCCCGGTTGTAACTTATTTGGCCATCATGCTTTTGACGA